>QCET01000001.1 GCA_003280495.1 Pelagibacteraceae bacterium AG-359-E06
ACATCAATTAATTTATTTTTAAAAATGGAGAAAGTTTTGCCATCATACTCTTTTATAATTTCTTTAACGTCTTTATCCTGCAAACTTGCATAAATTGAAATTAAATTTTTTGCTTCAAAACGCTTTGAATTTTCATATAATATATTTAATTTTATTGGTTCGTTGTCAGTTTTGGCTTTTCTAATTTTTTGTGAAATTTGATCATTACTATCTTTGAGATTGATTCTAGATGAGTCTGAAGGATCTGATTTGCTCATTTTTTTTGTACCATCTCTAAGACTCATTATCCTAGAAACGTTTTTAGGTATAATAGGCTCTGGGAGTTTAAAGAAATCTTTAACTTTAAAATCGTTATTAAATTTTTGCGCAATGTCTCTACAAAGTTCTAAATGCTGTTTTTGATCTTCTCCTACTGGTACATGAGTTGCATTATAGATTAGTATATCAGCAGTCATTAGAACTGGATAAGTATATAATCCAACGCTTGCTTTCTCTTTATTTTCACCAGCTTTTTCTTTAAACTGTGTCATCCTATTTAACCAACCTAACCTTGCTACACAATTTAGAATCCATGCCAATTCTAAGTGCGCTGGAACTCTTGATTGTCTAAAAATTATATTTTTTTCATTATCTAAGCCTGACGCTAAAAATGCAGCAGTTGTTTCATATATATGATTTTTAATTTCTGTTTGATTATAATTAGTTGTTATGGCGTGGTAGTCAGCTAACATGTATAAACAATCAAATTTATTTTGTAAGCTAACAAAATTTTTTATTGCCCCCAAATAGTTACCTAGGTGTAAATTTCCAGTTGGCTGAATCCCTGATAAAATTCTATTTTTTTCCATAATATCTAAATACTTTTTATTCTAAAATCGCGTATGCTGAAAGACCTAAACAATAATGAAAGAGCAAAATAAACTACAATAGATGATGAAATAATAAATATTAAATAAAAAAGTTTATAAATACCAGCAGTTTCAAAGTTATAGGAGAAATAAAAAAATTGGAAATAAAGTATTGATGCCATAATTAAAGTACATACAAAAATTTTTGAAAGTCTCTCAATAAATATTTTGTCAAACTCGTAAAAATTGTCTTTTTTTAAAAAAAATTTATATATGAATATTGAAATCCAACAAGAAATAGTAGTTCCAAAAGCAATTGATATAAATCCTATTTTGTTAAAAAATAATATACTTATAAAAATATTTAAAATAACCGTTATTATTGAAACATGGAAAGGAAATTTTGTATTCCCTCTTGCAAAATAAAAATTGGAGTATAATTTTAATAAAGAGAAAGCTGGTAAACCATATCCAAAAACTTCTAGCGCCCTAGAGGTTTGCTTAATACTTTCATTATCAAAGGATCCATATCCAAATAAACAAGAAATGATTTGCTCTGAACCAATTATTAGTCCAGCGGCGGCGGGTGCTGAAAGAAAAAGTGAAAGTTCTACTGATCTATTTTGTAAAAATTTTACAATCTTGTCTGATTTGCTTTTTAAGCTTTTTGATAAAACCGGTAATATAACCGTACCTACAGCAATACCCGTAAGTGCTAATGGAAGTTGGTAAACTCTATCAGCATAATACAAATAAGAAACTGCACTAGATTGAAATGATGCAATAATAGTACCTACTAAAATATTTATCTGCATAATTCCAGAAGAAAATATACTAGGCAATATCCTTTTAAAAAAATCTTTTATATTTTTTAAATATATAAAATTAAAACCTAATTTAGGGAGAAAGTATTTTCTTGTACAAAATACTAAAATCAAGAACTGAACAATACCAGCAAAAAAAACAGCTAATGACATATTTTGTACAAATGATTTGTCATAAGCACTTGATATAAAAATAGAGATTATAAAAAAAATATTTAATATAATAGGAGCTGCAGCGGAGGCAGCAAATTTATTATTTGAATTTAGTATAGCTGATAAAAAAGATGAGAGTGAGACAAATAGTAAAAAGGGAAATGTAATTCTACTTAATGTCTTTGCCACTTCAAATTTATTAGGATCCTCTACGAAACCGGGAGAAATAATAAACATTACTCCACCCATGAAAATTTCACACAAGAATACAAATCCTAAAAGTATTATTAACAAAAAATTGAATATTGAGTTTGCAAACAAATATGACTGTTTTTTATTTTTAAATTTTGTATACATTGGAATAAATGCTGAATTAAAAGAACCCTCTGCAAAAAGACGCCTAAAAGTGTTTGGAAGTCTGAATGCTACAAAAAAAGCATCTGCTAGATAAGATGTACCAATAAAAATAGCTATCAAAATGTCTCTAATATAACCAAGAATTCTACTTATTATGGTTAGACCGCCAAATGACCCTACAGATTTTAAAATATTCATTTAATTATTGTTTTACAGAAAAATTCCTCTAAATTAAAAGCTTATCTCTAAAGATTTAGGCAATTCTTTGAAATGAACAAGAAAGATAATATAGAAAAATATAGCGATAAAGAAGCTTTGGATTTTCACACTGGGGGAAAACCAGGAAAGATAGAAATTATTTCGTCAAAAGACTTAGCAACACAAAGAGATTTGGCTTTAGCATATTCTCCAGGAGTAGCTGTACCATGTATAGAAATTTCTAAAAATGAGCAAAGTGCATACGACTACACGAGTAAAGGTAATTTAGTTGCTGTTATTAGTAATGGGAGTGCAATATTAGGTTTAGGAGACTTAGGTGCACTAGCCTCGAAACCAGTTATGGAAGGGAAATCAGTTTTATTTAAAAGATTTGCAGATATCGATTCAATAGATATTGAAATAGATTCAAAAGACTCTAATGAGATTATAAATTGTATAAGTAAGATTTCAAAAACTTTCGGTGGTATTAATTTGGAGGATATTGCTGCACCGGACTGTTTCATAATAGAAGAAAAGCTTAAACAGTTGGTAGACATCCCAATTTTTCATGACGACCAACATGGAACTGCTATTATTACTACCGCTGGATTAATAAATGCACTAGATATAGCCAAAAAAGATATTAAGAAAGTTAAGATTGTTGTTAATGGAGCTGGAGCATCAGCAATAGCTTGCACTGAGTTATTTAAAAATAGTGGAGTACCGAACGAAAATGTAATCATGCTTGACAGGAAAGGTGTTATCTACAGAGATAGGCCAGGCAAAATTGATCAATGGAAATCTAAACACGCGATAAATACCAAACATCGGACATTAGAAGATGCAATTAAAAATGCTGATGTTTTTCTTGGATTATCCGCAAAAGACGTGTTGAAACCTGAAATGGTAAAATCGATGGCAAAAAATCCAATTATATTTGCATGCGCAAATCCTGATCCTGAAATAAAACCAGAGCTTGTTCATGAAATCAGAAATGACGCTATTGTAGCTACAGGCCGTTCAGATTACCCAAATCAAGTAAATAACTTGATCGGATTTCCATATATATTTAGAGGCGCACTTGATGTGAGAGCAAAAACAATTAATGAAGAGATGAAAGTAGCTGCTGCAAACGCAATTGCAAAATTAGCTCGCGAGGATGTGCCAGATGAGGTAGTGGTTGCTTATGGCGGAGAAAGACCGCAATACGGTAAAGATTATATAATCCCATCGACTTTTGATCCGAGGCTTATAACCTCAATACCTATTGCCGTTGCAAAAGCTGCAATGAAAAGTGGTGTTGCACAAAAACCAATTAAGGATTTTTCAATTTATGAACAGCAATTGGCTGAGAGACTTGATCCATCTATGAATTTTATGAAAACGATTAACTCATTAATTAAAAGTAAGACAAAAAAAATAGTGTTTGCCGAGGGTGAGGATCCAGAAAGTTTAAAAGCAGCTGTAGCTTTTAAAAATAGCGGGTTAGGTGAACCAATTTTGATTGCAAATGAGGAGAAGCTTAAAAATACATTTAAAAAGATTGGCTTAAACGAAAATTACAAAATTCAAGTTACAAATTCAACTGATAAAGATAAATCTAAAAAATATATTAATTATCTCTACAAAAAATTACAAAGAAAAGGTGTTTTGGAAGCTGAGTGCAACAAACTTGTTAAAACAGACCGCGTGACATGGGGTTCGTGTATGGTTGCTTGCGGCGATGCCGATGGAATGGTAGCTGGTAATACAAGGCATTATGCTGCAACAGTAGATAAATTAATGCAATCTATAGGTTCGAGAGATGATGAAATTGTTTTTGGATTGTGTGTTTTTGTTAATAGAGGAAGAACAATCGTAATAGCTGACACAAATGTAATTGAATACCCAACATCTGAGGAGCTTGCATCAATTGCAAAATCGTCCGCTAGAGTAGCAAAACTTCTTGGTTTAGATCCAAAAATTGCATTTTTATCACATTCAACTTTTGGGCAACCGGAAACTGATAGAACTAAACGGATATCAAAAGCAGTCGAAATGTTAAAAGATGAGAAGGTAGATTTCCTATTTGATGGCGAGATGCAACCAGATGTAGCACTTAATAATAAATATAAAGGTACTTATTCTTTTTCTAACATTGTAGGTAGTGCAAATGTTTTAGTAATGCCCTCAATACATGCTGCTGCAATTTCCATAAAAATGTTAAAAGAACTTTCACGCGGTAAAGTATTTGGACCATTATTAATTGGTCTAGCACAACCAATTGAAGTCGCTCCTCTACGATCTTCAAGCTCAGAAATATTAAATTTAGCTTCCATAGCGGCTTACTCCTCTGAGATTATTAAATATTAATTTTTTAATCTTTGATTATTAGTAAGATCAGAAACCAAGAAAATACTTGATACAACTTCTTCAACATCGTTTATCTGATTTGCTTCATTGATGACAAGCTTTCTTTCTTCCTCATTCCTTGCAATCCCAAAAATATAAATATTTTGATTAACTGTTGTAATCTGAAAATTTCCTGATTTTATATTTTTGTCACTCACTAACGCAACTTTTAATTGCGATGTAATGAGTACATCTTTTGCCTTATCTTTCCAGGTCGTTTCATCTTTAACTGTTATATTATTTTGGACAGACCTTACGCCATCTGTCTCCCACGCTAATTTAGTCATTAAAATTTTCTCATCTATAGAATTAACCTCTCCTTTAATAAAAAATCTTCCATCTAACGATTTACCTTTCACAGCTATAAAATATTTTTTATCTGTCTCAGTAATTTTGATTTTAAAAGATTTCTCTATAATATTATCATCAACAATCGTCCCAAAAGTCCTTGGGTCTTCAGAAATTTGTACTCCTGTTTTAATAACTCCAACAGTTGCTGTACCTATTACAGGTACGCAACTGTAAAAAACTAAAATTATTGGAATTATTCTTAGTAATTTATTCATTTAATAATTTAATTACCTTTGCGTATATACTCTTTTTACTCAAATTGTATTTGTTACCTAAATATTCAGATATATCTTTTGACTTCATTTTTCCAATCAATAATTTAATTTCTGCTACGATATCAACAGGGTTATCTTCTTTTTCTTTTTGTTCAGAAAAATTATTGTCTATTAAAAGAGTTAATTCCCCTTTATTATTTTTTTCAACATACCTTTGAAGTTTATCTACTTTATCTCTTATATAAGTTTCATGAACCTTTGTTATTTCCCTTGCTATAAAAAATTCCATAGCATAAAAATGCTTTATAATTATTTCTTGGTATTTTTTTAAATCCCTAGATGGAATAAAAAAAATTAAAACTCCGTTGATTTTTTTTAATTTAATTAAATATCTTTCTGCTTCAGCAAGTTTCTTTGGAAGGAATCCAGCAAAATGAAATTTTTCTTGGAAACCTGATACACTATAGGCTGCAATAGGCGCAGAGACACCAGGTACTGGAAAAATATTTATTTTATTTTTATGTACCGCTGTAATTAAACTTTTTCCTGGATCAGAAACTGACGGTGTTCCAGAGTCAGACACCAATGATATTATTTTACCCTTTTTTAAATCTTCAATAATTGTGTCTTTTGTTTTAGTCTCGTTAAACTTGTGATAACTAACCAATTTTTTTGATATTTTAAAATAATTTAGAATTTTTAATGTATTTCTAGTATCTTCACACAGTATATAATCTGAATTAGAAATTGTATCTTTAGCTCTGGATGTTATATCGTTGAGATTGCCAATTGGTAGACTAACGATGTATAATCCACTCTTTAATATGTTTTTATTCATTAATTTATTAATAGCTCAATTACGATCATAGCATGAAGGCAATTAAATATATCTTATTTTTTTACCTCGTGGTTTTTTTCACAGTTTCTGCTCATGCTAAAAAAGACAAGTTAAGAATCGCAGCAATTTTACCCCTTACAGGCAAATATAGCGATATTGGAGTTAGAGTCATGAATACAATTCAGTTGACCATATTTGAGTTAGATAATTTAAATATTGAAATATATCCTTATGATACAAATAGTTCAAAAGGAGGCACTAAAGATGCCTATCTAAAAGCAAGAGAAAAAAATTTAAATATATTTATCGGACCAATAACTTCAGAGTCATTGGAAGAAATCAAAAATCTAAAAGATTTTCAAAATTCATTTTTCTTCTCATTTAGCAATAAAGAAACAAAAATACCCTCAAATGTTCTAAATTTCGGTGTAAATTTATCTTCAGAAATAAAAGCACTAGATGGCTTTCTAAAAAAAAGAAGTGATAAAATTGTTTATTTTGCTAAAGAAAACAATTTTTCAAAACTTACATTGGAGCAGTTAAAGTCAAAGGTAAAGATTAAAAAAAAATACTTTTACAGGGATTTTAATGAAATTAAATTGAGATCACTACAAGCAACTAATTTTAATTACCGAAATAAAAAACATTTAGATCAAATCAAAAGGTTGAAGGCTACTGGAGACGAAGGTGACGCAAATTATGCAAAAGAGTTAGAGAAACACGATACTAGAGAGGGTGTTAATTACAGACGCGTATTTATACCGAATTATAACAATGAACTCATTGCATCAATTTCTTTTTTTGATTTTTACGATGTTAATTATAAAACTGTTCAATTCATTACATTAAATCAGTGGTTTAATAGAAATTTATTATTAGAACCATCATTGGAAAATATTATTTTTCCATCTATTAATCTCAATGCTTTTGACAAATTAAATAAAAAATATAAAAAAGTTTACGGTAATAACATTGAGAATATTGAAATTTTGGCATTTGATATTGTTCCTTTAATTGCATCGACGTGGTTTAATAAAAAAGAAGATTATTTAAGAATTGAGGATTTTCAAAAATCTACTTTTAAAGGTGAGATCGGAAAATTTAAAATTGAAAAAAATAAAGTAAATCACGAATTACAACTTTACAAAATTAAAAAAGGTAAATTCATTAAAGTTAAGAAAACTTAAAATATTTCTTAATTTTTTTAAAAGCTTTATATCTATGAGAGATTTTTTGCTTTTCTCTTTTTTTTAATTCACCAAAAGTTTTTTTTTGACCATAAGGAATGAATATAGGATCGTATCCGAAGCCATTTTTTCCCTTTGCTGGAAATACAATCCTTCCCTTAATTCTTCCAATAAACTCTCTCGAAGTTCCATCTGGAAGTGCTATAGATAAGCAACATACAAAATTTGCTTTTGAATTTAACTTATTTTTTTTTTTTAACTTTTTATAAACTTTTTGAATTGCCAAATTAAAATTTTTTTTTCTTCCTGCCCATCTAGCTGAATAAATACCTGGTTGATTATTTAATTCTAATATTTCAATACCAGAGTCGTCAGAGATACATACGATGTTACTTGATTTAGCACCATAAAGAGATTTGATTTTTGCATTAGCCTGAAAGGTTTTTCCATTTTCAACAGGTTCTTTCATGTTAAAATCTTTCGGTTTAAAATAACGAATTTTTTGTGGCAATAACTCCTTAATCTCCTTAAATTTACCAGGATTATTTGTAGCTATTAAAATTTTCTTTGTCGATTTTAAAATTTTAAACTTATTCACTTAATATTTTTTTTTGATATTTTATTATTTCAGATATTATGTCTTTTGCTTTAATCAACATTTCATTAAATTGTTTTTCACTGCATGCCTCTTTCTCTGATGTTAATTGTATTTCTATTAAATCTCGTGAACTATTAATTACAAAATTTGCATCCACATCAGCTGTACTATCTTCTTCGTAATCTAAATCTATTAGGTGATCACCATTTACGTAACCGCTACTTATCGCTGCAATTTGATTTTTTATTGGATTAGTATTAATTATTTTTTTACTTTGCATTATTTTAATACATTCTACTAATGCAATATATCCACCAGTTATAGATGCAGTCCTTGTTCCTCCATCTGCTTGGATCACATCGCAATCAATAGTTATCAAATTTTCTCCTAATATGCTTAGATCAACTGAAGATCTTAACGCCCTACCTATTAATCTTTGAATTTCAGATGTTCGACCTGAAATTTTTCCAACGGACGCCTCTCGTCTCATTCTCTCGTTTGTTGATCTTGGTAACATGCCATACTCAGCAGTTATCCATCCTTTACCACTACCCTTCAACCACTTCGGTAGTTTACCTTCGAAAGACGCTGTACAAATAATTTGGGTATTACCTAACTTGATTAAACACGACCCGTCTGCATTTTTAATGTTATTTTTAACAATTTCGAGGGGTCTTATCTCAAAATTTTTTCTATTTTTTCTTATCATTTGAACTTGGATTTTTTTAAACCATCATTATATATCCTTTTAACAGATTAAAGATACATTATGACTGACAAAAATGATGAAAAAAAGTCCTCTTCACCGAAGGATACTGAAATAAGCCCTAAAAACTTAGCTAACAACGATGATAATTCTAATGAAAAAAAAATAAAAGAACTTAACGATAAACTTTTGCGAGCTTTAGCTGAAAGCGAGAATTTAAGAAAAAATCATGAAAAAGAGAAAGAAGATATTATAAAGTTTGGGGCATCGACGTTTGCTCTACAAATTTTAGCACTTACTGATAATTTGCATCGAGCGTTTAATATTTTTAAACAAAACGATAAATTCAAAACTACCGAATTTAAAGAGATTTTAGAGGGTGTGGAAATTATTGAAAAAGATTTAGAAAGCACTCTAAAACAAAATAACATAAACTACATCAAATGCTTAGGACTAAAATTCGATCCTAATTTTCATCAGGCAGTTGGGCAGAAAGAGAGCGATAAAGAAGAGGGCACTATAATTGAAGAAGTCCAGAAAGGTTACACACTATACGAGAGATTATTGAGACCTTCTATGGTATATGTAGCTAAAAACCCTAAAAAATAAGTATTTTTCAAATAAAAAATATTCAATTAATACCTTGTAAAACTCAATATAATTACCACATCATACATTACTAAGGAGAATATTATGACGAGAATTATAGGAATAGATTTAGGTACAACGAATTCATGTGTCGCTGTAATGGATGGGAAAGAAGCCAAAGTTATTGAAAATGTAGAGGGAGCAAGAACTACCCCTTCAGTTGTAGCATTTACTGATAATGAAAAACTTGTTGGGATGTCTGCTAAAAGACAAGCTGTAACTAATCCAGAAAATACTTTGTACGCCGTAAAAAGACTAATTGGTAGAAAATTTGATGGGGCAGCAGTTAAGAAAGATATTGATAGCCTTCCATATAAAATTATAAAATCAGAAAATGGAGACGCTTGGGTAGAGGCTAAAAATAATAAATACTCACCAAGCCAAATTTCAGCATTTGTACTTCAAAAAATGAAAGAAACTGCAGAAAAATATTTAGGTTCTGAAGTAAAAAAAGCAGTTATAACAGTTCCTGCTTACTTTAATGACTCACAAAGACAAGCAACGAGAGATGCAGGAAAAATTGCAGGATTAGAAGTAGAAAGAATTATTAATGAACCAACCGCGGCTGCATTAGCATATGGTCTAGACAAAAAAAAAGCTAAAACAGTTGCTGTTTATGATTTAGGTGGTGGAACATTTGATATATCTATACTTGAGCTTGGAGATGGTGTGTTCGAAGTTAAATCCACTAACGGTGATACAGCTTTAGGAGGTGAAGATTTTGATACAAAGATAGTAGATTATCTTGCTGATGAATTTAAAAAAGACAATGCGATTGATTTGAAACAGGATAAGTTAGCTCTACAAAGATTGAAGGAAGCTGCTGAAAAAGCAAAAATTGAATTATCATCTTCTGCACAAACTGAAATTAATCTACCTTTTATTACTGCAGATAAGTCGGGGCCAAAACATTTAACTCTAAAGCTAACTAGAGCTAAATTAGAGTCAATTGTCTCTGAGTTAATTGAAAAAACCATAGGTCCTTGCAAAACAGCTTTGAAAGACGCTGGTATGTCGGCTGGAGAAATTGGCGAGGTGATTCTTGTTGGTGGAATGACAAGAATGCCAAAGATCGTAGAAACTGTTAAAAACTTCTTTGGAAAAGAACCTAGTAAAAGTGTTAATCCAGATGAAGTGGTAGCCATGGGTGCAGCAATTCAAGCAGGTGTATTACAAGGCGATGTTAAAGATGTGTTATTGCTAGATGTAACTCCTCTGTCACTTGGAATAGAAACATTAGGTGGAGTGGTTACAAAACTAATAGAAAAAAATACGACTATACCAACAAAAAAAAGCCAAGTATTCTCTACGGCTGAAAATAATCAACCAGCCGTATCTATCAGGGTATTTCAAGGTGAAAGAGAAATGGCGGCTGATAACAAGCTACTTGGTAATTTTGAATTAACTGGAATACCGCCAGCACCAAGAGGAGTCCCTCAAATTGAAGTAACGTTTGATATAGACGCAAATGGAATTGTAAGTGTTTCAGCAAAAGACAAAGGAACTGGAAAAGAACAAAAAATTCAAATTCAGGCTTCAGGTGGACTATCTGACGAAGAAATCGAAAAAATGGTCAAAGACGCTGAGGCAAATAAAGAAGCTGACAAAAAGAAAAGAGAAGAAGTCGATGCAAAAAATCAAGCAGATTCATTAGTAGCCTCTACTGAGCAAAGTTTAAAAGAGCATGGAACTAAAATTAGCAAAGAAGAGAAGGCAACTATTGAGAAAGACATTCAGGCATTAAAAGATGCTATTAAATCAGACAAAGTCGAGGATATTAAATCTAAAACCCAAACTTTGGTTCAGTCTTCAATGAAGCTTGGTGAAGCAATTTATAAGGAACAACAGGCAAAAAGTGGTAAGGCTGGAGCTAAACCTGAAGGTCAAACGACATCTGGAAACAATAAAAAAGATGATGTTGTAGACGCTGAATATGAAGAAGTAAAAGACGATAAAAAAGATAGCGCGTAAATTACTTAACGTTGAGGATCAAAAATGGCTAAAGCCGATTATTATGAAACTTTAGGCGTTAGCAAAAGTGCTTCAAAAGACGAGATCAAATCAGCATACAGAAAATTAGCTATGAAATATCACCCTGATAGAAATCCAGGTGATAAAAGTGCTGAAATGAAGTTCAAAGAAGCTTCTGAGGCTTATCAAATCCTATCTGATCCACAAAAAAAAAGTAGTTATGATCAGTTTGGACATTCTGCTTTTCAAAATGCAGGAGGGGGTGGATTTAGTGATTTTGGTGGATTTGATTCCGATGCTTTTTCCGACATCTTTGATGACTTCTTTGGCGACTTTATGGGATCTAATAGAGGTCGTGGAAGAAAAGGATCGCGAGCTAACAGAGGATCAGATTTAAAAATAAATGTTCGTGTGACCTTGGAGGAGGCTTACAGCGGAAAAAAATCAAGTTTTAATATAAGTTCTGCCGAGAAATGTGGTGAATGTTCAGGATCTGGAGCAGCTACAGGATCTAAGGCCATGTCATGTGGTACTTGCGATGGCTACGGTAAGGTAAGGTCAAGACAAGGCTTTTTTACAGTTCAACAAACCTGTCCAGATTGTAGAGGTGAAGGTGAAGTGATTAGCAAGCCCTGCAAAGATTGCAGAGGTGCAGGAATTGTGAAAACAAAAAAGACTTTATCTATCACTATACCTAAAGGTGTAGATGATGGAACGAGGATTAGATTAGCTGGTAAAGGTGATGCTGGTTACAGAGGCGGAACTAATGGAGATCTGTATGTTTACATTAGTGTTGTAAAACACGATATTTTTCAGAGAGAAGAAGAAAATTTATATTTTGAACTTCCTATATCATTGGCTGATGCAAGTTTGGGAACTTCAATCGAAGTGCCAAGTATTGACGGGACAAAAGCAAATGTAAAAATACCAGCTGGTACACAATCAGGAAAACAGCTAAGATTAAAAAACAAAGGTATGCCAATGCTACGAAGCTCAGGTTTTGGAGATCTATATCTACAAATCAAAGTTGAAACTCCCATATCATTAAATAAAGAGCAAAAAGAATTACTTGAAAAATTTAGAAAATTGGAAGATTCTAAAAATAATCCTGAAAATCAAAGTTTTTTCAAAAAAGCTAAAAAATTTTGGGAAAATATTAATTGATGAAAAAAATTAAAGTTAGTATCAGTGGCGGTCTAGGTCGAATGGGTTCCTTATTAGTAAAGAGAGTAAAAAGAGAAAATTCAATTAAATTAGTAAGTGTCACAGAACAAAGAAAAATAAAAAGGGGAAATTTAGTTTATGAAAGAAATTCAATAGAGTCCCTTAGAAATTCAGATGTCATTATAGATTTCACTAGACCTAAGTGTACTATGGAAATTCTAAAAATTGCTGTAAAGCTTAAAAAAAAAATTATAATTGGCACAACAGGATTTTCTGCTACTCAAAATAAAATGATTGCAAGAGCTGCTAAAAAAACAGCAATTTTAAAATCTGGTAATATGAGCTTGGGAATAAATATAATGAAATTTTTGAGTAAAATATTATCAAATAAAATCATCAAAAAATTTCAAATTGAAATCCACGATGAACATCACAGGCATAAAGTTGATTATCCCTCTGGAACTGCTTTAATGTTAGGAGAGTCGATTTCTGAAGGAAGAAATTCGAATTTGAGAAAATTAAGAGGTAAAATATTCCTTAATAAAAAAGGAAAAGTAACTAGAAACAAGATAAACTTTTTTATTAGAAGAATAGGAAATGCTCGAGGAATACATTCGGTAATATTTAGAACACCCCAAGAAATTATTGAAATTAAACATACTGCTAAAACTCGAGATATATTTGTCGACGGAGCTATAGATGCTGTTAAATGGATATCAAAAAAAAGAAGTGGTTTGTACAACATGTACGATGTGCTAAAAATTCGTGATCAATAAGTCTGAAAAAATTAAACGAGCAAAAGTAATACAAAAAATTTTAAATAAAATTTATCCTCAAACACCATCACCATTGGATCACAAGGATAATTTTACACTACTAATATCGGTACTCTTGTCAGCTCAATGCACAGATGTAAATGTAAATAATGTAACTAAAGATATTTATCCAATATATAACAAGCCAGTACATTTTGTGAAACTTGGAAGGAAAAAAATTGAAAAATTAATTAAAAAAATTGGATTATTTAGAAATAAATCTAAAAGTGTTTATTTACTATCTAAAATACTTCTCGAGAAATATAATGGACGAGTTCCTAACACTTTTGAAAAGCTTGAAGAATTACCAGGTGTTGGGCATAAAACAGCTAGTGTAGTCATGTCTCAGGGTTTTGGATTTCCAGCATTTCCAGTAGATACACATATACATCGATTAGCGCAAAGATGGAGATTAACGAGTGGAAAAAATGTAGTTCAAACTGAGAATGATCTAAAAGAGTTATTCCCGAAAGGAAGCTGGAATAAATTACATTTGCAAATTATTTTTTATGGGAGAGAGTATTGTACTGCAAGAGGATGTAATGGCCTAATATGTAAAATTTGCAAATTAGTTAACGCTGACAGAAAAAAAGCCGTAAAATTTAAAAAAGCTTAACTATAATTTTTGCTTTTTCATTAAAAAATTGATTTAATAACAAAAGATATTATGTGTGGTAGATACGTTATTAGAAAACCTGTTACTAGTACAAACAAAATAGTTCATAAAAATGAGGGTGTGGATGATAATGAAAATTTTAATGCCTATCCAACCTCACTTCTTCCAATAATAAAAGCGAATGAAAATGAAATAATATTAACAAATTTTATTTGGGGTTTGGTACCTAGCTGGTCTAAAAAAATGTCGGATTTTAAACCTTTAAATAATGCGCGATTAGAAACGGTTACAGAAAAAATAACTTTTAAAAATTTACTAAATAAAAATAGATGTGTAATACCTGCCAGTGGATATTATGAATGGAAAAAAGATGAAAATAATAAAAAGACACCTCAATACATTTACAAAAAAGATAATACAAATCTTTATTTTGCAGGTCTATATCAAAAAAACGAAAATCTAGAGTTCACAATAATTACCCAGGAAGCATCAAGTGAGTTGAAAAATATTCATTCAAGAATGCCTGTTGTGCTTGAAGAAAAAGATATATTAAAATATTTGAATATTAAAACTGATTTTTTGACCATGATAAATAACATTGAGCCGCCAAATCTTGGCTTTCACCCAGTATCAAAAGATGTAAATAATCCCGATAACAATAGAGAAAATTTAATAGATCAAATTTGATGCACAAAGTAGTCGGAATAGGAAATGCAATAATAGATTTAATTTGTAAAGTCTCAGACGATTTTCTATTCCAAAATAAATTAGAAAAAAGCACAATGAAACTCATTTCAGACATTGAGCTAAAAAATATTTTAAGAAACCTAAAAATTGAGCAATCCATAGCTGGTGGTTCAGTTGCAAATTCAATAGTTGGTCTTTCTCACCTTAAAAATGATGTTGCATTTATTGGCAAAATTAATGACGATACATTTGGTAAAATGTATGAAGAAAGTCTAATTTTAAAAGATGTGAATTATTATTATGAGAAAAAAAGAGGGGAATTTCCAACTGGGGTTTGTGTTGTATTAATAACTCCTGATGCAGAACGTACAATGTGTACACATCTTGGTATAGCGGGCAAAATTAATGAAAAAGATATAGATGAAAAAGCAATTAAGAATTCTGAGATTACATTTTTAGAAGGTTATCTTTGGGATAAAGGTGATCCAAAAAAAGCATTTGATAAAGCCATTTCACTTTCAAATAAATCTGCAATTTCATTATCAGATAAATTTTGTGTTGATAGACACAAAACTAATTTTTTGGAATTGGTTAAAAATAAACTAGATATAATATTTGCTAATGAACAAGAAATTATGTCATTAATCGATGCAAAGTCTTTTGACGATGTCATAGAATTTGGTAAAAGTTTAAACAAAATCTTAGTAATAACCCGTGGTGAAAAGGGGAGTCTATCAATTAATAATGGAAATTTGTATGAGTGTGATAGTAAAAAGAATATCAAAGTAAAAGATCTTACTGGTGCAGGAGATTTATTTGCAGCTGGCTATCTTCATGGTTTTATAAACAAGTGTGAAGAAAAATCGTGTCTAGAAAAAGGTAATGAATTGGCATCAATAATTATACAAAAAATTGGAGCTAGATTAATTTAATATTTTGAATTAAAATCCAATAGTGTCCAAAAAGAAAAATAAACTAATTTTTTTAGGCGTTGGAAGCTTATCTGTAGTTGCTCTATTAATAATTTTCCTAACTACAAATCAATCTCATTTCAAAGAAGGCGATAATGTTAATATTAATAAATTTCTTAAAATAGATAGTACAAAATATAAATTCAGTGATTACAGTAAAATTATCGGGCAAAATGTAGTGCCTTGGGATAATAGAAAAGCTAGTCTACCTAAAGATATGACAGATGTTAAATCAATTAATGTCTTTTATAAAAAAAAACCTGCTAAAATTTTAGTATACAAAGTTAAAAATACAGATGATATTGTAATTCGTCTCACAGTCGGTGTTATTGGTAAAAAAAATCTAAATCTAAGATGTGATGAGTTTCTAGCAACTATGCCTTCAAATTTTTTTAAATCTGAAAATATAAAAAGAGACGCTCCTGATTTTAGTGTAATGAAAATGATTTTCTATACCTTCTCAAAAGATTTTAAAAATAGAAGAGTTACTGGCAGGTGTATATCTAGTAAAGGAAGAATGGATATTTCTGAGCAACCTGGCTATTCATTTATTAATATATCCAAAAAAAATGTTTCGTGGGCAAAGAGTGTTACTCCAAAAAAACTTATCACATGCAGATACACTAGGATGGAGGATAAGGGAAGATTTAAAAAAGAGTACAGCTTTTTAAAAAAAAGTAAAGGAGCTAAGTTTTTTGATGATGTAAAAGAGATTAAATTTTATATAGATGAGACATTAAAAAAACTTACATTTTATGAAAATGATCTTTACGCCGGTAAAACCATTAGGTTCGATCAAAACTTTATAGAAGTTGAAAGAGTAAACAAAAAACAAAGATCAACAAGACTCTATAAGATTGACAGAATTACGGGTGAAATAATTATGATTTACTCAGGTTCAAATAATGATGCAGGTAAATGGTATATAAATAATAATTTTAGATGGGTTTATAGTGGAAATTGCAATTCACTAAGCACAACTAAAAGAAAATTTTAATATTTTATATAATTTACACATATTTTGTTAAAACTAGGACAATCTATCTTTTGAAATAAGTTAAATTTCTTTATAGAAAGCCATCGTGATTAAAATAGTTAATGAAATTAAGCAATTCGTAAAAGAATTTGACTATTCTTTATTGGATCCAAACCTAGAAGATAAGGGTCTTTACAAAGTAATTGAAAACTCGAATTTTTTAGATTTCCTGAAAACTATAACCGAGATTGATGTTTACTCACAAGATATTGCTGAAGAATTTAAAAATGAAGACGCTGTCACTGGATTATCAAGTATTAAAATTTTAAAATCAGCTCTAAATCACAAATCGTATTTTTTTCTACAAAATCTTTCAGATTTAATCTTTTCTTTTGATGAAGATAAAGGTGCTATTTGGAGTGATTTTGCTGAAAATGTTAAAGAGATTGATCTTGCTGATACAAAAGTTTTAGATTTAGGATTAAAATCAAAAGCTAAATCAGATTATGCTGACCTAAGAGATATTTATGAAAAGAAAAACCCACATGCTCTTTATCCAACATCAAGTTACCGTGAAAGCTACGGATACACTCTAAGTACAAAAAATTACCAGCACATTGAAGCTGTGATGGGTCTTAAAACATTTACAACTTTAAAAGTTCAACATAATACATTAGATCCAGATGTTCCTTTGCTGAGAGATATTTACAAGTCTTTAAAAAGGTGTGTATGTTTGGTTGATCAAAATGTTGAAGATAATTTTGGTGATAAAATTACAGACTATTTTGCTCACCATGGCATCAAATTGGAAAAACTTGTTTATAGAGCTATGGAGATTGATAAATCTTATGAAAATGTTGGAAAAATTTTAGGAGATTTCAAACAGCTTGGAGTTTCTAGAAATGAACCTGTTTTAATTATGGGTGGAGGTGTTTTAGCAGATATTGGGGGCTTTGCATGTGCATTGTACCACAGAAATACTCCTTACGTTATGCTTGCAACATCAATTGTATCTGGAATCGATGCAGGTCCTTCTCCAAGAACATGTTGCGATGGGCATGGATATAAGAATCTTTTTGGTGCTTATCATACTCCTATTCTATGTATCACCGATAAATCTTTTTTTAAAACTTTAGAACCAGGATGGTTAAGACACGGTGTGGCTGAAATTATTAAAATGGCTGTTGTAAAAGATATTGAATTATTTGAAGCTCTCGAAGAAATCGGAACGGACCTTTTAACATCAAAATTTGGTACCTCAAATTGTATTAAGGGAGATGAAATAGATAAAGGGTCTGATAAAATTTTAGGCCTCGCATTGAAAAGCTATGTAGCATCAGAATATGATAATTTATATGAAACACATCAATGCAGACCGCATGCTTATGGTCATACTTGGTCACCCGGATTTGAAATTAAAGCAGGACTATTACACGGTCATGCTGTATCTGTTGGAATGGGATTAGGAGCATATTTTAGTTACATAAATAAATGGATATCGTCTGACCAAATGCATAGAATTTTTAAATTAATTAGTAAATTTGAATTAAGTTTGTGGCACGACATATTACTTGATGATGAATGTGTATGGGGTTCTCAAGTTAAGATGGTTCAAAAAAGAGGTGGTAACTTGTCTGCTCCACTGCCCAAAGGTGAAATTGGAAAATGCGGATATTTAAATGAAATGTCAAAACAAAATTTATTCAAATATATAAGAGAATATCAAGCCATCGTTGCCAAATATCCCAGACAAGGAAAAGGGATTGAGCCTTTATGCTCCGATGTTGGACTAGAGGATCCAGGAACAGTTTATAGAAATAACGAAGAGAAAGTTATAGAAAAAACCAATCTTAACTAATGTTAGAAATTGTCATCCCGTTATTCAAAGTTAATTGGATAACTAAAGCAGTTTTAGAAAGTTTAAATCTTCATTATAGCCCGAGAAAAATTCATATCATTTCTGTCAAAAAAGAGATTGAAACTATCGAAATGTTAGACTTGGATTTGCCTATTGAATGTCACAATGAAGATAATTTTTTTTTAAAAAAATATAATGTTACTAAAGAGAATCTATTACAAAATCTAACTATAAAAAATGATTTGTATTCAAAAGGCTGGTTCTACCAGCAGTGCTTAAAGATTGGGGCCAACGATATTATTAAACTTCCTGATAAATTTATGGTGTGGGATGCAGATATGTTGCCAGTAAACCCTTGGCCAGTTTCTGATAACAAGTTTGCATTATTGCAAGACAATTCGGGTGGTAATCCAGAAATAGTTAAAAAATGGGAAATATGGATAAAAGAAGTTTTAAACGTGGATCCAGTAATAAATTCTAAATCTACTTTTACCTGTCATCATATGATCTTAAATCAAGTTCATTTAGAGAGTTTTAAAAAACAAATACAAAAGCATTATAAATCAGATGAAAGCTGGCTTAAATTATTAATTAAATCATTTAATGATTATGAAACTTTTAGTGAATATTGGGCTTATACATCTTGGGTAAATAAGAAAGCTAAAGATGATTTAAAATATTTTGAGTATGAAGATTACGGAGAAACTCATGAAAGATTCTTTGATGATGGGACGGGATTATTTTCGTCTAAACTTAAAAAGCATTTAAAAATTAAAAACGATGAAGTTTTTTATCCATCTTATTCACAAGTCAAAGATTTTATTAAAACAACTTATAAAGATAAATTACCTTCAACATTGTCATTTGAGATGAGTAAAAGACATTTAAACAAGAAAGTTGAAACCGTACATATAGAAGAAAAAAGATCTGTGTGGAATCCAAGATTTAATAAAATTTAATTTTTTCGAAGAAAAATTATAGGACTTAGAGACCCAATAATAAAAGACCAGAATAATAAATAATTTGATATGAAAGGAGGGAATATTTCTTTATTTAGCAACCCTCCAACTAAAATACTTTTTGAAAAATCTAGACTTGGAAAAAATAATAATCCAGAGATGACTCCTAACAAGATTGAAAAATATACCTTCTTTGACTTAATTTTATTATTATAAAATCCGTAAAATATAGGAATTGCAGCGGAGCAACATAGAAGATCTGCCAATAAGAACAAATATAATATACTTAAACCTTTCGACGAAACATAAAGTGCAGAACCTGCTAAAATAATTCCAGATGTTAAATAAAGATAATTAATATTTTTAATTTTTATAAAACTTTGTGAGTGAATAATAAATAAACTTGAAATACTTGCAATTAAAGTATCGAGACTACTCAGTACCAAAGTTAGAGATAGTATAAGAATTAAAAGATTTAAGAAAATATATTCTTTGTTTACTAAGATGGAAAATATTATCGTGCTTGGATCTTTAACAGCACCTGTTACTGAGGCATAAATACCAATTAGACCAAGAAGAAAGATTACACAGAAAACAATGAAGAAACTACCAATGAAACCTTTTTTTAAGTTATCAATATTTTTTGCAGCATACACTCTTTGCCAAATTCCTTGGTCAAATAAATTTGTTGCAAACACCGCTATAAAGAAAGTTAGACCGGCAGTAAAACCACTGTATTCAATATTTATCTTGGATGGAAATTTATCTAATAATTCAAATGATAAAAAGTTAATTTCATTTATGAAAATATAAAATATCATTATTAAAAATATAATAATTATCCAAAACTGAAATTTATCCGTAATGATTGATATTTTTAACCCGCCTTTTAGTGAGTAAATTAAAGTTGAGAAAATTATCAATCCAGCTGTAAGCCAAAGTGGTGTTCCTAATATTAGATTTGTTACCTTGGCTATGGCAGTAACCTCGGCACAAAAATATACATACAGGTAAAGTAACGTAAGTCCTAAAACCAGTTTACAGACTTTAACACTATAACGTTTTGATATAACTTCGGTTAGACTTCTTGCATTTGGAAATAGTCTTCGAATTTTAACACCAACCTTTGTAAAATATAAAAAAACAAAACTTTGACCACATGCATATCCGATTACTGCTCCTAGACCTCCCCAAGTTGAAGCTTCTGCGGGCCCAATCAATATCCAAATACCAAAGCAAGAAGCAGTCAAACTAAAAGTTAGACTTAAGGAATTTACGTTCCTATCACTTAATAGAAATGAAGTTTGTGAGATACGTCCTCTCGATACATAGTATCCATAAGACATAAAACCTAAGCAGAATGTAAATAATGAAAATGTTAAAAATATTTTTTCTGTCATATGTTTTCTTCCTACGCCAGCATTATCTGGTTCAGGTTTAAAGGGTGCATCTCAGGCAAAACCGCCCCTGAAAACTACGTTAACTTATACTATTTTTTTAATCTTTTAA
Organism: Pelagibacteraceae bacterium AG-359-E06; assembly: GCA_003280495.1. Taxonomy (GTDB): domain Bacteria; phylum Pseudomonadota; class Alphaproteobacteria; order Pelagibacterales; family Pelagibacteraceae. The sequence continues at coordinate 20,841 of QCET01000001.1, forward strand.
AGCTACCTTTGCCCTTTTTTGGTTTAACAATTCTTTTTTTGTATTTTGATGTCATTAAATCAACAGCTATTGGATTCCCTTTTTTTGGTTTTTTTTTCATGAGTTATTTGATTTATAATCTTTCATCCATTTGTTAAAAACTTTTATCGCTTCATTCATATTTCTAGTTTTATTAGGATGGTTTTTAGCCCTGCCTAACATAGTAGAAATAACATTAATTTGATACTTAATTGGACGATTTTTGATAGCTTTAATTGTACTGATTGCTTTCTCCTTATCTTTAAAACCTAGCCCTGGGGTCGTAGTTGACGGCTTGTAGTCTGAAAATAAAGATAAATTCAGAGGTTTGAGCTTTTTGTTATTTACTTCTCCTCCCATCGGCATTTTGTCAACCATATTAAAGATTATTTTATGGTTAATATCTAAGAACTTTTTTTTTAATTTACCGTCAAAACCGATCAAGCTTAAAAACGGGCCGTTCCTATCAAGTTTAGTGATTAACTTAATAGATCTTTTGTGAAAATCTTTAATTTCCCTTTGATAAACTCCTTTAGTCTTTAGGTAGATTTTATTTTTATAATTTGGAGTATAAATAACTAATAAACGACACCTCCATTTATACTTATCTAACCTCATTAAAATTTATTTTAATTGCTTTTTGTTTTTTAAATATAGAAAGAATGCAATTATCTCATACAAATAATGGAACATTACAAATAAAGGTTTAAATTTAAATATTTTTGATAGAAAATGATATTTAGGAATTTTTGACCAAACAATAATAAATGCTTTAGCTCCACCTACTACCTCCCCCTCATGAATTACATGAAGCCTTCTCAATAGTTCACTTTTTGATTTTGACGTTATAGCCTCTGCATCTTGATTATTTGATATATCGACCCAGTCAATTGTTTCGTCAGCATGTTTTTTATAATGATTGATCTCAGCCCTACAAATATTGCATGAATTATTAAAAAAAACTTTAGTTTGCATCTGTATTTTCTGTAATAAATTTATTTGCGGCCGTAAATATCAATTTTTTTCTTTCCGGTTTCATCTTTTCCAAAATTCTAGCCATCATAGATAATCTTGGATTTTTTAAGAAAAATTTTTTATTTTTTTCAATGAATCTCCAATATAAACCGTCCATTATGTTGCACCAGTCGCCTTTTTTAAAATGCATCATTTTTAAAAAATATGCAGATCCACATATATATGGTTTAGTAGCAAAAGTGCCTCCATCACTAAAGAGCCCCATACCATAAACGTTTGGAGACATAACCCAATCTGATGAGTCCATAAACATTTCCATGAACCAGTTAAAAACTTTTTTTGGGTGTATTTCGCATAAGTTCATAATATTTGATAAAATCATCAAACGTTCAATATGGTGCGACCATGCATATTTATTTGCATTATTAATTGCATAATCAAGAGGCGGCAGACCTGTTTCTCCAGTATACCAACTTTTTTTCATTTTTCTTTTATGATTAAAAAAATTGGTTTTCTGAAAATGATCATCATAATTCTGATATATCCCTCTCATAAATTCTCTCCAACCGATTAATTGACGGATATAACCTTCTAAAGAATTTAGCCTTTTAGTTTTTCCAGATTTTGAAATTTCATCTAAAATTTCTTGAGGTGTCAAAAGACCGATATTTATAAATGGACTTAATGCACTGTGAAAAAGGATATTATCTCTCTCATCGACTGAGTCCTCGTAATCACCAAATAAATTAAGTTTAAAGTTTATAAAATTTCTTAATGTTGATCTAGCGTCTTTTCTCTCTGTTCCTATCCAAAAATCTTTAACGTCTCCAGGATGTGTTTTAAATTCTTTATCTATAATTTTTTTAATTTTTTCTGTATGTGGTGATTGTGAGTATTTAATCTGCTTAGGTAACTTAATATTTTTTGGTAATTTTTTTCTATTGTCTTCATCGAAACTCCATTTACCTCCTTTTGGATTTCCATTTTTATCGACCAATATTCCTAGCTTTACTCTCTGCTCTTTGTAAAAGGTGGCCATAAATGGTTTTTTTACTTTTTTTAGATGTTTTGAAAAGTCTTCTCTAGATGTTAAAAACATTGGTGTTTTTAAAATATTTACCGTTACATTCGCTTTTTTTAAAGTAGATAAAATTTTTTTTTCAAAGTCTTTATCCTCAATTTCAAATATAGAAACTTGGTCAATTTTTTTTTTATTAATTTCTTTTATTAATTTTTTTTCATATGGAATTTTAAAATTTTTATCTTCAATTTTTTCATAAATCACTTTCAGTTTATTTTTTTTTAATTCATCTAAATAAGATCTCATAGCAGACAGAAAAAAAACTATCTTCTGCTTATGATGTTTTTGAAATGTACATAATCCATAATCCTCTGCGATAAAGAAAGTATGATCTTGGTATTTTTTTAAAAATTTTGGGTCAAATAATTGATTACCAAGAATTACAAAAAGTTTATTCATTCTTTAGGTAATATTTACTATTTTCCAAATAAATTAAATGCTTATCGTTGAATTTTTTATGGATTTTTTGTCTCAATCTATACAAATGTGTCTCGTACGTATGCGCATCAATATTTACACCTTGGGATACTTCTTTTTTAGAGGAGCCATCTTCTTTACCAGATAAGTAAAGTAAAATTTCAATTTCTTTTTCTGTCAATTTGATATTTTTATTACTTTTGATTAGCAATTTTGCGTTCTTATCAATAACGTAACTTCCAATTTTAATCTGCGACTGAAAAAGAAATTTATATTTCATAATGGACAACTTAATTATTTTTTCCATATCAGGATAATTGATCGGCAGCTGAAAAAAATTGCTCATTACATTGTTTTTTTTCAATAGCTTTAATTGATCATTACTTTTTGAAAAAAAGATTTTTGGATACCTAATTTTTTTTAATTCTTTAATGTTTAATCTCTCAATATTATCAACAAAAAATAAAAAAATATAAATATCAATTAAAGGTGACTTGAGTATTTCCTTTACCTGTTTAAAAGAACTTAAATTTTGTAAATTATACTCGATTTTTTGCTCTTTTAAGCATTGAAAAAAAACTGGAGATCCAACAGTAACTATTGAGTAATTCTGCATATCATGAAAATATTAATTAAATGATTTTAGTAAATAGTAAAGGTTGGCTTATTCACAATAAAAAACACTACAAATGTGCTTTAGGCAAAAAAGGTATTACTAAAAATAAACGTGAGGGTGATATGTGTACTCCTCATGGTACTTTTGGCCTTGGTCCAGTATTTTACAGAAGCGATAGAGTTCAAATAAAAACGAAATTAAAAAAAATAGAAATCAAAAAAGGTATGGCTTGGTGTGATAATCCGAAAAGTAAATATTATAATAAGCTTATTTATACTAAAAGGTCTAAAGAAACGTTAATGAGAAAAGATCATCTTTACGACATTGTCGTGTTTGTAAAATACAATTCTACTCGAGTAAAAAAGAACAAGGGCAGTGCAATATTTATTCACGTCGCAAGAAAAAACTATAGCCCTACAAAAGGTTGTGTAGCTCTTAATGTTAAAAATTTGAAAAATTTATTGAACAAAATTAATTTAAAAACAAAGATAAAGATTACTTTCTAGCTCCAAATATCTTACTACCAACTCTTATATAGTCTGCATTATATTTGCATGCTTTTACATAATCAGCTGTCATACCCATGCTTAGCATTGATAAGTTATTTTCATCAGCCAAAGATTTTAAGTTTTTAAAATGATTTTCTGGATCCTGATCGAAAGGAGGGATACACATTAAACCAACTACATCTAATTGACCGTCAATAAATTTTAAAAGATCTAATAAATTATTACTATCAATACCAGACTTCTGAATTTCGCCTCCTGTATTGATTTGAATAAAGTATTTTCTTTTAAGATTTAATTTTTTTTCAGATTTAATGAGTGCTGTAACAAGTTTTTCAGAATCTAAAGAATGAATATAATCAAATAATTTAACCGCATCATCAGCTTTGTTCCTTTGAAGAGAACCAATTAGATGTAACTCAATATCCAAAATATCTTGTTTTATTTTTGTCCATTTTTTTTGTGCCTCCTGAACTTTATTTTCACCAAATATTCTATGTCCGAATTCTATTAAAGGTCTAATATGATCTATTGAAAAAGTCTTAGATACAGCTACAATTTTAGGATTATAACCTAAAGATGATAATTCGTCTTTTATATTTTTAAAATTTTGTATTATGTTCATACTATGATTAATATATTTTTTTATATTAGGGATTTAAATGAAATTCAAAAATTAAATCTCCAAAAGCTCAAAAATATTTCAATAATATATAGAAATTACGAAAGAAAATCTTACGAAAAGAATGCTTTTGAAATACAGAAAATCTGTAAAATGAAAGGTTTTAAATTCTTTATTGCAAATAATTACAAGTTTGCCATTAAAATAGGAGCAAATGGAATTTATATTCCAAGTTTTAATAAAAAAATGTACACAATCTCAAATTCAAAAATTGATATCATTGGCTCAGCTCATAGTTCCATTGAGATAAACCAAAAGATTGAGCAAGGATGTAAGAAAATATTTTTATCACCTATATTCCAAACAAAAGAATATAAAAAATCTAAAATATTGGATGTTCATAAATTCAATAATTTAAGAAGACTTTATGAAAATAAAGCTGAAATTTTCGCTTTAGGTGGGATAAATGAAAAAAAATTTAAATATATAATATCTCATAACATTAAGGGTATAGGATCTATCGGTATACTTGAAAAAAAAATAAATAGTCGCTTCTTAAATGTACTAAATTTAATTGCGCGTAAACCTTAAAGTAAGTAAATTAAATTCTTATGAATATTGAAAAATTTAACCATTTAGTAATAGATAAAAAATGGCATAAAATTTGGGATCAAAAAAAAACATTCAAAGCCACTAAAAATAAAAACAAAAAGAAATATTATTGTCTTGAAATGTTCCCATATCCATCTGGCAAAATACATATGGGCCACGTGAGAAACTATACTCTTGGAGATGTTATCGCTAATTACAAGAGGCTTAAAGGTTTCAATGTATTGCACCCTATGGGCTGGGATTCTTTCGGAATGCCTGCTGAGAATGCAGCTATTCAAAATAATTTGCATCCAAGTGATTGGACAAACCAGAATATTAAAACTATGAAAAATCAGCTTAAATCACTAGGTTTTTCTATAGACTGGGAAAGAGAAATATCAACTTGCGATGAAAAATACTACAAACACCAGCAAAGATATTTTATCGATTTATTTAATAAAGGCTTAGTTTATAAAAAAGAAAGTTTAGTAAATTGGGATCCAATTGATAATACTGTTTTAGCTAATGAACAGGTCATCGATGGTAAAGGCTGGAGGTCTGGGGCAGATGTTGTCCAGAAAGAGCTTTCTCAATGGTTTTTCAAAATTACCAATTTTTCTGATGATCTTGATACTTCATTAAGTGAATTAAAAAGCTGGCCTGAAAAAGTCAAATTAATGCAAAAAAATTGGATTGGTAAATCAACAGGTTGTGAAATTATATTTAAAATAAAAGGTAGTAAATCAAAAAATCAATTAAAAGTTTTTACAACTAGGCCAGATACAATATTCGGCGCATCGTTTATAGCCATTGCTGTCGATCATCCTTTATGTAAAGAAATTTCTAAAGATGAAGCGTTTCAAAAATTTAAAGACGATTGCTATAAAACTGGGAATACCGAAGAGAGTTTAGCTAAGACAGAAAAAATTGGTTATAAAACAAGTTTTGAAGCAAAGCATCCATTTATTAAAGATAAAAAAATTCCTGTTTATGTAGCTAATTTCGTACTTATGGAATATGGAACTGGGGCAATTTTTGGCTGTCCTGGACATGACCAAAGAGACTTAGACTTTGCTAATAAGTATAATTTGGCAGTAATTCCAGTAATTTTACCTAAAGATAAGACCGAAAAAGAATTTAAAGTAAGTGACGAGGCATATGTAGGTGATGGTCAGATTATTAATTCAGATTTCTTAAATGGTTTAAAAATTGAAGAAGGGAAAATTGAAGTGATTAGAAGACTTGAGAAAATGGAACAAGGACGTGGTCAGACAATATTTAGGCTTAGAGATTGGGGAATATCAAGGCAAAGATACTGGGGCTGCCCTATTCCAATTTTATATAGAGAAGACGGTAAAATTTTAACGGTTCCTGATAGCGAGCTACCAATTAAGCTTCCAAAAGATATAGATTTAACTAAACCGGGAAATCCTCTTGAGAATCATCCTACTTGGAAGTTTACAAAATGTCCTGAAACAGGAATGAAAGCAATCAGAGAAACTGACACTTTGGATACTTTTGTAGACTCATCTTGGTATTTTCTGAGATTTTGTTCACATGATAACAAAAATACTGGTTATGATTTAGACGATGTAAAATACTGGATGCCAGTCGATCAATACATCGGTGGTGTAGAGCATGCAATACTTCATTTGTTGTATTCCCGTTTTTTTTCAAGAGCTATTAGTCTTGGATCAGATTATGAAATTAAGGAACCATTCCAAGGTTTATTTACTCAAGGTATGGTTTGTCACAAAACTTATAAAAATAAAAAAGGTGATTGGATTTTTCCGGAAGATGTCATGTTAGAAAAAGGCAGGACTTTAAATAAGAATAGTGGTGAGGAGGTATTTGAAGGGCCATCAGAGTCAATGTCAAAATCTAAGAAAAATGTTATTGATCCGGAGACTGTAATAAAACTTTACGGAGCAGATTCGGTAAGATGGTTTATGCTATCAGATAGTCCACCTGAAAGAGATATTCAATGGAGCGATGAAGGTATCAGTGGATCATATAAATTTATACAAAAAATATGGAATATCTCTGAAACAATAAATAATTTAGATCCTAAAACGAAAATGGATGATGAAACAAAAAATATTTTGGACAAATCTATAAATAAGCTAATTAAAGATGTTACATTAGCAATTGAAAGTTTTCACTTTAATGTAGCGGTTGCTAAATTTTACGAATTTATAAATATTTTAAGCAAAGTACTTCATGACAAAAACGAAGATAAAATTTACTTGCAAAAATTATTTGCAAAATTTTTAATTTTAATATCTCCTTTTACTCCTCATATTGCTTCTGAAAGTCTTGAAAAAATCAATACTGGTTCAATAGCACACGATCAAAAATGGCCTGAACATGATGAGAAACTCATTAAAGAAGATAAAATTAATATAGTTATACAAATAAATGGTAAAAAAAGAGCCATAATAGAAGTTAATACTAATGAAAAAGAGGAAAAAATAATTAAAGAATGCCTACAAATAACTAATGTTAAAAAATTTATAGATGATAAAGTAGTATTAAAAAAAATTTATATCAAAAACAAATTAGTAAATTTAGTTGTAAAATGATAAAAAAAACTGCTCTTTTTTTCTTATTCTTGGTTCTTAGTTCTTGTGGTTACCAGTCACTTGTAAAAGAAAGCGGAAATGAGATATTTTTTAACGAAATATCATATTCAGGGGACAATAATTTAAACTTTATTATAAAATCAAAAATTAATCTCAAAGAAAGGCTATCTTCTGATTATAAAATTTCTATAAGAACATCTAGCAACATTTCAGCCTTAAACAAGAAATCATCTGGAGAAATAGAGTCAAAAGATATTTATCTTAGTTCTGATATTGAAATATTTAAAGCAAAAAAATCAATTTATACAAAGGATTTTAAGGCAAAAAAGGTTGTAAAGATTGGAGATAGCTTATCAGATAACTTAAATACTATAGAAAGTGCAAAGAATAATCTAGTGAGCGAGATTGCAAATAAAATAAAATTAGACATTCAATTTTTTAGTATAAGAAACAAGTGATTATTAAAAGTTCCGAAATTAAGAAAAATATCTTCAAATATAAATGTTTCATTCTACACGGTGAAAATTTATCACTCAAAAAAGAGATAGAAGATGAATTACTAATTGACTATAAAAAAAATGGTTATTCAACGAAAATATACCGCGAAGAAGAATTAAAAAAAAATCCAGATATTATAAATTTTATTTTTAGTGAAAATCTGTTTAATGAGAAAGAAGTTTTTGTAATTAAAGATATAAGCGATAAAATCACAAATTTTATAAACGAAGATAGCCTAAAAAGTTTTAGTAAGAATTTAATTTTAACATCAAAATATCTTAAAAAAGGATCTAAAATTAGGAGTTTTTTTGAAAACTCAAAATCTTGTGCTGCTGCAGCTTGCTATGAAGATGACGATACTCAAATACAAAGTTTGCTAAAAACAAAACTTTACGAAATTGGGATAAAGATTAATTACGATACGATACAAAAACTTGTGATGGACAAAAATCTAAATAGGAATGACATAAATGAAGCAATTAAAAAATTGTCTATAATAAAAAACGATACAAATATAATTGGGGATGATATTTTGTTTGATATATTTAATGCAACAAATACATATGATAATTTTGAAATTGCAAATATCATAATCTCAGGAAATTCTAAAAAACTTAATAAGGCTTTAAACGATATATATAGTGCATCTGGGTACTATAACGAACTTATTCCAGCAATTCGATTTAAAGTTAAAAAATTAATCGAAATTCTAGATTATAGCGGAGATGAGACAGATATTAGTAAAATAATAAACAATTTTAAACCACCAATATTTTGGAAAGAAAAAAACGAAATAACAATGCAGTTAAAAAAATGGAAAAAATCAGAATTAGTGAAACTATTAAAAGAAATTTACAATGTAGAACTTAAATGCAAAGAGCACTACAACATATCAAATATAATTTTTAATAAATTTCTTTTAGATACTTGTTCTAAAAATGTATAATTAAAAATTCGATTTTATAATTTTAACCAATCTCTCTAACTGATCCAAACTTTTATATTTAAATGATATTATACCTGTATTGTTTTTAGAATTATTAATATTTACTGACATGCCAGTTTTTAACGAAATTTTATCTTGAAGGTCTAAAATATTTGTATCTTTTGGTTTTTTTTTAGAAATTTTTTTACTTTTAGCAGATTTAACTAAATTTTCAGTCTGGCGAACGGTAAGATTTTTTTTTATAATAGCACTAGCTAATTTAACATTATTTTCCGCATCTATTAAACTTCTTGCGTGTCCTGCTGTTAAAGAACCTGATATAACTAAATCTTTAATCTTTTGCGGCAGCTTTTTAAGTCGAATTGTATTAGTAATATAAACTCTACTTTTACCTATCATCTCTGATAGCCTTTCTTGAGTGTAGCCAAATTTTTCAATTAATAAATCAAAACCATTAGCTTCTTCAATGGCATTTAAATCTTCACGCTGTACGTTTTCTAAAAGAGCAAATTCGGCTGTCAAACCATCATCTGCTTGCAAAATAACTGTGGGTACCTCGTGTACACGAGCTAACTGCGCTGCACGCCAACGTCTTTCACCAGCGATAATTTCAAACTTACCATCTTTATCCTTTCTAACAGCAATGGGCTGAATTATACCTCTTGCTCTTATGGATGATGCTAGATCATCAAGTTTTTCCTGGTCAAATTTTTTTCTAGGTTGGAACTGATTTGGTTTTAACAAATGAATTGGTGTTAAATTTGTATTAAACTTATCAAATTTCTTTATGTCTACGACATCGTTGTTATCTCCTAATAGTGCGGACAGACCTTTTCCTAATCCTTTATTTTTCATGTTATGCTGCGAATGTATTATTCTGTTTTTCTTGTTCTAAAATTTCGTTAGCAAGTCTCTCGTAAGCTTTTGTTCCACTGCAATTCTTATCATAAGTAATAACTGGTAATCCATGTGATGGCGCCTCTGATATTCTAATATTTCTAGGTATAACGGTTTTGTAAACCTCGTTTGGAAAATACTTTCTAGCCTCTTTTTCAACCTCGTAACAAAGTTTATTTCGTTTATCAAACATGGTTAAAACTATTCCTTGTATAGATAAAGCAGTATTTAAGTTTTGTTTTATTCGATTTATAGTTTTAACTAATTGTGACAAACCTTCTAATGCAAAAAATTCAGATTGCAAAGGTACTAACACTGTATCAGACCCTACCAAGGCCATTATTGTTAAAAGACTTAATGATGGTGGACAATCTACCAATATATAATCATACTGATTTGACTGAGCTAAAGGTCTAAGTACATCATTAAGAAAAAATGCTCGTTTTCCATCCTCAGCTACTTCCGTTTCAAAACCGGATAAATCAACATTAGAAGGTATTACATCTAAGTTTTTAATTGAAGATTTGTAAATATAAGGATTCAAAATTGTGTCTTTGGAAATCATTAATTCATAAATAGTTTTGTTTCTTTCCTTGACCTCAATTCCTAGGCCTGTTGATGCGTTTCCTTGAGGATCTAAATCAACCACTAATATTTTTAATTCAGTATTTGCGAATGCACATCCTAAATTAATTGCGGTCGTAGTTTTTCCGACCCCTCCTTTTTGATTAATAACAGAAATAATTTTAGTCATGCGCTAATCCTTTTCACACTATTTATTACGAAAACTTTCGAGGCTTTATTTGTAATACTATCGTGTAACTCACAATTTATTTCCCAATATTTCTTTGCATCCAAAATTTCATTTTTATATTTTTCACCCTTCAACAAAATCAGTTTTTTAAATTTAATGTTGCTTTTATGTAAAATATTTAAAAACGTTCCTAATGGCTTAAAAGCTCTTGCTGTAACTACACTGTAATTTTTATTGCGAACCATACTAACATCAGCATTATGTATTTTGATATCAAGATCAAGCAATCTTATTGCTTCTTTAAGAAATTTGCACTTTTTTGGGCTCTTTTCCAATAAATTCACATGAAAATCGAGTTTTTTATCCACTTTTATTAAATCTAAAATAATGCCAGGTAAACCAGCACCAGTTCCAATATCTAATATATTTTCATCTTGATTGCTTATGTACTCGATAATTTGAGCTGAGTCCTCATAATGTCTAATATATGCCTCTCGTTCGGTACTCTTAGAAATTAGAGACATTTTCTGATTATTATTCATCAAGCATTGATGGTATTGGTACAATTTTCGAGATGTTTCACGTGAAACAAAGCTGTCTAGGTATTTTGAGCGAATCATTTAAGCAGTGTGCTTAAATTTATATCTTTTAATATAAGTCAACAACAGGGTTATAGCTGCTGGGGTAATTCCTTCTATCCTTATAGCTTGACCTAATGTTGTGGGTTTAATTGATTTAAGCTTAGATTTTATCTCATTAGATAGCCCGCTAATATCATCATAAACAAAATTGTCCGGTATTTTAATATTTTCGTCACTTCTGAAAGACTTGATGTCTGCTTCCTGCTTCTTGAAATACCCAGAATAATGATATTCTGTCTCTATCGCCTCCACAGCTGCTTTTGAGTAATTTTTAAGCTCATAAATAGATCTTAACGATTGTAAATTTATGTTTTTATATTTTAAAATATCTAAACCATTGCGTCTGACACCATCTTTAGAAATTTTAATATTATGTTTAGCAAATTCATTAGGACTAAAAGCTTTAGATGACAATTTATTCTTTAAAGAGTTTATTTCACACAATTTTTGTTTAAACTTGTTACTTCTTGACTCACTTAATATTTCAATTTGTTTCGCTAACGGTGACAATCTTAAATCAGCATTGTCTGATCTTAACGTCAATCTATACTCAGCTCTCGAGGTAAACATACGATAAGGTTCACATACGCCTTTCGTAATAAGATCATCAATTAGTACACCGATGTAAGCTTGAGAACGGTCTAATGTAAAAGAATTTTTTCCCTTAGAAGTTAGTCCAGCATTAATACCAGCAATAAGACCTTGTGCAGCTGCTTCCTCATAACCTGTGGTTCCGTTTATTTGCCCAGCAAGATATAGTGAGTTAATTTTCTTTAACTCTAGAGTTTTTTTTAACTCTCGTGGATCTACATAGTCATATTCAATAGCGTAACCTGGTCGAAGCATTTTAACATCAGATAAACCATTGATTTTATTGAGAATCTCAGCTTGCACGTCTTCCGGCAGAGATGTAGAAATTCCATTAGGGTATATCGTGTTATCATCCAGCCCTTCAGGTTCTAAAAAAATTTGGTGCCTTGATTTATCTTTAAATTTAACAATTTTGTCTTCTATTGATGGACAATATCTCGGGCCTACGCTTTTAATGTTACCGGAGTACATCGCTGACTTTTTTAAATTCTTTGTAATGATATTGTGCACGTCATCATTTGTATAAGTAATGAAACAAGAAACTTGGTTAGCATTTGCATGGACTGTATCCGTACTGAAAAAATATGGTTCAATATCAGCTTTCTGTTCCTCTAAATTTGAAAAATCAATTGTCCTCGCATCAAGCCTAGGTGGAGTACCAGTTTTAAGTCTCGAAATTTTTAAATCATAATTTTTCAGTTGTTCACTCAAACCTTTGGTTGGCTCCTCCCCGTGCCTTCCGCCTGGTTTCATCTCTTTACCAATATGCATAACTCCATTTAGGAATGTGCCTGTGGTTAAGACAATCTTTTTTGCTCTTAACTCTTTACCTGATTTTAAAATGACACCCTCAATACTGTTTTTGCTAAAAATAAATCTTTCAACCGGGTCATAAATTATGCATAAATTAGGCTGATTTTTTAAAGCTTTTAGCATGTATTGCTTATAAAGCTTTCTGTCAGATTGCGTTCTTGGACCTCTTACTGCCGGTCCTCTGCTACGATTTAGAAGTCTAAATTGAATACCGGAAGCATCCGCGACTTTAGGCATAACACCATCAAACGCATCGATTTCTCTAACTAGATGTCCTTTGCCTAATCCTCCGATTGCAGGATTACAGGACATTTCACCGATAGAATTTTCATTTGTAGTAACTAAAGCTGTTTGAGCTTGCAAACGCGCAGAAGCAGCAGCAGCCTCACAGCCTGCATGACCACCACCAATAACTACAACATCAAAATTTAACATAAATGGAATGTAATACTCTTTTGTAATAAAGCAATAAGCTTGAAATAATAAGCCTTTTTTAAGGTATTATAGTATCTTAAGATTTACATAATTTGGGGTATTCTATAAAAAAACGATAAAATGAACATCTTGAGATATTTTATATTTTTGCTTTATCTAATTATTGCAATTCGGGTTAATGCTGCTGACGTAGAAATTTCAGGTACTCAAGCGACTAGAGAGGACCTCCAAGACAGTTCTACTCTAACTATCAGTGGTACACTTGATGGCGATCTAAACAATATTGTTCGAGGATATATTGCTGCTGGAAATGAAATTGATAATGCTACGGTGGTTGTAGAGTCTGGTGGAGTTATTCAAGGTAAAAGCAACGCTATAATGGGGAGAGAGACAAGTGGTTTGACTGTAACTAACTCCGGAACCATTGAAGCGACTTCATCTAAAGCAATTCAACTACAAGACTCTCAAAATGCTACTATTACAAATAAATCTGGAGGTTTAATATTTGCCGATACAAATGCAATTGTACAACAATCTGTTGGGACTGAGGATGCTACTGGTGCATCAATTACTAATGCAGGCACAATTTATAGTGTGGAGAATAGAGCTATATATTTTTATGATGGAGCAACAGATGCAACTTTTACAAATGAGTCTGGTGGAATTATTTACAACACATCAACATTTGCAACAGTACAAATAGATACAAATTCAACATTAGTTAACAGCGGGACTATAGATAATAGAAACAGCCCCTCCAATGCAGGTATAGCAATAGTAGGTAACAACAACACTATTACACTTAAAGATAAAAGTATTCTAGTTGGAAAAATTGATGGTGGATCTACTACTGGCAACACTTTGAAATTTCAACACGGTGTAGGTCAAGGTTACTACTATGAAACTGAAGGAAGTTTTACATTACAAGATCTTGATGGTAACCAAGTCGTGAAAGGATCTGCTGGATCGGTCGGTCAAGGTGGTAATGAAACATTAGACGAAATTTTAAGTTACAAATCTCTAAACATAAGAAATTTTTTTATTAAACATAAAGAAAAGAAAAAATTAAATACTAACAACGCTTGGGGAGAAACCTACACTACTTTATTAAACAGGAATGGACATGCCGCAAATTTAGCATTGGAGTATGATTTATACAATTTGGGTGTTAATCTTATTTCTCCACTTACAAATTCAGATTTTATAATTGCCTTTGAAACCGGTATTCAAGAATTTGAAAAGGATCACAAAATTACATACCAAAATATTTCATCAGGAGTTTACCTACCAAATAATAAAAATTTATTTAATTTGGATACATTTATTGTAGGTGGCATTACCCTAAAAGATAGTGAAAGAACAATTTTGACAAACACCACAACATCAGGAAAACTAGATATAGACAGTAATTACCAGACATATGAATTACATTCTGGTATAACTAAGACTAATTCTAATCTTATCCCTGATGTTGGTTTAGCTGGAAGTTTTTCAATCACTCCAAGTTATGACGAAAGTAAATATTATTCATGGAGGAACAGAAAAGTAGGAAATGTATCCATTTTTTTTTCTGATAAATACAAATTCATAAATAACAATAATAACTACCTTAATTTAGGTTGGACTTTAGACTTAAGAAGCTTAATAGGAGATAAATCTCAAATTTACTCTGTGAATGGCACTAGCGCTACATATAAACAAGATAATGCATTAAGAAAAGAAATATCACTTGTTGCAAATCTCGATTATGAGAAAAAAATTAATAACAATGGCAAATTTGCATTTGGTTTGGTTGCGAAGAGCACAAGTCAAGACGTAAAAAGTCTAAGCGGTAATTTAAGTTTTGAATTAAAGTTTTAATTATTATTAAAATTAATTTAAAGTATAGATAGCACTACCAAAACAATTAATATAACCACAACTGCACAAGGTAAAACTCTCTTAATATATATCTCTTTAATTTTATTTAAATTTGTTCCCATTTTTAATAATAGATAGCTATTTTCCTATACAAAAATCCTGAAAAATCTTACCCAAAATCTCTTCAACTCCTATAAATCCTACAATGTGACCTAGATTGTTTGAAGCTAATCGTAAATCTTCAGCCGACTTTTCTGGATCCTTTATTGTATCAACTTTTAAAAAACCGTGAAGGCTTTGTGAACAGTTTTTTAATAAATCACGATGTCTTGCTCTTGATATTAAAGTTGTTGACTGAACTATATTTAATCCAGCTACTACTTTTTTTAATACTTTATTAAGCTTATCAATCCCGTCATTATTTTTTATAGAAATTTCAATACAATCTTTTATTTTAAATGATTTTAGGGCTTTCATAATTGGTTTGGCATTGTAGTTCTTCTTATCTTTTTTATTTATTACAACGAGCGTTTTTGAGCTTATAAGTGATTTAATATTTTCCGGTATTTTATTTTGAGAGCCATCTAACATTACAACATCCAAGTTAGACTCTTTACTTGCAGATAATGCTAACTCGACACCTGTTTTTTCCACCTTATTTTTTGCTTTTCGAATTCCAGCAGTGTCCGTTAATATAACTGGATAATTATTTATTTGATATTTGATTTCTATAATGTCTCTGGTAGTTCCCTTCATGCTTGAAACGATTGCAGCTTGACGTTTGATTAACATATTTAAGAAACTAGATTTTCCTACGTTTGGTGGACCGATAATTGCAATTTTATACCCATCCCTTATTACTTCTCCCATACTATCATCCAGCATCACGTCTATCTCTTTTAATATATTTTTAATTTTTGAATTATTATTTTTCAGTATATCGATTGGCAAATCCTCATCAGTAAAATCTATGGAAGCTTCGATCTTACTTAAAACATCTAAAATTGTCTCTCTCCATTCCATAAATTTTGGTGAACTATTTTTTAGTCTTAAAGCTTGAACTCTTTGTGCTTCAGTTTCTGCATGCAATAAATCAGCTATACACTCAGCTTCATATAAATTTATTTTATTGTTTTGTAATGCAGTTTTCGTGAACTCCCCCGGTTCTGCTAATCTACAATCACTTCTTAGATCTAGTTCATCCATAAGTTTTTCAACAACTGCTTTACTTCCGTGTGTATGCATTTCAACAACATGGTCTCCCGTGTAACTTTGCTCTTCTGGATACCAAATCATTATACCTTCATCTATTAAATCTCCATTTTGATCATAAAATTTTTTTAAGAGAGCTGTTCTGGGTTCATCTATTACACCTCTTGAAATTTGATTAGCAATTTGTAAAGCATTTTTACCTGATAGACGTACTACTGCTATACCGGAAATTCCTGGCGGTGTTGATAATGCATAAAAATTCATGATAGGGTTATAACAAAAATGAAATTAAAAGGAACAACTCTACAAATAAAAGTCTGGAAATACCTAAAAACCATACCTAGGGGTCAAATAAGAACCTATAAACAAGTTGCGATTGCTATAAAAAAACCAAAAGCAATTAGAGCTGTAGCAAATGCAGTTGGTAAAAATCCATATCCTATTGTAATACCCTGCCACAGAGTAATCAGATCTGATGGAAAACTAGGTGGCTACTCTGGGCCAGGAGGATTAAAACTAAAAAAGAAATTACTTAAGAAGGAATTAAAAGTTTAGTCCCTTATCTGCTACTTTGATTAATTCTCTTTTTAATTCAGGCAAAGTATCCAGTCCATTAAAAAATTTTTTTCTTCCTCTTGAAAAATTTTTGTTTTTAAATTTAAAAGACCGTCTTATTAAATCTATTGATGATGCAAAAACAAAATTATTAAGTTTACACTTTTTATCAAATTCTTTTAATATCGAGTAATCATTCAATTTATAACCATATTTAATTTTACTTTTATAAATTTTTGTTAAATTATTTATATCTCTAACGGTCATATTCCAGCCTTGTCCAGCGATTGGATGTATTCGGTGAGCAATATCTCCAACATAAATTTCATTGTTTTTAAATGTGGAATTTAAAAATTGAAATTTTAAATCATAACTTTCAACGTCTGAAAACACTTTTATATTTTTAATAAATTGGAAATTTTTACTTAAATACTTTTCTAAAACGTTTTTATCATCTAACGTTTTGATTAATTCTGACTTTTCATTAATTGAAAAGACGACAGATGTTGTATTTGAATTTAACGGAAGAAATGCTATTGGGCCTTCCTCCAAAAATATTTGTCTTGCACAAAAATTTAAAGTTTTAGAATGACTGATTAAGAAAGTGAAAGCTTTTTCGTGATAATTCCATTTTAATTTTTTATTTGGAGATGAAACAGTATTAAGTGTTAGTGAACTGTCTTGTGGTTTTGTTTTTGAAATTTTTATTTCTTTATTGAGTGATTGATCTAAAATTTTATCCAAATCACTCTTCAGAATTATATGGGATAAAGGTTGTTTTTCTGTCTTATTATAAAAAATAACATCTTCTCTACCACTATACTTATTTTCGTATAACTTAATCGCGTGAACAGGATTAGCCTTTTTTATTACCTGAATACCGTTTTGTTCCAAGATATTAGCCGTATTGTTGCTTATGGATATAGTTGCATGGCTCACTGGTTTATTTTTTCTTTCATTTACGATTAAAACTGGCTCTATTTTTAGATTTTTAAACATAATAGCGGCCAGTTTTGCAGTAATTCCGTCTCCTATAATTGCAATCTTACCAAAAAAGTTGTTTTTCATTTTTTATCAATTGTACAAAAAATGTTAAAAAGTAATAGATAATGATTCGTTAAAATTTAAATATGATGAACAAATTACTTAGTTTTTTGAAACTGCGACTGATTGAAACCATAGGAATAATAACAATTCTATGTTCATTCATATATATTTTTACCTTAGCAAATTATTCTGCTGATAATTCGCTGTTAATATTTACGAACCAAAACATAAATATACTGTTCTCAAACTACCTGTATTCACTTTCGGATTTCTTACTTCAAGCATTCGGAATAACTTCATTTTTAATATTTGGAAACTTATTTTTTTGGGGATTGTTATTGATTTTTAAAAAAAAGATTACAAATTTTAGTTTTAAAATTTTTTTTGTTACATTGTATCTAATATTTGGATCATTATTTTTTAAGTTATTTGGTGACAGTAGTTTTTGGTTGCCAGATAATGGATATGGTGGCTTTTTAGGAAAATATTTAATGAGTCTGATACCAATAGAGCTTTATCAATTCAAAACTGAAATTTCGTATACCTGTTTAGCAATAGGAATTTCTTTTTTCTTTCTCAGCCTTGGGTTAACATTTATGAACTGGATGAACTTAATTAAAACTTTTTCTAGTATAATTATTAGTTTTGTTTCTAGAATTTTTAAGAAAAGGAAAAAGGAGTCCCCTGATATTGTTGAAGACCTTGGTCTTTCTGAGGAGGTTCCATCTATAAACAAAAGTTTTAAACCAAACACATCAGAGGCTCAAGCTAGCTTGAATCTTAATGATAGTTTTGACGAACAAACAGACTTTACAAAATTTGAGTACAAACTACCTTTAAAATCTTTCTTAAATGAACCAGAAGAAAATAAAATTCAGAAAGAACTTACAGAAACATATGAGAAGCAATCAAAATTTTTAGAAGAAACATTACTAGATTTCGGTATTATGGGGAAAATAAAAAGAGTAAGCCCTGGACCCGTAGTAACGCTTTATGAACTTGAACCTGCCGCAGGTATAAAAACTTCAAAAATTATTAATTTATCCGATGATATTGCAAGAAGCACAAGTTCTATATCTACTAGAATAGCGACTGTTCCTGGAAAAAATACAATTGGTATTGAAATACCCAATAAATTTATTGAGCCAGTTAATTATAAAGAAATAATCAATAGCAAAGAATTTAATAACAAAGAGATCAGACTTCCAATAACCTTGGGCAAAAGTATATCTGGTTACCCAATTATTGGGGACTTAGCTTCAATGCCGCATTTATTAATAGCGGGTACGACTGGATCGGGAAAATCAGTTTGTATTAACACCTTAATATTATCAATTTTATATAAGCATAAACCAGAAGATTGTAAGTTAATTTTAATTGATCCAAAAATGCTTGAGCTATCAGTTTACCAGGGGATACCTCACTTGTTGTCACCAGTGATTACGGAACCAAAAAAAGCTAAGTCAGCTTTAAAATGGACAGTAAATGAGATGGAAAATAGATACCGACAAATGACTGAAGAAGGTGTGAGAAATATATCTAGTTATAATGATAAAGCCAGAAAAGAAGGAAAGAAAGTAATGCCTTATATTGTTGTAGTAGTTGATGAAATGGCAGACCTGATGCTTTCATCTGGTAAAGAAATCGAGAGTTACATTCAAAGATTAGCTCAAATGGCAAGAGCAGCAGGTGTTCATATAATCATGGCAACGCAAAGACCAAGTGTAGATGTCATTACCGGAACAATAAAAGCAAATTTCCCCACAAGAATTTCTTTTCAAGTTACTTCAAAAATAGATAGTAGAACTATTTTAGGCGAACAAGGAGCTGAGCTTTTACTCGGGAAAGGAGACATGCTATTTATGTCCTCCGCAAGTAGAACTATAAGAATTCACGGTCCTTTCGTTTCAGATAGAGAAATTGAGAAAATTTCGACATTTTTAAGATCTCAAGGGTCACCAGAGTACATTGATGATATTACTAAAATGCAAACTGATGAAAAAGAAGATAGCAATGCAGCTTCAAAAGAAAAAGATGAGTTATTCAGCCAAGCAGTTAGTTTGATTAAATCAGAAGGCAAAGCTTCAACAAGTTTTTTACAAAGAAAATTGCAAATAGGTTATAATAGAGCTGCTAGAATTATAGATCAGATGGAAGAAGCAAAGATAATAAGCCCAGCTAACCATACAGGCAAGCGTGAAATATATACTTAATGAAAAAATATTTAAGTATCTTTTTTTTCATTTTATTTTTTACAACAACATCACACAGTAAAATTATAGACAACATTGCAAAAAATCTAATGGAGACTGAAAATATTAGTTTTATATTTTCTCAAAAAACTGGTGAAATAGTTGAGGAGGGTACTTGTATTATTGTTTTTCCAAAAAAAATGAAATGCACCTATATTAGTGATGATGGAAAAGAGTTTTACGTGAAAAATAATGATGCCGCGATCATCAAACATAAATACAAAATTAAATACAATTACCGAATAACTAATACACCGTTCAACGTAATTTTGGATAAAAATCTTTTGCTTGATAAGATTTACCAAGTAAATAATGTAACAGTTGTTGGTGATGATATTATTGCGCAAATTTCACTACCTAACGGCAATGACTTAAAAGTTATATTTGATCAAAACTCTAAAAACTTAAAAGGTTGGGAAACAACTAGTATGGACCAAAAAAAAGTTGTTTTTAGAATAAATGAAGTTAAAAGAAACTTAATAATTAACGAGTCTTTTAATATTCCAGACTATAATTAAACTACTTTTATATTTTCTTTTTTAAAAATATTCATACCTCTAGCAATATAATTTCTAAGCGCATTAGGATGATCTAGCGTACAAGTATGAACCCAAACTCTTTTAGGATTATGACTCCAAGCATTTTTAAGAGCATGAGATAACAAATATCCTCCCAGCTTTTTCCCAAAAAATTTTTTAAAAATACCAAAATATGTCAATTCAACTTCACCTTTGTCAGAATGATTTAAATACTCATAATAACCTGCAGGTTCATCACCAACATAGGCGGTATAAAATTTTAATTTTTCACTACTTAAATAATTTTTCCACTGTTCAACAGACCAAAATAATCGGTCTTTCCAATGAAAATCTTCGCCGATCTTTTGATATAAAAATTTACAGAATGCAGGATCTTCTTTGCCAATTTCTTCTACCTTTAAATTAAAAATGCCACACTCTACAGGCATAAGATCATTTTTAGATTGCATTTCTAGAAAATATCTTTGGACGTTCTCTGGCATTAATTTTTTCTCAAACCTCGTAGTCCCAAAGCTTCTCCTCCCATCACATGCAGATGAAAATGAGGAACCTCTTGCGAACCATCTGATCCTGTATTTGCTAAAGCTCTAAATCCTTTTCCACCTTTGCTTTCAGAAACACCGGTTATTTTGAAAACTTCGCTTACCGCTTTCGTAAAGCCTATTATTTCTTCTTCAGATGCATTAGTACAAAAATCATCAATGTCTTTATAAGCTCCTTTTGGAATCACGAGTACATGTATCTTGGCTTGAGGACTAATATCATTAAATGCCAAGCTATGTTCGTTCTCAAATACTTTATCACAAGGTATTTCACCTCTAAGTATCTTTGCAAAAATATTATCTTTGTCGTAACTCATTTTTGTCTTTTTTTTAATTCCTCCATGACATCCTCGATTTTTATACCATTTGACTCCAATAAAACCATCAAGTGATAAATAACATCTGCAGCCTCATGTATTTTATTACTATCCTCCTCAACAGCTTCTATTAACTCTCCAATTTCCTCTTTTACTTTGCTAATACAAAGTTTTTTATCGTCAAAGAGTTTTTTTGTATATGAGGCTAGTTCAGGTTTTTCACTTCTCTCACGTATTGTTTTAATTAATTCTTCTAAAGTTTTGAGCATTCTATACTCTTACAGAAACATTTTTAGACTTCAAATATTCTTTTGCCTCTTTAATTGAAAATGTACCAAAATGAAAAATAGAGGCTGCTAAAACTGCACTTGCTCCACCTTTAACAATACCATCTTTAAGGTGGTCTAAGGTTCCAACCCCACCTGATGCTATAACAGGAATATTTATAGCTTTTGTAATTTTACTTGTGAGTTGAATGTCATACCCTGACTGAGTACCGTCTTTATCCATAGACGTTAGAAGAATTTCCCCAGCTCCATTGCTTTCTGAAATTTTGGCGTATTCAATTGCATCAATATCAGTTCGTTCTCTTCCGCCGTGGGTATACACGCTCCACTTATTCTCATCAGTTTTTTTTGCATCAATTGCTACAACAATACATTGGGATCCAAATCTTTTTGCAGCCTCTTTTATTAAATTGTGATTTTGAACAGCTGCAGTATTGATAGATACTTTGTCTGCTCCACAATTTAGAAGTTTATTTATATCCTCAATGCTTCTAACACCGCCTCCCACGGTTAAAGGTACAAAGCAATTCTTAGATGTTTTTTTTACAACTTCGTAAATCGTTTCTCTGTTTTCATTTGAGGCAGTAATATCTAAAAAACAGATTTCGTCAGCTCCACTATCACTGTAAACTTTAGCCTGCTCAACTGGATCTCCAGCATCTTTAAGCTCAATGAAGTTTATACCTTTAACAACTCTCCCATTTTTTACGTCAAGACAAGGTATAATTCTATTTTTAAGCATTTAGCTCCTTTGCTAATTCATCAAGTTTAATATCACCATCATAAATAGCCTTTCCGACAATTATTCCTTCAATTTTCTTGTTTTTAAATGCTTTTGTTTTTTTAATATCATCGATTGAGGAAACACCACCTGAAATTACAATAGGGGAATTAGAAACTTCTGTAATCTTTAAAATTTCATCAAAGTTAGGACTAGTTTTCATTCCATCTTTATTTATGTCTGTGCAAATTAT
This sequence comes from Pelagibacteraceae bacterium AG-359-E06, assembly GCA_003280495.1. Taxonomy (GTDB): domain Bacteria; phylum Pseudomonadota; class Alphaproteobacteria; order Pelagibacterales; family Pelagibacteraceae. The sequence continues at coordinate 43,409 of QCET01000001.1, forward strand.
ACGACTAATACCAAAATCATTTACTTCTTTAAGATAATCTAAAGTTTTAATATTCAAATTTTCGGTCCATCCAGAAACTGATAGTTTTCCGTTTTTTGCATCTAATCCTAAAGCAATTTGGTTATTAAATTGGCCACAAGCCTCTTTTAAGAACTTTTTGTTTTTAATTGCAGCGCTACCTAATATTACTTTTTCAATTCCTACATCTATATATTCTTTGATGCTATCTATTGATCTAATACCGCCACCAACTTCTATATTAAAATCAAACTTATTCGCTATATCCTTAATAAGATCTATATTGACTGTTTTGCCAGAAAGTGCACCGTCCAGATCAACAATATGTAAATTTTTAAAACCATGATCATAATATTTCTTGGCTTGTTCAATTGGTGATGAACTGTATACAGTTTTTTCATCAAACTTACCTTTAATAAGCCTCACACATTTTTTATCTTTTATGTCTATCGCAGGAAAAATTTTCATCTATAAATTTATAAAATTTTTAATAATTTGTAATCCTAATTTATCACTTTTTTCAGGGTGAAATTGTGTACCAAATAAATTTTCTTTCTCAATTGAACAAACAACTCTAGTCGAATAATCAACTGTTGCTGATATTACCGATTTATCTTCAGGTATAAATTCGTAACTATGTACAAAATACATATGAGACTTATTTTCTATACCATTATAAATTTTGCTATTTTTCATAAACTCTATCTCATTCCAGCCAATATGTGGAAGTTTATATTTCCCATTCTTATTATCAATTTTAGAAACTTTACCTGGTATCCAACCAAGTCCTTTTGTTTCAGCTTCTTCATAACCAACGTCTGCAAACATTTGTAATCCTACACAAATACCTAGGAGAGGTTTTTTATTAACTAACGCGAAATCTTTTAAAGTATCGACAAGACCACTAATACTATTTAAAGCATCAACACAACTTTTAAATGACCCTTGGCCTGGTAAAACTATTTTATCACTAGATTTAATTTGATTTAGATCTTCTGTAACGTTAATATTAATATTGTTTTGTGCCACAGCTTGAAATGAATTTATTACAGAACTAATATTGCCAGACTTATAATCGACAATAGTTACATTCATTTAAATTTACAAAGCACCTTTTGTTGATGGTATTTTATCTTTCATTCTACTATCTATTTCAACAGCCGACTTTAAAGATTTAGCTAATCCTTTAAAGCAAGACTCAATAATATGGTGACTATTATCACCATAAAGATTTTCAACGTGTAATGTTGTGCCAGAGCTTTGGGCAAAAGCGTGGAACCACTCTTTAAATAATTCCGTATCCATCTCACCAAGTTTTTCAACTTTTAATTTTACATTCCAAACCAAATAAGGTCTGTTTGAAATATCTAGTGATACCCTGCTTAAAGTTTCATCCATTGGAACCGTTTCGCTTGCGTATCTTTTAATTCCTTTTTTTTCTCCAAGTGCTTTTTTAATAGCTTCACCAATCGCAATGCCGGTATCCTCAGTTGTGTGATGCAAATCAATATGAAGATCGCCTGTTGCTTGGATTTTAAGATCTATAAGGGAGTGCTTGGATACTTGCTCAAGCATGTGGTCTAAAAAACCTACACCAGTTTTAATATCATACTCTCCGGTACCGTCTAAATTGACGTCTACAGTTATAGAGGTTTCTTTTGTTTTTCTGACGATGTTTGCGGTCCTCATAAATAACGTTGTTTTTACAATAATCCGTTTAAAATTAATACCTTGAAGATTTGTAATTAATAACCACATACCATCTATAAGTAAAATGAAGCAAAATATGGACAACAATAATTGGCATGGAACAACAATCGTTCTTATACGAAAAGGGAAGGATGTAGTTGTAGCAGGAGATGGACAAGTAAGTATTGGAAACACAGTCATCAAGAAAACAGCCAAAAAAGTCAGAAGAATTGAAAAAAGAGGAGTCATCGCTGGTTTCGCAGGATCAACGGCCGACGCCTTTACATTATTTGAGAGATTAGAAGCAAAATTAGAAAAGCACGGGGGTCAATTAACTCGAGCTGCTGTTGAGTTAGCTAAAGATTGGAGATCGGATAAATATCTTAGAAGATTAGAGGCATTAATGGCAGTTGCTGATAAAGAAAAAAGTTTCATAATTAGTGGCAATGGAGATGTGTTGGAACCTGAACATGGAATTATAGCAATTGGAAGCGGTGGGAATTATGCACTAGCAGCTGCTAGAGCAATGATAGATGACAAAAGTAAAAATGCTGAAGAAGTAGCAAAAAAATCTGTAGAAATTGCAGCTGATATATGTGTATTCACAAATAACAATATTACAGTAGAAAAATTATAATGGAAGTAGAGCACAAGATAGTTTCATTCTCTCCAAGAGAAATTGTTTCGGAACTCGATAGATTTGTAATTGGTCAAGCTGAGGCTAAAAGAGCTGTGGCTATAGCTTTGAGGAATAGATGGCGAAGACAAGAGCTACCTGATGATATGAGAGAAGAAGTGCTTCCAAAAAATATATTAATGGTTGGTCCAACAGGTGTTGGTAAAACTGAAATATCAAGAAGACTTTCAAAATTAGCACAAGCGCCATTTATAAAAGTAGAAGCCACAAAATTTACAGAAGTTGGCTATGTTGGAAAAGACGTAGAGCAAATTATTAGAGATCTTATTGAGATTGCAATATCGCTGGTCAAAGAGAAAAAAAGGAAAGAAGTGAAAGCAAAGGCACAAGTTTCTGCAGAAGAAAGAGTTTTAGACGCTCTTGTTGGTAAAAATGCGAGTGTAGCAACTAGAGAAAGTTTTAGAAAAAGATTAAGAGCTGGAGATTTAGATAAAAATACTATCGAACTTTCAGTTCAAGATAATCCTCAAATGCCTTCGTTTGAAATTCCAGGCATGCAAGGAGGTGTAGGCATGGTCAGTATTGGGGATATATTTGGTAAGGGTTTAGGTGGTAAGAAAAAAAAGAAAAAAATGACAGTCAACGAGTCTTTTGAATATTTAATACAAGAGGAGTCCGACAAACTTATTGATCAAGATCAGATATTAAAAGAAGCAAAATTTGCAGCAGAAAATAATGGAATAGTTTTTTTAGATGAGATAGATAAAGTTTCTGCACGAAGTGATAGGACTGGAGCTGATGTTTCTAGAGAGGGTGTACAAAGAGATCTATTACCTTTAATTGAAGGAACAACCGTCAATACAAAACATGGTCCGATTAAAACTGATCATATTTTGTTTATTGCTTCAGGTGCTTTCCAACTGGCCAAGCCGTCTGATCTTTTACCTGAATTACAGGGTAGATTGCCGATAAGAGTAGAATTAAAAGCGCTAAGTAAAGAAGATTTTGTTAAGATTTTAAAAGAGCCTGATAACAGTTTAATAAAACAATATAAAGCATTAATGAAAACTGAGAAAGTGAATCTTAAATTTACTGAAGATGGTATTGAAGCTTTAGCAGATATTTCAACGCACATTAACTCAACAATAGAAAATATTGGCGCAAGAAGATTACATACAATTCTTGAAAAAGTTTTAGATGAGATAAGTTTCACTGCTCCAGATAAAGCTGGCGAAGAAATCGTGGTGGATAAGAAATATATCGAGAAACATTTAGGGGATATTACAAAAGATAAAGACTTGTCTAAATTCATTCTCTAATTGTTTGAAATCCATAGAGTTTCAAAAGGCTTTAATCTAATACTGTTTTTGCAATTAATTTTTGTTTTAGGGTTGATCAAATCTCTCCAAGTTTCATTTTTAATTAAATTTAATCTATTAAGATTAAATTCAACACTCTCTGAAGTTATATTTGTAACTGAGAATATACTTTGTCTTTTATCCTTGCTTTGTCTCCACAAACCATAGATTTTTTTTCCGAGATCTAAAGTATATTGCGTAGCATTTGGGTGGAAGGCTTCTTGATTTTTTCTTATTTTAAGTAATCTCATTATCTCACTAAATACAATGCTTTCTTTTGAGTTTTTTTTTCCAAGTTTTTTTTGTAGATTGAAAAGGTCCCACTTATGTCTATTTAAATCACGATTTTTTTTAGAAATCTTAAACTTAGATATGTCATTTGAGGTTCCAAATAGTGAATTAAAATAAATACCAGGTATCCCTTCTAGGGAAAACATAATGGCATGTGCCGCTAAAAATCTTTTTATTTTATAATTTCCTTTTTTGTCATAATCAGTCCTGCTCAAAAGATCAAATAACGTAATGTTAGCTTCATAGATTTTTTTTCCTTTGCCTTGAATTTTCCTGTATGAAAATTTACCATTGTTCTTCTTAATTCTTGAAAACATTTTATTCGATTGAAGTTCATTAAGAATCCCTTCGATTGGTCTCATGCCGATACCGTCATGCGATGCTAAAAAATTTAAATAAGTGTTTCCATTTCTTGCAGGTGGCATCGATTTGCTCCAATTCGACATTTGAGAACTGTCTTCAAATAATAATGTGTAAGCAACTAGGGGAGGCAAAGAAAAGTTATAAATCCAGTGAGCTTCGTCATTGTTTCCAAAGTAGCTCAAATTTTGTTTTCCTGGAAGGTTAGTCTCTGTAACAATCCAAGATCTAGTATTTAATCTCTCCAAGATTAATCTAAAAAGTTTTATAATTTGATGCGTTTGAGGTAGGTTTACGCACTCTGTGTTAGTTTCTTTCCAAAGGTATCCAACTGCATCCAATCTAAAAATTGAAATTCCTTTACTTATGAAAGTCATCATAATTTTTACAAAGTCTATTAAGACATCTGGATTTTTAAAATTAAGGTCAACTTGATCTGGACTAAAAGTACACCAAAGTTTTTTTTGACTGTCATACATTTTAAATTTTTGCAGTAAAGGATGTTCTCTTGGTCTTATAACTTTCTTAGTATTAAATTTTCTATCAACAGAAAAGAAATAGTCTTTTCCTGGATCTTTATTCTTAAGAAAATTCCTAAACCATACACCTTTCGATGAGGCATGATTTATAACTATATCGGCCATTATATTTGCATCCTTTGACAATCTTTTAATATGATCCCAGTTACCGAACCTTTTATCGATCACGTTGTGATCTTTGACTGCGAAACCACTATCGCTACTCGATGGAAAAAAGGGGAGAAAATGAATACAGTTAAAATTCTGTTTAAGCCTTTTTTTAAAAAAACTATTGAATATATCTAATGTATTTTTTTCTCCTTTTATCTTAAGATTGTCCGCATAGCATATTAATAAAATAGTTTTTTCTGAACAAATATCTTCTTTCTTACTTAACTTAATATTTTGATTAAAGTCTTTAATAAGTTCGTTAATTTTTCTTGTATAGTAATAAGTATTAATTTCTGGATCTACTGATTTATATATTTGGATTATTTTTGATTGAATATCATCCTTAATCAACTGAGATACTTTACTTGAATTTTTCATCATCTGCTCTCACGGCCTCTTTAAGATTTGATAAAGTTGAAGGTAATGCACTACTTACTCGACTCCAAGTTGGTATGAAGGGTGTTTCCATCGGATTTTCAAAAAAACTTTCACCCGCTTTCATGATATTATAGGCAAAAAGTTCAACAGCTTTTTCTTCTGAATGTCTATCGAAAGACAAGCCATTCATAACTGCATCGCTTTTGTAAATATCAATCATATCTAAAGCAGATCTGTAGTAAGTTGCTTTAATTGATCTGAATGTTTCCAAACTGAATGAGTTTCCCTGAGTTGCTAATTTTCTTATTAATGTTTTAATAATATCAATAGACATTCTTGACAATCCCTTGCTATCGTCCTCTGTTGATAAATCTTGGTGTTTGTGGTCATAGGCATCCGCTAAATCAATTTGACATATTAAATTAGATGAGAAATTTCTTTGCATTTCTGATAAGATTCCTATTTCCATTCCCCAATCAGTAGGAATTCTTAATTCCCTTAGTAAATCTTTTTTAAGAGAAAACTCTCCAGCAAGTGGATATTTAAAAGATTTCATAAATTCCAAATACTCATTTTTTCCGATTGTTTTTTCCATTGCTACTAATAGAGGGTAAACCAATAATCTTGATGCCCTGCCATTTAATTTGCCTTTAGCATAACGTGGATAATATCCTTTGCAGAATTCATAATTAAAATTTGGATTGGCAACTGGATAAAATAACTTAGCCAATAACCTTCTCTCATAAGTAATGATATCGCAATCGTGGAGCGCTATTGCATCTGCTTCACCTCTGGCGAGAGCCATGCCTACGCAATACCAAACATTTCTTCCTTTCCCCATTTCTTTAGGAGCCAATCCTTTGACTTTAAGTTCATTGTCAATTTTCTTTAAATTCGGTCCGTCGTTCCACAATATTGAAAAAGGCAACTTTAATTTTTTAAAAAAACTCCAAGCTTTTTTAGCTTGGCTTTCGGTTGCTTTGTCCAAACCAATTATAATATGGTTAATATAATCAGTTTTATTAATTTCATCTAATATTTTTGGTAATGCTTTTCCTTCTAACTCTGAAAATAAACACGGCAAAATTAATTCCATGTTAGTTTTTTTTGATATTGTAGACAGCTCTTTTTCTAATTCTTCTGTTTCTCTAATTTTGAAATCATGTAAATTTGCAACTATTCCATCTTGTGAAAAATCTGTCATATTTTAATTTTAAAGAATTAATGTATTTTTTCCAGAACCATTTTGACTACTTCCATCCATCCAATTGGAGCTTCTTTAGTTGATATTGTGTATTTATCTCTATTTAATAGATTTTGATTATTTTTATTTTTTATAAGACATGGAAAATCAACATAATCTAACATTTCTAAGTCATTTGGACTATCTCCAATTCCAATTGTAATGACATCTTTAAAATCTTGAAAATTGCTAAGTACATTTAAGGTTTTTTTAACAGCAATTGATTTATTAACATTATCTCCAATTGAAAAAACTCTTCCACCTTGATTAATTGCGAGACCCAACTTCTTACAAGCAATATTTAATTGTTCAATTGCCTCTTTTCCTCCATTAAAATTAATTAGGAAAGTATAATTTCTATTCATAGAAGCTTCGAGTTTTTTTTTATTTAAACCTAAAATTTTAGTTTGTTTTTCAATATCCATTTCAGATAACAAACTGCAATATGATAATAATTTAGTATTAATATTTTCTACGAAAATTTTTTGAATTTCAGCTAAAGGTCTCGCAAGAATAATTTTTTTTGAAATATCTGGTTTTAAAATATCTAGATTATGTATAGAAGATCCATTTTCTGAAATATATGGTATGTTATAATTTAACTCATTAATAAATTGTTGTATCTCCAGTTCTGTTTTGCTTGAGGTTGGGATCAGTTTTATTCCACTATTCAAACACTTTAAAAGAAAATTTTTAATTTCGTCAAATTTAAAGGTTTCATTATTTAATAAAGATCCATCTAAATCTGTAAATATAAAAACTTTTTTTTTTTGACTCATTTTTTTAAAAAAACAATTATGGCTCCATCACCTCCATATTTTTGTGGTGCTTCATTTATGCTAACGATTTTATCCCTATATTCATTTTTAATAAACTCTGGGATAGCATATTTAAGAAGTCTTAAATCTTTTGATGCGTAAGGATCTGCTTCATAATTAGAGTGTAAACCTTTCCCAGTGATAAATAAAATTTTGCGCTTTTTTGTATTAATCGCTAAATCAATGGACTCTGATACTTTTTCAAATGCATCCTTAACTTTAAAACCGTGTAAATCAATTTTTATATCAAAAAAAAAATTATTATTAACGATAAGCTTTTGATCTTTCAAATCTTTATCTTCTACAGATTTAATGTTTTTGATAAAATCTTGCCAATCTTTTTGATCTTGTTTAGTGATTTTAGTGCTTGGTTTCTTTTTCGTCACCATCACTTGAAAGTTCTGTTAAATACCAAGTTGGATTTTTATCTTTTAAATCTTTTTCGAATATCCAAACGTCTGTAACAGTCTTAATCTTTTCAGGATCGCCTTCTATTACCATACCAGAATTGTTTTTTAGACAGTTAACAATTTCACTAGTAAACTTTGTTTTTATTTTATAATGTGAGTCTTCTTTGTCTATCTTAGCAATTTTTGTTTCTTTGATACCAATAAAAGTTAACTCAGAGGTAATTTGTTTTGTCTTTCTTTCATCTATAATTTTAGAAAATTCACTATAAAGATTTTCTGTAAGGAGAGGTTTTAAGGAATTTTTATCACCTTTTGCAAAAGCTCCAATGATCATTTCATATGCAGCTTCAGCACCTTTTATAAAATCTTTTTTATCAAAAGTTTCTTTGTCTTTTTTTAAATTAGTTGGGTTAATTGAAAAACTTTCTTTATTTTCATTAAACCTAGGCTTTATCGGAATATCGTCTGCACCTTTGCCAAGAACGTTTCTTAAACGTAAAAAAATGAAACCAGCTAACATTGCTAGAAGAATTATGTCGATATATCCAAAATTTTCAGTCATTACTTGTAATTATAAAAAAAATAATTATCTCTTGATAATAGATTAAACACAATGCAATTTACACTACTATTTTTAATATTTGTTCCATTAATAGAGATCTACTTTATGATTAAAATAGGTGCTTTTATTGGAGCTTTCAATACCATAATGGCGACGCTTTTAACCGCAGGTATAGGGTTATATTTTGTGAAACAACAAGGTTTAGCAACTGTTTACTCCGCTTTAAATTCAATTGGACGAAACAATTCACCTATATTTGAAATTCTAGGTGCCTTCTGCTTAGTAATTGCAGCTATATGCTTGATCATCCCTGGATTTATAACGGATGTTCTCGGCGCTTTGCTTGTAATACCAATAACTAGAAAAATTTTTTTAAGATTTTTTGTTAAAAAGAATTCCAACAATCAAAACGACAAAAGTAAAGTTATAGATATTAATCCTGAGGATATTGATGAACGAAAATAACAATAACAAATACGAAGTAATTGCAAGATATATAAAAGACGTTTCTTTTGAAATTCCAACACCAGAAGCTTTCGTAGATGCAGCTAAAAATCTTGGAACATATATTACAAAAATAGATTTTAAGAGTAACCCTTATAAAGGTAATTTAGTCGAATTAAATTGCAAACTTATAATAGAAGCACCGGAGAACATAAAAAACAAAATAAGATCAGAAATTGTTATGGCGATTGTTTTTAAAATAATAGATACTAAACTAACACCTGACGAAATAAAAAAAATCGTTTTGGTAACAATACCCTCTGAAAACTTCGATTTTATTAAGAGTGTAGTGACCGATTTATTTCAAAAATCAGGATTTAAAAACTTTAATTTCAACAAAGAAATTAATTTCGAGGCTTTATATAACCAACAAAAAACTAACTAAGAATAAAAGACTTTGGGATATTCTTTTTCAAAAAGCTTTTATGTTCTTTTACTTCTTCCTCTGAAATTTCTACAATAATTCCTTTTCTGTTTTTTAGATCTATTAGATCGTTGTTTGATGTATTTGTATCCTTAATTGATAAATCAAATGTTGGTTCTTTTTTATCAAGTAAATCAATGTATACTTTTGTTAATAAGTCACAATCAAGGAGTGCAGAGTGTTTCTCTCTTCTGGAATTATCAATTTTAAATCTTTTGCATAAAGCATCTAAACTATTTTGTAGACCTGGAAATTTATCTCTTGCTATAAATAAAGTATCAACCACTCTTTCCTTGCCTAGCACTCCTAAATCTGCATCTTTTAATTCTTTATTTAAAAATGCTAAATCAAAATCAGCATTATGTATTACCAATTTTGAGTCTTTGATAAAATCCAAAAATTCTTTAGCAACCTCTTTAAACTTAGGCTTGTCGTTTAGAAACTCACTTGTAATACCATGTGTTTGATAAGCTCCTTCTGTAATTTTCATTTCTGGGTTTATAAACGTATGAAACTTTTTACCTGTGGGAGTGTGATTATCAAGTTCAATACACGCAATTTCAATAATCTTATCTGTGGAAGGAGTAAGACCTGTAGTCTCGGTATCAAGTATAATTTCAATCATATTATAATTTCTCTAATAATCTCTTTAACTTTTTTTTTAGCATTTTTTTTATTAAAATCATTTTTTATTATTAAATCTGAACGCATTTTTTTAATATCTGTGGATAGCTGAATACTTTGTAATATTGAAATTAATCTAGAGTCATAATTTTTTCTTTTTTTTAAATGCGTTTGAATTTTACTCTTTTTAGCATCCACATAAATAAGGACATCGTTTGGTAAATTTATTTTATTTTCTAAATATAGAGGAATATCTAAAACTACAGCTTTTTGTTTATTATTTTTTTTTAAAAACAATTTCATCTTAGATCTTACAGCCGGATGTACAATTTTAATTATCTTTATTAAGTTTTTTCTGTCTGATTTTATCGCTTTTGATAGTTGTACTTTATCTATTGGAAATTGCTTAATATATCTTGGCAAAGATTTATTTAATTTTCTAAAAATTGATTTATCATTTTTATACAAAAACGATACTTGTTCATCTGCATTAAAAATTGGAAAACCAAATAATCTTGACACGTAAGATTTGCCACTACCAATTTCTCCAAGCATAGCTAGCCTAATCATTGATCAATCCTATTACCTTTTGGTCTATTTTTGGTAATACTCCGTGCCAGATTTCGAAGGATTTTTGTGCTTGATAAATAAACATCATTTTACCATCAATAATTTTATTGTTTTTTTCTGCGTTTATTAAAAATTTTGTTTTTGGTTTATATATTATATCGTAGAAAACTTTCCCCTTAACATCATTAAAATTTATTCCTATTTCCTCGTTATTTAATCCAAGGCTTGTGCAGTTTACTACAAGATCAAAATTAATCCTTTCTCCCCAGTCTCTCACTTCAATATCATCAAATATTTGCTTAATGCTCAAAGCTTTATCTTTGGCTCTGTTCATTAGGGTGATTTTAGGTACACCTAAATTTTTAAGTGCGAGAATTACAGAGGTTGATACGCCTCCTGCGCCTAAAACCAAGGCTTGTTTATTTTTTGCATCGAAACCTTCGTCAATCAAAGGTGTCTCAAAACCAAAAATATCAGTATTATCCCCGTAAATTTTTTTTTGGTTCATGTAAATAGTATTAACAGACTGAGTTATTTTCGCGTTCTTCGTTAGTTCATCAAGATAAGGAATAACCAATCTCTTAAATGGTATCGTAACATTCATTCCAAAAATGTTACCCTTTTTGATCTCAAGAATATTCTTTTCTAACTCTTCTTTTTCTAAGAACTTTTTGTCATAAATAGCTTTGACTTTTTCCTGTTGTATCCAATAATTATGTAGCTTTGGAGACAAAGAGTGACTAATAGGATTCCCGATGACAAGCAGTTTTTTCATTTTAATTGCTCTAAATATTTATTAATTTGCTTAATAGGTAAACCCATTATCGAATTCATATCTCCATTAATTTCAGCGAACAATTCAAGCCCACCGGCCTCTATCTGATAAACTCCGTATTTTTTCATTATCCCTAAGTCTAATCTACTTAAATAATCATTAAGTTCTTTGTCAGACAAATTTTTCATCACAAGCTTACAAGACTCATGAAAATGAGAAATCATGCTTCCACCCTTACAAATACAAGCCGCAGTATGAAGATAATGTGTCTTATTATTTAGTTTTGATAATATAATTTTAGCTTCCTCTTTGGATTTTGGTTTGCTTATATTTTTTCCATCTAAATCTAACAGCGAGTCTGCGCCTATAATAATATCTTGAGGATATTTATTACTAATTTTTGAAGCTTTAAGTTCTGCTAAACTTTTAGCAATTTGAAGGCACGTTGCATTTTTAGCTTCCATTGAAATTTTAATTTCCTCTTCATCTATTCTCGAAGGTTCTTGCTTAACCTGATATCCATTTTCTTCTAGAATTTTTTTTCTTATTCCACTTTGGGAAGCTAAGATCACGTTTTTTATCATTATTTTTTTGTAATCTCGTAAATTTTAATTATTGATGCGGCTGTTTCTTCAACAGATTTACGCGTAACATCTATTATTGGAATTTGTCGTGATTTAAACATTTTTTTTGACTCTTTGATTTCGTTATCTATCGTAGGCTGATCAGTATAAGTGGAGGATTTTTTGTCATTTAGAATATTAATTCTTGTTTTTCTTATATCAGTTAAACGCCCTGTCTCTATTGTAAAACCTATTTTAACGGCTTTACTATTAAAAACTGTTTCTGGAAGTTCTTGATGTATAACTAGCGGAATATTTGAAACCTTATAACCCCTTTCTCCTAAATAAATAGAAGTAGGTGTTTTACTCGTTCTACTTACGCCGAGGATAATAATATCTGCGTTAACAGCGGTATCGAGTTTTTGCCCGTCATCGTGCGCTAGTGTAAATTGCATTGCTTCTATTTTTTTGTAATATTCTTTATTAAGAGCATGTTGCCCACTTGGAACATGTGATGCCTTGGTTTTAAAAATTTTTTCGAAATCAGGGATAATATGATCAAGAATACCAAAGCATGGTATTGATTTTGACTTGCACTCACTAATTATGTGATTTGTGGTCTGCTTTTCAACCAAAGTATAAAGAATTATTGGATTTTCCACTTCTTTGCATTTTTCCATTAATTGAGCTGTCTGTGCACTAGTCCTCATGAATGCAAAATGGTGAATTTTGTAATTAAACTTTGGAAACTGAGCTTTTATAGCCAGAAAGATTCTATCCAGCGTTTCTCCTGTTGAGTCAGATACTAAAAAAAAATTATATAACTTGTTCATAAAGTTGTTGATTGATTTATATAACTCAAATTTATCCCTAGGCTATCAAAATTAATATGGTTTTATAAATATTTCTCAAATTTTATCCATTATTTTACTAAAAGTATAAAAGTTATTAATAGTTACTGAATATGGTTATTATTTGTTTAAAATAGTTATAAATTCACCATTTTGGATGTTAATAGTTTTGTATATAGTGTTTATTAAAAGTTAGTCACACAATTAACCATGCCTAATAATACTAATACTTTAATACATATATATTTAATATGAGTAATTTAATTTTAGATAAATTCGATAAAAACAAAATCAACGAAGACGCAGTACCTATTTGGTTAATGAGGCAAGCAGGAAGGTATTTACCAGAATATAAAAAAATTAGATCTAAAAATAAAGATTTCATAAATTTTTGTTTAAATGTCAAAGATTCAAGCGAAGTAACATTACAACCAATAGAAAGATTTAATTTTGATGCAGCAATAATATTTTCAGATATACTTTTAGTTAATTATGCAGCTGGTCAAGATGTAAAATTTAAAGAAAATTTTGGACCAGTATTAAAAAAACTAGACAACAAAGCTTTTCTAGCAATCGAAAAAAATATTTTTATTGATAAACTTTCTAATTGTTACAAAGCAATAAGAAATGTACGTAATCTATTACACAAAGACAAAACACTTATTGGATTTGCAGGGTCTCCTTGGACATTACTGGTATACGCTCTAAATTTAAAATCTCCAAAAAATGAATTTAATATGGATTGTAAAGAAGATGTAATATTAGAATTATTAAATAAGTTTATAAATCTTGTAAGTTGGCATTGCATCGAGCAAATAAAAAATGGAGCAGATGTGATACAGTTGTTTGATAGCTGGGCGGGTATTATTAAAAGAGAGAATCTTAGTCTTTTTTGTGAAAATCCGAACAAGAAAATAATTGAAAACATAAAAAGAGTATATCCCTGTGTTCCCGTTATATGTTTTCCACGAAATATTAAGGATAACATAAATTCATTTGTGGCTAACGTTAAGCCAGATGGAATAAGCATAGATTTTAATACAAATATTGAAAAACTAGATATAGACTCTAACGTTGTCTGCCAAGGAGGCATGAGACCAGACCTTTTAACCGCGGACAATGAAAGTGAAATAATTAATGAGGCAAAAAAATATTTAGATTTCTTTAAAAATAAAAGATATATCTTTAATCTAGGTCACGGAGTACTACCACATACTAAAATTAAAAATGTGGAAAAATTAGTTAATTTTGTTAAAAATTATTAATTAATGGAAAATGATAATCATCCAAAAGTAAATTTTGGAAAAAACGGTGTTTTGCTAGTTAATCTAGGCACTCCAGACTCAACGTCATGGTGGGATATTAGAAAATACTTGAGAGAGTTTCTTTCAGATAAAAGGGTTATTGAAGTCAATCCAATACTTTGGCAAATAATTTTGAATCTTTTTATTCTAAACTTTAGACCGTCTAAAACTGCAAAAGCTTACAAAGAGATTTGGATGACTGATATAAATGAGTCCCCATTGAGATATTACACAAAGCAGCAAACTCAAAAATTAAAAAAAAAATTTAACAATCAAAATATAATAATCGATTATGCGATGAGATATGGAAATCCGAGTATAAAATCTAGACTTCAAAAGCTTCAATCCGAAGGCTGTGAAAATATTATACTTTTTCCACTTTATCCTCAGTATGCAGCAGCTACGACAGCTACAGTGTGCGATGAGGTTTATAGATGTTTGATTAAAATGAGATGGCAACCAAGTCTGCAAGTTATTCCACATTATGAATCTAATGAAGATTATATTAATGGACTAGTTAATAGTATAAAAAAAAAATTATCCGAAATCTCTTGGAAGCCAGATTTAATCGTGGCTTCATATCATGGTATTCCACAAAAATATTTTGATAAAGGAGATCCTTATCATTGTTATTGTCAAAAAACATCTAGACTAATTAAAGAAAAATTTAATGAGATACCAATTGAGACAACGTTCCAATCAAGATTTGGTCCAGAGAAATGGCTGCAACCATATACTGATAAAACTTTAGAAAAGCTTCCAACAGAAGGAAAAAAAAATATTTTAATGATTTGTCCTGGTTTCTCCTCAGATTGTGTTGAAACCCTAGAAGAAATTGCCATCCAAGGAAAAGAAACTTTTATTGAAAGCGGAGGTAAGAATTTTGATTTAATAAGTTGTTTGAATGATAATGACGACCATATTAAAATGATGGAAAATATAATTAAAACCTATATTCATTAGTTATGTATTTAACCTTAAAAGCTTTACATTTAATAGCAGTTGTCTCCTGGATGGTCGGACTTCTTTATCTGCCGAGAATATTTGTTTACCATGCCGATGTAAAACTTGAAAGTGACACCTATGAAATTTTTTCATTAATGGAGTTGAGATTAATGAAATATATTATGAATCCTGCAATGATAGCCACTTGGATTTTTGGTATTTGGTTGGTATATTTGGCGGGCCATGAAATTGCTATGCAACTGTGGATGCAAATAAAATTAATTCTAGTTATTTTACTATCAGGCTTCCATGGTTTTTTATCTAAGTGTAGAAAAAACTTTCAAAACAAGCTAAACCTTAGAACTGCAAAATTCTACAGAATAATAAATGAAATCCCTACCGTAATGCTAATCATCATTGTTTTTCTTGTTATTTTTATGCCTAATTAATATTGATAAATTTTAAAAAAAATACTATAATTTAATCTTCTAACAAATTTCCCTACATATGAATCTTCAAGAACTAAAAGACAAAACACCAGCAGATCTAATTTCTGAAGCTGAGAAGCTTGGCGTTGAAAATCCTAGTACAATGCGTAAACAAGAAATATTATTTGCAATTCTTAAAAAATTTGCGGAAAAAAATGAACAAATCACTGCTTCTGGAGTATTAGAAACATTGCAAGATGGTTTTGGATTCCTTAGAGCCATGGAGTCAAACTATTTACCAGGTGCCGATGATATTTATGTAAGTCCAAGCCAGATTAGAAGGTTTGGATTAAGAAAAGGGGATACAGTAGAGGGAGAGATAAGGGCTCCGAAAGATCAAGAAAGATATTTTGCTTTGTTAAAAGTTAACAAAATTAATTTTGAGGATCCTGAAAAGACAAGAAATAAAATTAACTTTGATAACTTAACCCCCCTATATCCTGAAGATAAAATTAAATTAGAAGTAGAAAAAAACAAGGCTGAAAAAAAACCTGATGTTACCGCAAGACTAATAGACTTAGTTTCACCGATTGGAAAAGGACAAAGGTCGTTAATTGTATCACCACCTAGATCTGGTAAAACAGTTATACTACAAAATATTGCTCATTCTATAACTGCAAATCATCCAGAAGTATATTTGATAGTTCTTCTGATTGATGAGAGGCCAGAGGAAGTTACCGACATGCAAAGATCCGTTAAAGGAGAGGTAGTTAGCTCTACATTTGATGAGCCAGCAATGCGTCACGTTCAAGTCGCTGAAATGGTTATTGAAAAGGCTAAAAGACTAGCAGAGCATAAAAAAGATGTTGTAATACTTTTGGATTCTATAACTCGTTTGGGAAGGGCTTATAATGCAGTTGTACCTAGTTCAGGAAAAGTTTTGACCGGAGGTGTGGATGCTAACGCGTTGCAAAGACCTAAAAGATTTTTTGGTGCTGCACGAAATATAGAAGAGGGCGGTTCTTTAACAATTATTTCAACGGCCTTAATAGAAACAGGATCAAGAATGGATGAAGTAATATTTGAGGAATTTAAGGGTACTGGTAACTCAGAGGTAATCTTAGACAGAAAAGTTGCAGACAAAAGAACATTTCCTGCAATCGATATTACTAAATCTGGCACTAGAAAAGAAGAGTTGTTATTTAAAAAAGAAGAACTTCAAAAAATGAATGTTTTAAGGAGAATTATAAATCCAATGGGCACGATGGACGCTATAGAATTTTTGATATCTAAATTAAGAGAAACAAAGAATAATAACGAATTTTTCGACTCAATGAATAAAGGCTCTTAATTAATGGATAATTCTCTCATCACTTGTTGCTTGACCAAGTAAGTAAAAGTTAATTATTTGATTTAAGACCTTGTTTCTATCATCGAGCGTGTCGGTTTCTAACAGTCTTTGTTTTTCACTCACAGTAAATGGACATATCATTGATAATGAATTTACAAGCTGGTCAGGTGACACTTTTTCAACGACTTTCCAGTCCGTAGAAAGTTGATTAAGTTTAAAAAATTTTTTGGTTTTATCTATTAATTCATTCACATCTACTTTTTTTAAGTCCTCCCTAGTTATCTCTTTCTTGAGGTCCAAGTAATTAACTTTAAATTCGCGATATAAACAATCATTATTAATCTCATCGATTATTTTAAATCTAGATACCCCTTTTAAATTTATAAGATATCTTCCATCAGGGGTTTTATAATGGCTTTCTATGTATCCGACACACCCTATGTTAAATAGTGATATTTTATTTTCTTCTTCTTCTATTTGTTTGGCTTGTATCATTCCTATTAGACCTTGTTTTTTTATAGCATGCTCTACCATTTGTTTATATCTTGGTTCAAAAATATTTAAGGGAAGCACTGTCTTAGGAAAAAATATTGTACTAGAAAGAGGGAAGACAGGTATTTCCTCTGGCATCTCGTTAATATTCAATTTTTTCATAAAATTAGATATTATACTAATTTGTTTTGTTGCAAAACCTAAGATTAAATGATGTTGAAAAAAATTAAAAAAAGGATTAGTATTAACTTACCATCCACATGGATACAAAGTGGCCGATCTACATCGGTTAAAAGTAGGTTAAAACATAACGGAGGAAAATATGATGCAAAGAATGCACCAAATCCTCGACAGTTTTAGCCGAAAAGTATCAAAGGCTAAACGTGCGAGGACATTAAATCAGTCTGTTAAACCAGTTCAAGTTAATGGAAATGGTACAAACGGATATTTGATTAAGTCAGGAAAAAATAAAGGAAAGATTCTTGGCTATAATAAGGTTCAGCCTAGGAACCCATTTTAAATTTACCATGTGGGCAGCGCATAACGCGCTGCCCAAATTTTTATCTTTTACTCATAAGCCACAAAGCACCAGGGCCGTTACTTAATAAATAAATTTTACCACTACTATCAATTTTAAAGTCACGGATTCTGCCAATATCACCTTTAAAAATTATTTTTTCTTTCCCTATAATGCTATTTTTAAAATTAATTTTTCTTAGTGATTGATCTTTAAGTGATCCTATTAAAATATGATTGTTTAGATTTTTAAATTCATTGCCCTTGTATATTTGTGTTCCACTTACAGCAATTGAAGGGACCCAAGTTTTAAGAGGTTTAGTAAAACCAGGCTTCCATGCACTGCCATCTCCAATTTTTGTAAAATCGTAATTTGTTCCACCCCATGCGATAATTTTCCAACCGTAATTCTCCCCAATTTTTACCTCGCCAAAAAAATCACCACCCCTGGGACCGTGATTAGAAATGTATATTTTGTTATCATACGGAGATAAAGTCATGCCTTGGGGATTTCGTATCCCAATTTGGTATATTTCAGGTAACCATTCCTTTTCTTTATTAAATTTAGGGTTTGATTTAGGAGGTGATCCATCGAGATTTATTCTTATGATACTTCCTGGGTGTTTGGATGCATCTTGAGCTATCATTCCTTTGCCTCTCTCACCTATAGAAGCAAATAGCATGTTATTTCTTATAACCATTCTACAGCCAAAATGATATCCACTATCTATTGGCGGCTCTGCTCTAAATATATTTTTAAATTTTATTTTATTAGACTCTAAATAACCTGTTGCAATAGAAGTGCTTGTTCCTCCAATTCTTTTTTCTGTATAACAAATATATAATTTTTTATTATTATTAATTATATCTAGTAATCCCCCTTGCCCAATTTCTAAAAAATTTAAGTTATGACTAATTTCTCTTTTTGATTTTTCAGATAACCCTAAGTAAAAAATTTTCCCACCTTGTTCTGTTACAATCAAATCAGAATTAAAAAATGTAAGCCCCCAAGGCTTCGATAAATCATAAAGTTTTCTCAGCTTAAATTCTTCTGCATTGCAGTTAAGAGCTAGAAAAAAGCAAATTATTGTTAATATTTTATTCATTTTGATGTTATAAAATATTTGAATTTAGAAAACTATACATCTATAATTAGAATTAAGCGGGTGTAGCTCAGTGGTAGAGCGAAACGTTGCCAACGTTTAGGTCGTGGGTTCAATTCCCTTCACCCGCTCCAAAATGCGACAATCTAAGGGTATTTTAATATTAAAAATTGTGTATTTTTCTAAATATTATGAAACTAAAGATTTTGTTAATTATATCTTGTCTATTTTTAATAAGCTGCGAAAGCGCAAGGTACGAATATATTGATAAAAAAACCAGAATTAAAATAGTAGAAGACAAAGGCGTAGTAGTGAAAAAAAGTTTTCAAGTTTATGTATCTGATATGTCAAAGAATATAGACGACTGGTATGATGCAAAAAAACAAGACGGTAAGTATGTCGTTTCTAAAAAGGGATTACAGCAAATTGAGTTGGATGCACAAACTGATAGCGGTGGATCTGACGGAGGATATTAAATGAGCGAATTAGCAAAAAAAAAATGTATTCCATGTAGTGGTGATATTCCTGCTTTAAAAGACGATGAAATCTCAGAATTGAAAAAGGAACTTAAGAACTGGGAAATAAAAAAAACGATAGACGGATATAACTGTTTAAACAAAAATATAAAGTTTGATAATTTTTTGGAAAGTTTAAACTTTATCAATAAAGTTTCTAAAGTTGCTGAGGAAGAAAATCATCATCCTGACCTTAAATTTGGCTGGGGATATGCTGATATCACAATCTTTACACATGCTATAAAAGGTTTGACAGAAGGTGATTTTGTTTTAGCTGCTAAGATTGACGTAATAAATTAGTGTTTAAAATTTCTACGGTTAGAAAACACCATTGAGACATTTCTTTTATTTGCCTCTTCGATAACTTCTTCATCTCTGATTGACCCTCCAGGCTGGATAATAGAAGTAACTCCTAAATCGATCAATTTTTTTATACCATCCGCAAATGGAAAAAAGGCGTCAGAGGCAGCAACACTACCAGCTACATCTTTTGTTGATGTAAATTCTAAAGAGTTATCTACTGCAATCTTACAAGATGCTACTCTACTAGTTTGTCCAGCTCCAATTCCAATTGTCTTATTATTTTTAGCTATAACTATTGCATTTGACTTTACATGTTTACAAACTCTTTCAGCAAATAATAAATCCTCAAATTCTTTATCACTCGGCTTTTTATTTGTAACAATTTTTAAATCATCTTTATTAAGGGAAAATTCATTATTATCTTGCGATAAAAGAACACCTCCCAAAATTTTATAATCTAAATTGCCTTTAATTTTAGTACTAGAAGTTTTAATAACTCTTAAATTTTTCTTATTAGATAATATAGAAATCGCACCTTTAGAAACATCTGGAGCTAATATTACTTCATAAAATGTTTTAACTAACTCAGATGCAAGATTTTCTTCAATTTTAAAGTTAAACGCTACAACACCCCCGAAAGCACTTTTTGGATCAGCGTTAAATGCATTCAAATAACTCTTAAGTCCGTCATTTTCGTAGGAACAACCGCATGGGTTATTATGTTTTATTATTGCCGTTGCAAAACCATTTTTAAATTCAGAAATTAGTTCAAAGGCATTAAATGCATCTAGGTAATTATTATAGCTCATTTCTTTTCCCATTAGTTGATCAAAATTCGAGAAATTATTATTTATAACAGAGTATAGAGCGCCATTTTGATGAGGATTTTCACCATATCTTAACTTACCAACTAACTTTCCAGATATGGTTTGTTTATTTGGAAATTTAATTTTATTTTCTTTTGAAAACCAATTTGAAATCAACGAGTCGTAATATGCAGTTTCATTAAATGTTTCATTAGCCATTTTTTTTCTAAATTCAATACTAGTTGCTCCACCATGTATATTTAATTCTTTAATTAGATCATCATAATAATTGATCGACGATATAACAGTTACATCAGAAAAGTTTTTCGCTGCAGATCTTAGCATCGATGGGCCACCAATATCTATATTTTCAATCATCTCATCAAAACTTTTGTTTTCAGATAATTTTTTTTCAAATGGATATAAATTTACTATAACGAGATCAATATTTTTAATATTATGTTTTTTTATTTGGTCTTGATGGCTTTTGTTATCTCTAATATTCAAAATACCACCGTGTATATTAGGATGTAAGGTTTTTACTCTTCCATCCAAAATTTCAGGAAAACTAGTAAATTCAGAAATTTCTATGCAATCATATTTTTTACTTTTTATAAATTCGTAAGTGCCTCCGGTACTAATAATTTCAATGTCATATTTTTTAATTTCTTTTAATAATTTATCTAAACCTGTTTTGTCAGATACAGATATTAAACATCTTGATATTTTTTTTGTCATTTATTCGTTTTTTCTAGTGACCACTCGATTTTATTTAAGCTCTCATTTAATTTACCTTCAATAACTATACATTGCGACTCAATAATTTTATCGTAATTTGCGAAATAAAGGTTTTTTTCAATTTTCAAATTACTCTTATTAGTTTGAAATTTCCAACCTTGATTGTGCAAACTTAATAAAATATCACCGCCTTGAGTTTGTAAAAGCTTTGTTTCTGGAATAACATGAAATCTCAGTGCATAATTTATATTCTTATTACTTTTTTTCGTAATAATTATTAGTTCTTCTCCTAATAATTTATGTTCAAGATCATTAATAGTTATCTTTCTTTCGTAAAGACAATTATAATTTGAGTTATATCCATTATGTCCAGCTGATACCGTAGCAAAATGCTTTGATTTCATAATATCTTTTTTATAAACTTTTAATTTTCTCTTAAGTGAATTTCCAAAATATTTTTTAATAAGTTTATTTTGTTGTGACAAACAAGAGGAGGTATCATTAATTGTAATTGTTGAGTGTGCTGCAGTAGATTGGCTAATAATAGACAAGTTATCAGAAAAATTTTTAGCTGAACCGCAGTTAGTAATAATTTTTTCGCCATTATATAAAAACTCGAACGATAGACAGCCAGATTGATAATTTTGAGATTTAAAATCAGGTGGAGGGTTATTAGCATCCATCATTAATTCAAATTTTTTAATTTTTGTATATAAATAAGAATGTGCGATGTTCTTCTTTTCAAAGTTATAATTTTTTAGTTTCAATAGTTTATTAAAATTTTCAATATTTAATTTTTTTGATCCATTAAAAAGCGGTATCTCATTATTACTATAGTAAAGTCCCAATAAATTATTCCCAACGGACACAATGAGATTGTCAATAAATTCTGGAGATGTATTTTGTGAAAATATTAGAAATTCTTTCACTATAAATAGATGATGTAATAACCAAAATTGCTCCTCAGGATCTTTGCTTAAAACAAATCCATTTTTGTCTATCATAGATTTAGCTTCAGTATTAAGATTTTTTAAAGAGACCTGAAATAGTTTTTGGTAACCCTCGAATGTAATGCTTGTAAGCACCAAAGATACTAAAGCAAAAACTCGATCTATAGGTTTGCTTAAAAGGTTGATGTTTTTATTCAGATGAAAAGACTGTTTAATAATGTTGTTGATTACTCTATTCCTAAAAACGAGATCTTCACTTCTAACAGTAAAATGCGAACAGCATATCCAAAAAATAATTCTTTTAGATATTAAGTTTAATGCCCATGCATTAGGATTATAATTTTCGTATTTTTTAAGCCATTCAAGTATTAAATTTTTTATTAGTACTTTATCTTTCTTAATATCAAATAATGGTAACCATGAGAATGAGCTAAGCTTATTTATATTATTGTTTCCAATATTATCTAGCTTCCAAATATTTTTAGAAAATTCTTTTATTAAGTTTATTATCTTTTCATCTTGGTCAATTATTTCCTGCAGTAACGGTATGTTATTCATGTCATAACTTCTAGTTGGAGGAACCACTGAAAGAGTTTTATTGTAGAGACTAGTTGAAAAGTATATTTGTTTAATTTTTTCTTTTAAGTATTTATAAATCGAAGCAATGAAAAGATTTATAAATCTATAATTCACGTATCAACAGTTTTTTAATAATTTTATATTCTCTAAAACTTTATTTTCCGAATAAACAGCTGTGCCCGCGACTAATACATTCGCACCAGCTTTTTTTGCTAATTTTGCAGTATCAATATTTATGCCACCATCAATTTCTACTTCTACATCTAAATTTTCTTTATTTATTTTCTCTCTTAATATTTTTACTTTTTCTAAAACGTCAGGGATAAATTTTTGACCGGCAAATCCAGGATAAACACTCATGATTAGTACAAGATCAATTGTTTTTATAACAGGTAAAACTTTGTCAAGAGATACATCTGGATTTAATGATATTCCAGCTTTTTTACCAAGTGATTTTATTTTGGATATTGCATTATCCAAATTACTTGTTGTTTCAGGATGGATCGTAATAATGTCAGCGCCAGCCTTGGAATATGACTCTAAATATTGATCAACAGAGTCAATCATTAAATGAACGTCAAAAGGTTTTGTTGAATAATTTCTTATTTTTTCAATTACTGGAGGTCCAAAAGTTAGATTCTTAACAAAATGACCATCCATGACATCAACGTGAATATAATCAGCTTCAGAATTATTAAGAATTGAAATTTCTTTCTCTAGGTTAGCAAAATCTGCCGATAGAATAGACGGAGCAATCTTTATATTTTTTTTCATTGAAAGTTATTCTTCTTTATAATCTTTCGTAAGGAAAAAACAAAAAAAAAGGGCGAGATAAACTCGCCCTTTTTCAAATAAAATTTAGGAAATTACGCTCTTTGCGTGTCTCCAATGTCGTCTGTTAATGCAACGATTTCCTTATCTGGAATTGTAGACATTTCCATTTTGTACGCTAGGAACCACATCATACCGACTCCTAAAGCCCAGAATAGAATTTGCCATGCCCAGATAGATGGAATTCCAAATGTCCATGTTGAATAGTCATTTGGTGAACCAAAGATATCATTACCAATAACTGCTCCAGGTCCAATTCCGAAGAATAACCACGCTAGGGTAATTGCCCAAGCTACTGGTTTTAGACCTTGCTTAGATGCTGGTAATCCAGCATGTTGAGCTAAGAAGTCATGGTATTTCTGTCTATGTGCTCTATCACTTGCATTTTGTGTCATTGCAGAAACGATAATAGCTGTGCCTAGGTTAAAGAACATACCCCAGAATGCAGAGTGCATTGTCCAAGGCCATCTTCCCCAAGGAAGAGCGTCACCGAATAATTTGACACCAATACTTTCAGTTAACATAACAGCCACAATACCTGCTGCCATACCTAAAGTTACACCCTGTCTTGTAAAGAATGGGAAGTAGCAAACTGACATTAACGGTACCCACATTTGGAAACCGAATGCAACTGCTAGTCCACCTAATAGGACAAGTGCATCTTTTGAGTAAGTAGCAACTAATAGTGCTGAGAAGACTATGAAAGCAACACCCATTCTTCCAAATAACTTCTGCGTTGCGTGAGAAGCTTTTGGATTTAGGTATTTCTTATATAAGTCTCTAGTTAACA
This sequence comes from Pelagibacteraceae bacterium AG-359-E06, assembly GCA_003280495.1. GTDB lineage: Bacteria > Pseudomonadota > Alphaproteobacteria > Pelagibacterales > Pelagibacteraceae. Next base: position 67,824 of record QCET01000001.1, read on the forward strand.
TTCCGCCTGCTGTTGACATATAAGCTGCACCTGTAGACTGCATAGCTGCTAAGGCACAAACTGCTAATAGACCAACAAACCACGGAGCTGCATCACCAATTGTGTTGATGTAGAAAGGAACTAAGTTCCCTTGTCCACCTTTTCCAATTGATTCAGGTAAAACATTTGCAATGTTTACTCCTGCTGCATTAACTGCTGGGTTAGCACCTAATAAATGCGCTCCCATACCTTGAGCTGCTGTAAAGAAGAATAAGATTAAACCTATTCCAAATGAAGAAGCCCAAACTTGTTGTGGTGCAAACGGTCTTGGATCTGCGTTTCCAAATGCCCACATAGTGAATGCTGGTGCAGAATGTATACCCATAAGAGCAAACATATAAGTTAACACCATCACTCCAGTCCACAATCCACCAACAGGTGTTTCTTTACCAAGACCCGCTGTAAATTGTATTACTCCTGGAATCGCTAAATATGATGAGTATCCATCTTGCGTGAATCCCCACTTCGCACCTTTTACTTTTGCGACATTAGCTAATCCTTTGTTAAGTTCAGTCCATCCGCCAACTAGATCGTAAGCGATAAAACCAACTGCTACGATTCCGAATGCAAGTAGTATACATTGTAGTGTATCCACGTACGCCACAGCTCTTAATCCACCAGATGCCACATAAACTAGCACCACGGCAGCTAAGACCCATGTACCTGCAGTTACAGTAAACAGTCCATCAGATAAAACGTTAAACAGTTTTCCTGAAGCTGCTAATTGTAATCCAAGGTAAGGAATCGAGAAACATAACGCTATCACCACGGTTAAAATTCTAACACCATCACCTTTAAAGTAATCTGCTAGCATTTCACCTGGAGTAACGTAACCAAAACGTTTTCCTAATATCCATTGTCTTTTTAAGAACATAACACCCGTAAATGGAATAGTTATGGCGTAGAAAGATGCGTATGCATATTGGAACCCGTCTCTATAAATTAATCCTGGGTGACCCATAAAGGTCCATCCAGAAAACGATGTGGCTGTTGCAGCTAAAACGAATACCCATAGTCCAAGTCTACGACCGGCTACGAAATAATCCGTTGCTGTCTTTGCCATTTGTGCACATCTTAATCCCCAGTATACACAGTATATCCAGTATAAGATCACAAATGCAATCAGCCATGTTACTTTTGCTGACAAGGTTTCCCCCTTTGTTGTTTGTTTGTTACATGTAACGTATAAAAACTGATATAATCAGCCTTTAACATTTCAAGAGAATCTCCATTAATTCAGCAGTTTTATCAACCTTTTTTTTTATAGCTATTGTGGGTTGCTTTTGCATCGCAACAGCATTTAGGTACTATTTTAAGGCTTTTTATTTATTTCAATTTTTTTTAACTTAAATATAACCTGAAGTTGTATGCTAAAAGATATTTATATCACTTTTCATGATCCTATTTGGACAGTCGCTCTATTTGTGGCCTTGTATTTTCCATTAAAAAAAATCTTATTAAATCTTTATTTAAGAAAACACTTTAAAGAAAAAGGTGAGCCGGACGAAGTAGTAAAAAAAAAATTAAATAATAGAGCAAGGTTGACTTCCGTATTACTATCTTTTGTGTTTAGTTATTTATACGTACAAAATGTTTTTTAAATTATGAATATCAATATCCTTAGAAGATTTATTATAATTTGTGCTGTTTCAACGTTTGTCATGTTTACTTTTTGGGCAGTTTATAAATCTTTTGTTAACAGACCACTTGGAGATTACGAGACAGAAGTATGCGACAACAGATTAAAAGATAAAATGTGGGACAAAGCAATAAAAGCTGCAAACGAAGCATTAATTAAAAATCCTGAGCATCGTGGAGCTATGATGTGCGAGGCAATAGCAAATATTAATAAAAAAGAATATGATTTAGCTTCAAAACAGTTGTCTAATTTAATTGTCTTTTTAAATAAAACTTTAGTCGACGATGATTTAACTGGAAGAGGAACGTTAGCAGCTGCCTATGCAAACAGAGGCATAATAAAAGATAGAAAAGGAGATTATGAAGGGGCGCTTAAAGATTATATAAAATCTTTAGAAACAGACTCAGAAGCCGTGGAAGGTCCTGGACTAGGTGAGAAAATTTTATATATGATTAATAAACCTTCCTCTATTAGAAAAAGAGCTCAATACATTTATGAACAATTAAAGTTACCAGAGGAAGAGAGAGTATTAAGCGTTCCTGATCGTGATAAGGAGCAGATAATGCATAAGCCTGGTAAACTCTAAAAAGAAATAACTTTCAAAATATCTTTAAATAATACTAAAAAAAAATAAACTCCGGCTATACAACCAAATAATAATCTAACCCAATCAGACTCACCGTCTGGTCTTCTAAATGTTAGTCCATGATATGCAATTGCTGCAGTAACAATTAAAAAAATGATATTTACAAGATTTTCGTACTCTTTTGGTATGTCAAACATTTTTATTTCTTGTTATTATTCTCTTTTTTGTAAAGCTCAGGGTAAATATTTTTCTTTTCAAAATATGGAGGTAATAGTGTTGCTGGTTCATCCACTGTAATTATAGCCAAATAAAATGATATTAAAAAGAAAACAGTTATACCTAAAACTGAAAAAATAAATTTAGATAAACCTTTTGATCCTATTGGCTTACCAAATTCGACATCGTAAACATGATACTTAGGGTCTTGAGGGTTCAATTTGTTTACTTTATCTAAATGCACTATTTTTCTTGCGTAATGTCTTGCCCAATTAGGTATATTATTACGAATTGTGTATCCTCTGAATATATTATCAACCAATGTTTTTGGTAATTCATGACCATGCCACTCTTTATAAGCTAACTGTAAAAATTGAAATTCACCCACTTCTAATTTATTAGCAGCTAATAATATTTCAGATTTTTTTGGATTATCATCCCAGTCTGGCTTAAGTAATGTTTGAAAAAAATCTTTCACTAGAATATTATATGTTGAAATCAATATTTTAAAAATGAAAAAAAAATTACAAATAATCGCAGATAGAGCTTTGAAAGAGGCGCAAGATCGAAAAAAAAAGAGGCAAAAACATAAAAAGAAGACAGAATTAAATGGCCCCTCTAGTCCGGAACCTACAAGATATGGCGACTGGGAAAAAAAAGGTATAACTTACGATTTTTAGTTTACTTGTTTAATCTATTATCAATTAAACTTTGAACAACCGTAGGGTCTGCTAATGTTGATGTATCCCCCAAGTTTCCATAATCATTTTCTGCTACTTTTCTCAAAATTCTTCTCATTATTTTACCTGATCTGGTTTTTGGTAGACCAGGAGTGAAATGGATCAAATCTGGTTTTGCGACTGGACCAATCATTTTTCTTACTAATTGAATAAGCTCTGATTTTAATTCTTCTGTGCCTTCCTCGCCTGCTTTAAGCGTCACATAGCAATACAATCCATTTCCTTTAATTTCATGGGGATATCCGACAACAGCAGCTTCAGCCACTTTTTTGTGTGCAACGAATGCACTTTCAATTTCTGCAGTGCCAAGATTATGACCTGATACTATTATCACATCGTCCACTCTTCCGGTTATCCAATAGTATCCATCTTTGTCTCTTCTACATCCATCACCTGTAAAGTATTTCCCGTCGACAGTTGAAAAATACGTATCAATAAATCTTTGATGATCACCGTATACTGTTCTCATTTGACCAGGCCATGAGTCAGACATACATAATCTACCTTTGCATGCTCCTTTAAGTTCTTTACCTGACTCATCCACTATTGCGGGTTTAATTCCATAAAATGGTTTTGTTGCTGAACCTGGTTTTAAATCTATTGCTCCTGGTTGTGGTGATATTAAAATACCGCCAGTTTCTGTTTGCCACCAAGTATCCACGATTGGGCACTTTGAATCCCCAACAATTTTATAATACCATAACCATGCTTCTGGGTTTATAGGTTCACCAACAGTACCTAAAAGTCTTAAAGATTTTCTATTAGACCTTTTTACTAGTTCATCTCCCTCTCTCATCAATGCTCTTAAAGCAGTAGGCGCAGTATAAAATATATTTATATTATGTTTATCACAGACTTGCCAAAATCTTCCTGCATCGGGATAAGTTGGTAATCCTTCAAAAACAACTGTTGTAGCACCGTTTGCCAATGGTCCGTAAACAATATAACTATGACCTGTAACCCAACCTACGTCTGCTGTGCACCAGTAAATGTCGCCCTCTTTATAATTAAAAATATATTCATGAGTCATCGAAGCATAGACTATGTAACCACCACTCGTATGAAGCACACCTTTAGGTTTTCCTGTTGATCCTGAGGTATAAAGAATAAATAACGGGTCTTCCGCGCCCATTTCTTCTGGTTCGCATTCAGTAGAAGCGTTTTCAGTAATATCGTGATACCAGACGTCAACATTCTCATTCCATTCAACGTCTGCTCCGGTATGTTTCAACACTACGCATTTTTTAACATCCGGACATTTTGTTAAAGCTTCATTTGTTGTTTGCTTCAATGGTATAGGTTTTGCTCCACGAATTGCTTGATCTGCGGTAATTACATATTCAGATTTACAATCTAGTATTCTTCCAGCTAAGGACTCAGCTGAGAAACCACCAAATACTACCGAGTGTATTGCGCCAATTCTTGCGCAAGCTAGCATCGAGTAAACTGCTTGTGGCACCATTGGCATATAAATTGTTACTCTGTCTCCTTTTTTAATACCGATTTCTTTTAAACCGTTTGCGAGTTTACATACTTCATCTTTTAATTCTTGATATGTAATATTTTTTGAGACATTTGGATCGTCTCCCTCAAAAATTATAGCGGTATCGTTAGCTTTTTTAGGTAAATGTCTATCAATACAATTGTATGCTACGTTTAAGGTTCCATCGTAAAACCATTTTATGTCAACTTTTTCTTTACTATAGGTAACATCCTTGATTTGAGAGTAAGGTTTTATCCAATCAATTCTTTTTCCATGTTTTTCCCAGAATTTTTCGTTATCTGAAACTGACTCCTCATACATTTTTTTGTAAGAACTTTGGTTTACCAACCCCTTTTTCTTCCATTCGGGAAAAACTTTAAATACTGGATCTTTGGCGGTTTTAGGTGTGCTTTTTTTTAAAATTGTCTTCTTTTTCTTTTTGATTTTAACTTTTTTTTTCTTAGCTCTTTTTAAATTCTTTTTTACCTTTTTCTTTTTCTTTTTTATTCTTTTCTTTTTAATCTTTTTTAACTTTTTTTTCTTTATCTTAGCTTTTTTCTTTTTTTTCTTTGCCATCTGTCACCCCTTTATTTAATTCGATATTTTACCCATCTTACAAATTATTTTCCAGCTTTTTGAATCTATTGGCATCACGGATAATCTTGATTGTTTTACTAATGAAATGTGAGAAATGGCCTTATTTGATTTAATATTATGTAAAGTTACCGGGCTCTTAAATCTTTTATAAAACCTTAACTGCACTGCAACAAATCTCTTTTTTTTATCAGTTGGATCTATAAATGACTCTCTAATTACTTTAACAATTCCTACAATTTCTTTGCCAATGTTAGAGTGATAAAAGAAACAGAGGTCACCTTTTTTCATTTTTTTTAAATTATTAGATGCTTGATAATTTCTTACACCGTCCCAAGTAGCTCCAGCAAATCCGCTGTTAATTTGTTGGTCAATAGACCATACATCAGGTTCAGATTTCACTAACCAGTACTTCATCTAATTGTTTCTCCAATGTTTACGCCATTTTTGAATCATCGGACTTTCATTTTCCTTGGTTTTTTTCTAACTCGTACTATGCAACGTGCTATACATTTTAATTTATTAATTATCTATTAAAAGTTTGTAAGTTAGGAAAGTTAATTCTATAACTATTAAAACTTCGATCATCTATATTTCCAATCATCATACCAGTCTTCCCAACTTTCACCTTCGTACTCTGTATTAAGCTTATCAATCATCTCTTGAGAGTACTGCATAGTTCCAGGAATATTTTGAGGTATATTTTTCCAAATAGGGTCCTCAATTTTATCTTTATTTTTGTTATCTGAATTTTTTTTCATAAAAAACTTCATATAATTTAAATATATTTCTTCATGGACATTTTTTGGTTTTGCTGTTTTCCAATTTTTAACTGTTTCAATAAACTGTTTGTGTTTGTCATTTTGAGGAGGTGTTTCAGAATTAATAAGACTATAATAAAAAGTGAAATGTTTTGTTAACAAATCTATGTGAATTTTTTTCCAACCTGATTTTTCTAACTCTGGGACTTCTTTTAGTAATCTTTCTTTGAGTTGTTCTTTTTGATTTTTATTCCCCGATGTCATGAATTATTATTTTTATTTCTAGTTTCTTCGTTTATTTTTTCTTTATAATCTTTTATTTTTTGATGTTCAGCTTTTTCAGTTTTATTTTTTTTAAATGCTTTTACACCAAGAAATCCAACAATAGCCCCAACACCCGCTAAAACTATTCCTCCATTAAGGGCAACACCTATACCAACTATTTTTCCTGCAACACCAAGAGAACCTCCTAATGCAGCTCCAATAGCTCCACCACCTATTGCACCAATTCCTTCTTTAGTTGCTACTATTCCTGTCGCTTTTCCTACAGGTGATTTTTTTAACTCATAAAGTTTTCGCATAGCTTCTTCTTTTCTAGCTAAAGCTTCTGCTTCTTTTCTTTGTCTTTCGGCTTTTTCCCTTTCTATTCGTTCTTTTCTTTCTTTTTCAGCGCTAAAGGCAGAAATTATAAAAATAATTAAAATTAAATTTATTATAATTGGTCTAACTAAGTTTAAAATTAATCCAATTTTATCACCAGGATATTTAGTTCTAAATTCTAAAAAATTTTCATATTCGTAAGGTATATAAAATGCAGCAAATATTAATGATATAACAATAAATATAATTGGAACCTTGGGTCCTAGTTTTTCGACTAATTTTCCTATTAGGGTAATTTTTGCAATTTGTCTAATTATCCAATTCATCTGATATTAAAATAAATTTAGCACAAATAATCGTACCCCACAATGTAACCCACAATGTACCCCACAATGTACCCCACATTTGCTTATTATAATTAGGTTCAATCAACATTTCTAATTGCAAAGATAAGGTAAAGGTTGGTGGGAGTCAGTGGAGTCTTATCGATGTATCACAAGTGTTGGTTTTAATAACCAATATTTCATAATTTTAATCCTGGACCTTTCATGAATGGTGCTTTTGGATCGAGTGGCCATCTTGCCGATGACTCAACATTAAAATTACCTTTACTTTTTTTTTGATAATGTTTTATACCAGCCCATGCAATCATCGCCGCATTATCGGTACATAATTTTGAAGGTGGAAAAATTATAGCAAAACCTTTTGACCTTGATAATTTAATTAAATTATTTCTTATTGATTTATTAGATGCAACACCACCTGCAACAACAAAATTTTTATTTTTTAATTTAGGTTGTAAGTCCAAAAACATGTCCATTGCCTTTGAACATTTAATTCTTAATATTTCATTAATCGTTTCCTGAAATGATGCTGCCATATCATATTTACATTTATTATTTTTTACATTTTTTATTTGCAACATGACTGCTGTCTTTAATCCAGCAAAAGATAAATTACATCCAGATTTATGTAAAATTGGTTTTGGCAATAAATATTTTTTTGGATTTCCCTTTAAGGACATTTTTTCAATTATTTTACCATTAGGAATATTTGCACCAAGCATCTTTGCGACTTTATCAAATGCTTCACCTAAGGCATCATCAATTGTGGTTCCTATTCTTTCGTAATTTCCAAATTTATTTACAGATAGAAATTGAGTATGACCTCCAGAAATAAGCAGTAATAAATATGGGTAAGAAATATCATTTGTGATACCAGCGCTTAACGCATGCCCCTCTAGATGATTAATACCAAAAAAAGGCTTATCTAAAAATCTTGCTATTGTTTTACCAGCAGTCATTCCAACCATCAGACAAACTAAAAGCCCTGGACCCGCAGTTGCAGCAACTCCGTCAATGTCCTTAAATGATTTTTTACTTTTATAAATTGCTTGTTTTATAATTATATCTATTTTATCAGCATGAGCTTTTGATGCTAGGTCCGGAACTACACCGCCAAATTTTTTATGAATTTTAATTTGGCTAGATACAACGTTGGAAAGAATTTTTGCTTTCCCCTTACTATCTTGCATAACTACTGATGCTGCAGTTTCATCGCAACTTGTTTCAATACCCAAAAATATTAAATTCTTCTTCATAAAATGCGACCTCGCGTCGCTGAAATTTAAATATTATTACTACATAAAATAAGATTTAAGTAGCGAAATGTCATTAGTTAATAAAATTATAGTAGGTACTAGAGGCAGTAGATTATCTTTAGCACAAGCTGAACATTTTAAAGATGAGCTTTTGTTAGCAAATAAAAATTTAAAGCCTACTGACGTAGAAATTAAAGTAATTAAAACATCTGGAGATAAATTTAAAACAGAAAACCTGTCTTTAATGGGTGGCAAAGGTCTATTTGTCAAAGAAATTGAAAAAGAATTATTAACTGGTAATATTGATTGTGCAGTTCATTCTCTTAAAGACATACCTACATTTGGATCGGAAGAATTAGTTTTAGGTGCATATTTAAAAAGAAAAGATGCAAGAGACGCTTTTATTTCCCCAATAACAAACTCTTATAAAGAATTAAAGCCCGGTTCAACGGTTGCTACTTGCTCAGTTAGAAGAATTTCTCAGCTTAAAAGAATAAGAGATGACATTAAAATTGTAAATATTAGAGGAAATATTGATACAAGGATAGAAAAATTAAAAGAAGGATTGGTTGACGGACTTGTTCTAGCTTACGCTGGGATTAAAAGACTTGGTTTTCATAAGGTAGTTACTGAAATTTTTGATAAAGACGTAATCTTACCTGCTGCTGGGCAAGGAACAATTGTTGTTCAAGTTCGATCAGACAATAAAACCGTTATTAATCTTTTAAAATCAGTGAACGATAAAGAAACAGAATTTATATCTATAGCAGAGCGATCATGTTTAGATAAAATAAACGGTGCATGCGATACTCCAATTGGTGTTAATGCAGTTATTACCGACGATGGAGAAATTTTTTTACGAGCAGAACTATTATCGATAGACGGCAAAAAAAGATACTCCTCACACAAAACAGGCATTGTAGAAAAATCAAAATTAATCGGATATGATGTTGCTGAAGAAATTTTAGATCAAGCCGGTACTGATTTTATAATCAAGGAGTCTAAACTTGCACATACTATTTACAAAAGAGGAAATTGATAAGAGTAGAATAATTAATCTTTCAAAAAAATATAAGATTACTCATTGTCCAATTCTAATTTCTAAAAAAAAAAACTATTCTAATATTGAATTTGATAAATTTGAGTATTTAATTTTAACAAGCTCAAATTCATTAAAATTTTTGGATTTTTCTAAACCACTAAAGAAATTACAATGTTATTGCGTAGGCGATCAAACCGCCAAAATCGCCCGAAATATTGGTTTTAGAAAAGTAATTTCTGGGGGCGGAAATTATAATTCGCTTAAAAATATTTTTTTTAATTCGGTAGAAAATAAAAAAAAACGAATTTTATATTTGAGGGGCGAATTTATTTCGCATAATTTAGAGAAAGAATTTCAAAATGAAGGATACAATGTTACATCAGTGATTAATTATACTTCTCTGATAAACACAGATTTTTCAAATCAAATAGTTCCAATAATAAATAACAATGAAAATAAAACTATTTTTTTGTACTCTAGAAGATCATCCGATGCATTTGCAAAGCTTATATTAACAAATAACTTATCTAATAAATGTAAATTAATTTGTCTTAGAGTTATCAGTGAAAATGTCCTTAATCCTTTAAAAAAAATCAAGTGGCAAAATATTAGAATATTTAATATAGGTGATGAAGAATTTTGCCTTGATTAGGCCTTTGTAGCAGTATAATTCGTATAATTATGGAGTTATTTGAAAATTTTTTTAATTTATTTAGAGATGTTTGGCAACAAGGAGTTGCCGGTGGCAATATAACAGAGATTATAATCGCATTATTAATTTTCTTTATTTTTTTAATTTTGAGAGGATTGGTTTCAAAATTTGTAGTAAAACGACTAGAAAAATATGTTTCTTTAACAACCAATAACTTTGATAATACTCTTGTCAAATCTCTTGAAAGTCCAGTAAAGTTTTTTCCTATTGTTTTAGGTTTTTTTATAGCTAGTAATTATATAAACCTTGATGGCAAATCAGCTTTTTTTGTATCAAGTTTAAACAGAACTCTTGTAACTATTTTAATATTTTGGACTTTGCATCAAATTATTGAACCAGTTTCTTTTTTAGTAAAAAAAATTGAAGACATACTTTCAAAAGATCTTTTAAATTGGATTATAAAAGCATTTAAAATATTAATCTTAATACTAGGCGTAGCATCTGTATTAGAAATTTGGGGGATAAAAATTGGTCCAATTATAGCTGGTCTTGGGCTGTTCGGTGTTGCTGTTGCTCTTGGTGCTCAAGATCTTTTTAAGAATTTAATTTCTGGAATATTAGTACTAGTAGAAAAAAGATTTAAAGTGGGTGATTGGATCTTTGTAGACGGAATAATTGAGGGCATAGTTGAAAAAATAGGTTTTAGATCCACTGTAGTTAGAAAATTTGATAAATCATTAGCGACAATACCAAATTTTCAATTTGCAGAAAAAGCAGTTATCAATTACTCAGAAACAACTCATAGACGTTTAGAAATGACTATTGGCTTAGAGTATGGAAGTACTTCTGAACAATTGATAAAAATCAAAAAAGATATTCAGCATTACATAGAAACAAATCAAGATTTTAATATTTCAGAGAAAACTCCTGTATCAGTGAAATTAAGTGACTTTGCCGGGAGTTCAATAGATATAAATATAATTTGTTATACAAAAACTAAAAATTTTTATGAGTGGAAGGCTACTAAAGATAGATTTATGCTGGTTATTAAGAAAATTGTTGAAGATGCCGACGCTTCATTTGCCTTTCCTTCACAGTCGATCTATGTTGAGAAAATGAATAAATGAAATCAATATTTATTCTTTTAGATACAGTCATTAATTTATATTTATGGGTAGTAATAATTAATGCTGTTTTAAGTTGGTTGGTCGCTTTCAATATTTTAAATACTTCAAATAGAGTTGTGTATGCATTTTTAGAGCTTTCATATCGACTTACAAATCCAGCACTTCAATATATTAGAAGATTTATCCCCGTTTTTTCAGGCATCGATATATCACCTGTAATTTTGATCTTACTTCTAATGTTTTTAAGAAATATAATATTTGAACTTTTTGCTCCAGGACTTTTTTAAATGATTATCGATGGTAAAAAAATTGCAGAAGATTTAAGGCAGAATTTGAAAAAGGAAATTAGTAATTTAAAAACAACTGTAAAACCGTGTTTGGTGGTAATATTAATTGGTGACAATCCAGCTAGTAAAATTTATGTTAAAAATAAAGAAAAATCTGCAGGTGATGTAGGAATTAAGTCTGAGGTAATCAAATTTGAAACTAATATAAGCGAGAAAGATTTACTTAAAAAAATTGAAGATTTAAATTCAGATAATAATGTGCACGGAATTCTTGTTCAATTACCTTTGCCAAAACATATAGATGAAGGAAAAGTTATAAATACAATTAACCCAATAAAAGATGTAGACGGTTTTCATCCCGTTAATGTAGGTAATTTATCTTCTGGTAATGAAGCAATGATCCCTTGCACGCCGCTTGGATGTTACTTATTACTTAAGGAAGTGATACGAGATTTTAATGGTAAAAATGTTGTAATTATAGGAAGATCCAACATCAATGGTAAGCCAATGGCTCAGCTTCTTTTAAGAGAAAATTGTACTGTGACTGTGACACATTCTAAAACTAAAAATATAGAAAAAATTTGTCGAGAAGCAGATATTATAGTAGTGGCTGCAGGCAAAGCAAAAATACTTAATAAAAATTGGGTAAACAAAAATTCAGTCATAATCGATGTTGGTATTAACAGAATTTTAGAAAAAGGATCAAAAAAAATAGTTGGTGATGCTGATTTTGAAAATATTAAAAATGAAGTTTATGCAATCACACCGGTTCCTGGTGGCGTAGGTCCTATGACCATAGCTTGTCTGCTTAAAAATACATTAAAAGCTTACAAGAATCAGATAAAATAAAATTATATATCATCTTTTGAAGCGTCTATTTTTAAAATTTTACTTCTTCTTAATCTTAAAAATAAAATAGCGATGGCAATTAATAAAATTGCTCCACCTTCATAGAGCAATGAGGCGCTCGAAACATCTTTTTTTTGTAAAATTATTAATCTAGCTAAAGCTGTCAAAGCTATAAACAAAGGATAAGTTAGTTGAACTTTTAAACTTCCCCAAAAACTTGTGACCATTCCCAATACCTCAAGATAAATGAATAACAAAAGCAAGTCAGGTAATGTAATCATTCGATTATTGAACATTTCGTATATTTCAAGCCCAAATCCGATGACAGTACAAATTAAAACTATCAAGGCACCTGACAATTGTACTTTTTTCAAAATATCTCGCATGAATCATCTATATCTGAAATCATAATTTTAACAACTCACTTATTTGTATAAATTATAATAGTTTCTTATGATAATTGATAAATTTTTCTACTTTAGACTTTGAAAACATTTTGTTTTCATCAAAAGAAACTTTTTTTATCGAATATGCTTTGTTTTTTGTTTCTCTACTTAGAATAATGATATTACCTTTATACAATTTTAATTTAATTTTACCGTTAATTTTTGATTTCTTTTTATCTATTATTTTTTGAATTTTAATTCTTTCTTTTGAGAACCAAAATCCATTATATATTAGCTCGGCAAACCTTGGCATAATTTCATCATTCTCGTGCATTGTTTTCTTATCAAGGGTTATTGATTGTATAGCTCTATTTGCAAATAAGAGCACTGTTCCTCCTGGTGTTTCATAAACGCCTCTTGATTTTATACCTATAAACCTATTTTCAACTAAATCGACTCTTCCAATACCATTTTTCCCAGAGATTAAATTTAATTTTGAAAGTAGCTTTGCAGGTGAATACTTTTTATTGTTTAAAGCAACAGGATTTCCATTTTTATATTCTATATTTATAACGGTAGACTTATTGGGAGCTTTTTCCAGCGAAGTTGTTCTTTGAAATATAAATTCTGGTGCGCATTTTCTTGGATCCTCAAGAATTTTTCCTTCAGTCGAAGTATGCAATAGATTATCATCTACTGAAAAGGGTGGCTCCCCTTTTTTATCTTTAGGCACTAAAATCCCGTTTCTTTTTGCATATTTTATTAAGTCATTTCTCGATTGCATCTTCCATTCTCTCCAAGGAGCAATAATTTTTATTTTTGGACCAAAGTAATGATAACCAAGTTCAAATCTTACTTGGTCATTTCCTTTTCCTGTAGCACCGTGAGAAACAGCTTGTGCTTTGAATTTTTTTGCTATTTCAATCTGCCTCTTAGCTATTAAAGGTCTGGCAATAGATGTTCCTAGAAGGTAAGTTCCTTCATAAAGAGCATTTCCCCTTAACATCGGAAACACATAGTCTTTAACAAAAATTTCTTTGAGATCCTCGATGATAATTTTTTTTACTCCTAGTTTTTTAGCATTTTTATAAATAGTTTTCCTATCAATGTTTTGACCCAAATCTGCTGTGTAGCAAATTATTTCTGCTTTATATTTTTCCTGAAGCCATTTTAATATAACGGAAGTATCCAATCCACCTGAGTAGGCTAATACAATTTTTTTGATTTTTTTCATTCTAATGTTGTTTATCTTCTACAATTTTTTCTAGCAGCATTATATGCATCAGTGAAACCCATCAAAGAATAAGTATCGATTGTTTTATTGCCTCTAGAGGAGATCCCGATAACTTTTGCTTTGTTTGATTTTTTCATTGCTCTAATCATTCTAATTTCATCATCGTAGCTGACTAACCAAGCAAAATTATCTTTAATTTCTAGTTTAAAATTCGAATTACCAACATTTACTCTAACCTGTGATTTTTTCTTATATTTATAACCACCTGTTATACTTATTTCATTATTTATGCTTTCGCTTGGTCTGAAAGATACAAAAATTCTAGACTCGGCTCTACTTAAATTTTTTGGACTCATATTCGTTGGCATTGAGACTGCAAAACAAACTTTTTTGCCATCTTTGCTCATATATTGACTTTCCCACATTTTAAATTTTTTTTCAGTTTTTATTTCTGCAAAAGATTGCAAATTATAAAAACACAAAAGCAAAGTTATAACTGATATTTTTCTTATGGACATGGGTTTGAATATACTAATTGTACTTTATTAATATCCTCTAATATTTTATCATTAAGCTCGATGTTTATGCTATCAATATTAAGTTTAAGCTGATCCATTTTAGTTGCTCCAATCAATACTGATGTAACAAAAGGTTTTATTTCGCAAAATTTAATAGCCATTTGACAGGGGTCTAAGTTATAGGTATTTGCAATTTTTATATACTCTTTTATCGCACTTTCAGAATTAGGGGTTCTGTATCTTGGGTATCTATTACCAAATAGCTTTAATCTACTACCTTCGGGGAGTTTACCATCTAGATATTTTCCACTCAACGTACCGCTTGCTAGAGGTGAATAAGCCAATAAACCAACATTTTCTCTGATAGAAATTTCAGATAATCCAACTTCAAAACTTCTATTCAAAAGATTATATGGATTTTGAATACTAACTACCCTTGAGAGCTTTTTTATTTCTGAGAATTTTAAATATTCAGAAGTTCCCCAAGGTGTTTCATTTGAAATTCCAAAGCTCCTTATCTTTCCTTTTTTTATACTCTCTTCTAGAGTTTCAATAACTTCTAAAATTGTATTATTTTCCTCCGTTTCTTTGTGAACATACTCCAAACCTGAGAAAACGTTTATTGGTCTATCAGGCCAGTGAAGTTGATAAAGATCAATATAATCAGTATCTAAATCTTTTAAAGATCTATCTAAAGCAAAAGAAATTTGAGATTTGTTAAGTCTAGTTTGTTCTGAATTTTCTCTGAACCAATCCATACCAGATCTTCCTACAATTTTGTCAGCAATTATTATTTTATTTCTATTTCTTTTATTTTTTATCCATCTACCAATAATTCTACTTGTTTCACCCCTGGTTTTACTAGAAGGTGGAACCGGATAAAGTTCTGCAGTATCAAAAAAATTTACTCCAGCATCCTGTGCATAATCCATTTGATCAAATGCTTCCTTTTCAGAATTTTGTTCACCCCATGTCATTGTACCAAGTCCAATGGTGCTTACTTTGATGTCTGATTTGCCTAGACTTTTATAATTCATATTATTTTTATAAATTTCATGATAGTTAATATCAGATAGTTATAAAAAATAAATAATGAGTGAACAAATATTAATTTTATTTCAAATTATCTTAATTGACCTAGTTCTAGCTGCAGATAATGCAATCATTATAGGTATGCTTGCTTCAAATTTTAAAAAATCACTCAGAAATAGAATAATGTTTTGGGGAATTAGCTTGGCAGTAATTTTTAGAATTATTTTTGCTCTCCTAACAGTTTTTTTACTACAAATCACTGGGCTAAAATTAGTTGGTGGATTAATTTTATTATGGGTTGTTTATAAACTTTATAAAGATGTAGTTAAAAGAATCGAACCAAAAACAAAAAAAGTAGTATCAGGGCAAAGCTCTTTATTGAGTGCAGTTATAACAATTGCGATTGCAGATATTAGTTTAAGTTTAGATAACGTGCTTGGCGTTGCAGGTGCAGCAAAAGACCATTATTATATATTGGCTTTCGGTTTAGTATTATCTATCATCTTAATGGCAACAATGGCTAAGTTGATTTCAAATTTAATAATCAAATACCGGTGGATCGCTTGGTTAGGTTTATTTGCAATATTATATGTCGCATTAGATTTAATTTACACTGATTTAAAAAACCTAATGGTTTTTTGATATTTTTAAGGCTTGAATTTTATTTATTTTTGATCATATATATCGTTATGAATTTAAAAGACAGAATTAGTAAAATACAATCGACTGCAACAGCCGAAACTTCCAAAGTAGATCAAGGTTTAAGATCATACATGCTGAAAGTGTATAATTATATGTCTTCAGGGGTCTTGCTGACAGGCATAGTTGCATTAATAGTTTTTAAGTATGCCGTAGTAACTGATGGATCAGGTAATATTGTTGAACTATCACCATTAGGAGAAGCAATTTATCAATCTGCTTTAATGTGGGTTGTGGCTTTAGCGCCATTAGGGATTGTGTTTTATATGAGTTTTGGAATTAATAAAATGAGCGCATCTAAAGCTCAAACTGTATTTTGGATATTCGCAGCATTAATGGGAGCTTCTTTATCCTCAATTTTTATTGTCTATACAATGCCAAGTATTGCGAGAGTATTTTTTATTACATCTGCAACATTTGGTGCCATGAGTTTGTATGGTTACACGACTAAAAAAGATTTAACTGGCTGGGGATCTTTTTTAATGATGGGATTAATTGGAATAATTATTGCTTCTATCGTTAATATATTTTTAAAATCTTCTGCAATGCATTTTATTATATCAATAATTGGAGTGCTAGTGTTCGTAGGTTTGACAGCTTATGATACTCAAAAAATCAAACACATGTATTACGCTTCTGACAGTGGCGAGGTTATGGGTAAAAAAGCTGTGATGGGAGCTTTAACGTTATATCTAGACTTTATAAATTTATTCATAATGTTGTTAAGACTATTTGGACAAAGAAGATAACATTTTAATTTCTTGAACATCTTTTAGAACAGTATTTAACATTTTCCCAATTATTTCTCCATTTTTTTCTCCAGGTAAATTCTAGTCCACAAGTTGGGCAGTTTTTTTTTGGTAATCTTCCTTTCTTTCTTTTCATTTAATAACTTTTAAGTTTCTTTTTTGTAAAAAACTAACGGCACTTTTTAATTCGTTAGTATTCTTTATAATTTTACCGTGTTGGTTTTTAACTTGGTATTTAAAATCTTTTTTACCCTTAAGTATCTTGATAATTTGCAACAAAGGTTTTTCAGATGATCTTCTATAAATATCAAAGCTGATTAAATTTTTATTAATATAAAATGCATAATCTTTCCATTCACCTTTGGAGACCATTTTTCCATATAGATTAAGAATTTCACCAAGTTCATTTTTATTAAAAAAGTTTTCCTTATCGATTTCTTTATTTTTTATTAACTTATATCTAAACATTTGTAATTCTAAATTTTTCTATTATTCTAATTTGAAATATCGTAAATATAAAAGTAATTGGAAGAATCCCAAAAACCTTAAATTGTACCCATATTTCTTCTGACTGTGTTCTCCATACCATCTCATTTAAAAATGCCAAAAATACAAAAAAATAGATCCACCTATCAGTTAATATTTTCCATCCTTCATCTTTTAATTTAATAGAATTTTCTAAAAGCAATTGTAGTAAAGATTTTTTGAGAAAAAACTTCCCGTACATTAATATTAATGCAAAAAGAATATTTATAATGGTGGGTTTCATATAAAAAAAAACTTTGTTATCAAAATAAATTGTAAGTCCACCAAATACTGACACTAGAACAGCACCAATTATTGGCATAGGGCTAATTTTTTTTTCAAAACAATACATTATTATTATTGAAATGACTGTTGCAACAATTAGAGGCAATATTGCCTCGATCATTCCGTATTTTTTATAAAAAATAAAAAATATCAGCAAAGGCCCAAAGTCTGATATAATCTTTAAAAATTTATTCATGAGAATAATAGCTATAATAATTTTTTTCACGCTAATTTGCAAAAACTTAATTGCAGAAGAATATAATTATAAGATTTCTACACTAAACGTTACTTTTGCTACAATTTCGTTAAATTTAAACAAATCATATGCCGCTGCAAATATAAAAAGCAAAGGGTTAATTGGTTTTTTTTATAAATTTCAATCAACTGCTTTCACATCTTACGATGATAATACATCGGAGTACAAATATACTAGAAGTAAAAAAAACTTTAGCAAAAAACTTAATGCTAAGTTTATGGGCAAGGACGCAAGAATCAACTTTGAAAACATCAAAACAAAAAAGGGTTACAAAAAAATTAATATTTCAGATTTAACTAAGGTGAGCGATCCCTTATCAGCTCTGACTGAAATTTTAAAAAAAGGACTAAATAATTGTAATTTCAGTGAAAAAGTTTTTGATGGTGAGGATGTGTATATCTTGAAACTGGTTGATACTAATTTGACCAGAAATGAGCACAAACTATGTACGCTTTATTATCAAACAGTTTCTGGTCATAAGATTAAAAGAGAAAAAAAATTAAATAATATTAAAATTAACATTTTTTATCCCGTGCATAATAGAGATATTTCAAATATTTATTTTGAAACCAAGGTAAACAACATACCAATGAAAATGATATCCACGACAAAATAATATCTTGATTTTTATCTTAAGATAACTACTTATAATTAATAAAATGTTGAAAAATCCTAAAAAAGCAAAATTTTCAATTGGTGAAGTAGTTAAACACAGGCTATTTGATTTTAGAGGAGTTATTTACGATGTTGATTTTGAGTTTAATAATTCTGAGGAGTGGTATCAATCAATACCAAAAGATGTAAGGCCAAGAAAAGATCAGCCCTTTTACCATCTTTTGGCAGAAAATGAGGAAATAACTTATGAGGCTTATGTTTCAGAACAAAATTTATTACTAGATGATAGAAAAGAGCCAATTAGCCATCCTTTAATAAAGGAGATATTTAATGGCCAAAACCAAGATGGACTATATTTAAAATCTTCCAATTAACCTGCCACAAATTAAACAATATTCACACAATGATCTGACAAAATAAAGGTCTACATAAGAATTAATTGTCCAGTTCGGAGTTTTCTGTCCCAATCTCCCTTCTTCGAGCTGGACAAACTTTGTCACATTAAAATTTCCAATTATAAAGTACATAATTTAATATGCGTAGAATTTTTGAAAACAAAAAAATTGTAGGTATTTACAACGATTACTTTGACTATCTTAAAATTACTTTTTTAGTTTTATTAATAATAGGTTTAGTATTATCATTTTTTTTCTCACCATCCGATTATCTGCAAGGCGAAGTAGTTAGAATAATGTATGTTCATGTACCTTCTTCGTGGTTAGCATTAATGATTTTTTCAGCGATGAGCGTTTTCTCCCTTATAAGTTTAATTTTTAGGTTTAGAATATTCACAATCTTTACTAAAAGCTTAGCTCCAATTGGATTTACTTTTTCATTGATATCTATTTTTACCGGATCTTTATGGGGACAACCAACCTGGGGTACTTTTTGGACGTGGGACGCAAGACTTACCTCAATGATGTTATTAGTTTTGTTATACATTTTTTATATTTTAAGCTGGGTCGTGATTAAAAATATTTTTACTGCTGATAAAATATCGTCATTGATCGCGGTTTTTGGTCTTGCAAATATTCCATTAATAAAATTTTCAGTTATTTGGTGGAACACTTTGCATCAACCTGCAAGCATAAAATTTTTAGAGGAAAGCACAATACATGAAAGTATGCTTGCTCCATTAATGTTTATGTTTATCGCTTTTGCATGTTTTTCATTGATGGTTTTTTTGATAAGGTTTAAAGTTGAGAGTTTTAAGCTGAAAATTCTTAGAGAAAAAAGTTAATCAAAGGTTTGAATAATGAGCACAAATACAAATAAAAGAATAGTAATATTTTTAATATCAATAATAACTTTTTTAATAATATCGAAGTTTTTGTTTAGTGCTTTGAGGGAAAATACTATATATTTTTTCTCACCGACAGAGGTATCTGACCTTATCAAACTACCAAATAAAAAAATTAGAATTGGTGGAATGGTTAAAAAAGACTCAATCAATGAAGAAAACAAAAAGTATAATTTTATAATTACAGATTTTAATAAAGAAATATCCGTAACATATTCGGGTATTCTACCAAATTTGTTTGTTGAAGGCCAAGGAGCGGTTGTAGAAGGAAATTTAATTTCAAGAAAAACTTTTGTAGGTACAAAAATTTTAGCTAAACATGACGAAAATTATATGCCTAAGGAGGTAGCAGACAGTCTCAAGAAAATTGGTAATTTTAAAAGAAAATGATTGACCATGAATAATATTATTGGAAATAGTCTTGTCTTATTATCACTAATGACATCACTTTCTACTTCTTTTCTATTTTTTAAAAAAAATTATTCTCATTACCTAAAAACTTATATTGCGAGCTGTATTTTTTGTTTTTTTAGTTTTATCTTTTTAATTTATTGTTTTGTGATCTCAGATTTTTATGTAAGTGCTGTTTACCAAAACTCACATACTACAAAACCATTAATTTATAAGATCGCCGGCTCTTGGGGAAATCATGAAGGTAGTATGCTATTATTTATTTGTATTATTGCTTTGTACGGATTTGCTTTTTGTTATTTTTCAAAAAATTTTGATAATAAATTTAAATATCTAACAGTTTTTTTTCAAAATAATTTAACGATGATATTTTTAATCTACTTATTTTTTCTATCAAATCCTTTTGATTACGTTTCGTCTGACCCTACCCAAGGGTTAGGTCTAAACCCAATTTTGCAAGATCCTCTACTTTTAATACACCCTCCATTTTTGTATTTTGGTTATATAGGTTTCTCATTAATATTAAGTTTGGTTCTATCTGGCTTAATAAATAATTCTTTTGACAGTGTATGGGCTAAGTTGTCAAAAAAATGGGTAATTATTTCTTGGATTTTTTTAACAATTGGAATTCTTTTAGGTTCAATTTGGGCTTATTACGAATTAGGTTGGGGCGGCTATTGGTTTTGGGATCCTGTTGAGAATGCATCCTTAATGCCATGGATACTTTCTGTTGCTCTTATTCACTCATTGTTAATTATGGAAAGGAGTAACACATTTAAATCTTGGACTGCATTGCTTGCAATTTCTACCTTTGCTTTAAGTTTATTCGGGACTTTTCTGGTTCGTTCCGGAATATTAAATTCTGTTCATACTTTCGCAAATGACCCAGAAAGGGGTTTATTTATATTAGGAATTATAATTTTAATAATATTCTTTTCTCTAGCTATCTATATTTTTAAAAGTGATTTTGTTGAAAAAAAAAATAATATTATGTTTTTAAGCAAAGAAAATTTCCTAGTATTTAATAATCTTTTCTTAATTTTATTTCTGATAATAGTTATAATCGGCACAGTATACCCAATAGTGTTATCAGCAGTTGCAAACCAAAATATCTCAGTAGGACCGTTTTATTACAATACTATTTTAGCGCCGTTTGTTTTCATTTTTTTATTTTTAATGGGAACAGGACCATTAATGAAATGGTATAAAAACGATTTTAATGCAAAGAAGAACTTAATTATTTCAATAGGTCTAATATCATGTATCCTAGCATTGATAATTTCGTACTTTTCTAGCGAAACTAACATTATTTATATATTGGGATTAATTTTCTCTTTTTATTTAATTGTTGCTACGATTTTTGAATTATTTTCGAGCAAAAATCAATTCAATTTCAAGCAATACTTAAGTAAAAATCTATCTCATCTAGGATTTGGACTTTTAATTTTATCAATAACATTAAATAGTTTTTTCTCTAAAGAATATAATTTTATGATTAACGTGAACGACAAATATGTATCAGATGATTTAGAAATTACTTTTGAAGAATTTAATATATCTAAGGATATTAATTTTGATCAATTTTCTACAATTTTCAAAATAAAAACAAATGATAAATCATTCACATTAAGTCCATCGATTCGTAAGTATAATCAACCTGAACAACTTACTTCTGAAATATCAATTAAAAATACGTTACTAAAAGATTTTTATTTAGCGATAAACTATTCTTCCATCGGAAATAAAAGATTAATAGGAGCCAGATATTATGAAAATTTTTTTATACTAGGTATATGGATATCTAGTTTAATCATAGTTTTAGGTGGTCTCTCAAGATTATTTATTAGGAAATAATGTTAAAAAAAAAAATTGCGATTTTAGGAATTTCTACACTATTAATTTCAATAGTATTTGTTTTTGTTATATTAAATGACAATAAACATTTACCATCAGCAACGATTGGATCAACGCTAGATCCTATAAAAGGATACTTAGTTGATGATATAAAAAAAAGTAAAATATTATTAAATTCAGAACTAAATAATGAAAAATTTTTAATTAATATTTTTTCCTCTTGGTGCGCTCCGTGCAGAGATGAACACAAGTATCTTTTAAAGTTTAAAAATAGTAACATTAAAATAATTGGTATAAATTACAAAGATAGCAAAAAAAATATGTCATCATTCCTAAATGAACTCGGCAATCCTTATTATGCAATAGTTGATGATAAAGATGGATATCAAAGTATTAAATTAGGAGCATTTGGGGTTCCGGAGACATTCTTAATTGATAAAAAAAAGAATATAGTTTTGAAGCAAATTGGTCCTATAGATGATAATATTTATATTAAATTTTTAGAGATTTTAAAAAAATGAAATACGTATTTTTCATCTTAGTTTGTATTATATCGTCAAATTTGTACGCAGATCAAAAAATTGATAGTAAAGTAATAGAAATATCTAAAAATTTACGTTGTCTTGTTTGCCAAGGTCAATCTATTAATGACTCAGATTCTGATTTTGCTTTAGATGTTAAAGAATTAATAAAAAAGAACTTAAAAGAAGGTAAGAAGGACGAGGAAATTTACAATTATCTTAAATTGAAATATGGAGATTGGATATTATATAAGACACCAATTAATGTAAGCACAATATTTATTTGGATGTTGCCAATAATCTTTATTTTAATTGGATTAAGATTCATAGTTAAAAGAATTAGATTTGAATAAAAAAAGTTGTCATAAGTTTAAAAAAAAGAAACTAGCTGGTGACGAACATTATAGGAATGTTTGTCAGCTTTGTGGATATATAGATTATGGCAGCCCCCAAGTCGTTGCTGGATCCATTGTAACTTACAAAAATAAATTTTTATTGTGCAAAAGAGGCATTCATCCAGGTTACGGTTTGTGGACTTTGCCTTCAGGTTTTGTTGAAAAAAATGAGAGTGTCGAAATGGGAGCGATGAGAGAGGCCAAAGAAGAAGCATTTATAAAAATTAAAATAAAAAATATATTCGGTGTTTATTCAATAAAAAAAAGAAATATTATTCAAATTATATTCCTTTCAAGAATCTCATCTAGCTTCTGTAAACCAGGTATTGAAAGCTTGGACGTAAAATTATTTAAGTATTCAGAAATTCCTTGGAAAAAATTAGCTTTTCCAAGTGTAAAATGGGCTCTGAAAAGATTTAAAGATTATAAAAAGGGTAAAAAACTGCCTTTTCTGGGCAATGATTAAGCCTTTTTTTTTAACTCAAATGCTGTAAACCTTACATAAAAATGAAAAAATTAATTACAATATTTTTATTTGCTTTTCTTTCAAATGCAAATGCCCAAGGCTTAAAAATAGCGGTAGGGAACTTTGATTTTAGTGATGATGGTATGAGGTCGTCTATGCTTGAAATGAATTATGATTTTGGTCAAAAAGAAAAGTATGGTATTTTAAAACCTACTACTGGTGCATTCATCACTCAGGACTCAGCATCATATGCTTTTATTGGTGGAAAGGTTGATTTTAAACTAGGACCATTTATTTTGTCTCCTAGTTTTGGTCCTGGATATTACGATCAAGGAAATGGCAAAGATCTGGGTCATGCACTAGAATTTAAATCTCAAATTGATCTAGGTTTTAATTTTGGAAGAAGTTCAAATTTATCTTTTGGCTATAGTCATTTATCAAATGCTAGCTTAGGAGATAAAAATCCTGGCGCCAATAGCTATTCATTCAGTCTATCACATATTTTTTAAACGATGAGGCTATCTGATTGTCATAATGTTGATGACTTTAGACTATTAGCAAAAAAAAAATTACCAAGTCCAATATTTCATTACATTGATGGTGGTGCTGACGATGAGATAACATTAAAAAGAAATACAGAAGCATTTAATAAATGCGATTTAGTTCCAAATGTGTTAACAGATGTGAGTGATGTAGATCTTTCAACAACAGTGCTAGGACAAAAAATAGATTTTCCTTTATTTTTATCTCCAACAGCAATGCATAGGATGTATCACCATGAAGGAGAGAGAGCGACTGCACAAGCTGCTGAAAAATTCGGAACTTTTTTTAGTTTATCTACTATGGGCACAACAAGCATTGAAGAAGTTTCAAATGCCTCTGGTGGCCCCAAAATGTTTCAATTATATATTCATAAAGACCAAGGTTTAACAGATAATTTAATTGATAGATGTAAAAGATCTGGATTTAAGGCAATTTGTTTAACTGTAGATACGATAGTTGCTGGGAATAGAGAAAGAGATCATAGAACTGGTTTTGCTACGCCTCCTAAATTAACCATGTCGAGTTTAATGAGTTTTGCAACTCACCCATATTGGAGTTTAAATTACCTAATGCGAGAAAAGTTTGAATTAAAAAATGTTTCACACATGACAAAAAAAGGCAGTAGTATTGAAATGTCGGTTATGGACTATATTAATCAACAGTTTGATCGAACAATGAATTGGAAACATGCAGAGTACGCAATTAAAAGATGGAATGGTCCATTTGCATTAAAAGGAATAATGTCAGTCGAAGATGCAAAAAGAGCAGTAGACATTGGCGCAACCGCAATTATGATTTCAAATCACGGAGGAAGACAACTGGATGGCTCAAGAGCACCTTTTGATCAATTACAAGAAATAGTTAATGCAGTCGGAGATAAAATTGAAGTTATTTTAGATGGGGGTATTAGAAGAGGAACTCACGTTCTAAAAGCATTATCACTTGGCGCAAAAGCGTGTTCAATGGGTAAAGCATATTTATACGCGCTAAGCGCTGGTGGACAAATAGGAGTCGAGATGCTTTTAACAAAAATGAAAAGTGAAATTGAAAGAGATATGACTTTAATGGGTTGCAGATCTGTAAGAGAATTGAATAAAAACAAAATAGCTTTTAGGTAAATTAATGAAAATATCAAAACGTTATTCCCGACTTGGAACAGAGTCGGCTTTCGAAATTTTGTCTAAAGCCCAAAAGCTTGCAAGTGAGGGAAGAGAAATTATAAATTTAGGCATTGGCCAACCAGATTTCTCTACACCAAAGCATGTTGTTGACTCTTGTAAAAAAGCTCTTGATGATGGCTATCATGGTTATACTGAACCTAATGGAACATTAGAATTGAGAGAAGGCGTATCAAATTATATCCAAAGAATTTATAACACAAAAATTGATTCATCTAGAATATTTATTTCACCTGGTGGTAAACCTACGATTTTTTTTACAATGATGTTATTGGGAGAAGAAGGTTCCGAGATTATTTATCCTGAACCTGGTTTTCCAATTTACAAGTCGATGATTAATTATTCTGGATCAAAGGCTGTTCCGATGTATTTGAAGGAAGAAAATAATTTTTCATTTGATGCTGGTGAAGTTTTAAATTTAATAAACGATAAGACACGACTGATAATAATAAATAATCCCCAAAATCCAACAGGTGCACTCATTGATGAAAAGGAAATAAAAAAGCTTGTTGAAGGTTTGAGAAATTTTCCAAACGTATGTATTTTGAGTGATGAAATATACTCAAGGCAAATTTATGACGGAAAAAAAATGCCAACACTTCTTAATTATCCAGAAATTTACGAAAGATTGATTGTCTTAGATGGTTGGAGTAAGTCATACGCTATGACCGGTTGGCGTCTTGGATGGAGTGTTTGGCCAGAAAAATTAATTAAGAAAGTTACAAAATTGGCAATTAATAGTTATTCGTGCGTAGCAGCTGCAAACCAAGTTGCTGCTCTGGCAGCGCTTGAGGGATCTGATGAGTTTATAGATAATATGATGACTGAATTTGCAAGAAGAAGAGAACTTATAGTAAATGGATTAAATAGCATAAAAGGTATTAAATGCATTAAACCTGGAGGCGCTTTTTATGTTTTCCCTAATGTTGCCCAAACAGGTATGAATGGAGAGATTTTTGCAGAAAAATGCTTAAACACCGCAGGTGTGGCAATTGTGCCTGGAACTAGTTTTGGCAAATCTTGCACTGATTTTGTACGATTCAGCTATGCAAATAGTTATGAGAATATAGAAAAATCATTGGAGAAAATTAAAAAAATTATTTAATATATACATATTATGGTTTTACATTTACCCGAAGCTGATCAAAAAATATTAGATAACAAATCATTAATTGTTAAAGAATTGAATAGATTTACAAATAATGTTTTGTCTGACAACGATGAACTGAGACCCTATGAGACTGATGGACTTAATGTATATAAGCAAAAACCTCTTGCCGTAGTTTTACCAGAAAATACTAGAGAAGTATCTGAAATCTTAAAATATTGTTATCAGCACAATATTAAAGTTGTTCCTAGAGGTGCGGGGACTGGACTTTCAGGAGGATCATTACCCTTAAAAGATTGCGTCCTCATGAGTATGGGTAAATTCAATAAGATACTAGAAAAAGATTTTAAAAATAGATGTGTAGTTACTCAACCTGGCGTTACTAATTTAGCCATAACTCAAGCAGTTCAAGATCAAGGATATTATTATGCACCTGATCCTTCGAGTCAGTTAGCGTGTTCAATCGGGGGAAATATTGCAGAGAACTCTGGGGGTGTGCACTCGTTAAAGTATGGAACAACTACCAATAATGTTCTTGGAGTTGAGATTGTATTAATAGATGGAACAATATTAAGGATTGGTGGAAAACATTTAGATTCTGAAGGATATGATTTACTAGGTGTTTTTATGGGATCTGAAGGTTTACTTGGTGTCGTCACTGAGGCAACAGTTAAAATTTTAAAAAAACCAGAAGCAGTAAGAGCCGTTTTGATTGGATTTAACTCAATAGAGGATGCAGGAAGTTGTGTATCTGATGTTATATCAAAGGGTATAGTTCCTGCTGGCATGGAAATTATGGATAAACCTCTTATTATAGCTACTGAGAATTATGCAAAAGCTGGTTACCCTAGAGACGTAGAAGCGCTTTTGATTGTAGAGATTGACGGAACAGCAAGCGAGGTAGAGGCTATGATACAAAAGGTTCTTGATATAGCTAAAATGAATAAGGCGAGTTACAATAAAGCAAGTAATAGCGATGAAGAAAGAATGAAATTCTGGAAAGGGAGAAAAGCTGCCTTTTCGGCTTGTGGAGTTATCTCTCCAGACTATATTTGTATGGACGGGTCTATCCCGAGAAATAAACTAGCAGATGTTTTGGGTTATATTAACCAACTTTCCAAAAAATATAATTTAAGAGTTGCAAATTGTTTTCATGCAGGTGATGGTAACTTACATCCGCTTATAATGTTTGATTCAAATGATCCTAAAGAATTAAAAAAAGCAGAGGATTTTGGTGCTGATATATTAAAGTATTGTGTCAAAGTTGGTGGAGTTTTGTCTGGTGAACACGGTATTGGAGTTGAGAAAAGAGAGCTCATGTGTGAAATGTTCAATAACAACGATATTCAACAACAGCTAAGTTTAAAAAAAGCTTTCGATAAAAAAAATTTATTAAATCCTGGAAAAGTTTATCCTATTCTTCATAGATGTGCTGAAGAAGGAAGAATACATATCCACAAAGGCAAAACTAAATTCCCTGATTTGCCAAGATTTTGATGAATGATATTTACTCCCCGGTAAATGAAAAAGAGGTTAGCGACTTTATTTATGAATGTCACAAAGATTCATCTCCAATTGAAATAATTGGTAATAATTCTAAAAAAATCGGAAGAGTAATTCAATGCTCAAAAACGTTATGTTTAGAAAAGATTAATGGAATTATAGAATATTTTCCAGAAGAACTTTATATAAAAGTGAAAGTAGGAACTTCTCTAGAGGAAATTGAAAATACTCTAGATAGTAAAAATCAAACCTTTGGTTTTGAACCAATGGATTTAGGGTTTTTATATGAGGGAAAGTCACGAGGCGGAACAATAGGAGGAGTTGTTGCTTGTAATCTATCAGGTCCTAGAAGATTTAAAATTGGTGCACTAAGAGATCACTTGTTAGGCTTTAAAGCAATAAATGGTTCTGGTGAACAAATTAAATCTGGAGGCACGGTAGTCAAGAATGTAACAGGTTATGACTTAAGTAAGTTAGTTAGTGGTTCATACGGTACATTATGCGCCCTTACAGAGGTTACATTAAAAGTTTTACCTAAATATGAGTATCAAGAAACTTTTTGTCTATATGGGCTTAATCATAATGAGGCAATAAATTTTTTTTCAACAGCTATGGACACATCGCTTGAAATATCAGGAGCGTGTTTTTATCCAGCTGATAACACGAGATTTTTTAGATTGAATGATATTAAACAAAATAATTCAATTTTATCATTAAGAGTAGAAGGGCCAAAAACTTCAGTTCAAGAGAGAATTCAACAATTAAGAAAAATATTTGGAGCATCAGATTACTCTGTGCTTGATATATTTCAATCAAAAGCTTTTTGGAACTTGAGTAAAAATCTTGAGTTGTTTAAAAATACAAATGAAATTGTATGTAAATTATCGCTACCAATAACTAATGCATCGGAATTTTTAAGCAAATTTTCAAATGATATTAAATATTTTATAGATTGGGCTGGAGGATTAATTTGGCTCTCTACTAAAGACGTAGAGACTATTTCAAAAATGAGGATATTTTCTGTTAAAAACAATGGTCATCTAACGATTTATAAATCAGATGATAATTATAGGAGAACGGAAGAATTCTTGACATGCGGTGATACTAATTTTAAGATTTTGTCTTCGAAAATAAAAAAAAGCTTTGACCCAAACTTAATTTTAAATCCAGGTAAAATGTACGCAGGTATCTAATGCAAACAAATTTTAAAAAAAACCAGCTTGAAAATCCGGAAATTAATACTTCAGAAAAAATTTTAAGAAAATGTGTACATTGTGGTATGTGCAATGCCACTTGCCCAACATTCCAAATATTAGGCGACGAGTTAAGCGGACCTAGGGGCAGAATATACTTGATAAAAGATATGTTGGAAAATAATAAACCTGCAAATGCTAAAATTACAAAACATATTGACCAATGTCTGTCGTGTTATGCTTGCATAACAACATGTCCTGCCGGTGTTGATTATCTTCATTTGATAGATCATGGTAGAAATCATGTTGAAAGAACTTATAAGCGACCAATTTTCCAAAGATTACTTAGAAATATTTTAGCCATCGTTTTGCCGAGTCCTGCTTTGTTTAAGTTAATTGCTGTTGTGACTAACATTTTTCGACCTCTGATGTTTTTAGCTCCAAGTAATATTAAAAATATGGTTAAATTTATGCCTAAAGAATTTCCAAAATCAAAATTACCTTACAACCCTGTATTTAAACCAAAATCAAAAGTTGTGTCAAAAGTTGCTTTGTTAACAGGTTGTGTTCAGAAAGTCATTTCTCCAGAAATAAATGACTCCTCAATTAATATTCTTACTAGGCATGGTATAGAAGTTCACATCTTAAAAGACATAAAATGTTGCGGTTCGTTAACACATCATATGGGCAAAGAGGCATCTGCTCATAAATTAATCGAATTTAATATCAAGAAGTGGCACGATCTTTATGAAAAAGAAAATCTAGATGCAATTTTAGTTAATACATCAGGATGTGGGACAACTTTAAAAGATTATGGATTTATTTTTAGAAATCATCCTGATCCAAAATTCAGGAAAAAGGCTAAAATGATAAGTAAATTAACTAAAGATATTACAGAGTATTTAGACGAGTCTATCAAACTAGACTTTATTGAAAGCTCAAAGAAAAAAACATATAGAATTGCTTATCATTCAGCTTGTTCAATGCAACATGGACAAAAAGTTCATGAACAACCTGTGAAATTATTAAATAAAACGGGTAACCATATTTACGAAATACCCGATGGGCATATTTGCTGTGGCTCTGCAGGTACCTATAACTTAATGCAACCAGAAATAGCCGGAGAATTATTAAAAAGAAAAGTAAATAATATTCAAAAAATAAATCCAGATTTTGTTGCGACTGGAAATGTTGGGTGTATTAAACAAATTTCAATGGGTACAAAAATACCCATTCTTCACACGATAGAACTTTTAGATTGGTATACAGGTGGTAAAAAACCAGATTCAATTAAATCATGAAGAAAGTTCTAATTACCAGAAAATTGATCGAGGAAAATTTTATTAATATACAAAATAAATTCCATGTAATTCATAACCAATCAGATAAAAAACTATCAGATAACGATATCATTAAAATGAGTATAGGCTGTGATGGTATTTTAACCTTTCCAAATAATAATATTCATGCCGATTTATTAAATAAATTATCAGATAGTATTAAAATAATTGCAAATTATGCGGTCGGTTTTGGTAACATAGATATTGATACTGCTAATAAAAAAAAAATACTAGTTACAAATACTCCGGAGGTTTTAACTGAAGCAACTGCGGAAGTATCAATTCTCTTACTATTAGGTGCCTCAAGAAGAGCTTATGAGGGCAGAATATTTGCTGAAAACAAAAATTGGGAATGGTCTTCGGATTTTTTGATAGGTAAACAAATGACAAATAAAAAGCTTGGTATTATAGGCATGGGAAGAATTGGAAGAGCCGTAGCAGATATTGCTAGAGGATTTGGTATGGAAATTCATTATCACAATAGAAGTAGGCTTCCTGAAAATTTAGAAAAAGGAGCAATTTTTCATGAGCAATTAAAAGATTTGTTAAGCCAAAGCGAATTTTTGTCAATAAATTGCCCAGGTGGCAAAGATAATACTAATTTATTAAATAAAGAAACATTAAAATATCTTCCAGATGGCGCGGTAGTAGCTAATGCTGCTCGCGGTGAAATTATAAATGACAAAGATATGCTGGATGCAATTCGTGTTGGAAAAGTATTTGCATTAGGATTAGATGTTTATAATGGTGAGCCACAAATTAATGAGGAATATTTAAAATTAAAAAATCTATTTCTCTTGCCTCATCTTGGCAGTGCAACTAAAAAAACTAGGATTGCGATGGGAGAAAGAGCAATTAATAATTTAGATGAATTTTTAAATAAGTCTCTTAAACCTAAGGATCAGGTAAATTAATCAACTAGGGGTTGTTATATACAACTTTTTTTTTTGGACACATCCTCAAAGATTTGGTTAAATAAAACGAGTTAAATTTAACTAACATGGGAGAAAAAAACATGTCAAAAAAAAACATTGCGTCTAAATCAAGACGTAAATTTTTTAAAGCAGCAGCAGTTACAGGTGCAGCAGCAGCAGCTACAGTTGCTATGCCGAACGTTGCAGCTTGGTCAGCAGGACACGCTAAAAGTGTTAAGCTGAAAATGCAAGCAGCATGGCCATCAGGAGCAAATATCTTTTTTGAAATGGCCGGCGATTACTGCAAAATGGTTAAAGAGATGTCAGGTGGAAGCCTGTCAATTGATTTACAGCCAGTTGGAGCAGTGGTTAAGACTAAAGAAATAGGACAAGCCGTAAGTTCTGGAGTTGTTGATATGGGTCACTGGGTGACAGCATATTGGTATGGTAAAAATCCAGCGGCTTCTCTTTTTGGAACGGGTCCTTCATACGGAATGTCATCTCAAGAAGTTATGGCATGGATTGAGTATGGTGGAGGAAGAAAACTATATGACGAAACTCTTGCTAAAGTGGGATATAATTATATTGGTTTCTTTCATATGCCTATGCCAGCACAGCCTTTTGGATGGTTCAAGAAGAACGTGACAAAAGTTTCTGATGTTAAAGGTATGAAGTATAGAACAGTAGGTTTGGCTACTAACGTTTTAACTGCAATGGGAATGGTCGTAAGACAATTACCAGGTGGTGAAATTCAACCAGCAATGAAAACTGGTTTAATTGAAGCAGCTGAATTTAACAATCCTACATCAGACTCACAGTTTGGTATGCAAGATGTATCTAAGCATTATCACTTAGGTAGCTTCCACCAATCTCAGGAGATGTTCGAAATACCTATGAACAAGAAAAAGTTTAATAGCTTATCACCTGTTCATCAGTCTATTTTAAAGAACGCTGCTTACGCTGCAAATACTGATAACTACTTTAAAGCATTAAGTAGATATTCAGCTGATTTGTCAAAACTTATGAATAAGCATAAAGTAAACGTGTATCAAACATCTGATGCGATATTAGCTCAGCAATTAAAAGGTTGGGACAAAGTCATAGGAGACTTTGTGAAGAAAGATCCTTTCTTTGCGAAAATTATCGCTTCTCAGAAGAAATACGCTAAAAGAACTATGAAGTATCTGTTGATGAACCAACCGAACTACAAATTAGCTTATGAAACTGAGTTTGGACCAATAGGTAAAGTTAAGATCTAATAAATCTTAATTATCAAAAGATTTAAAAAAAGGGGGTTTTATTGCCCCCTTTTTTTTATTATTATAAATATTTTAAAGATGAGAAAATTCATAATTTTTGCTGACAAATTAAGCACCTCAGTTGGAAAAGCTTTTTCATGGTGTATTGTTATATTAATGGGCGGGACTGTTTACGAGGTTGTTATGGCCTACGCTTTTAATGCACCAACTTTGTGGAATTTTGATTTTAGTTTACAAATGTATGGAGCAATATTAATGATGTCGGGTGCATATTGTCTTGCAACCGAAGCACATGTTAGAGGCGACGTGATTTATAGGTTGTTTAAACCTAAGACCCAAGGATACATTGATTTAGTTTTATATTTTATATTTTTCTTCCCTGGAGTTTTAGCACTTGCTTTTTATGGATATGAATACGCTGCACTTGCGTGGAAAATAAAAGAGACAAGTTGGAATAGTCCAGCTCAAATACAAATTTATATGGCAAAATCTATGATACCAGCTGCAGGCGTTCTATTAACAATTCAAGGTATAGGGGAGGTTTGTAGAGCTATAATATGTATTCAAACAGGTCATTGGCCTGATAGAGAGGTTGTGGCTGAGGAAACAGAAAAAGTTTTAATGAGAACATCTCATGATGAATTTAATAAAGAAAATTCCTAGGAAGGTATAATTATGTTTGAATTAACAAACCCAGAAGTTGCTATTTTAATGATGAGTATATTTCTGTTTGTTGTACTTTTGGGTTTTCCAATTGCATTTACATTAATGGCTATGGGAATTGTATTTGGATATTATGCTTATTATGATCCTTCTGTGATGGATCATATTTTTGATAATAGAATCTTCTCTTTATTTGTACAAAACACCTATACTGTCATGGATAATAGTGTTTTGACGGCCGTACCTCTTTTTTTATTCATGGGTTATCTCGTTGAAAGAGCAGGTATAGTAGCAAAGTTATTTTTTGCAATCAGATTAGCCGCACATAATTTACCTGCATCAATGGCTGTTGCAGCATTAATAACGTGTACGCTTTTTTCAACTGCTACCGGTATTATTGGTGCAGTTGTAACTCTTATGGGACTACTTGCTTGGCCAGCTATGGTAAAAGCTGGCTATGACAAAAAATTTGCATCTGGTATTATTTGTTCTGGTGGCTGCCTAGGAATTTTAATTCCACCAAGCATAATGTTAATTGTTTACTCAGTTATTGCTCAACTATCTCCTTTAAGATTATTTGCTGCAGCAATTTTTCCTGGTTTATTACTTGCTGGACTTTATATAGGTTATGCTGTGACAAGAGCTTATCTAAATCCTTCAATAGCTCCTAAACCTAAAGAGGAGGATGTCCCTCCAAAATCAGTAATTTATAGAGAAGTATTAGTTTCTTTTGTACCTTTATTTGCTTTAATAATGTTAGTATTAGGTACAATACTTGCAGGTATTGCAACACCTGCCGAGGCAGCAGCAGCTGGTGCTTTTGGTGCTTTAATTCTTTCTTATTTCTATAAAACTTTAAAATGGAAAAACTTTAAAGAGTCAGTATTTCTAACAGCAAAAACTACTGCTATGATAATGTGGTTATTTATTGGATCATGGACCTTTTCATCTGTCTTTTCTTATTTGGGTGGGCATGAAGTTTTTGAACATTTTTTCAAATCAATTGATATTGCTCCCTGGCAATTTTTGGTAATCACTCAAATTATAATATTTCTTTTAGGATGGCCTTTAGAATGGACCGAGATTTTAATAATTTTTGTTCCAATTTTTTTACCTTTATTAGAGGTTTTCGGCGTTGACCCTTATTTTTTTGCGATGCTGATTGCTTTAAATTTACAGACCTCATTTTTGACACCGCCAATGGCAATGTCTGCCTATTACTTAAAGGGTGTTCAACCAAAAAATGTTGAATTACTTCAAATTTTTGCGGGAATAATGCCATTTCTTGCTATTGTTATTTTGGCTATGGTTTTAATGTATTTATTTCCTGGAATTGCCCTTTGGTTACCTAATACTTTATTTGCTAGCTAGATTAATCTTTAATGTCAAATATATTAACCTTATCAATAAGTGAGTTAGTATCTAAGTTAAAATCTGGCGATATTTCATCAGTAGAATTATGTTCAGCATACATAGATAGGTATGATAAATTTGAAAAAGATGTAAAGGCTTGGGCATATTTTGACAAAAAACTATTATTAGAAAAAGCCACGGAAGCAGACGAAAATAGAAAAGCTGGAAAGCCTCTTGGTCAATTGCATGGTTTACCAATCGGAGTAAAAGATATTTTTGGTACCTTAGATATGCCTACTGAATGTGGAACGGTAATTAGAAAAAAAATGACAGGATCTCAAGATGCCGAGGTTGTCAATCTTCTAAAGATATCCGGAGCTATTACAATGGGAAAAACAACAACTACAGAGCTTGCTTATTTTCATCCAAGCAAGACAACTAATCCAAACGATTATTCAAGAACTCCAGGAGGATCATCTAGCGGATCAGCAGCAGCTGTTGCATCATATATGACCCCCTTGGCTATAGGATCTCAAACAAATGGATCAGTTATTAGGCCAGCAAGTTATTGTGGAGTTGTAGGATATAAGCCTTCTTATGGATTGATTTCGAGAAGTGGGGTCTTAAAACAATCTGATAAACTTGATCATATAGGATTATTTGGAAAAAAAGTTGAGGATGTAGCTTTGCTAGCAAAAGCATTAATCAAAAAAGATTTATATGATCCATCTACAATTTATTATTCAGCTGAAAGTCTAGAAGAAGAGGTAAAAAAAGGACCAATTTTTGATCCGAAATTTATATTTTACAAGACAAAAAATTGGAAAAACATAGAAAAAAATTCTCAAAAAGCATTTTTAGATTATGTAGAAAAAAACAAAAAAAATATCGAAATTTTCGATACCCCATCTTACTTTGATGACATACCCAGGTATCACAAAATTATTCACGAAACAGACATGGCTAATAGTTATGAAATTTACTATAAAAAATATAAAAAAAAATTATCTAAAGAAATTATAAGCGCTATTTCTAGAGGATTAAAATATTCTGCAAAAGACTATGCTGAGGCAATTGATTTTATGACTAGAAGTTATGAGTCCTACAAAGAAGTTTTTGAGGATTATCATGGTGTATTAACACCATCAACATCAGGTGTAGCACCGAAAGGACTCAAATCAACAGGAAGTCCAGAATTTAGTACTATTTGGACATATATGGGTCTTCCCGCTATCTCGTTACCTTTACTTAAAGGAGAAAATAATTTACCATTAGGTATTCAATTAATTGGTAACAAATTTGACGATTTAAGATTTTTAGGTGTAGCAAACTGGGTGGAAAAGAAATTAAAAAAATAATGAATAAATTAACTAAGATAATAGGTCTATTAATTGCAATTGCCTTTTTAGTCGGCTTAGCGACTACATTAACAAGATCAATGATGATTGGATTTCTTGACGTGATGCCGGTTTACATATTAATGGGTATCGCGATCTTCATGATGATTTACGAGGCATTTTTTGACAAAAAAAATTAATCTTGATCAAAAAGAATAATTCATTTTCTTTCTTTCTTTTATTTATTCAACCTATATTCATGACTAGTAACATTGCGATTGCTAGAGGCGCACTTGATAATATTCCGCCTATAGCGCTAGCTTCGTCTAGATGGTTTTTAGTTTTTTTAGTTTTCCTTCCTTTTGTTTATTCTACTTTAATTAAAAAAAAAAAATTTATTAAGAAAGAGTTTTTTAAATTACTTTTTTTAGGATTTACAGGTTATGCTATTTGTGGTGCTTTCCCATATATCTCTGGCTTGACGACTACAGTAACAAATATGTCAATTATATATGCGCTTTCACCAATCTTCATAGTTGCGCTCTCTTCATATATTTATGGAGAAAGATTAAGAATAGTTCAATATTTTGGAATTTTTATGAGTTTATTTGGTGTCACTTATATTGTTTTTAAAGGTAAATTAGATAATTTAATTAATTTAATCTTTAGTTTTGGAGACTTGTGGATATTGTTTGCTGCAATAAGTTGGGCATTATTTTCAGTTTTTTTAATTAATTGGAAAAGTAAATTCGATATTTTGGAGAGGTTTACCTTAATGAGTTTTTTTGGATCAATTATATTGTTGCCATTTTATGGTGTCGAACACTTTTTTTTTATACCTACGACTTTTAATTCAACATACTTTTATTTTATAACTATTGCAGCAATTTTTCCCGGAGTTTTAGCATTTTTGATGTATACAAAGTTACAGCAGGTTCTGGGAGCTTCAATTGCAGGGTTGACGGTTTATTTGATGCCAATATATGGAGCAATCTACGGGTTTATTTTATTTAATGAAATTTTATCAAGCTTTCATCTTTATGGAGCTTTACTAATACTTTTTGGAATATACTTGGCAAATAAAAAAAGATGATAAAATATCTAATTTACAGTTTGACTATAATCTTGGGAGTATACCTGGTTTTCTTAGCTTTTATGTTTTTTTATCAAAGATCATTTATGTATTACCCCAGTGTTAACAATTATAATGATACAGAAATTAATTTTGACTATGAAACAGTTTCTATAACAACATCAGATAATATAAATTTAAAGGCTTGGTATAGTTTTAATCAAAACAAAAAACAAACAATAGTTTTTTTCCATGGTAATGCCGGTGACCTAGAAAATAGAATTTATAAACTTAATCATTTTAAAAATTTGAATGTTAATTTCCTAATAGTTTCATGGCGCGGATTTAGTGGTAATGACGGGCAACCTTCAGAGAAAAATTTATATATTGATGCAAATTCAACGATTAAGTGGCTTGAGGATAAAGGCGTCAAAAAAAATCAAATGGTGCTATATGGAGAATCGTTAGGAACTGGAATTGCAGTTGAAGTAGCAAGTAAAAGTAAATTTGCAGGAGTAATATTAGAGTCACCGTTTACGTCTATGCAGGATAT
>QCET01000002.1 GCA_003280495.1 Pelagibacteraceae bacterium AG-359-E06
CCTAAAATTTTAATTATGAGCGATGATATTTATGAACATATAATTTATGATGAGTTTAATTTTTATACACCAGCTCAGAATAATAAAATTTTTGACAGAACCTTAACTGTAAATGGTGTGAGCAAATCCTACGCAATGACTGGTTGGAGGATTGGTTACGCTGGTGGTCCAGAAGAAATAATCAAAGGTATGGCGAAACTACAATCGCAATCTACAACTAATCCATCTTCAATAAGTCAGGCAGCTGCCGTTGAAGCATTAAAGGGAGATCAGGTATTTATTCAAACAAGAAAAAAAGTTTTTAAAAAAAGAAGAGATTTTATTGTTGAAATGTTAAATAAAATAAATGGGATCGAGTGCATCAAACCACAAGGAGCATTTTATGTTTTCCCAAGTTGCAAGAAACTTATAGGGAAAAAACATCAAAAACTTGGATTGATAAAGAACGATAAAGATTTTGTTACAAAGCTTTTAGAATCTTACGGTGTTGCAGTAGTACAAGGGTCCGCATTTGGATTAGATGGGTATTTTAGAATTTCATATGCTGCATCTGACGATGAATTAAAAAAGGCAATCGATAGGATCACAAAATTTTGCAGTGAAATTATTTAGTCTCACTTAAATATTTTTCTGCCTCGAGTGCAGCCATGCAACCCATACCAGCAGCTGTAACTGCTTGTCTGTATATTTTGTCTTTTACATCACCTGCAGCAAATACTCCTGGTACATTTGTACTTGTCGAGTCCGGCTTTGTTAAAATATAACCTTCATTATCCATATTTATTTTATCTTTAAAAATTTTTGTTGCTGGGTCATGACCAATTGCAACGAATAACCCATCAATTTTTAAATCTTTCACTTCACCACTCTTTTTATTTTTAATCGTAATTGAATTTAAACTTTTAGGATTTTCTTCACCATTCGCTTTTTCAACTATGGTATCCCAAATAATATTAATTTTTTTATTACTCTTAAGTTTTTCTTGTAACATTTTTTCGGCTCTCAAATTATCTCTTCTATGAATTAATGTTACATTTGATGCAAATTTAGTTAAGAATAATGCCTCTTCAACTGCAGCATTACCACCACCAACTACCGCAACCTTTTTATCTTTATAGAAGAAACCGTCACACGTGGCACAGGCGCTTATTCCAAAACCTCTAAACTTTTCCTCGTTGGGTATTTTAAGCCATCTTGCTTGAGCACCGGTTGCAATTATTATGCTATCACTTTTAAAAACTTTTCCATTCTCAGTTTCACATACAAAAGGTTTATTTGAGGTATCAACTTTTTTTATAACATCATTAATAAATATTGTCCCAACCGCTTCTGCTTGTTTCTTCATCTCATCCATTAGCCATGGACCTTGTATCACTTTTGAAAAACCAGGGTAATTTTCAACATCGGTGGTTGTAGTTAATTGTCCGCCTGGTTCGAAACCTGCAACCATTATTGGTTTTAGCATTGCTCTAGCCGCATACACAGCTGCAGTATATCCAGCTGGTCCAGAACCAATTATTAATACTTTAGTTTGATGTTCTTTATTTTGACTCATTTCTAAATACTATGTTTATAGATTAATTTATCTTATATAACACTTATGAATAATTTAAAATCTTTGTTACTCACAGAAGGTGCGCATGGCATGATAAGTCAAGTTGAAGGCCTAGCTACCTCACTTAAAACAGAATTTGTACACAAATTTATAAAGATAAACAATTTTATTGAATTTTTGCCACCTAAATTTTTACCGATTTCAAGTTATACTTTTAATTTTAAAGAAATAATTTCAAATATTAATCCTGAGAGTTTACCCGATTTTATTATTTCATGCGGAAGAAAAAGCGTTATTGCAAATATTTATCTAAAAAACTTTTTAAAAGAGAAATACAAAAAAAAAATTATAAATATCCATATACAGGATCCTAAAGTCTCAACTAATTTATTTGATTTTGTAATATTGCCAGAGCACGATAATGATTTGGAGGGTAAATCAGTTATAAGAAGCAGAGGTGCATTACATTATATTACTGAAACCGAAATAGCCAACTCACAAGACAAAAATAAAAAAATAGATGTAAGTATAATTTTAGGAGGCCCTAATAAATATTACGCTTTCGATGACCAGGAAATTATAAATATAATAAGTGAAGCTATAGATAAGCTAGCAAATAATAACAATAGGATGAGAATTGTTTCATCTCGAAGAACACCTGAAAATACATTAAAATTAATTAAGCAGAAATTTGAAAATAAAAATAATATAGAAATTGATACTTCTTTAAATAAGTCCAAATATATAAGCACGTTATCAAATAGTGAAATATTAATAGTCACTTCAGATTCTATTTCTATGATTTCAGAAGCAGCGATTACCGGAAAACCTATATATATAGCCCACTTAACGCCTATTAAAAATGATTATAGATTTAAAAGATTTTTTAAATTATTTGAGGACATGGGCATTATAAAATCCTTAAAAAATGTTGAAAAAGTATGGACATATGAGAAATTATTTGAAAGTAAGAGAATTGCAGATATTATAAAAAAAGAAATTTAAATAAATGAATTTTTTAAACTCAATTAAAAATAAATCAAAAAATTCTTCAGACCCATTTAAATATTGGGAATTTAAGGAACCACTAACTGAGGAAATGATTGATGAAATTTATAATGCAGAATTAGATGACCCAACAAAATATGATATAAATTATGATGGTACCAGGGCAATTGATGGAGGTGAGGGTAAATTTAGAGAAGGTATTACTGATGGCGGAAAAGCATTAAAATTTAGATGTTTTTTAGATAAAAATAATTCTAACGAGTTTCCTCAATTAACAAAACTTGCAAAAGAACTTCAAAAAAAAGAAACACATACTTATGTTGGAAAATTAATAGGCAAAGATTTATCAAAAAGTTTTGTTAGAGTAGAAATATGTTGTGACAGAAAAGGCTTCTGGCTTAAACCACACTGTGATATAAAAGAAAAATTGCTATCTTGTATGCTTTTTGTAAATAGGTTCGACGAGTCTGAGCAACTAGGAACAGATTTTTATAATGAAAATATGGAGAAAGTAAAAACCGTTCCTTATAAAAATAATTATGGATATTTTTTTAGTAGTGATGAAAAAAGTTGGCATGGTATGGAAAAAAAAGAAATTAAAAAAGATAGAAGATGTATTCAAGTAAACTATGTCACCTTCAAAACTGATTGGCCTGTAGAAAAATAACTTTAAATATTTTGTATCGGTAAAACGCTCATTCTTTTTTTTACTAAAGCCTCTATTGCTTCTGTGCAAGCTATTGCACCTGATACAGTTGTAAAATAAGGAATATTATTATTTAAAGCTGTTCTTCTTATAGATTGCGAGTCTGTAATTGATCTTAAACCAGACGATGTGTTAATTACTAATGCAATTTTTTTATTTTCTAGTAGCTCAACGATATGGGGCGACCCTTCTCTAACTTTATTTATTTTTGTACAAATTATTCCATTTTCATTTAATTTATCTGCAGTTTTACCAGTTCCATAAATCTCAAATCCTAAATCTTTTAATTTTTTTGCAAAATTTAAAATTAATGGCTTGTCATCGTCTTTCACAGAGATAAATGCGCTGCCATTTTTAGGCAATGAATTACCTGCTGATATCTGGCTTTTTGCAAATGCAATTCCAAAATCTTTATCAATACCCATTGACTCACCCGTAGATTTCATTTCAGGACCAAGAATTGTGTCAACTTCAGGAAATTTATTAAAAGGAAAGACAGCCTCTTTAATTGCAAATACCTTGGTTTTTTTATTTTTAAGTCGAAGTTTTTTAATTTTTTGACCAGCCATAATTTTGGTAGCAATTTTAGCAATTGGAATATTTAGTGCCTTTGATACAAAAGGTACTGTTCTACTTGCCCTAGGATTTACCTCAAGAACAAATATTTCATCTTTTTGTATTGCAAACTGAATATTTATTAGTCCTATTACACCAAGATTAAGAGCTAAAATTTTTGTTTGAAGTTTTATTTTTTCTATAATCTTTTTGTTTAAAGAAAAAGGAGGTATGCAACATGCAGAATCACCAGAATGTATTCCAGCTTCCTCTATGTGTTGCATAATTCCTGCTACAAAAACTTCTTTACCATCGCATATTGCATCTACATCTAGCTCAATTGCACCCTCTAAAAATTTGTCAATTAGAACAGGGCTTTTTCCTGAAACTTTCACTGCTTCATTGATATATTTTTCTAATTGATTGTTATCATGAATTATTTCCATAGCTCTCCCCCCCAAAACATAAGAAGGTCTAATAACAAGTGGAAAACCAATTTTTTTAGCAATTTTAATTGCATCTACTTTAGAATTAGCTAATCCGTTGTCCGCTTGTTTTAGTTTTATTTTTTTTAGTATTTTGCTAAACCTTTCTCTATCCTCTGCCAAATCAATTGAATTTAATTGTGTACCTAATATTGGATATCCTGCTTCGTGAATTGACTTTGCAAGCTTAATAGGGGTTTGACCACCAAATTGCACAATTACCCCTTTTAATTTTCCTTTTTTCTTCTCTTTTCTCAATATCTCCAGGACATTTTCTTTTCTTAATGGTTCAAAGTACAACCTGTCACTTGTATCATAATCTGTTGATACTGTTTCAGGGTTGCAGTTAATCATGACTGTCTCAAAACCAATTTCTTTTAAAGCGTAACTTGCTTGACAACAACAATAGTCAAATTCAATACCCTGTCCAATTCTGTTGGGACCACCTCCAATTATTACTACTTTTTTCTTGTTGGTTGGATCAGATTCGCACTGACCATTATCGTATAACCCTGTATCATAAGTTGAATACATGTAGGGGGTGAGTGATTTAAACTCTGCAGCACATGTATCAACTTTTTTAAAAACAGTATGAACTTTTAATTTTTGTCTTTTATTTTGAATATTCTCAATTTTTTCTTTTCTTAAATAAGCAATTCTTTTATCGCTAAAACCGTAAGACTTTATTTCTTTCAAAAGATTTTTATTTTTAAAAATATTTGTATTTTTAATATTTTTTTCAATATTAACAATTTCATCAATTTGTTCTAAAAACCAAGGGTCAATTTTTGTTAGATTATATATGTTTTTCCTACTAAATTTTTGTCTGAATGCTTGAGCAACATAAAGTATTTTCTGCGGCGTGTTTTCTTTTAGTTTTTTTGTTAAATCATTCTCATTGATATCTATGTTATCAAAACCATCTAAACCTATTTCTAGTGAACACAATGCCTTCTGAATAGACTCTTTAAAATTTCTTCCAATGGCCATAGACTCACCAACTGATTTCATTGCAGTTCCTAATATTGGTTTTGTATTTTTGAATTTTTCAAATGCAAATCTAGGAATTTTTGTAACTATATAATCAATTGTTGGTTCAAAAGATGCGGGTGTACTTTTTGTTATATCATTTGTTATTTCATCTAATGTGTACCCAACTGCCAATTTAGCTGCAATTTTAGCTATAGGAAAACCAGTTGCTTTAGATGCAAGGGCTGATGATCTTGACACCCTTGGATTCATCTCAATAATTACCATTCGTCCGTCTTCAGGATTAATTGCAAATTGAACGTTCGAACCTCCAGTTTCTACTCCTATTTTTCTTAAGCAATTCATAGAGGCATTTCTCATAATCTGATATTCTTTGTCAGTTAATGTTAATGCAGGCGCCACAGTTATTGAATCACCTGTATGAATGCCCATTGGATCTAGATTTTCAATTGAACAAATTATTATACAATTATCTTTCTTATCTCTAACAACCTCCATTTCAAATTCTTTCCAACCTACTAAGGACTCTTCAATAAGCACCTCGGATGTTGGCGATAAAGCAAGACCATTTTTTACAATTTGAAAATATTCTTCTTCTGTTTTAGCAACCCCACCTCCTGAACCACCGAGCGTAAATGATGGTCTAATTATTAAAGGCAATCCAATATCGTTAAGTATGTTTTTTGAATCATCTATAGTATTGCAAATTTTAGATTTAGGTGACTCCAGTCCTATCTTACTCATATTTTTTTTGAATAGCTGTCTATTCTCCGCGTTTTGAATTGCCGTTGAGTTTGCACCTATTAGTTCAACGTTATACTTATTTAAAATACCTTCATGCTCTAATTTAATTGCAGCATTAAGACCTGTTTGCCCTCCCATGGTAGGCAATATTGCATTTGGTTTTTCAATTTTTATAATTTCTTCTAATATTTCTGAAGTTATTGGCTCAATATAAGTTTTATCTGCAACATTAGGATCAGTCATAATTGTTGCAGGGTTAGAATTAATTAATATAACTTTGTAGCCTTCTTCCTTTAAAGCTTTACATGCCTGTGATCCAGAGTAATCAAATTCGCAAGCCTGACCAATTACTATTGGTCCAGCACCTATTATTAAAATTTTTTTTATATCAGTTCTTTTTGGCATTTTGTTTAATTAAGTTTATAAATTGATTAAATAAATAATTACTATCATGAGGCCCAGGACTTGCCTCTGGATGATACTGTACTGAAAATGCAATACTTTTTTTATAAGATATGCCTTCTATAGAATTATCAAATAAAGATACGTGAGTAACCTCAACATCTTTCGGGATACTTTTTCTAACAACTTCAAATCCGTGGTTTTGAGATGTGATTTCAACTTTAGAAGTTTTAATATTTTTAACAGGGTGATTTGCTCCTCTATGACCCTGATGCATTTTTTTTGTTTTACATTTTAGAGCATGAGCTAATAATTGATGACCAAGACAAATACCGAAAACGGGAATTTTGTTAATTAAAATTTGTTTAATTGTGGA
Organism: Pelagibacteraceae bacterium AG-359-E06; assembly: GCA_003280495.1. Classification (GTDB taxonomy): domain Bacteria; phylum Pseudomonadota; class Alphaproteobacteria; order Pelagibacterales; family Pelagibacteraceae. The sequence continues at coordinate 6,822 of QCET01000002.1, forward strand.
ATTTACAATTTTAGATGTAGCGGCTGGATCGCCCGGACCATTCGACAAAAAAACTCCATCTGGCTTTAAAGCAACTATTGTTTTAAAACTTGTATTTATCGGTACAACAGTTACTCTAGTATTTAAATTTGAAAAATTTCTTAATATATTTTTTTTAATACCAAAATCGATAGCAACTACATGATATTTAAATGTATTGTTGATTTCATAACCATCTTTTTTCTTCCATAGCGCTTGATTATCCCATTTATAAATTTGTTTTGTAGAAACTTTAGATGCTAAGTCCAACCCTTTTAATCCCGACCAATCTCTAGACTTTTTTAAATAAAATTTTTTGTCGATTTTTTTACTTTGATTTATTATCGTCCCTTTTAATGCTCCATTGGTTCTTATCAAATTTGTAATTTCTCTAGTATCAACTCCACATAAACCTACAATTTTGTTAGTTTGTAGCCACTTATCAAGATGGTTAAGGGATCTATAATTTGAAGGTGAAGTTATATCTTTATTAAAAATTACTCCCTTTAACCAAGCATCTTCGCACTCAATATCCTCTAAATTAGTTCCAACATTCCCAATATGGGGAAAAGTAAAGTTGATGATTTGATCTGAATAAGATGGATCAGTCATAATTTCTTGATAACCAGTCATAGATGTATTGAAACAAACTTCTCCCACAGAGTAACCTTTATGGCCTATTCCACGGCCTTCAAACGTTATTCCATTTTCTAAAATTAAAATACCTGTGGGTTGAGTGAATAAATTATTTTGCGGGTCGCTTTTTTCCTTATAAATCAAGTATACAACTCATAGGTTAAGAATCAATTAAGTAAAAAAAACTTTGGCGGAAGATATGAAAAAGTCTTAAACTCGTCAAGAAAGTAAATAAAATAAAAATGGAAATAGTTGATAAAATCGATAAATCTTTGACAGACGCACTCAAAAACAAAGATCAGGATCGCACTCTTACACTAAGGTCAATAATATCTCAAAAAAAACAAAAAGAAATTGAGAAGCGCACTCAGGATAAAAAAAATATAACTGACGAAGATATGATTTTAATATTAAATAAAATGGTCAAACAAAGGAGAGAGTCGATTGAATTATATAAACAAGGCGGAAGACAAGATCTGGTAGACAAAGAAACAAAAGAATTAAAAATAATACAAGAATATTTACCAGAGCAATTAAGCGAAGAAGAAATTAAGAAAATTTGTGAGCAGGCAATAAATAATTTAAAAGCAAGCTCATTGAAAGATATGGGCAAAGTGATGGGAATAATTAAATCAAAGTACAAAGGATCAGTTGATTTGTCAATTGCTGGAAAAATTTTAAAAGATAAATTAAAATAAATATGAAATATCCTAAATCTTACCTTGAAGAAATTAAACAAAGATTAAAAGTCTCTGATATTGTTGGCAGTAAAGTAAAACTAAAAAAAAGAGGAAAAGAGTTTATTGGGCTGTCACCTTTTAAAAATGAAAAAACACCCTCGTTTACTGTTAATGATGAAAAAGAGTTTTACCACTGTTTCAGTAGCGGAGAACATGGAAACATATTTGATTTTATTATAAAAACTGAAAATCTAGGATTTGGCGAGGCCGTAAGACTCCTAGCTAAAAAAGCTGGTTTAAAAGAATTCATGTTCTCAAAACAGGACATTATATTTGAAGATAAAAAAAAGAAAATTCAAGAGATATTTAAAATTTATTTTGAGCATTGTAATTTATTATTAAAGACAAAATATGTTGGGTCTCACTACAAATATTTAATCGATAGAGGTATAAAAAAAGAAACATTAGACTTGTTTAATTTGGGATATTGCGAAAACAATTTAGATATTTTTAATAAATTAAAAGCAGGTAATTTCACAGAAAACGAAATTTTAGATACAGGTTTATTTTTAAAAAAAACTAATGATGATAAAGTAATTACCAGATTTTATAATAGAATTATTTTTCCAATAAAAAATTATTTTAATGAATATATCGGTTGCGGCGGTAGGGCAATCGAAAAAAAAAATTTCGCGAAATATATTAATACACCAGAAACCGCATTTTATAAAAAGGGAGAAAATTTATATAATTATAATATTTCTAGAAAATATTTTGAAAAGTATAGTAGTATCTTTCTAGTAGAAGGATATATGGATGTTATAAATTTTTATGATAAAGGCGCTGAAAATGTAGCAGGAATTTTAGGAACAGCAATAACACTTCCTCAAATCAAACTGGCTTGGAAAAACTATAAAAATATTATTGTATGTTTTGATGGGGATCAAAGTGGTTATTTGGCGAGTTATAGAGCTGCCGAAAAAATTTTTATTAACGCGGTGCCAGGAAAAGATGCTTTTATAATCATCTTAAAAGATAATTTAGATCCTGATGATTTTATAAACAAATATAAATTAGATGGATTAAAAGAACTAATTCGAACTAAAAGAAAAGTTTCAGATTTTATTTTTGACTATTTTTTACAAGAAATAAATTCAAAAGATCCTAATGACCTTGCTTTATTTGAAAAAAAATTAATGAGTTTATGTGATGAAATTTTAGACAAAGATTTAAAAAAATTTTATAGATCCTACTTTAAAAATAAAATCTTTAATGACGTAATCAGAAATCAAAAAAACAAATCCGCGTCTCAAAAATTGATTAATACTAGTATTAAGTTGAGCCTACCAGAGTCCGAAATTAGAGAACTGTCATTTTTAAATATACTAATAAATTACCCGGAATTTAGTGAGAGGAAAATTGAAGAAATTTCTAACATACAATTTATTAATGATTACCTAAATGAATTTATTCGTGATTTTATTGATTTATTAAGCTCTAACAAATTTGATTCTAAACAAGCGTTTTCAAGCTCTTTAAAACTTAATAATTCATCTGTTATTGAAAAAATAGTTAATAATTCAACAAACAATATATTAACTACTAAATTGAATGAGGATGAATTTAATCAAATATTTTTAGAGGAAATAAATAAAATTTCAAAACTGAAATTAAAACTAAAATTAAAAACTATTGAAAATAAGCTTATTGATTCTATGGACAATGAAACCTTAGAAGATCTAAGAAAAGCCAAAAAACACAATATTTCTTAGATAAATTTAACTTTATTTTTTTACAAAAAAATATAAATTGCGCCTGCTACTGTGGAAAAATTAATATCAAAATCATTTGAAAGACTTGTAGATAAAGGAGTTAGTAGAGGATTTATAACTCACGATGAACTACAGAAATCTTTAGGTAAAAGAAACAGTAATATTGAAAGCCTTGAAAGGGCAATATTACATATTTTTGACCTTGCTGTAACTTTAGTTAAACAAAAATCAGATTTTAAAATAAAGAAAAAAGAACAAGATAACGCCAAAACCTCAAAGTCACCAGAAAGAAGCGACGATCCTATTAGAATGTATTTGAGAGAAATGGGGGGAGTAGAGTTGCTTTCAAGAGAGGGTGAAATAGCTATAGCAAAAAGAATTGAGTCTGGAAAATACGTAATGGTAAGCTCTTTGTCAGAAAGCCCTATAACTGCAAATAAAATTTTTGAATGGGAGAAAAAGCTAATAAATAATGAGATGCTAGTTAGAGATATAATTGATTTAGATACAAACTTTTTGGATGATGAAAAATTAGCTAAAACCATAAAAGAAAAGAACAAGAAGCAAATTAAATTAAACAACGAAACTAAAAAAGACGCTAATGAGAGTAACAAAGAAGATAATGAAAATGAAAATAATGAAAATAATGAGAATGATGCAGAAGAAGAAGATGAGTATAATATATCGTTAGCATCCTTAGAGATTGAACTTAAGCCAAAGATACTAGAAACATTCAATAAAATTACAAAAAACTACAAGAAGCTTATGTCTTATCAAAAAGAAAAGCTTGAAGCAGTTTTAAAAAATGAAACTTATAGCGAAAGTAAGAAAAAAAATTACGAAAGGATTAAAAAGGAAATAATGGAAGAAATGCTGGGATTGCAGTTTAATCAAACAACACAGGAAGACCTCGTAAATTTAAATTATACATATAATAAAAAGGCACTTTCTTTTGATGGAGAATTAATGAGGGCTGCAACAAAATACGGAATAAGCCGAGAAGATTTTATCAAATTTTACGTCGGCAATGAGCTCAATCCAAATTTTGAAAATTTCTTAAGCGAAGATAAAACTTGGCAAAAGTTTTTCAAGACAGAAAAAAAATTATTTAATTCACTTAAGGAAAAATTAATTCAATTAAGTAAGGAAATTGGCATGTCAATTTCTGATTTTAAGATACTTGTAAATAAAATTAAAAAAGGAGAGAGGGAAAGTCGAATAGCAAAAAAAGAAATGATTGAAGCCAATTTAAGATTAGTAATCTCTATAGCAAAAAAATATACAAATAGAGGTTTGCAATTTCTTGATTTGATACAAGAGGGTAATATTGGTTTAATGAAAGCTGTAGATAAATTCGAATATAGAAGAGGCTATAAGTTTTCTACTTATGCAACTTGGTGGATTAGGCAAGCAATAACTAGATCAATAGCTGATCAAGCAAGAACAATAAGAATACCTGTGCATATGATAGAGACTATAAATAAAATAGTTCGAACGCAAAGACAAATGATGAGTGAATTTGGGAGAGAACCAACTCCAGAAGAGTTATCAAAAAAATTGGCTATGCCTTTAGAAAAAGTTAGGAAAGTTTTAAAGATAGCAAAAGAACCTGTATCACTAGAGACCCCAGTAGGTGATGAAGAAGACAGTAGTTTGGGTGATTTTATAGAAGACACAAATGCATTAATACCGGTTGATGCTGCCGTACAAAATGCTTTAAAAAGTTCCACAACAAAAGTCTTAGCAACTCTAACCCCTAGAGAAGAAAGAGTATTAAGAATGAGATTTGGTATAGGAATGAACACTGACCACACTTTGGAGGAAGTAGGCCAACAGTTTTCTGTTACAAGAGAAAGAATAAGACAGATCGAAGCCAAAGCATTAAGAAAATTAAAACACCCTAGTAGATCCAGACAATTGAAAAGTTTTCTAGACAATTAGAAAATTCTTTTTTTTTTAAATTATTAGTGTAAAAGAAAACTAAGGGCCTGTAGCTCAGTTGGTTAGAGCCCCCCGCTCATAACGGGGTTGTCGGGGGTTCAAATCCCTCCGGGCCCACCATCTAAACCAAATGAAAAAACCTAACAAATATAGTTTCTTTTTGTTAATAATTTTAAGTGCTATCTGGGGATCTGCATTTTTTAATTATAAAGTTACTTTAGAAAGTTATGATATATTTACACTTTCAGGTGGAAGACTTTTTTTTGCAGCCATTTTTTTAATCGTAATTTATAGTTTTTTGCTTAAGAAAGTTGACTTAAGATTATTGTTTTCAAATAAATTTTACTTATTTTTTTTAATTGGTTTAATTAATTATGTATTACCCTTTTCTTTAATTGCATTTGGAATACAAGGTATGAGCAGCGGGTTAGCTGCATTACTTATGTCGGCAGGTCCATTTTATGCTATTATATTTGGACATATCTTTACTAAGGACAAGTTTAATAAATATAAACTTTTTGGCTCAATAATAGGATTTTTAAGTATTGTAGTGTTGGTATACGATCAGGTTTATTTAAGTAAGTTAACTAATATTAAATCTGTTCTTTTTGTAATGTCAGCTTCCTTAAGTTATATTATAGGCGGCGTATTAATAGAAAAAAATAAAAAATATAACAATGAAACAATTGCATCCTTATCCATGATTTGGGGAGCAATAATTCTATTCCCTCTTTCATTTTTTGAACTATATAAATTAGATTTTTCATCTGTGAAATTTGAAAGCACGCTCAGCATAATTTATCTTGGTATTTTTAGTACCGCCATTGCATTTATGATGAGAGCCAAACTTATATTTGATAACGGATTAGTATTTATGTCACAAGTATCCTTTTTAATACCAATATTTGGTTTATATTTTAGTTGGTTGTTTTTAAATGAAAACTTTACATTTAATATGTTTTATTCTTTGGTATTAATAATTTTAGGTTTATTTATTCTTCAAAAGGGATATCGAAAATCTTAATTTTTTTCTATAAAATTATCTAACAACAATATTAATCCATCAAATCCTTTATTAGCAAAAACTGATGAGAATTCTTCTCTTTGTGTTTTAGCCAAACTCAATCCTTCAACTACCAAGTCTCTAATTAATAACTTATCGCCAACTAAAAATACTCTCCAATCAATTCGGATTTCTTGCTTCTCTGCTTCTGAAATTATTTTAGATTTTACTAAAACATAATTTTTACTCCTTTTTTCAGATCCTATAATTTGAATATCTTGATCAGAATAACTTTGTAGTCTACTCGATATATTTTTAGAAAAAAAAACTCTGAATTTTTTTTTATATAATATTTTCTGCTTTTCGTTTAAATTATTTATATTACTACCTATGCAAAATCTTCCTAGGCCATCCACGTCCACAACTTCTATGGCCAAATTTTCAACTAATTCTTTTTTATTTTTTAAATTTTTGTCTTTATCGAGTATTATAGACTTTGCTTTTGAAGTTGTATCTATGACAAATTTTTCAGCATCTAATTTCTCAAATGACCACGATACTTGAAAAAAATTTAAGAAAAATAATAAATAAAACGAAATAACAATTTTTCTCATTAAGATATTTTTATTTAAAATCTTTCCACTCGTCATCGTCAGAAGAAGCGCCATTATTTATTAAATTTTCTCTTCTTTGTAAATATAAACTTCTAACTGTGCTATATAAATCAATTGAATTTTTTTCTAAATCATCAAAGGTCTCTAGATTTCTTGCTCTGAAATCAACTTTTTCAAATCCTTCCTCTATATAGTAAGTTCTGTCTCCAAGATTATTATCTAGCAACATATTTCTATCTCCTACAGTACTTAAATAAAATGGATCTAAAAGTGTATTACCTACCACACCAATTGAATCTCTAATTGTTGATGGTCCAAAAATAGGTAACATAACATAACAACCAGGTCCAACACCAAAAGCTCCTAATGTTTGGCCATAATCTTCAGGATCGTTCCTCTTCAACCCAAGTTTTGATGCAGGATCAAATATGCCAAAAATTCCAAAAGTAGTGTTTATAGCAAACCTTCCAGTTTCATTTAATGCACCTTGAATATTTCCTTGTAGTAGATTATTAGGAATGGTTACAGTATGTGAAATATTAGAAGTTACGTTTCTTACACCCTTTTTGACAGGAGAAGGTAAATAACTGTATCCTGATGCTATTGGTTTAAATAATGCTTTATCTAAAACCATATTTAATTGAAAAACCCCTCTATTCAACTTTTCAAAACAGTCTTTTGTTTCGGCTTTTAAATTGATTGTATTAAGTGGCAAAAATAGCACTACCAAAATTAATACTAAATAAATTTCTCTTTTTTTAACTGGCATGAATATCTTAAGTTTATACATAATTGTATATAAAACTAGTACAAATAATCGTAATAATTATCAATTATATGAAACATATAAAAAAAATTAAATGCTCAAACTTTAGTGTGTTGCCAAAAAGAAATATTAAATATGTAATTATACATTACACAAACATGAATAATCAAAAATCAGCAATTAAAAGATTACAATCTAGAGTTGCAAAAGTAAGTTGTCATTACATCGTTTCAAAAAAGGGTAAAGTTTATAGGATGGTGAATGATAAGGATGTTGCCTGGCACGCTGGTAAATCTAAATGGAAAAAAGACAAAAACTTAAATAATTGTTCAATAGGAATTGAATTAATTAACAACGGAAATGAAGAATTTCCAAATATACAAATTATCTCTTTAATTAAATTATTAAAAAAAATTATTACAAAGCACGAAATAAAAATAAACAATGTTCTTGGGCATTCCGATATTTCCCCTGGTAGGAAATTTGATCCAGGGCCATTGTTTCCATGGTCAAAAATCAGGCAAAATAAAATCCTAAAAAAAGCTTGATATTGTTAGGTTTTTGTCATATCAGCTGACTGCTAGTTGGTTGAACGGTGGCTTTCATATTTGAGAGAGGAAAGTCTGGGCTCCATAGGAATAAGTACCAGGTAACGCCTGGCAAGAGTGATCTTAGGGATAGTGCCACAGAAAATAAACCGCCTAATCAAGGCAAGGGTGAAAAGGTGAGGTAAGAGCTTACCGGTTTTTTAGTAATAAAAAACGCATGGAAAACCCTGCTTGGAGCAAGACCAAATAGGGGTAGCGCGATTGGTATAACCAATCAATTTTCCTAAAATAGCTGCCCGGGTTGGTTGCTTGAGCTACTCGGTGACGAGTGGCCTAGATAAATCATCGTTTTAAATGACAGAACCCAGCTTACAGACCAACTAGCAATTCAAAACAGAACAAATATAGAACAACTTATAGTTGTAATATATTTATTGACTTTACATAATATACCATGTTATCCCATGATATCCCATAAGGGTAAAAATGAGATATTATGTTTATATCAACTTTCGAAAACAAATTAGACAAAAAAGGAAGGGTGTCCGTGCCAGCTCCGTATAGAATTAATATAAATAATGAAGGAGATAGCAGCATTGTTTGTTACCCATCTTTTACTCTGCCTGCTATTGAATTTTGCCCAAAAAAAAGACTAGATAAAATAATAGAGGCTATAGACACATTAAATCCTTTTGAAGAAAAAAGAGATATATTTTCAACTTCAATCTTGGCTAACAGTTATCAATTAAATTTTGATAGTGAAGGAAGAGTTTTATTACATGAAAAACTACTTAAACATGCCTCTATTATCAATAGTGTTTTGTTTGTTGGACAGGGAAAAACTTTTCAAATGTGGAGCCCTGACAAATTTAAAAAGTTTAGTTTAAGCGCGCAGAAAAAAGCTAATTTAAAAAGAGCTGAACTAAAATGGAAAGGTGAAAACTAAAACTAAAAAAAAGGAGAATTGTATATGCCAATAAATATATCTGCACCTGAATTGAGAGAACTTAAGCCTAGAATTATAGTACTTGGAGTTGGTGGAGCAGGTGGTAACGCAATAAATAACATGATAAATCAAGGCATCGTTGGTGTTGAGTATGTTGCGGCAAATACTGATGCACAGGATTTAAAAAACAATTTATCTGACTGCAAAATACAATTAGGAAGTAATCTTACTAGAGGTTTAGGCGCGGGTTCAAAAGCTGAAATTGGAAGAGCAGCGGCGGACGAAAGTATGAACGAAATAATAAATTTATTACAAGGTGCAAATATGGTTTTCATTACCGCAGGTATGGGAGGAGGAACTGGTACAGGTGCAGCGCCTATAATCGCCAAGGCTGCAAAAGATTTAAATATATTAACTTTTGCTATAGTAACTAAACCTTTTATGTTTGAAGGTCCAGGAAGAATAAGAGTTGCTGAGAAAGGATTAGAAGAACTTAAAAATTATGTTGATACTTCAATCATAATACCGAACCAAAATTTATTTAAAATTGCAGATGATAAAACCACATACACAGACGCATTTAAAATGGCGGATAACGTTTTATTACAAGGTGTCCGAGGCGTAACCGATTTGATTACAAAACCAGGTCAAATGAATTTAGACTTTGCGGATATAGAAACTATTTCAACAGGTATGGGTAAAGCAATGATGGGTACTGGAGAAGCCGAAGGACAAGATAGAGCTGGAGTCGCTACTCAAATGGCCATACACAATCCATTGATAGATGATTATTCATTGAAAGGAGCTAAAGGCTTGCTCGTAAATATATCAGGAGGTGAAGACATTACTTTATATGAAGTACAAGAATGTTCAAATCAAATTAGAGCAGAGGTAGATCCTGCAGCTGACGTCATGATAGGAACAACTATTGATGAAAATCTAAAAGGGAAATTAAGAGTCTCTATTGTTGCAACTGGTTTGGGAGGAGAAATAAGTAGAAATAAACCGATATTAGTACATAATCAAAATTATACAAATATTCAACCAAGACCTAATCCTGTAAACCATAACCCTTATGCATTAAATAATTTTCAAAAACAAAGTTTAAATAGACCTATGAATACAACTATGACTGGGTCTGCAGCTTTAGATTTAAACAAGGTTGAGAATGATCCGATTAATCATGGTCAATTATCTTCTAAACCTAATATTGAAAATGATACAAATTACAAATTAGGTCATAATGAAAAAACTCACGTAGATGCTGAAAGTCTGAATGATGATCACACAAATCAAAACGCTTTTGATTTTGATAAAAATGAAGAAGAGTCACCAAAACTTTTTAGTGAGGATACTGATATTAATAATAACGAACATTCTCATGATGAGTCAAAAATAGAGCCAGAAATAGAAAAAGACTTATCAAATGTTTCATTTGACGACAAAGATGATTTAGAGATCCCCGCATTTTTAAGAAGGCAGACTAATTAAATATTTTTATAATTATGTCACTGGATAGAATATCTCATTATCCAGTGATGTTAGAAGAAGTTAAAAGTCTTATTAAAAAACCTAATATAATTGTCGATTCCACTTTTGGTGGTGGCGGATACTCAAAAGATTTTTTAAAGAATTTTCAAAATTGCAAAGTCATTGCATTTGACCGAGATAAATCTTCTGAAACGATAGCAGAAAAGCTAACAAATACAAATAAATCGAGATTTACGTTTTATAACTCAAAATTTTCTAAAATAGAAAAATTTATCATAAATGATTTGCATAATGTTACACATTTTATCTATGACCTTGGTGTTTCAAACTACCAATTAAAAAATTTAGACAGGGGATTTTCTTACCAAAGCAACTCCGAACTTAAAATGACCATGGGAATTAACGAGATTACAGCTACAAGTTTGCTTAATGAGAGGGATGAAAAATATTTAGCAAGGATAATTAAATTATTTGGAGACGAAAAAGATGCTAAAAAAATTGCAAGAAATATAATTTTATTTAGAAAAAACAAAAGAATTATTTCATCAGATGAATTAAAAAAAATAATATTAAAAAGTAAAAAAAAATATCAAAAAAAAGATCCTTATGCACAAACATTCCAAGCCTTAAGAATGGTTGTTAATCAAGAGTTAAGTGAAATATTCTATTCCTTAAAAAGTTTAATGGAAAACTGTAGTATAGGAACAACATTTATAATTTTATCTTTTCACTCATTAGAGGACAAGCTCGTAAAAAATATATTTAATTTTTTTGGTAAATCTGTGAATCAATCTAGATATTTACCTCAAAAAGAAAAAAAAGTTAATTTTAAAATTTTTAAAAAAAAACCTATGGTACCGAAATTAAGTGAAATAAGACTCAATCCAAGTTCACGATCAGCCAAGTTAAGATTTATACAAAAAACTAATAATCACAAAATTTTCATAAATAAGTCAGATACGAAGATGGAAGAATTTTTTGATTTAGAAGAAAAATTATATGAATAAAAATTTTATATATTTGATATTAATTATTATAGTTGGGTCTTACTCTAATGATTTTTTTAACAAAAAATCTGACTTACTCAATAAAGCGATCAGTAATAAGAAGAATAACATTACCAACCTAAATAAAAAAATTCTTACAGAAAAAATTGAATATAATTTTTTAATAAACCCAGAGCATATTAAAAAATTATCAAAAGAAAACCTAAATGACGACTATATAACTTATGAAAAAAAAAATATCAAAAAATTTAGAAAATAGAAATCAATTAAATTTAATTTTTGATGATAGCAAATCAATTAATAAAGCAAATTACAAGCAAGATAAAAGATTAAATATTTTAATTTCGTCCTTTTTAATATTAATGTTTCTTTTTTTAATCAAATTATTTGGATTAGGACTCTCAGATTATAAGCCTCAAATTTTAAGTTCTAAAACAGATAATATACAGCGAAGAACAATAGTAGATACAAATAATATTGTATTAGCCCAAAGTATAAATACCTACAACTTATACTTAAGACCAAAAAAAATCAAAAATAAAGAAAATATATTGATAAAACTAAAAATTATTTTTCCAGAGTTGAATTTTCAAAAACTAAGGAAAAAGTTAAACACAAGCAAAACATTTATCGTAAAACGAAATTTGACTCCAAGCCAATATAATAAGGTAATGCAACTAGGGGAACCTTCAATTGAACTTGAATTATCTGAAACAAGGATTTATCCTCATAAAAATTTATTTTCCCACATCATTGGTCAAATTGATCTCGATAATTACGGCATTTCTGGATTAGAGTATTTTTTCGACGAGGAATTAAAAAATAAAAATTCCTTAAATAAACCTCTAAAGTTGAGCTTAGATTCTACAATTCAGTATATCGTTAGAGATGTCCTTTTAAATAGTTTAGATGTATTCAAAGCTAAGGGCGCTTCAGCAGTTATAATTAACGTTAATACCGGTAAAATTATTTCTTTAGTTTCATTACCTGATTATGATCTTAATAAAAGATCTAAGTTAGCATCGCACAAACTCATAAATAAAAACACTATGGGCTTATATGAATTCGGATCTGTATTTAAAATTTTCACAATTGCAAATGCTATCGAGCAAAAAAAAATTAGTATAAATACACAATTTAAAGATCTTCCTTCACAACTGTCGTGCGGAAAATTTAAAATAAATGAGTACGAGTATTCAAAAGACAAGAAGAACTTAACCGCAGAAAACATTTTAGTAAAATCATCAAACATAGGATCAATAAGAATTGTGCAAAAAACAGGACTTGTTTCTCACCAAAAATTTTTAAAAGAAATAGGATTACTTGATAAGTCGGAAATAGAAATTTCCGAAAAATCAAGTCCAAATAGAATTAGATGGGGAAAATGCAATACTTTAACCTCTTCATTTGGTCATGGAGTTAACACATCTTTATTACAGCTCACAAATGCATATGCAGCACTTTCAAATGGAGGGTACTTAATAAATAATTCTATTTTAAAAGACAAAAAAATCACCAAGAAACAAATAATTAGTAGTAATACTAGCCAAATCATAAATAGACTTTTGAGAGCAAATGTAGACAAATATAATAGCATTAAAGGAAGTGGTAGGAAGGCAGATATCGAGGGATATTTTGTTGGTGGCAAAACTGGGACTGCTCGCAAACCCTTAAAAAATCGCAAAGGTTACTCAAAAAACACAATAAACACATTTTCTGCTATATACCCATATCACTCACCAAAATACGCCATCAGTGTCTTATTAGATGAACCTCAAGGTGCACCCAAATTGTGGGGACATTCAAGAAATGAGGCTGGGTGGAACAGCTCTTATATAACTGGATTAATTATAAAAAAAATTGGTCCAATTTTAGACACAAAAGAACAATTTACTAATGAAATATCATCTGAAAAATATGCAGATTCAAAAAATAATTAAATATAATTTAACCACAGATAGCAGAAATTTAAAAAAAAATGATATCTTTTTCGATTTTATAAGTAAAAAAAATAAAAAAAATCCTTATTTAGAAAAAATTATAAAAAAAAAACCAAAAATTATATTTTCTGAAAGTAATTTGAATTTAAAAAATTCAATATGCAAAAAAGATCTTAAAACGTACTTTTTAAAAATATTATTAAAAAAATTCAAAAAAAAACCTAGAAATTTAATTGCTGTAACTGGAACTAATGGAAAATCTTCAGTAGCGCATTTTTTCAAAGAGATTAATAAATATCTTGGAATTTCCTGCGCAAGTATAGGCACTCTTGGTTTCATTGAGAATAAAAATAAAACAAATAACAACCTAACCACACCAGATATACTTACTAATCATAAAAAATTGAATGAATACTATAAAAAAAAAATACAAAATGTAATTATAGAAACATCTAGCCACGGTCTAGATCAAGGTAGACTTCGAGGACTGGTTTTTAGATCAGGTATCTTTACTAATTTTACCAGAGATCATCTGGATTATCATAAAACTTTAACAAATTATTTAAAAGCTAAACTTACTTTATTTTCAAATTTGTTATCAAAAAACGGATGCATTATTACTAATAGTTCGTTAAATGAAAAATACACTAAACATTTTAAAAATAAAAAATTATTATTTGGTCCATATGGAAATACAATAAAATTAATTAGTTCAAAAGCTTGTGGTAATATGAGCTTAGTGAAAATAAATTTTAATAATGAGATATTTTTATTTAAAACAAAATTAATAGGCAGAATACAAATAGATAATCTTATAAATAGTATTCTAGCTGCAATATCTATTGGTATCAAATTTAAGAAAATTGTTAATATTATTCATAAAGTAAAAAACCCTCTTGGAAGAATTGATTATATTGGGAATAAATATAAAACAATTATTATAGATTATGCCCACACACCTGATGGTTTAAAAAAAGTTTTGGAAAATTTATTAACACATTTTAATAAAAAAATTATTTTAGTTTTTGGATGTGGCGGTGATAGAGACAAAAAGAAAAGACTTACCATGGGAAGAATTGCAAATAAATATTGTAGTAAAGTATACATAACGGATGACAATCCAAGATTTGAAGATCCTCATAAAATTAGATTGGAAATTGCAAAAGGCTGCAATAAATCAAAAATTATCTCATCTAGAAAAGAAGCTATAAAAAAGGCTTTTAAATTGTTAAATAAGACTAACATTTTACTAATAACTGGCAAAGGCCATGAAAATTACCAAATATTTAAAAATATAAAAAAACCTTTTTCAGATTACAAGGTTGTAAGATCGTTATTATGAATAATTTTAATTTTAAAAAAATAAAAAATACTAAGTTTTGTATTGATAGCCGAGAGCTTAAAACGTCCAACGTATTTTTTTGTTTAAAGGGAAAACAAACGGATGGTCATAATTTTGTAAATAAACATATCAAAAAAAATTGCAAATTTTATGTTAAAAACAAATTCAAATTAAGAAAAGAAAATAGACGTTTTGAGTACAAATTAATTAGAACGTCATCACCACTAAAATCACTGAACAGTTTAGCGCGATTAAGAAGAGACCATCTCTCGAATTTAATGATAGGAATTACTGGAAGTTGTGGCAAAACCACGGTAAAAGAAATGTTATTTTTTTTCTTATCACGCTTTGCAAATACTTATAAATCACCAAAATCATATAATAATAATATTGGTTTACCTTTAAGTATTTTAAATCAACCAATAACTTCAAAATATGGCGTTTATGAGCTTGGAATGAATAAGATCGGTGAAATAAATTATCTTTCTAAGATATTAAAACCTCAAGTTGGGATAATTACAAATATTGCTCCGGCTCACATTGGAAAATTGAAAAGTTTAAACAACATATTTAAAGCTAAATCGGAACTAATTGCAAATATACAAAAAGGTGGACATATTATCTTAAACTCAGATTGCAAATACTTTGAAAAATTAAAAAAAATTGCAAAAGAAAATAAAGTTAAAATAATCACTTTTGGTTTAGAAACAAAATCAAATTACTATTTAAAAAAGTTTTATAATGGTTATTGTTACATCAAATGTAATAAAAATATAATAAAATTTCGTTTAAAAAATTTTTCCTCAGCGTATATTTATAATATTTTAATTGTATTGGCTGTTATGAATTTACTAAATTTAAACATAAAAAAAATAATTAAAAAATTTAATAATTTTAAAGAAATTAAAGGAAGAGGTAATTTGGTAAAAGTCCGAAATAAAAATAAAAAATTCAGTATAATTGATGACAGTTACAATTCAAATCCCTTATCTTTAAAGCATTCTATTCAAAGATTAAATAAAATGGACGATAAAAAGTTTAAAAATAAAATTATTATTTTAAGTGAAATGTTAGAATTAGGAAAGTATTCTAATAAATACCATTTAGAACTGTCCAAAATTATTAATAAATCTAAGGTAAAAAAAGTCCACTGCATTGGAACTAAAACTAGAATCACGCATAAAAACCTTTCAATAAAAAAAAGAGGAAGGTTTTTTAAAAATATAAATGAATTTGAGAATAATTTAGATAAACTTTTTATAGATAAATATTTATATTTGTTTAAAGGTTCTAATAGTACTGGTTTAAATAAAGTTTTATCAAAAAGGATTTATCATGTTAAATAATCTGCTTTTATCTCTATCAAATAGTTATTCATTTTTAAACGTTTTTAGTTATATTACTTTTAGAACAGGTATTGCAATATTCACGTCTTTAATTTTTGTATTATATTTTGGAAGACCTTTTATAAATTACTTAAAATCATCACCGCACTTTGATCAACCAATTAGAAACGATGGTCCAATTTCACATATTTTAAAAAAAAGTGGTACTCCAACATTTGGAGGTATACTAATTATTTTTGGAATTGTTTTTTCTACTCTACTTTGGGCAGACATAGAAAATATCTATGTTTTAATTTCGATATTTGCTGCCTTATCTTTTGCATTAATAGGTTTTGTTGACGATTTTCTTAAAATTAAAAGAAAAAATTCTAAAGGTATTAATGCCTATATAAAAATTATTTTACAAATTCTTTTTAGTTTAATGATTTTTTATTTAATATCGATCTCGATGAGTCCAGATATTAGATACTTTTTTAGTATGCCTTTTTATAAAAATCTTGTTTTTGATATTGGGTATTTTTATATTCCATTTGCAATTTTAGTAATCGTTGGCTCTTCCAACGCAGTAAATTTAACCGATGGGCTGGATGGATTAGCTACAGTTCCAGTTATATTGGTAACTTTAACATTTATATTCATTACATATTTAGTCGGTAATGTTATTTTTGCAGATTATCTAAAGTTGATAAATATAAAAAATGTCTCCGAAGTATGTATTGTACTAGGAGCTACAGTAGGAGCTTGTCTAGGCTTCTTATGGTATAATGCGCCGCCAGCAAAGATATTTATGGGTGACACTGGATCATTAGCTTTAGGTGGTTTATTAGGATCGGTAAGTCTCATAACAAAACATGAAATAGCTCTTTTTATTGCCGGAGGTCTTTTTGTGTTGGAGGCATGTTCAGTGATTATTCAAGTTTTATCATTCAAGCTTTTTGGAAAAAGAGTTTTTAAAATGGCTCCATTGCATCATCACTTTGAAAAAAAAGGATGGGCTGAATCAACAATAGTTATAAGATTTTGGATTATATCGATAATATTGGTTTTATTAGCATTATCGACGCTTAAATTAAGATAAAATGATAGACATTCATCAGTTGAATTCAAAGAAAATTTTAATTTATGGTTATGGTAAAACCGGCAAATCTTTATTTAGTTTTTTTAAAAAAAACTTGAATTCTAATGTAAAGGTATTTGATGATAATTTAATTATAAATAAAAAATACGTAATAAAGAATGTGGTTAACTTTAATGCTGATTATATTTTTTTAAGTCCAGGAATTAATATATATAATAACAAATATACAAAATATCTTAAACGAAATAAAAAAAAAATTTTTACAGATATCGATTTATTTTGTTCACTATTAGACAAGACCAACAAAGTAATAGGAGTAACTGGCACAAATGGAAAATCAACATATTGCAAAATTTTAAATTACATTTTAAAAAAAAATAACATTAAAAGCAAAATAGTAGGAAATTTTGGATTGCCAGTTTTAAATAACAATATAAAAGTAAAAAACTGTGTATTTATTGTTGAACTCTCATCTTACCAATTGGATTATTCTAGTCAAATAAAATTAGATAAAGCAATAATATTAAATATGTCCCCAGATCATTTAGATAGACATAATACAATGTCAAATTATGTAAAAACAAAATTTAAAATTTTCGGATTTTTAAAACAAAAAAATTACATAAACGGTGCAGCTAACGATTTAAATTCAAATTCAGTTTATAAAAAAAAAGCAAGTAGAACTATTAATATAAGTAAATTTAATAAAGATATTTGTCAAAATAAAAAATTTTTGAAACTATTTTTAAAAAATTTCAAAATAAAAAATTATAAATTTCCTAAAAGCAAAGTTGTTTTACCTCATCGAAATGAAATTATAAGAAATTATAAAAATTTTATTTTTATTAATGATTCAAAATCAACAAACTCATCGTCATTAAAGTACTCTTTATCAAAATATAATAATATAATTTTAATTTGTGGTGGATTAATTAAAAAGGGAGATAACTGGCAATTAGGCAGTTTAAAAAAAAAAATAAAAACAACTTACATAATTGGAATAGATCCCGTAAAAATAATTTATTCATTAAAGAAACAAAAAATAAAATATCATGTAAGCATAAAGCTGTCTAAGACTATTGATATTATTAAAGAAAAATATTTAAAACTTAAAAGCAAAAATAAAACAAAAGTAACTATTTTATTTAGCCCAGGTACATCCTCATATGACCAGTATAAAAATTTTGAAGTAAGGGGAAATCATTTTAAGAAATTAATCAATGCTATTTAGTAGATATAGTTCAAATTATTTTGCTTTGTGGTGGAGAAGTTTAGATAAGCCTTTGTTACTTGCAATATGTATTTTGTTGCTAGGTAGTATTGTATTTTCTTATTTATCAACTTTAGGATTTGCTTCAAATAAAATATTTAACGACAGTACTATATTATTTAAAAAACATATATCTTTTATGATAATTGGTTTTTTTTTATTAATTTTTTTTTCATTATTAAATGATTTATTCTTAAAAAAAAATTGTTATATTTTTTTTTTCGTATCTTTAATTTTATTACTTGCAGTGTATTTTTTTGGTATTGAAGTTAAAGGTGCAAAAAGATGGCTTGAATTTTTTGGTTATCGAATACAACCAGTTGAATTTGTTAAACCTTTTTTTGTTATTTATATTTCTAGTTTTATTTTTAAACATGATGTAAAAAATATTAATTATCTAACAACAGGAATAATAACTTTTTTTTTAATATTTTTGCTCATATCTCAACCAGATTACAGCCAATCTTTAATCATATTGTTTACTTGGTTTATTATAATTTTTATTTCTGGAATTAGTTTTTTATTAATATTTCTAATTTCAATATTTTCGATAATTTTCATGATTACCATCCTTTTTCTGTTTAAGGAGAAATTTATTTATATTTTTAATAGGTTAGATTTATGGTTTAATTCTACGGAAACTAATTTTCAGTCAGAAAAAGCTTTAAATGCAATTAAAAACGGTGGTTTTTTTGGTCAAGGCATAGGTGAGGGTAATTTAAAATATTCAGTCCCAGAAGCTCATACAGATTATGTATTAGCAATTATTGCTGAAGAGTTTGGAATAATTGCTATTTTTTTAATAATCTTAGCTTTATTATTTATCGCTATTAGAGTTTTTTCTAATTCTCAGAAAATGACAGATAATTTTAAAAAAACTTCATTAATTGGCTTAATAAGTTTAATATTATTACAATCATTAATCAATCTTGGTGTAACAATAAATATACTACCCACTACAGGAATGACGTTTCCACTTTTCAGTTATGGTGGATCGTCCCTTATAAGTTCGTTGATAATATATGGATTAATCCTTAATTTAACTAGAAAAAGATTATGAAAAAAATTATTTTATCCGCAGGAGGAACTGGGGGCCATGTGTTCCCTATGGTTGCTTTATACGAAGGTTTAAAGCAAGAACACCACGAGATAATGTTAATCACAGATATTAGGGTAGAAAAATATATAAATAATCTTAATATAAAATTTAAATTAGTTGATGCAGTAAGCCCATTTGGAAAAAAAAATTTTATTTATGGTATTTTTACTATTTCAAAAATAATTAAATCTATATTTCAATCATACAAAATTCTTAAAAAATTTAAACCAGACTTAGTTATTGGTTGCGGAGGTTATGTCTCATTCTCAGTTCTAATTGCAAGCAAACTATTAGGTATTAAAATAATATTATATGAAACAAATTCTGTGCTGGGAAGAGTAAATAAAATATTTTCAAAATATTCTTCAAAGATTATCACAGGATATAAAGATCCTATTAAATTGAATAAAAAATATATTAATAAAACATTTTATATAGGTCAGTTAATCAGAAAAAATATTTTGTCTACTGATATTGATTTAAAGAAAATACAGCAGGATAAAATTAATTTATTGATTTTAGGTGGGAGTCAAGGTGCAAATATTTTTTCAAAATCACTACCTAAAATATTAAAAAAGTTATTAATGAAAAACAAATCAATACACGTTTTTCATCAAAGTAATAATAAAGATAAGAATTATATTACGGAAGAATACAAAAAGATTCAAAATATGAAAAATTTTTCTTTTGACGTATTTACTTTTGAGCCTGATATTCAAAAGTATTATCAACTGTCTAATCTAGTAATTTGTAGATCCGGCTCTTCAACATTGTCAGAACTTTGTGCTATTCAATTACCTTTTATTGCCATCCCTTTGCCATCATCTTTGGATAATCATCAGTATTTTAATGCTAAATTTTATGTCGATAATGAATGCGCATGGTTAATTAAGCAAGACTCTGATTTGGAAAATAATTTATACAATAAATTAAATTATATTTTTCAAAATTATAATGAAGAAATATCACAAAAGGTAAAAAATTTTGAAAAAATAATAAAGAAAAATACTTTAGAAAATTTTCTTAAATTAATAAATTAAATATATGCAAATAAATATAAATAAAAACGATGTTGTTCACTTTGTAGGAATTGGCGGTATCGGGATGAGTGGTATTGCATTAATAATGAAAAGCTTAGGCTATACCGTTCAAGGGAGCGATTTATCAAAAAGCAAAAATACAGAAAGGTTAAAGAACAAAAAAATTAAAATTTTCTATAATCACAGTTATTCAAACGTTAAAAAAGCTAAGATTATAGTAATATCTTCTGCAATAACAAATAAAAACAAAGAATTATTGTTTGCAAAAAAAAAAAATATTTTAATAATAAAAAGAGCAGACATGTTAGCACATTTGTTATCTTTAAAAAAAAATATTATTATTTCTGGTTCACATGGCAAAACAACAATTACATCTTTGGTTTCAACAATATTAAATAATTCGAAATATAATCCAACAATTGTCAATGGTGGAATTCTTAATTCAATTGATGCTAATGCAAGAGTTGGCAAAGATGACTGGGCAGTAGTTGAAGCAGATGAGTCGGATGGAAGTTTTTTAAAATTTAAGAAGTTATATTCCATTACGAGTAATATAGATTATGAGCATATGGATTATTATAAAAACATTAAAAATCTTCACCAAAAATTTGAAAAATTTATTAATACAACTACTTTGCTTGGAAAAGCTATAGTTTGCTCAGATGATAAAAAATTAAAAAAAATAGCAGAAAAAAATAAAAATAAGAATGTGTTGACTTATGGTTTTAACGCTAAAGCAGATTTTAGAATTCTTAATTCTCAAAATATAAATATGGGAATGAAATTTGATCTTAAATTACAACAAAAAAAAAAAAAAATTACTTTAAAAAATTTTTACATAAATTTAATAGGTAAACACAATGTTTTAAACGCAACTGCAAGTATTGCATTGGCGTTATCTATTGGAATTAATCAAAAAGTTATTAAGCAATCTTTAAAAGATTTTAAAGGTGTGCAACGAAGAATGACTCAATTACTGAATTTTAATAATAAATTGTTTTATGATGATTATGCTCATCATCCAACGGAGATAACCGCTGTACTAAAAGCATGCAGGACTAACTTTAGCAAAAGAAAAATTATATCGATTTTTCAACCTCATAGATACTCAAGATTGAAATACTTGTATGATAAATTTACAAAAAGCTTTTATAGTTCAGATGTTGTTTTGCTTTGTCCAATATATTCAGCTGGTGAAAAAAAAAATAATATAACCCAATATCAACTTGGAAAAGATATAATCAAAAATTCGAAAACAGAGGTCATTTTAGTAAATAATGAGGTAGAGATAGAAAAATTTCTAAAAAAAAATTTAGCAAACAATGAAATTGTTATAGGAATGGGAGCTGGTTCCATTAGTATGTGGATGAAAAAAATATCTGTAAATTACAAGAAGTATGCTGCAAAAAACAAAAAATAGAATTTTGGATCTTAAAAAAAACTGTTGGATTGGGACCGGTGGTATTGCAAGCAATACTTTCTTTCCTGAAGACGAAAAAGATTTACACAACTACCTAAAAATAAAAAATAATAAAAAATTTTTTATTTTAGGAAATGGATCAAATATTCTTTTCAGAGACAAAGGATACTCAGGAAAAATAATTAAATTGGGGAAAGGGTTTAGAGGAATAAATTTTACGCAAGATAAAAAACATTTAATTTGTGGCGCAGCAACCTTAAAAAAAGAATTAAGCAATTTTGCCTTAAAAAACAATATTTCAGGTTTTGAGTTTTTATCATGCATTCCTGGAAATTTAGCTGGAGGTGTGAAAATGAATGCTGGTTGTTTCGATAATAGTTTTTCAGATATAGTTTCTAAAGTAGTTGGATATAAATTTAACGGAATAAAAAAGACAATCTCTGCAAACAAAATTAAGTTTAGGTATCGAAGAACAAACATACCTAATGATTTCGTAATAACTAATATTATTTTCAAAATAAAAAAAAGTAATTACAATGTGATAAAAAAAAAGATGGATTTATATGTTAAGAAAAAAAGTATTTCACAACCAGAAAAAATAAAAACAAGTGGAAGTACTTTTAGAAATCCATCAGACAAGGTAAAAGCTTGGACTTTGATTAAAGGTGCAGGTTGTGATAAATTAAATTTTGAAGGAGCTAAATTTTCAGGTAAACATTCAAATTTTTTAGATAATTCATCAAGCGCTTCGTCAAAAAATATTGAAAAATTAATTTCTTTAACAATTGAAAAAGTAAAAAACAAATATGATGTAAAATTAAATTTAGAAATACAGGTTGTTGGTGATAAATAAAAAAAAAATTTTAATAGTCTTAGGCGGTATTTCAAAAGAAAGAGAAATTAGTAAACAAACAGGCCAAGCTTGTTTCAAGGCATTATTAAAAGAAGGGCTGAATGTGTCAAAATGTGATTTAAAAAGAAATTTTAAGAAAAGAATAAAATCTTATAATCCAGACATAATATTAAATTGCTTACATGGTGAATTTGGTGAAGATGGTAAAGTACAAGCTATTTTTGAAAATCTTAAAATCCCATATACTCATTCTGGACCAAAATCCTCAAAAATTGCTATGAATAAATTATTATCAAAGCAAATTTTTAATAAAAACAAAATTTTAACTCCTGACTTCAAAATAATAAAAAGAATTAGTGATTTAAAAAACAAAATTTCACTTAAAAAATTTGTAATTAAACCAATTAACGAGGGTTCAAGCGTTGATGTCTCAATATTTGATAAATTAAATAAAATTAGTAAAAAAAAAATATTTAGTTTAATTAGAAAGTATAAGGTTTTATTGCAAGAAGAGTATATAGAAGGCAAAGAAGTACAAGCAGCAGTTTTGGTAAAAAAATCTATTGGTGCTATTGAAATTAAGCCTAAAAGAAAATTTTATGATTATAAAGCTAAATATAACTCAAAAGCTAAAACAAAGCATATTATGCCAGCTAATTTAAAAAAAAATATTTACAAAAAGGTGAACCAAATTGCATTTAAGGCTCACAAATTAATTGGCTGCAGAGGTGTGACAAGGTCAGATTTTAGAGTTAAACCTAATGGTGACATTTTCATACTTGAAGTTAATACACAGCCAGGTATGACTAAACTTTCATTAGTTCCAGAAATTGCACAACATTATGGTTTAAGTTTTACAGAATTACTGTATCGTTTACTAAAAGATG
Organism: Pelagibacteraceae bacterium AG-359-E06; assembly: GCA_003280495.1. Taxonomy (GTDB): domain Bacteria; phylum Pseudomonadota; class Alphaproteobacteria; order Pelagibacterales; family Pelagibacteraceae. Next base: position 30,519 of record QCET01000002.1, read on the forward strand.
CATCAACCAAAAGGTAAAAAAAAAAGAATTATAATTTTAATACTCTTATTCTTTTTTTTAACAACCTATAATTATAATCAGAATATAGTTTTTCCATTCTTTAAAATTGAGCAGATTGAATTTAGAGGCGATAATTTAATTGAGGAAAATATAAAAAACAAAATAATAAAGGAATTACAAAATAAAAGTTTATTTTTTTTAAAAAAAAAAAATTTTAAAAATATACTATCAAATAGCAATTGGATTGAAAGTTTCAAAATAAAGAAATCATACCCAAATAAAATTATAATTATTTTAAATGAACTCTTACCTGTTGCATTTTACTCAAATCAAGGAAATAATTATTTGATTAATTCCGAGTATATCAATTCTAATAAAATCTATAGTGAAGAAAATAATAGTCTAATTAAAGTCTCAGGAAATTATAATAGTATTAAATTAAAAAAAATTTATCTTAATCTAAAATTATTTCCAGATTTAAAAAAAAATATATATGAAATAAAATATTTAAATTCTGAAAGGTGGGATATGTTTACCCAAAAAACCAAAATACAACTCGGAAGATACGATTTTGAGAAACAATTTAAATATATTGAAATTATTTTAAGGAAAAATAATAATATAAAAATAATAGATATGAGAGTAAAAAATAGAATTGTTATAACTAAATATGAATAATCAATTAATAGGTGCACTAGATATTGGTACTTACAAAACAAAGTTTTTAATTTCATCACTAGATGATAAAAATTTTATTAAAATTCATTCAAAAAAAACTGTTCATACACAGGGTATTAAAAAGGGCAATATCACAGATGTAGATAAATTAATTGATATTATTAATAGTTGTGTCGGTCAAGCAGAGGATGAAATTAAATCAGAAATTGAAAAAATCTATGTTTCATTAAACTCAATTAGATTTAATCACTGCAATTTTTGTCAGTCTAGGAATATCGGTTCATATGAAATTCAACATGATCACGATGTTCAAAATATGATAAATAATGCAGTTAATATTTTTTATCTAACAAACAAAAATCAAAAAATTATTCACTTACTTAAGTCGTGTTTTAAACTTGATAAAAAAAATATTGTTGAAAATCCTGTAAAATTAAAAGCACATAGCCTTGAAACTGAGCTAGGTATTATATCTGTAGAAAAAAATTTTATTGAAAATTTAAATAATGTTTTTGAGAAATGCCATTTAAATGTAGAAAAATTTATTTATTCACCATTCGCATCTTCAATTCTATCTGCTGATCAGGAGGAGTTTGAAAAAGGTTTTGTACATTTAGATTTTGGCCACGATAAAACTTCAGTAGCTATTTTTGATAAAGGTAACCTGATACATTCTTCTATTTTACCTGTAGGCTCTTGGCATATCACAAGCGACATATCTAAAGCATTTAATCTAAATTATAATTTGGCTGAAAAAATAAAAGTTGATATTGGTCTTGTTTTTAATAAAGACGTTACCAATACAAATCTGAAATTTAAAGATAAAGAAAATAATTTAGTACAGATATCTGAGGAAATGCTAAAGCAAGTAATTCAGTCTAGAGTAGATGAAATTTTGGAAATGATAGAAAAAGAAATTCAATTTAGTAAAATTTTTAATAAAGGTTTTATAAAAATTATAATTTCAGGTGGAGGTTCCAATCTTAAAGGAATAAGTAAAAGAATTAAAAAACTATTGAATTGTGATGTTACTTTTGCAAAACAATCTTTTCCAATTAAAAATACAGAATTTAATATTTTTTCAGACTATATGGTATGTTTAGGTGTCACTAAGCTTGTTTATTTTAATTTTAATAAAGAAATTTTGGGTTTTAAGAAAAGAAACAAAGGTTTTTTTAGAAAACTTTACGATATATTTTCATAGATTTATAATTGGCAATAAAAGTTGTGTAGATTGGATATTTTTAATCTATTATTTAATCTTTGTGAATTCACAACAAAAAACAATTAAAAGAAGAATAGTTATAGAAGGTATAGGTTTGCATACTGGATTAACATCAAAAATAGAATTATTGCCGTTAAAAGATAATCAGGGTGTAATTTTCGAAAATCTAAAGCTTGGTACAAATTCTATTAAAGCTAATTGGAAAAATCTTTGTACAGCTAATCTTTGCACAAAAATAAAAAAAAAAAATTTCGAAATCAGTACTATTGAACATCTAATGTTTTCTCTAAGTTCACTTGGTATTACTAATATAAAAATAAAAACGCATTCTAGCGAAATACCGATTATGGATGGTAGCTCTAAAATATTTATTGATGAAATTTTAAATGCTGGACTGATAATACAAAAATCTAAATCAAAATTTCTAAAAATAAAAAAAAAAATTGAAATTAAAAATAATGGAAAATTGATTTCAATATCTCCAAATAAATCAAATGATCTTGAGGTAAGTTTAAAGCTGAATTATAAGAACAAAATAATTGGTAATCAAGACTTTAAATATATACATTCTAATAGTCATTATTTAAAAATTTATGATTGTAGAACATTTTGCTTGCAAGAGGATTTAGAAAAGGTTTTTGCAATGGGCCTTGGTAAAGGTGGTTCTTTAGATAACGCCATAATTGTATCGGGTGAAAAAGTGTTAAACCAAGATGGTTTGCGTTATAAAGATGAATTTGTGAGACACAAAGTCTTAGACTGTGTTGGTGATTTATATTTAAGTGGATATAAAGTTATAGGAAAAATATATGGATATCAAAGTGGACACGAAATGACAGCTATGTTGTTAAAAGAGATTTTTAAAAAAAAAAGTAATTATGAAATTATTTAAATTTGTAGTTTTAATTTTATTTATTTTTACTTTTTCTTGTGCAAGCGAAAAACAAATAGTTTTTAACGAAGAAAAAATCTCAGATCCAAAAAAAATGTATATCAATGCCTTTAGTTTATACCAATCAGGAAAATATAACGAAGCAATAGATTTATTTGAAAAAATCGAATTGAATTTTTCACATTTAAGCTATGGGCCGAAATCATTATTAATGATTTCATATATATACTATGATAGAGCAAAGTTTTTAGAGTCTTTACAAAGTATAAAAAGATTTAAGAAATTTTATCCTAACCATGTAAATTATGATTACGCGGAATACCTAATAGCATTAAATCTTTATGATCAAATAAATGATGCGAGTAGAGATCAAAGGAATAGTAAGCTCGCATTAACCCAATTTAAAAAAATAATAAAAAAATATCCTAATACTGACTATGCTCAGGACGCCAAATATAAAGTAGATTTAATTAATGAACAATTAGCGGGTAAAGAAATGTATGTAGCAAGATATTATATGGATAGATTTAAATGGATGGCCGCATTAATTAGATTAAATAATATAGTAACGAAATATTCAAACACCATATTTGTAGATGAAGCTTTGCATAGGATAGTTGAAATAAACTATAGAATTGGAAATATACCCGAGGCAAAAAAATATGCATCTATTTTAGGGTATAACTCTAATGATAGTGATTGGTATAAAAAATCTTATAACATTGTTAGCGAAAATAAATTTAGTGATAAAATTAAAAAAGAAAAAAAATCTAACAGATATGTTAATTTAAAAAAGAAAATTAAAAATTTCTTTTTAGTTAAATGATTAAAAGCTTAAATGAATATAAAAAGAAACTAAAAGAGTTTAATGATCATAATAAGTATTATTATGACTTAAATAAGCCAAAAATCAGCGATGAAAAATTTGATGTATTAAAGAAAGATCTTTTAAAATTCGAAGACGATCAAAATTTAAAGATAAAAGAAGTACAAAACAGCATAGGATTCAAACCATCGAAAAAATTTTCAAAAGTGCAACATTCTGAAAAAATGTTATCGTTAAGTAATGCAACATCAAATCAAGATATAGATGATTTTTTTAAAAAAATAAGGAATTTTTTAAATTTTAATCAAAAAAAAGAAATAGAAGTAATTGCAGAACCAAAAATTGACGGTATTTCTGCTGCGCTTCGTTACAAAAAAGGAATTTTTGTTCAAGGCTTATCACGTGGTGATGGTAGCTATGGGGAGGACATAACAGAAAACCTTAATACTATAAAAACCATACCTAAAAAGATTTCAGCAGATAACTTACCAGATAATTTTGAGGTAAGAGGTGAAGTATATATACCTAAAAGCGAATATGAAAAAATAAAAGAAAGTTTTTCAAATCCAAGAAATGCAGCTGCCGGCTCTTTAAGACAAAAGGATGCTGAAAATACAAAGAAGATACCTTTAAATTTTTTTTGCTATGGTACAACGCAATCTGGCCAAAAAATTTGCAAAACACAAAGCGAATTCATTAATTTGATGAAAAAAAAAGGATTTAACACAAATCCACTCTCTGAAGTGTTTAAGGATATTGAAAACCTTTTAAAGAATCATAAGGAACTTGAAAAGAAAAGATCTGAATTAAATTATGATATTGATGGGATTGTATATAAAGTAAATAATTTTGAACTACAAAGTAGATTAGGAAATTTATCAAGTGTTCCCAGATGGGCAATTGCTCATAAATTTTCAGCCGAAAAAGGTTTCTCAATAATAAACGATATTGAAATTCAAGTAGGAAGAACAGGCGCGCTTACTCCAGTAGCTAAATTAAAACCAGTTACAGTTGGAGGAGTAGTAGTTTCTAATGCTTCCTTACATAATGAGGATGAAATAAAAAGAAAAGATATCAGAATAGGTGATACAGTATGTATACAAAGAGCAGGCGATGTAATTCCAAATGTATTATTTGTTGAAAAAAACAAGAGACCTAAAAATTCAAAGGAATTTAATTTTCCTATAAAATGTCCATCTTGTGGATCTAAAGTGAAAAAAGAATACAATCATCAAACTAAAAAATTTGATGCAGTTGCCAGATGTACAAGTGAAGGTTATGAGTGTAATAAAATTGCCATAGAAAAAATTAAACATTTCATTTCAAAAGATGCATTAAATATTGATGGGTTAGGCAAAAAAGTTGTTGAAAAGTTTTGGGAATTAAATTTTATCAGATTTCCGCATGATATCTTCAAATTAAATTATAAAAAAATAGAAGAATTAGATGGCTTTGGTTGCCAATCAGCGAATAATTTAAAATCAGCTATCAATAAATCTAAAGAGATAACACTAGAAAAGTTTATTTTTTCTTTAGGAATAAGACACATTGGACAAGAGAATGCAAAAATTTTAGCTAATTATTTTTTAGATATAAATAGTTTTTCTAAAATTTTTGACAAAAAAAACAGAGAAAAGATAATTAATGGTATAATCGACTTAGATGGAGTTGGAGAAACACAAATTAAATCAATTCAAAATTTTTTTTCAAATTCATCGAATACCAAAGCTGTATCTGAATTAATTAAAGTTTTAAAAATTACTGACTTTAAATTAAAAAAAGATGGTAAATTTCTTGAAAAAACTTTTATGTTAACAGGGGGGCTATCTAGAATGAGTAGATCAGAGGCGAAAAATATTATAGAACAAAATGGAGGAAAAATTTTAGGCACACCGAGCAAAAAGCTAAATTATTTAATAGTTGGCGACAGCAAACCTACTACAAAGAAGATTGAAAAAGCTAAAAATAATGGCGTTTCAATTTTAAGCGAAAAAGCTTGGTACGACATGCTAGATAGCTGAACAAAGATCTTCCAAGTACTTTTTCTCATTTGAGCTCAAAAATTCATTTAAATTTTTAAATACTTTTTTGTGGTAATTATTTATCCATTTTATCTCATTTTTTGACAGTAATTTGGTATTGAGACCATTTTTATCAAATGGTACGAGTGTTAAATTCTCAAAATATTTTTTATTTTTTTCTTTTTTAACTATCATCATATTTTCTAATCTCACGCCAAAATGTTTCTCTTTATAGTATCCAGGTTCATTTGACATAATTTGCTTTTCAAAAAATTTTGTTTTACTGTTAAATGATATGTTTGGGGGGTTTTCGTGAACATTAAGAAAATAGCCAATACCGTGTCCGGTTCCGTGATTATAATTTTTTCCATATTTTTTAAGAAAAAACCTAGCTTTTTTATCTACCTCTAGTCCTTTTGTTTTATTAGTTAACTTAAAACTATTAACCGCAATGTGACCTTTTAAAACATAGGTATATATATTCTTGTGGAAGTTACTAACTTTACCCAGTGCAAAAGTGCGAGTAACATCTGTAGTACCAAAGTAATATTGTGACCCAGAGTCTAATAAATAAAAATTATTTTTTTTAAGGAACGTTTTTTTTTTTACGTTTTTAGCATTATAGTGAATTATCGCACCATTTGATCCGAAAGCTGAGATAGTTTCAAAGCTCGGGGAAATATAATTTTTATTTACTTTTTTAATATTTTCCAACTTATTTTGAACGTCGATCTCCGAAATTTTACCACCAACGAAGTTATTTTTTAACCAAAACATTAGTTTTATCAAAGCAATACCATCGTAAATTTGAGCTTTTCTTATATTTTTTATTTCGATTTTATTTTTAATGGATTTTAAAAAGTTAATTGGATCTTCTTTAGGTTTGATTAGTATTTTCTTTCTTTTGATCTTGTTTATAAAATTTATTGATATTGAATTTTGGTCTAGATAAACTGTATTTAATTTTTTGATATCCGAGAAAATTTTATATTCGTCTGATAATTGTATGTTTTTACTAAGTTTTAAATTTTTTTTTATATATCTCTTATTTAAATAAATAGATAATTGATTTTTTTTAACTATTGCTTTTGATTTTATTATTGGATTAAAAGGTACTCTTGCCCTCAAATTAGACAGCCAACATATATTCTCGCAATTTGATATTAAAAATCCCTCTTTTTTTTTTAGCTTTAATAATTTAGTTAATTTTTTAAGTTTTTCCTTAAATCTTAAGCCATGAAATTTGCTATTCAGTGCAAAAATGTTAATTTTGTCAGATTTCTTAAAGCAAGGTAGTGATAAGGGATGATGAATAAACTCATTCTTATACTTTTTAAAGTTATTTACAAAATTTAATTGAAAATACCTGTCATCGTATGCAATTTTTTTACGCTGTTTAAATTTTTCATTTATAAAGTCTTCAAGTTGACTTATACTTTTGATTTGAAATTTTTTACCAGACTCTTTTTTAGCTTGAGTGGTGTACCTCCCATCTACAAATAAATAATTATGTTTTTTTGTTATAATTGCCATTCCAAAAGAACCGGTAAAGCCACTAAGTTGTCTTAATATATCTGCTTTTAGATTATCTGGAGACTTGAAATATTCATCATTTTTTGTAACTAAATAACCATATATATTTTTTTGATTAAGAAATTCTCTTATCTTATTTATTTTAATCAGCACTTAATTTCATAACAAACTTATCAATTACTTTTTTTTCACCATATTTTTTAAAGTTTATTAAAAGTTTGTTACCTTCTATATGAATGATTTTTCCTTCACCAAAGTCTTCATGTTTTACGCCTTCCCCAACTGTAAAGTTAGTAAAATTCTCGCAGAATGCAATAGATTTTACTCTTTCCTTATTTTCAATATTTTTTTTCATTCTCAACCAGCCAGGACTATTTTTGCTACTTGATACTTGAATTTCTTGGCTAAACTCAAAATCATTATTTTCATTTATCACATTATCTGTGATTTCAATAAATTCTTTATCTATCTCGTCTATAAATCTGGATGGCATTGATGGCATCCAATCATCAACATTTTTGTTGCCAAAAAATTTTCTATTATTTGCAAACAACATAAACAAATTATTTTTTGCTCTGGTCATCGCAACATAGGCCAACCTTCTTTCCTCTTCTACAGCTGCATGCCCGTTATCATCGATTGATTTTTGATGTGGGAATAAACCTTCCTCTAATCCCGGTAAAAAAACTACTTCAAACTCTAAACCCTTAGCGGCATGGACAGTCATAATATTAATTTTATCTCCATCCCACTCTTCGTCCAAAGAAGTTTGTAAGGAAATATTTTCTAAGAATTCATCTAAATTATCATAAACCTTCATTGATGATCTAAGCTCTTTTAAATTTTCTAATCTACTCTCAGCTTCTGGGCTTCTCTCATTTATTAACATCTGAGTATATCCAGACTCATCTAATATTTTTTCCAACAGGCTAACGTGATCTATCTCACTAGAAATTTTTTTCCATGTTAAAATATTTTGCACAAAGTTATTTACATTAATTTCTGTTTTAGGTTTGAATATTTTATTATCAATCATATGTAAACTTGCATCAAATAATGATAATCTCTCCTTTCTTGCAACCTCATGAATTTTTTTAACGGAACTCTCTCCGATAGATCTTTTTGGTTGATTTATTATTCTTTCAAAGGCTAAATCGTCATTTGTATGTTTTATTAATCTTAAATAACTTACAGCGTCTTTGATTTCTGCCCTTTCGTAAAATTTGAGTCCACCAATAATTCTATAAGGCAAACCAATTCTAATAAATCTTTCTTCAAACTCTCTAGTTTGAAAAGCAGCACGGACTAAAATGGCTATATTATTAAGTTTTGTATTTTTTATTAATGTTTTTTCTATTTGGTCGGAAATAAAAATTGCTTCTTGTAGACCATCTGAAAATGACTGAATTTGTACTTTATCTCCCTCACTAAATTCCGACCATAATTTTTTAGGATGACGACTGTCATTGTTTGAAATTAGAGATGAGGCTGCAGATAAAATATTTTTTGTTGACCTATAATTTTGCTCAAGTTTTATAATTTTTGTATTTTTAAAATTTTTTTCAAAATTTAGTATATTTTTTATTTCTGCCCCCCTCCAACTGTAAATTGATTGATCATCATCTCCAACCACGCAAATATTTTTATTATCATTGACTAATAATTGTAACCAAAGATTTTGTATAAAATTTGTATCTTGGAATTCGTCTACTAAAATATATTTAAAATTATTTTGGTAAAATTTTCTAATTTTATCAAATTTTTGAAAGATTGTTACGCAGTGTAATATTAAATCACCAAAATCAACACAGTTCATCATTTTTAACTTTTCTTGATAAATTTTATAAATCTTCAAACTTATAGCCTTCTCAACCTCAGCTTTGTTGAGAGTTACATTACTAGGTACTAAACCTAAATTTTTCCATCGATCAATATTGTACAATATTTGTTTTGGTGGATTTTGTTTGATATCAATATTTTCAGCTTCTAAAATATTTCTAATAAGTTTAATTTGGTCCAATGTATCTATAATTGTAAAATTTGGTTTTAAGCCGACAGCTTCAGCGTGTTTTCTTAATATCTTATTGCTAAGAGAGTGAAAAGTTCCAAGCCATGGTACCGCATTAGATTTATTATTAATTAACTTAAGAACTCTCTCACGCATCTCGTTTGCAGCTTTATTAGTAAAAGTAACGCATAAAATTTGTTGTCCGAAACACTTTTTATTAAAGATTAAATTTGCTACTCGAGTCGTTAATACTTTAGTTTTTCCTGATCCTGCTCCAGCAAGAATTAACAACGGTCCCTCAAAATGACTAACAGCTGTTTTTTGTTGATTATTTAAAGAATTTAAATAATTGTTATCCATGACTATTCTTTATAACAAATATAAAAAAAAATAATAAAATAATGATTAAATTAATTAAAAAAAAAGCTCTCATAACTGTATTTTTTTTTTTATTAACGCTTTTAATTTATATTTTATCCCCATTATTTTTAAATTTGAATAACTTTAAATTAAATTTTGAGGAAACTATTGGATCAAATTTAAATACACAAACAAGTATAAGTGGAGATATTAATTACAAATATTTTCCTCTACCATCAATTTTGATAAAGGATATAGAGCTTGGCGAAGATATTGAAACCAAAAGTAGAATAGAAAGTACAACAATTAATATATATCCTCATAATTTACTTCTTAAAAAATTTAGTATTTCAAACATTGCTTTTAAAAATGGTCAATTCCCTATTAAAATTAATGAGATTAATGATCTAAAATCCTTCGGCGATTTTAAAATAAAAATTAAATTTAGAAATATTAACATAAAATTAATACGTGATGATAAAATCTTAGTTATATCTAACAGCAATTCTAAAATTGATATCAAGAATTCAACTATAAATAAAATTAAATTAGATGGAGTATACGAGGAAATACCGTTTTATTTATTTTTTAAAAAAAACAAATTAGAAATCAAAGCGAAGGAAATAAACTTAAAAACAAAAATAGTATTTGATCAAAATATCAATAAAGTAATTTTTTCATACGATGATAAATCGTTATTTCCTGGACTCGAGAATATTTTGGTTAAAGGCAAATTTACTAATCAAAATAAAACTTTAATTTTTAAAAGTGCGAATATATCCTCAAAATTAATTAATGGTAAATTTGATTTTGAATACCAATACGGAAGTAATTATGTACCAAAGATAAAACTCAATTTAGACACAACTAGAATAGACAAGATTCAAGCTGAAAAGCTGGTCTTATTTATGAAAGATGATATTTTTGAGTTAGCTAGATTTTTTAATTTAAATTTAATTATTCAAATACCAAAGGCAAAGTTTAATAACAAAATTTTTAATAAAGTTTTTGTCGATTTACAATTTGTAGCTGGAGATATTATTGTAAAAAAGTTTATTTTAAGTTCCTCATCTAACAAATTAGAAATTAAGGGTAAAATATTAAAATTTGGCAAAGATAAACTATTTTTTTATAAATCGAAATTTTCAACAAATAATTATGAAAAAATAATCAAAAATCTATCAATAAATAAAGAAATACAAAACAATATAGTCGATCAAAACATTTTTTCTGTAATTTCGTCTGGATACTTAAATTTAAATAAAGCAAAAATTTATATTGAGCAAAATGAAACAAATTACTTTACTATTACCGATCCTTACGTAGATAAGCAAATTACTTACAAGGGAAACAAACTTGAAGATTTAAATAAAAGGTTTAATGAAAAAATATTGGAAGGAAAATTGATAAATTTTTTTAATTTGCCTAAATTTTTTGAACTATATTAACTTGGTCTAGTCATTTTTTTTGGATTCATTACTTTGTTAAACGTTTTTTTCCTCAATCAATCCACTTTTTAAAGCTTCAAATCTGAGTGTGGTTCCATTTTTATGCGCACTCTTTGCGATCTTACTTGCATTGTCGTAACCTATAATCGGAGATAACGCTGTAACAAGCATCAATGACTCTTTTAAATATTTATTTATCTTTTTCTTATCTGCTTTAATTCCATTTAGACAGCTGCTAATAAAACAATTTACAGAATCAGAGATAAGATCAATTGATTGAACTATGTTATGAATTATTAAAGGTTTGAACACATTGAGTTCAAAATGTCCATGTGATCCTGCCATAGTAATTCCATTATGATTTCCAATAACTTTCACACAAACCATTGTTACCGCCTCACACTGAGTTGGATTTACTTTTCCCGGCATTATTGAAGAGCCCGGCTCATTTTCAGGTAATATTAATTCACCATATCCAGCTCTAGGACCTGATCCTAAAAATCTAATGTCATTTGCAATTTTCATTAATGCCACTGCAGTTGTATTAAGGGTACCAGAAAAGTTAACTATTGAGTCATGCGCTGCTAAGGCTTCAAATTTATTTTTTGCTGTTTCGAAAGGTAATCGCGTAATTTTAGATATTTCTTTTGCTATTTTTTTATCCCATCCTTTTTTTGTATTTATTCCTGTCCCAACAGCAGTCCCGCCTTGTGCTAACGGATATATTTCCTTTAATGCTCTTTTAATTCTAGCAAGACATTTTGTAACTTGCATGTGATATCCTGAAAATTCTTGACCTAATGTTAATGGGGTAGCATCTTGTAAATGAGTTCTACCTATTTTTACGATATCTTTAAATTGATTAGCCTTTTTACCTAAGGTTTTTTCAAGTTTTGTTATGGCTGGTATTAATTTTTTATTTGCCATCATAGCAATTGATATATGCATTGCCGTAGGAAATGTATCGTTGGTTGATTGAGCTTTATTTACGTGATCGTTAGGATGAACTGGTTTTTTTGCACCCAATTTAGAACCTAATATCTCATTGGCTCTGTTTGCAATAACCTCATTTAAATTCATGTTGGTTTGTGTCCCCGAACCTGTTTGCCATACTACAAGTGGAAAATGTTCATCCAATTTACCAGAGATAACCTCATCTGCAGCCTTTATGATTGCTTTTGCAATTCTATTTTCCAAATCACCAAATTTCGCATTAGTAATAGCAGCAGCTTTTTTCACAATTGCCATAGAATGAATTTGCTCTATCGGAACTTTAAATTTGCCGATTTTAAAATTTTTTAATGATCTTTGAGTAGATGCACCCCAATATTTATCTGATGGAACTTTGATTTTCCCAAAACTATCGCTTTCTGTTCTAGACGCCATGTACCTTTAATATATATACATTAAAATCGATTTTACAATGAGGCCAGAATTTATGAAATAGGACTAAATTACTTAGCCTTTAAAAATAACTAAATATATCATCAATATGACAAGCAAGTTCGCCCCAAGAATTAGGGCCACACCTTTAGAAAAAAATCCTTCTTTTTTTTCAGATATTTCTATCGGATCAACTTCAGCAGGTCTTACTAAGTTAACTTTTTTCATACTTTAATAGTTAATATTAAAATGTGACCAAGTCTTGATTAAAATTTGTTTATTTTTTTTCTATCCACTCTTTGTATCCACCAGCCATATTTTTCACGTTTTTTAAGCCCATTTCTTTCATGGTTTTTGTGGATAAGGTGCTTTGACCACCGAGACCGCAGAATACAACATACTCTTTATCAGGGTTATTTTTGAAGAACTGATTCTCTAGGGGACTACCCTCAGCTAAAAAGAATTCTAGCAAACCTCTTTCTAAATGAATAGCATTACCTATCGTTCCTTTTTCAAAAGAACTTTTATCCCTAACATCTATAAATTGAACATTTGGGTCATTTAATTTTTTCTTTGCATCTTCTACTGAAATATTTTCTATTTCATTAGAAACTTTCATTAAATCTTCAAATTTTTTCATTATTTCTCTAGATCTTGATGTTTTACTTCTCTTATATAAGGCTTTACTGTTTTCCAACCATCAGGAAATAATTTTTTTGCTTCATCATCTTTCACTGCAGGAACGATAATTACGTTATCCCCCTTTTTCCAATTTGCAGGAGTCGCTACTTTATGAGATGCAGTTAATTTTAATGAGTCTATTACTCTAACTATCTCATCAAAATTTCTTCCAGTGGACATTGGATAAGACAAGATAAGTTTTATTTTTTTATCTGGGCTTATAATAAAAACACTTCTTACAGTTTGATTATCAACGGCAGTTCTGTTTTTGTAATCACCTGAAGTACTTGCAGGGAGCATGCCATAGATTTTAGATATCTCTAAATTTTTATCTCCTATTAAAGGGTAGTCTGGTTTGTAACCTGTAACATCTTCAATATCTTTGCTCCATTTTTCGTGATCCTCTACAGGGTCCACACTTAATCCCAATATTTTTACATTTCTTTCATCAAAAGACTTCTTAATTTTTTGAAGATTTCCTAGTTCGGTTGTACAAACAGGAGTAAAATTTTTTGGGTGTGAAAATATTACTACCCATTTTTCCTTAGACCAATCATAAAAATTGATTTTGCCATGAGTTGTATCTGCGTTAAAATTTGGCGCGGTATCGTTTATTTTTAGAGACATTCGGTTTTAACCTTCTAACAGTTTGAGGGCTTGTTTGAGAATTTTAACAGATTCAGCATGATCTCCTTCTTTATGAGCTTTATGACCACCATCTCTTAGTTTTTTTATTTCTGAAAGTTGCTCTTTGCTTAACTGTTTTGTTTGAGATAGCAAATTATCAATTTTTTTTACTAATAGTGGGCACGAACCAGCATTTGCAAATGAAGTGCTTATTAATACAGCAGATGTAACTATTAAAAATTTTTTAATCATACTGTCTATAATTTAACCTTTTTTAATTTTCAAATAAGGCGACATTTTGTATTTTTCTTTAATTTTAGATGCGTATATATACACAAAAATATGTTTTTTAAATGCTTAAAAATTACATTAATATTAGCTATAATTATTCTTTTACCAAGGATCAGTATGGCGATTGAAAAAAAGGCGATTTTTGCAGGTGGTTGCTTTTGGTGCATGGAAGAAGCCTTTGACAAGCTTGAAGGGGTTAAAAACGTAATTTCAGGCTATACTGGGGGCGATTTAAAAAATCCATCTTATGAAGAAGTAACAAAAGGTAATACTGGCCATTATGAAGCTATAGAAGTAACCTATGATAGTGAAAAAATACAATACTCACAATTATTAGATTTTTTTTGGCAAAATATAGACCCATTTAATAATAGAGGTCAATTTTGTGATTTAGGTTCTAGTTATCTATCAGCTATATTTTTTAAAAATGATGAGGAAAAAAAAGAGATAAGCAAATCAAAAAATAGACTTAAAATAAATACTGGAAATATCCAAACGCATATTTTACCATTTAAAGAATTTTATAGAGCTGAGGAATATCATCAAAATTTTTATCAAAAAAATCCAGATCATTACAAAGCTTACAAATCTGGGTGTGGTAGAGAGAAAAGACTCAATCAGGTGTGGAATACAATAAAAGACAAATAAATCCAAGATTTTAAAGCATTTTTTATTGTTGCAAATAGGTCACACTACAGGATAACTTAAAAAAGTACGTTATTTGGGGTTATAATTGTAGATTAAATAGAATATAAAAATCTTGTTTTTAAGGGAGATTCTTAAAAACGTTAATTAATTAATTAATAAAGGATAAAACATGCTTAAAAAGTTTTTAACTGTTTTCGTTTCTTTGATAACACTAACTTACTCTGCACATGCAGAAATGAAAGCTGGTGGTTCAATCGCTATGGGACTTGCAGAAGGTGATGCTACTGTTACAGAAGGTAGTACTACTGAAACAGGTAGTGGCGATGACACTAGACCACTAATCCAAGCTTTCTTAGAAGGTCAAGTACCAAACGCTCCAGTATCTGTTGGAATAGCATTTATGCCACTAGCAGAAATAGCTGATGCGGATGGAACAGTGACTGATGCATCAGTAGAAGTTAGAGGCCACGTAACACTTTATCTAAAAGCTGGTCAAGAAATACCACAAGGTGGTGAAGTTTACGTAAAAGCTGGTATATCAAGAGGAACTGTTAAAATTGCAGATTTAGCTACAACATCTGGTTCATCATTAACTGATGATGAAGACACTCTACTAGGTCCAACATTTGGTATTGGATATGAAAGAGAAGGTGCGAATGACACATTTTACCGTGTTGAGTTAAATCACACTGCATATGATGAAGTAACATCAAACAACGACGGAGCAAGTAATACCGGAGCAGGTACTGACAACGATACTGGTAAAACATTGAAGGCAGACGTTGATCTTACTATGCTGATGTTCTCATTTGGTAAGAAATTTTAATATTTAAAACATAAAATAATAAAAGCGTCTTTGACATATTCAAAGACGCTTTTTTTTTGCTATATTCAAAGTAATGGAAAATTCAATTTGGATTACAGGAGCTAGCAGCGGAATTGGCAAAGCTCTTGCTTTAAAATTTGCGAAAAATAATTGGAAAGTTGCTATTTCGGCTCGTAGAGAAGAATTGTTAAAAGATATAGAAAAATCTAACCAAAATATAAAATCTTTCAAACTAGATATAAAAAATGCCGAAGAGTGCAAAGACGTATTTTCCAAAATACGATCAAATTTTGGAGATATAAGCGTGGCAGTTTTTTGTACTGGTATTCACGATCCTCAGTCTGAAAAATCTTTTAATCTGGCTAAAATTAAAGAAATTAATGACGTGAATTATATGGGAACAATTAATTCTATTAATTCTGTCTATGAGTATTTTAAAAATAAAAAAAATGGACATATTTCAATAGTATCGTCTGTTGCTGGTTACAGAGGTTTACCAAATGCCGGAGCTTATTGTGCATCAAAATCTGCGCTTAACAGCTTTGCCGAAAGTTTATATTTTCAACTTAGACCTCATAATGTAGGCGTTTCTCTTGTGTGTCCTGGTTTTATAAAAACACCAATGACAGACCAAAATGATTTTCCTATGCCAATGATAAAATCACCTGAATATGCTGCTGAAAAAATATATGACGGAATAATTAATAAAAATAGTTTTGAGATACACTTTCCAAAAGGCTTCACTTACCTAATGAAATTAATACAATTACTACCAAACTGGTTGTATTTTGGAGCAATTAATTTAGGAAACAAGTACATGAAAAGAGACAAGTAAATTTCAATTATGAAAATTTTGATTTTGGATCCAGAGAGAAAAGTGCCATATAGAATTTCAAAAGATACAAGCGGAGGTTATGGTACCGGAAATGATTTCGGCGATACTTTTATTCCTAAGTTTTTAAAAAAAACTCTTAGATTAGTTCATGATTGGCCACCTCTCTTTGCAATTTATTCTATGTCTGTTTTAAAAAATTACGGTCATAAGGTTAATTATTCTAAGACTTTAGATAATCATTTTGAGGAATATGATTTATATATTGTAGTATCTTCAATTGTTTGTTGTGAAACTGAGTGCGAAAATATTAAAAAATTAAAAAAGCTGAATAAAAAAATTCTCGTAATTGGACCATTTGCTACAAGTAATCCAAAAAAATATATAGAAGCCGGAGGTTCAGTGATACTTGGAGAGCCTGAATTTTTCTTTCTTAAATATAAAAATCTAAATGAGATAGAATTTTCAGAAACAGTTATTTTTAATCATGAATTTAAATTAGACGATTTACCTTATCCAGATTGGAAAGGTGTAATTAAGAAAAATAAAACAAGTTTATTATTTGGTATGGAAAAATCACTTCCAATTTTGGCTACAAGGGGATGTCCATATTCTTGCTTTAAGTACTGCGTATATCCGCTCCAGCAAGGACGCAAGCCGAGACATAGAAGTGCTAGAAATATTGTTGATGAGATTGAGTATTGGAAAAATAAATTAAATATTAGAATGTTTATTTTTAGAGACCCTGTATTCTCAATTAATAAAAAACATACTATTGAATTTTGTAATGAACTAATTTCTAGGAAACTAAATATAAGATTTGTAATTGAAACTCACTTAAGAATATTAGATTCAGAATTAATAAAAAAATTAAAAAATGCAGGCCTAAAAGCTGTAAAAGTTGGTGTCGAAAGCGGCGTTGAGGAAGTGCTTAAAAGCGCAAGTAGATTTACTGTTAAGAAAGATGAACAATTATCAAAAATAAGAGAATTAGAAAAAAATAATATACTTATCTCAGCTATGTTTATCATTGGTTTTCCGACAGATAATGAGGACTCAATAATGAAAACTATTGAATATGCAAAAAAATTAAATACAACTTTTTCACAATTTAGTGTTTGGACACCATATCCAGGAACGCCAGTCTACAAAGAATTTGAAAACAAAATTACTGCTAAAAATTTTGAGCAATTCGATCAATATCATTTAGTTTTCTCTCATGATGTTTTATCTCCAGAAAAAATTAGAAATATGTTAAGTAAAACTTATACCATGTATTATGGTAGAATTAATTGGCTTTTTAAATTTGTAAAAAATTCCTTAGTTGCTTAATTTTTTTTTTAAGAGTTGAAATGTTTTTTTTTTTAATATAATAAAATTAAATGCGTTTTATTATCATTGCTTTAATTTTACTGTTCTACAGTCCTGTAAATGCTAAAGTTACGAAAATTGATGTTCCTATAAGTGATATGCCAATGAAAGCAATTGAAAGTCCAAACTCAAAAGTGAATTTAATTATGTTTGTTGGTGGACCAGGTTTAAAACATGGTAAGTTAGGCAAAGTAAAAAATCCACTAATAAGAGCAAAATCAATCTTTAAACAATCTGGTGCCAATTTATATTTTTTTCCAAATCCTAAAAAGGGAAAAGCAATGAAACTTAGTCATAGAATTAGTAGAAAACATGCTGATAATATTTTAAAAGTTTCTAAAATAGTAAAAAAAAGAAATAATTTACCAACTATTTTAGTTGGACATAGCAGAGGTGGCACATCAGTTTCTAACGCTGCGGCTGTTCATGGAGCAAAAATTGACGGAATTGTAAACGCTGCAGCTATGACAACAACTTCTAATAAAGTATCCTCTAAACATATAATCACAAAGATTTTAAAAAAAGGTGTAGATACTCATATTTTAATTGTTCACCCAGAAAAAGATACATGTTTAGTAACTCCTTATAGACCTTTACCTAAGCTCATGAAAAATTTGAAAGCAAAAAGTAAAAAGTTAGTAACTGTTAATGGCGGGGGAACTACTGGTAGAGAATGTGGACCATTACATAGACATGGTTTTGAAAACACTGAAAAAGAATTAGCAAACTCTATAATAAATTGGGCTTCAGGTTTATAATATTTAAATTATTTTAAAATTTTCCAAATACCTTCGGCAGTTGCAAGAAGTTTTTCATTGCATTTTAATTCACCATACATGAATATTAAAGATCTTGTTTGTTTTTTTATTTTAGCATACCCGATTATTTCATCACCCGGTTTTGAACCGCCTATAAAATTTATACTCATTGATATTGTTACCGCTCCACCTTCAATATTCTGATGAGCAGCAGTACCCATTCCAGAATCTAACATTGACATCACATATCCTCCATGCGTGACCCCTCCAGCATTCATATGAAAGTCTTGTATGGTTGTCTTGTATTCATATTCACTCTCTGACAACTTTCTGAAGACTAAACCTCCGTTATGCTTCATGAAACCTACCTTGGAGATATTTCGAAATTCTTTTTCCATTATTCTGGTTTAAATATTAAAGCCTTTCCATTATTGCAATATCTTTTTCCTGTTGGCGCTGGCCCGTCATCGAAAATATGACCGTGATGCCCACCGCATTTCACGCAATGGTATTCAGTTCGAGCATATCCTATTAAATGATCTGTTTTAGTTTCAAAAACATCTTTACAGCTTTTAAAAAAAGATGGCCAACCGGTTCCACTATCAAATTTCATTGAAGAATCAAAAAGTTTTGTATTACAACCGGCACAATAATACGATCCTTGTCTTTTTTCTGAATTTAGTTCACTACTTCCTGCTCTTTCAGTGCCTTCTTCCCTAAGAATCATATATTGTTCAGTATCTAGCTGTTTTTGCCACTCCAATTTGCTTTTTTTCATAGTTGATAATTATATCCTTTTTTTATAAAGGATACGCAGTTAGTCAAATGAAAAAAAATTTAAATAGTTTCAATGCATTAAAAAGTCTAAAAGTTGGCGAAAAAGTTTATAAATATTTTAATATAAAAGATGCAGAAAATAACGGTTTGAAAGGGGTAAGCAAACTTCCTAATTCATTAAAAGTTTTATTGGAAAATTTATTGAGGAATGAAGATGGGGTAGCAGTAAATAAAAACCAAATAATTGCAATAAAAGACTGGTTAAAAAACAAAAGTTCAAAAACTGAGATTGCCTTTACACCTGCAAGAGTTTTAATGCAGGATTATACAGGCATTCCTGCAGTAGCTGACCTTGCAGCAATGCGTGATGCTGTGGCATCTAAAAAAAAGGATCCAAGCAAAATAAATCCTTTATCAAAGGTTGATCTTGTAATTGATCATTCAGTTATGGTTGATAAATACGCAGGCAAAGACTCATTTAAAAAAAATGTAGAAATAGAATTTTCAAGAAACGGGGAACGATATTCCTTTTTAAAATGGGGGCAACAAGCGTTTGATAATTTTAATGTAGTGCCTCCAGGAACAGGAATATGTCATCAAGTTAACTTAGAATATTTAGCCAAAGTTGTTTGGTCAAACAAAGTTGGCAATGACATATTCGCTTATCCAGATACACTCGTTGGAACCGATAGTCATACGACTATGGTGAACGGTCTTTCTGTTTTAGGCTGGGGTGTTGGTGGAATTGAAGCTGAAGCCGCAATGTTAGGACAACCTATTTCTATGTTAATACCCGAGGTAATTGGATTTGAACTGACAGGTAAATTAAAAGAGGGAACTACAGCAACTGACTTAGTCTTAACAATAGTGCAGATGTTAAGAACAAAAGGGGTTGTAGGTAAATTTGTAGAATTTTATGGATCTGGATTAAAAAATTTATCATTAGCAGATAGGGCAACAATTGGTAACATGGCACCAGAATATGGTGCGACTTGCGGATTTTTTCCAATAGATGAAGAAACTATTAAATATTTAAAATTTTCTGGTCGTAACAACGAAACCATAAACCTGGTAGAGGAGTATGCGAAAGAACAAGGTATGTGGTCAAGTAATGATTTAGAATTTACAGATACACTTAAACTTAATATGACAGATGTAGTTCCGTGTATATCTGGACCAAAGCGTCCTCAAGACAAAGTAGAATTAACATCCGCTGCGAAGTCTTTTTCTGAGTCATTTAAACTATATACAAAACGAGATAAATTTAAAGAAAGTAAAGTTGATAATGAAAGTTATAAACTAAGAGACGGCAATATTGTTATTGCCGCAATCACATCATGCACCAACACTTCAAACCCAAACGTACTGATCGGAGCTGGTCTAGTAGCAAAAAAAGCAATTGATAAAGGATTAAAAGTAAAACCTTGGGTTAAAACATCACTAGCACCCGGATCGCAAGTGGTGACTGATTATTTGGATAAAGCTGGTTTAACTAAATATTTAGATGAACTTGGTTTTAATTTAGTTGGTTATGGTTGTACAACGTGTATCGGTAATTCAGGTCCATTAAATGAAAATATTTCAAAAGCCATAAATAATTCTGACCTTTATGCAGTATCTGTACTTTCGGGAAACAGAAATTTTGAAGGAAGAATTAGTCCTGATGTAAAAGCAAATTATTTGGCTTCTCCACCTTTAGTAGTTGCTTATGCTTTAGCGGGTTCTATGGATATAGATTTATATAAAGACTCATTAGGAAAAGATAAAAATAACCAGGATGTATACTTAAAAGATATTTGGCCAAGTAATAAAGAAATTGAAGATTTAATACTCAAATCAATAAATGCTGAAATGTTTAAAAAAAGGTATGAAAATGTTTCATCTGGTCCCAAGGAATGGCAAAAAATAAATATACCTGCAAGTGAAATTTATTCATGGGATGATAATTCAACTTACGTCAAAAAACCTCCTTTCTTTGAAAACTTAACTGAGAAGCCCGAGGGATTTAAATCAATTAAAGATGCAAGACCACTTTTAATGTTAGCTGATACCGTAACCACGGATCATATTTCTCCGGCTGGCTCAATCCAAAAGGATGGACCAACAGGTGAATATTTTATGAAAAGACAAATTATGCCAAAAGATTTTAATTCATATGGAACCAGACGGGGTAACCACGAGGTAATGATGAGAGGTACTTTTGCAAATATTAGAATAAAAAATGAGATTGCTCCAGGCACAGAAGGTGGTTTAACTAAGCTATATCCAGACGATGAAGTAATGAGTGTATATGATGCATCAGTCGAATACCAAAAACGTGGTGTCGATTTAGTTGTTATTGCAGGAAAAGAGTATGGCACTGGCTCATCTAGAGATTGGGCAGCAAAAGGAACAAAACTTTTAGGTATAAAAGCTGTTCTTGCTGAAAGCTTCGAGAGAATTCATAGGTCAAATTTAGTGGGTATGGGTATACTACCTCTACAGTTCGCTAATGATATTAATCGAAAAAATCTTAATTTGAATGGTTCAGAGCTATTTACAATATTAAATATCGAAAAAGGTGTCAATCCACGAGACGAAATCATTGTGGAGATTAAGTATGTTGATGGTACTTTAAAAAAGATAAAAACTATTTGTAGAATTGATACTGAAAATGAAATTGAGTATTATAAAAATGGCGGTATTTTACAGTATGTTTTAAGGAAAATGATTTAGTGCAAGAAGTTTTAGTTAAAGTTTATCCATCGAAAGCAAAATTAAAAAAAGAAGATCAATTAGCTTGGAAAATAGCTGAGATAGCATCTGATAAAGCACCACTTGACGATGATGCAGTTGAAATGGTGATCAATCGTATAATAGATAATGCTTCTGTAGCTATAGCTTCTTTTGGACGTAGACCTGTTACTACGGCTCGAGAAATGGCTTTGGCTCACCCTAGAAAAAAGGGTGCAACTATATTTGGAATTAATTCAAAAAAAAAATTTGATTGTGAATGGGCCGCATGGGCAAATGGAACCGCAGTTAGAGAATTAGATTTTCATGACACTTTTTTGGCTGCAGACTATTCTCATCCTGCTGATAATATTCCACCCATTCTTGCGGTTGCGCAACAGTCAGGCTGTGACGGAAAATCATTAATAAAAGGAATATTAACTGGATATGAAGTTCAAGTGAATTTAGTAAAAGGAATATGTTTGCATGAACACAAAATTGATCATATAGCTCATTTAGGACCAAGCGCGGCAGCTGGTATTGGCACTTTACTTTCGTTAAAGACTGAGCAAATTTATCAAGCTGTACAGCAAGCATTACATGTTACGGTATCAACCAGGCAATCGAGGAAAGGTGAAATTTCATCTTGGAAAGCTTTCGCGCCAGCTCACGCTGGTAAATTAGCAATCGAAGCTGTTGACAGGGTGATGAGAGGTGAGGGAGCTCCAAGTCCTATTTATGAAGGTGAAGATAGCATCATTGCTTACGTTCTATCAGGCCCACAAGCAGAATATAGAGTACCATTACCGAATTTAAACGAGCCAAAGAAAGCAATTTTAGAAACATATACTAAAGAACATTCAGCAGAGTATCAAGCTCAAGCATTAATTGATCTTGCAATAAGTCTTAATAAAGAAATAAAAGATTTTTCAAATGTAAAGAATATTGATTTGCATACAAGTCATCATACACACAATGTAATTGGAACAGGCGCAAATGATCCACAAAAAATGGATCCAAAGGCAAGTCGCGAAACTTTAGATCACTCGATAATGTATATTTTAGCTGTGGCGCTTGAGGATGGGAAATGGCATCACATAAATTCTTATACTTCTAAAAGAGCAAACAAACCTTCTACAATTAATCTTTGGCAAAAAATAAAAACATTTGAAGATTCAGAATGGACAAATAAATATCACGATCCAGACCCAACTAAGAGGTGTTTTGGAGGTAAGATAACAATTAATTTTAATGATGGTTCAGTAATTTCAAGAGAACTTGAAATTGCTAATGCAAACCCTAATGGAAAAAAGCCCTTTAAAAGGCAGAATTATATTGAAAAATTTAAAACATTAACTGACGGGTTGATAAAAGAAACTGAAAGTAAAAGATTTTTAAAACAAGTGCAAGATTTACATAAATTAAAAAAAGGCGAGCTTTACAAACTAAATATAGAGGTAAAAAGCAAATTTAATAAAAAGATAAAGAAAAATAAAACTATTTTTTAATCTGAATTTGTTGTCCCTCTAACCACTTAGCATCTTCACCTTTATAATGTTCTTTTTTCCATATCGGTGTCTTTTTTTTTATCTCTTCTATTATAAATCTTGAGAACTCGTAAACTTGACTTCGGTGTTTGCAAGCGACCGCGATAATAATAGATATTCCACCCAATGGTACATAACCTTTAACGTGTTCGACAAAAGCCACAGGATGTTCAAGCTTTAATTTTTTAATAGCATCTTCATAAATTTCTTTAAAACTTTTTTTTACCATCTTGTCATGTGAGTCATAAGTAATACCAGTGACTTCTTTTTCATTGTTCATGTCTCTAACTGTACCAATAAAAAATAATGAAGCACCGCACTTATGAGACTCTATGAAATCTGTAGCTCTTTCTAAAGAGATTTTACTTATCTTCAAATTTACAACATCACAGTGAAACATTAACCTCCTCCTATTGGTGGAATAATTGCCAATTTTTGATCTTTATTTAATTTATAATTATCTTCAACAATTTCGTTATCTTCTGAGCTAAAAGCAGATTTTTTCACTACTTCTAAATAATTATTATTTTTAGGAAATTCATTTTTAATCATTTGCTCTAATTTAATTCTTAAATCCTTAACCGTTATTTCATTATCAAATTCAAAATGTAAAAATTCGTCTTTACTAAACTCTTTACTCATTCCAAATAACTCTAACTTAATAATCATAATAATCTACTCGAGATCCTTTTTTTACAATACTTTTTTTTTGACTCAATTTAATCCAACAATTTGCATTTACTAAGCTTTTTATTCTAAAAGATTCCTGGCCACTTAAAATTTTGAGAGTTTTATTATTTGTTATGCCCCTTAAAAATAGAGTTAAATTTTTATTTTTTTTATAATTTTGTAGCATGCGTCCATTTTTTAATTTTAAGATTTTGCTTTGTAGTTTTAACAATAAAGGCGTAATTAAAAAGTGAAACCCCACAATTGTAGAAATTGGATTACCAGGTAAACCAAAATAGTAACTACTTTTTTTAATTGCAAATAAAGTTGGCCGACCAGGTTTCATCAAAATTTTATGAAAAATTACCTTAAACTTATTTTTTTTAAGCACTTGAGGAATGAAATCTTTGTGTCCTGCAGATACTCCTCCAGTTGATATTATAATCACATTTTTTATTTTTTGAATTTTTCTAATTTTACTGTGTAGCTGTTTAACATTATCTTTTAAAATACCAAGATATATAAATTTAAAATTCAGCCTCTCACTAAATGATTTTATATATTCTGGTATAGAATTAATGACTTTATCATTAATTTTTACGTTATCTATAATTTCATTACCTGTGCAAAATAAAATTATAGTTGGTTTTTGATAAACTTTAATATTTTTGATTCCAAGAGATTTTAAAGCTAAAAGATCTGGAGCAGTAATAGTAGTATTTTTTTTTAAAATAATCTGTCCTTTTTTGTAATCACTGCCAATTTTTCGAACATTTGTATTTTTGCTAATTTTTTTTTTTAATTTTACTGCTCCTTTTTCAATTTGCAGATTTTCATATGGCATCATACAGTCATATGGATGAAATATCTTTGCGCCTGTACTAATTTTATAACAACAATTTTTTTTGTATTTAATTTTATTTTTTTGACCCGCTGAAGTTGCGCCTAAAATTTTAAAACTTTTATTAGATACTGTATCAGATGATTTAAATGCAAATCCATCGAGTAAACTATTATTAAAAAAAGGGTTATTTTTTTTTGAATTAATATTTCTTACACAAACATGTTGTAAAGACTTCTCGACTTTTACAATACTCGTTTTCTTACGAGCAAAATTTAATACTCTTTTCAAAGCAGCTGAGTAAGTTAACATTTTACTTTAAATGAGATAGAAATTCTGGAAGACCGTTGGGGTTTAGCCATAATCCACTTTTGCCACCTTGTTTTACTAGTAGTCTGATTTCTTCTATAGACAAGTCTGGATTTACAATTTTACTTAAATCGTAAATAGTTATTAGAGCAGCATTTACACCCATAATAGCTTCCATCTCTACACCTGTTTTTGCGTGTGCGGATACTAAACAATAAACTTCCAAGGAATAATTACTTTTATTTAAAACTATTTTAATCGAAGAATGCTCAATTGATAATGGATGACACAAAGGAATTAAATCGCTTGTTTTTTTAACGCCCAATAAACCTCCAACTTCTGCCAAACTAATAGGATCACCTTTTGGCATATTTTGATTTTCAATTAAATTAAAAACTTTTGAACCGACTATTATTGATCCACATGCTAAGGCTCTCCTAAGCGTAACTTTTTTGTCAGAAACATCTATCATGTTGTATGATTTTTCTTCAAACAACTCTTTAGTCCAATCTTTAAGATCTTCCTTTGTTACAATTTTTAATTTCAAACTAACCTCCTATTGAAGCTAAATGCGGGGTTGCTCCTGTATCTCCGAGTTCAAGATAGTGAGATTCTTTTTTAAATCTTAACTGAGTTAGAATTAAGTTTAACAACTCTTTTTTCTGCGAAGCATCTTTTAATAAGGGTCTTAAACTAACTCCAGTATTACCAAATAGACAAAGTCTTAATTCACCCTTTGCGGTCACTCTTAACCTGTTGCAACTTTTGCAAAAATCTTTTGAGTAAGGCGCAATAATACCGAATTTACCTTTTGAACTTGGATTTACATAATTTATTGAAGGCCCTGCATCACTTACTCTATCTATAGAATTCCATTTATTTTTAATAAGATAATCTTTAAATATTTTTGATGGTACATGGTATTTATTAAAATAATTCAAATTATCTCCAGTTTGCATTAATTCTATATACCTAAAGTCAATTTTCTTTTTGTTTATAAAATCTGACCAAGCATCAAAATCTCTTTCAGTGTCATTCACTCCTTTTAATAACACAGCATTTATTTTAATATTCGTAAAACCTTTGCTTTGTAAAATATCAATTCCCTCAAGAATTTGTTTTAATTTGTCATGACCTGTTACTTCTTTAAAGGTTTGAGAATTTAAGCTATCAATACTAATATTAATCCCGTTAATTTTTGTATCGACTATTTGTTCTGCTATTTTATTTAATTTATAGCCATTTGTTGTAATTACCACATTGTGAATATTTTTTTTATTTTTTATTATCTTAATTATATCAAAGAAATCTTTTCGTACGGTCGGTTCACCACCAGTTATTCTAATTTTAGATACGCCTAAATCAGATAAAGCATCAACAAGATTGTTAATTTCACTAATGTCTAAAAACCCGGGTGCATTTGAAGGTTTAAAATAACCATTAGGCAAGCAATAGCCGCACTTAAAATTACAAACATCAGTAATTGAAAGCCGAATATATGGAAACGATCTCCCGAAATTGTCCCTCAATTTTTCCATTGAGGACAGAGTATCACTATTAAGTATTATTGGAACATTTTTATTCAACTAAAAATTGATAATGCAAAATACAACCAATAGTAGATACCAAGATATTTTAATTGCATATATTATGTTGCTTAGCAAAAACAGGAGGGGTTATGAAAAAAAGAAAAAGTAATATTAATCCTAGTAGAAGAAAATTTTTAACTGGTTCGGCTACAGTTGCTGGAGTTGCGGCAGCTAGTGCATTAGTTCCAATTAAAGTTTCTTATGCAAATCATACTGCCAGCGATGCTAAAGGTTTACCAGGCTTTATTAAGTGGAAAAAAAGATCTTCATTGATCATTCACTCAGATAAAACAATGGAGACACATAGAGAAGCTATTGGTTCAAGTGTGATAACGCCTATTAGACATATATATATTAGAAATAACATGCCAACAATGACTGATGCTCAAATTGGTAAAAAATCTCAATGGAAACTAAAAGTTGAAGGTGTAAAAAATCCTAAAACATTTACTCTGTCACAACTACAAAATCTTGGAAGAACTACAATGGCAACTGTTCTACAATGTTCAGGTAATGGTAGAGGTTTCTTTCCTCATAAACCAAGAGGCTCTCAGTGGAAAACTGGAGCAGCTGCTTGTGTAATGTGGACAGGTATTCCATTATCAACTGTAATAAAAGCTTGTGGCGGATTATCAGGTGGTGCAAAATATGTTACTGCAACTGGTTCTGATATGCCATCAAATCTTGATCCCAAAAAAGCTTTAGTTGAAAGATCAGTACCAGTTAAAGTTAAAAAGGATGCGATGCTCGCTTGGGAAATGAACGGTGTAGCATTACCTAATGCACATGGAGGACCATTACGTTTCATTCCACCAGGATACTTCGGAATTAATAACGTAAAGCATTGTGGTAAAATTGCATTCACAAAAGATCAATCACAAGTGAAATATATGAAAAAAAGTTATAGAATTTCACCGATTGGAAAAAAAGGATCACAATACCCAAGTTGTTGGGAAATGCCAGTCAAATCATGGATCACTTCACCAATGAAAAGATCTTCTTCAGGAAATGTAAGTATTTCTGGAGTAGCATTTGGTGGCACAAGAAAAGTATCCAGTGTTTCCGTATCAACTGACGGCGGTAAAAATTGGAAAAAAGCTAAACTTATAGGTCCAGATCTGGGTAAATTTGCATGGAGACAATTTGTATTTAATGCAAAATTAAAACCAGGGAAATATAATATCGCAAGCAAAGCTTCAGCTGGTGGAAAATCTCAACCAAAATTGAGAATGGAAAACAGAAGAGGTTACGCCCATAACGGTTGGAGAGACCATAGCTTAAATATTAGTGTCAGCTAATTTTTATAAAATATTAACAATCTTAGTTTTGTTCTCGTCGGCAGCAATTGCCGACGAGAATGCTAAAGGAATGAAGCTTTTCAATGAGAAAGCTATGTGTGCTACATGCCACACCATGAAAGCCGCTGGTTCTAAAGGAAATGTAGGACCGAATCTCGACACATTAAAACCGACCGTTGCTCAAGTAAAAGATATTGTAACTCACGGATTAGGCGCCATGCCTGCTTTTGGCGAGGATGGATTGCTAACACCAGAAGAAATTGATACTGTGTCAATTTATGTTGCCAAAAACGCAGGAAAGTAGGTATAAGAGATTATGATTGATTTTCTAAATATGGATGGTTATGGAATATATATTTGGCCGGCATACGCTATTGCGTTTAGTTTAATTTCATTTTTATATTTTAGATCTATTAAGCAGCTTAAAAAACTTGAAAAAGAAATTCAGGCCCTTGAACAAAAAGCTGCAGCGGAGAAAATTAAAACCGCAAGAAACTCTATAAGTCAAACTGCTTAAAAAATCTTAAATCCAATTCTTAAGGCTACAGCAATAACTAATACCGATGTTATCATTGCTAATATTCTTGTCGGAATTATTTTAATACTTAAATAGTTTCCTATTTGACCACCAATAAATACGGCTAAAAATAAATACCAAAAATTAAATATTTCATTGATTATTCCATACTTAGTTAATTGACCAAATATTCCTGATACTGAATTGATAAGAATAAATATTGATGCAGAAGTTATTATGATTTTAGGTCTTTCAGCTCTAAGCAGGAATAAAATTGGGCTTAAAAATATACCACCTCCTATTCCGACAATACCAGATATAAATCCTAAAATTGATCCTATGATAAAGCAAATAAATTTAGGTAACGACCTATAATTTTCAATATTGTCGTCGTAAGTTTTAAAATTAAACAAAATTAAAACACCTGCTATCAATAAAACTGTAAATAGTAATAATTCGAAAATATATTTATCGATTAATAGTGTTCCACCAAAATAAGCGAATGGAATTGAGCCAACTAAAAAAGGTGCTAAAAAATTTATATTGTAGTTGCCCCTTCTAATATAATTAAAACAATTTCCTGAAACAACAATGATATTACACATTAAAGCTATTACGGGAAAAATTGCATAGGAGATACCCCATAGAAGCATTAAAGCCAGGTAAGTAGAGCCACCTCCAAAGCCAACGCTGGAATAGATTATTGAAGTTATGAAAAACAATAAAGCTAAATTCATATATAAACTATTGTTAAAAATTATATCTCACTATATAAAATAAGCACTCACTAAATGCCTATAGATAGTCAAAAAGAATTTAAACCAATAAATATATCTGTATTAACTATTTCAGACACTAGAACTGAAGCGACTGACAAATCAGGTCAAATTTTAGCAAATAAAATTAAGGAGAAAGGTCATGGCCTCAAGCATAAAGAAATAGTTATTGATGATAAAGAAATAATTAAATCTAAAATTCAAGAGTGGTGCAATATTAAAGATGTTGATGTAATTATTGCAACGGGTGGGACTGGCTTAACTGGAAGAGACACAACCCCAGAAGCACTAGATGAAATTAAAGATAAAGAAATACCAGGTTTTGGAGAATTATTTAGACTAATAAGTTATAAAAAAATCGGAGCTTCTACAATTCAATCAAGGGCAATGGCAGTATTAGTTAATGGTAAATATATTTTTGCACTTCCAGGATCGAGCGGTGCAGTTGCTGATGCTTGGGAGGAAATTTTAAAATATCAGCTGGATTCAAGATTTAAACCTTGTAATTTTATAGACTTAATACCTCGACTTAAAGAAAAATAGAAAATTTATAATTTACACCTTTTGCATAACCCGTAAAATTCTAAATTATATTTTTCATATTTCATTCCGGTATTGTCTTGAAAATTTGTTAAATAAGTTGAAAGCTTTGAATTCATTATTTCTGTTATTTTTTGACATTTTTTACAAATTGAAAATGCTGTTGCTTTTGAGGTCTCGCATTCTGAATTCTTACAATCAACAAATGCATTTTTGCTTTCTATTTTATGTATTACTCCCAGTTCTACCAATTTTTCTAATGCTCTGTAGACCTGCGGGGGAGCGTTAATACCTTTTTTTTTAACACTCGATAAAATAGAATACGCCTTTAATGGTTTTTTGGCTTTTCTAATCGTTTCTAAGACTATCTGTTGATTTTTACTTAAGTTAACTTGTTTATGCTTCATAATATAAATTATACCACCTTACCTTTTATCTTTATACGCTTTAAATTTATTAGAGATAACAAAAACAAAGATAAAGCTGCCACAATAATTGACGGTCCGGAGGGTGAATTAAATTCTAATGAAGCAAACAATCCTAACAAAACTGAAAGCGCACCACCAACTGTTGCAATAAAGACCATCATTAAAGGGTTATCTGAAAGGTTTCTTGCCATCGCTGCTGGCATAATCAACATACCAGTTATCAAAAGAAGACCAACCATTTTTATAGAGATTGCAATAATTGCAGCCATCAGTAAGGTAAATATTATATTTACTCTATCCGGGTTCATTCCTTCGGCTTGAGCAAGATCGTAATTTACAGTTGATGCAAACAACGGTTTCCAAATTATTTTTAGAGTAATCAATATAATTGCACCCCCTAACCAAATAATTAAAATATCTAAATTATTCACTGACAGAATATCTCCAAAAAGCAAACCCATAATGTCAAATCGTATAAATGATAAAAAACTAATGGTAACAAGACCCAAGGCCAAAGTAGAGTGGGCTAATAAACCTAGTAAAGCATCTCCAGGGAGGTTTGTTACTCTTTGTAAATTAATTAAAAATATAGCAACAACGGCAGATATGAGAAAAACTGCAAATGAAATATTCATTTCAAATGACAAAGCCAACGTAACACCTAAAAGAGCAGAATGTGCCAATGTATCTCCAAAAAATGAAAGTCTTCTCCAAATAGTAAAACATCCTAAAGGACCAGTTACTATTGCTACTCCCAAACCAGCAATTAAAGCTCTTATAAAAAAATCATCTAGCATTAAATTTTTTTCGTTTTTATTGTTCCATCTGCTGAGTGAGTATGGTCGTGTTTGTGTTCATAAATCGATAACGTATTAGATGCCCTATCACCAAAAAGCTCTTTATAATTATGATTATTTGCTACAGTTTTAGGCGTTCCTGAACAGCAGATATGACCATTTAAACATACAACATAATCTGTAGCAGACATTACAACGTGTAAATCGTGAGAAATTAGTAATATTCCGCATTTTAGATTTTCAGAAATCAATCTTATTAATTCGTATAGCGCTATCTCACCTTTAAAGTCTACACCTTGGACTGGTTCATCCAATACTAAAAATTCAGGTTTTTTTGCAATAGCTCGCGCAATCAATACTCTTTGAAACTCACCACCGGATAAACTTTTAATATTCCTATATTTTAAATTTTTTACGCCAGTTAAATTTAAAGCATCATCTAAATCTTTTTCTTTTAACTGTTCTGTAAGGTTCATGAAATCAATAACACGTACGGGCAAAGTCCAATCAATTGAAATTTTTTGCGGCACGTATCCAATTTTATTTGTATATTTATCAACATGGCCTTCAGCATTTTTGTAGATTCCTAATGCAATTTTTGCTGTTGTTGATTTACCCGACCCATTAGGCCCTATAAGAGTTACAATTTCTCCTTTTTTTACTTCAAACGAAACACCCTTTACTAACCATGTGTTATTTATCTTAAGTCCGGCATTATTCAATTTTGCTACAACATTATTCATAATAATAAATTAATTTATTGACAAATACGTAATTGTTACATTATAACGCTTGTTATAATATAACATTATAATAATGAAAAAAGCATTATTAAATATAATCAATTTTACCATTATTTTCTTACTTTCTGTATCAATAACTGCAAAGTCAGAAATAAAAGTTGTTACTTCTATTAAACCGATACATTCATTAGCTTCGTATTTAATGCAAGGCATTGGTTCACCCTCGCTAATTGTAGAAGGTAGTAATTCACCTCACAACTTTACTTTAAAACCTTCTCATGCAAAAATGCTGCAACAAGCCGACCTTGTATTTTGGGTAGGAGAAAATTTAGAAACGCCCCTAGAAAAACCCATTAAATCTATTTCAAAAAAATCTAAAGTAATTGAATTATTAGAAATTAATGGGTTAAAAAAACTAGAATTTAGAGAAAAAAACATATTTGACGGTCACGATGACCACGGACATAAAAAACACGATGACCACGGACATAAAAAACACGATGACCACGGACATAAAAAGAAGGATGACCATGGACACGCACATGGTGACCATGACCCGCATATTTGGTTAGATCCTTCAAATGCAAAAGTAATTGCAAAAAAAATGACTAAAGAGTTAGTCTCTTTAGATAAAGAAAACGCCAAAACTTATAAAGAAAACTCAAAAAAATTGATTAAAGAGATTGATCTTTTAATAAAAGATATAAAAAATAATACAAATAAAAACGCCAGCTTTATTGTATTTCACGATGCTTATCAATATTTTGAAAAAAAATTCCGTGTAAATGCGATTGGAGCTTTAACAGTCAATACCGATATACTTCCTGGTGCAGAACAATTAAAAGATATAAGAAATGTAATTAATAAAAAGAAGGCAAAGTGTATATTCTCCGAACCTCAGTTTAATCCAAATATAATTAACGCAATAGCAAAAGATACAAATATTAAAACTGGCGTTTTAGATCCTCTTGGCTCGACGTTACCTGCTGATAAAAATCAGTACTTTATGTTAATTAAAAATATATCGAATTCTTTAAAGCCCTGCTAATTTTAAAAGATATTATTAATTATATAATAAGTTAATCCAACAATACCAACTGCAAATACAACGCTTTGTACCCAAAAATTTAGTAGCTTGCTAAAGGGCGCTTTAGTAAATCTTTTCCAAGGAATAAAATAATAAGCTATTAAAGTTACTAAAATATAAAACAATATTGTTTCAGTTAATGTAATCATTTTTGATATTTATCTTTCCATTCTTCATAACTCATACCATATATTTCCTTTCTTGCATCAGGATCTGATATATTTTCACCTAGTTTTATTGCCTCTTCTCTGTACCATTTGGATAGACAATTTCTACAAAATCCAGCTAAATTCATAAGATCAAGATTTTGAACATCCTTTCTTTCTCCAAGATGTTTTATTAATCTCTCAAATGCTTTAGCTTGTACTTTCTTTTTTGTAGCTTCATCCATAAAAATAATTATATTGTTTTATATGAAATTATCAGGTTCTTATGAAATTCCAACTGATAAACAATCTGTCTGGGATGCATTAAATAGTCCAGAAATTCTTCAAAAATGTATTCCCGGTTGCGAAGAGTTCAAAAAAAATTCTGATACTAGCTTTACTGCAACAGCAACTAACAAAATTGGACCATTTAATGCTAGTTTCACAGGAGAGATTGAATTAAAAGACTTAAATCCTCCAGATAGTTACAAAATAGTTGGACAAGGAGATTCTCCTGTAGGCTTTGCTTCTGGCGAAGCAAGCGTAAAACTGGTGGAAAATAGCGGTGTAACAACATTAACTTATAGTGTCGAAGCGCAAGTCGGTGGTAAAATAGCTCAGGTTGGCTCAAGGTTAATTGATATGACAGCAAAAAAAATGGCAGATATCTTCTTTGGAAAATTTTCTGAGTCTATCTCACCAGCAGGTTCAAAACCAAAAGAAAACGTGAAAGTATCAAATAAATCATCAATTAATAAAAAATTATTAATCGCATTGGGTTGCTCGGTCGCGATAGGCGCTATTTTGTTGATAATTTTTTAAACAACCTACGGTAGAGACAATATTGTCATATTGAGATTTTCGATCAATTTAGTAAGTTTATTATTAAAAAATTTTTAAGGGGAGAACATGAAATCTATAAATCTTACTATAAACGGTAAAAAAATTTCCAAAGAAGTTGAAGATTATACTTTATTATCAACATTTATAAGAGAAAATTTAAATTTAACTGGGACACACATAGGATGCGATACAAGTCAGTGTGGTGCGTGTGTTGTTCACGTAGATGGAAAATCTATGAAAAGTTGTGCATTATTAGCTGCTGATGTTAATGGCGCTAAAGTAACGACCATAGAAGGTCTAGCAGAAAATGGCAAACTTCACCCAATGCAAGAGGCTTTCAAAAAGCATCACGGTTTACAGTGCGGCTATTGTACACCGGGTATGGTAATGAGCGCAGTTGATTTATTGAAAAATAAAAAGAATCCTAGCGATAAGGAGATTCGTGAATGGTTAGAAGGTAACATTTGCCGATGTACTGGATACCAAAATATTGTTGCAGCTGTTAAAGATGCTGCATCAAAAATGTAAATAAACAGAAATAAAAAAGGAGAAAAAAAATGGCAGCAAGCATGATAGGTTCTAAAGTAGAAAGAAAAGAAGATAAAAAATTTTTAACAGGTAAAGGACGATATACAGCTGATATCACATTAGCTAATCAAACATTTGCGTATTTTATCAGGTCACCACACGCTCGCGCGAAAATAAAAAATATAGATACCTCTAAAGCAAAAAAAGCTAGCGGTGTAATAGATGTATTAACTGCGAAAGAATTAAATGAAGATAAAATCGGCGGATTAATTGCTGGTTGGAAAATTGTTAGCAAAGACGGTACGGACATGAAAATACCTCCACATCCGGCTCTTGCAAGTGATAGCGTTAATTATGTTGGAGATCATGTAGCACTTGTAGTTGCGGAAACATTGCAGCAAGCAAGGGATGCGGCTGAACTAGTTAAAGTTGATTACAAAGTTTTAAAAGCAGTTGTAAACACTGGTGATGCAATGAATTCAGAGTCAATTCATGATGGAATAGATAAAAATTTGTCATTTGACTGGGAACTTGGAGACAAAGCAAAAACTGATGAAGCTTTCGCAAGTGCTGACAAGATTGTTAAAATGACTTTGACAAATAACAGATTAGTTCCAAACGCTATGGAGCCAAGAGCATCGATCGGTGATTTTAATCCATCATCAGAAGAATTAACTTTATATACAACAAGCCAAAACCCGCATTTATCTAGACTTGTAATGTCAGCTTTCAATGCAATTCATCCAGAACATAAATTTAGGATCGTTGCGCCTGATGTAGGTGGAGGATTTGGTTCCAAAATTTATCCTTACGCAGAAGATGTAGTGGTTGCGTGGGCTGCAAAAAGATTACAAAGACCAGTTAAATGGGTTTGTGAAAGAACTGACTCATTTTTATCAGACTGTCATGGGAGAGATCACATCACTAATTGCGAACTTGCAATTAAAAATGACGGAACAGTTACAGGATTAAAAGTTGATACAATTGCTAACCTAGGAGGCTACGCATCATTATTTGCAACTGTTACTCCAACTTATCTTTATGGACCATTGGTTTTAGGACTTTACAATATTGCTTCAGCTTATTGTAATGTAAAAGCAGTGTACACTAATACAGCACCAGTAGATGCTTATCGAGGTGCAGGTCGACCGGAAGCTACGTACATGATCGAAAGATTAATGGATAAGGCTGCTAAAGAGATGGGAATGGATAGAGCTGAATTTAGAAAGAAAAACTTTATCAGACAATTTCCACACCAACAGTGTTTAGTTCATAATATAGATTCAGGGGATTATGAGGCACACTTCAATAGAGCATTAGAACTTTCTGATTATTCAAACTTTGAAAAAAGAAAAGCTGAGTCTGCTGCAAAAGGTAAGTTAAGAGGAATTGGTTTCTCAACTTATATTGAAGCCTGTGGTATCGCACCATCAGCTGCAGTAATGTCTTTAGGAGCTGGCGTTGGACTTTGGGAGTCAGCTGAAATCAGATTTAATGCCACTGGAAATATATCAGTAATGACAGGTACTCACAGTCATGGACAAAGTCATGATACTACCTTCGCACAAATCGTAGCCGATAAACTTGGCGTGCCAATGGAAAATATTGATTTAGTTCACGGAGATACGGACAAAGGACCATTTGGGATGGGTACATATGGATCAAGATCACTTGCAGTTGGCGGAACAGCTATTGCTAAAGCTTGTGATAAGATTGTAGAAAAAGGTAAAAAAGTTGCTGCACATATGCTTGAAGCTAATCCAGATGAGATTGAGTTTAAAGACGGTGAGTTTATTGTTCCAAATTCTAACAAGAAAAAAACTATAGGTGAAATTGCCTTTGCTTGTTATTTACCAGGCACTTATGGTGAAATAAAATCTCCACTTCCTGAAGGGGTTGAACCAGGGTTAAAAGAAACTGCATTTTATGACCCAGTAAACTTTTCATTCCCAGCAGGCTCACATGTTTGTGAGGTAGAAGTAGATCCAACCACAGGAGAAACAAAAGTAGATACTTATACTTGTGTTGACGATTTTGGAAATTTAATTAATCCAATGATTGTTGAAGGACAAATACACGGTGGATTAGCACAGGGTATTGGTCAAGCTTTATACGAAAATGCCTATTATGATGAGACTGGCCAATTAGTGACCGCTTCATACATGGATTACACAATGCCAAGAGCTGACAATTTTCCAGAGTTTAGAATTGACTATACTTGCACGCCAGCAACATCTAATCCTTTAGGTGTAAAGGGTTGCGGAGAAGCCGGCGCTATTGCTTCACCACCAGCCGTGATGAATGCAGTAATTGATGCAATTGGAACAGAAGTTTCTATGCCAGCAACTTCTGAAAAAGTTTGGAAAGCTTTAAAAGATAAGTCTGATACTAAGAAAAAAGCAGCTTAACTTTTAATAAAAAAAAGGGGGACATATGAAGGCATTTAATTTTCACGAAGTTAAGAGCGTGAAGGAAGCAACTAAACTAGCATCTAATAAATCAACTTTTCTTGCAGGTGGTATGACTTTAATCCCATCAATGAAAATGAGATTATCAAGTTTTTCAGATGTCATCGATATAAAAGAGATAAAAGAACTTTATGGAATTAAGGTTAAAGGCAAATCAGTAATAATAGGAGCAAATACTAAGCACGCTGATGTTGCGGCTTCTAAGGAAGTACGAAAAGCTGTACACTCTTTAGCAGGCTTAGCTGAAGGAATAGGTGACCCCCAAGTTAGAAATTGCGGAACATTAGGTGGCTCTATTTCAAATAATGATCCAACAGCGTGTTATCCATCAGCATGTATTGCGTTAGACGCAACAATTCACACATCAAGTAGAAAAGTCGAGGCTGAAAAATTTTTTACAGGCATGTTTGAAACATCATTAAAAAAAGGTGAATTAGTTACCGCAGTTGAATTTCAAATACCAGAAAAGTCTTGTTACATTAAATTTCCAAATCCCGCATCAAGATATGCTATGGTTGGAGTTTATATTGCAAAATTTAAAAAAGAGGTACGCTGCGCGGTTACAGGCGCACAATCAGTTGTTTACCGTTGTAAAGAAATAGAAAAAGCTTTGAATAATAATTTTTCAGAAAGCGCCTTAGATAGTGTAAGTTTAAAATCATCAAACTTAAACTCTGATATTCATGCTTCTGCAGAGTATCGTGCTAGTTTAATTGTATCTTGCGCACAAAAAGCAGTAGCTGGTTCAAAGTGATACTAAGAACTATAATTGGTTTAAAAATAATTAAATACTCGTTTTTAACAGGAATATTGGCAGGTATTTGTTTAAATCACTGCAATAAAAACAAAAAAAACTCAAAAAAAGTTACCGTTTCAAAAAAGAATTAGTATTATCCTAGTAATGAAAAATTCTTTTGATGAAAAAATCCTAGATGAGGCACATCAGTGGATACAACAGAAGCGAAATGTTGTTTTAGCTACTGTGATACAAACATGGGGCTCTTCACCAAGGCCCATTGGAAGTCGAATGATAATTAATGATAAAGGCGATTTTTCTGGATCAGTTTCGGGTGGCTGTGTTGAGGGGGATGTTGTTAGACAATCTATCGAATTATTATCTAAACCAGAAAATTTTAAAAAAATTGAGTACAAAGTTTCTAATGAGAGTGCCTGGGAAGTAGGTCTTGCTTGCGGTGGAGAAATTGCAATATTTTTGGAAAAGATTCACTACTAAATGAAAATAGATCTATTATCTAAAGTTATTGAATTAAAAAGTAAAAAAAAAGAATTTTCCATCATTACCGATTTACAAACTGCAAAAAACTATGTTTACGATCCTAATTGCAAACTAGATAAAGATTTAGAGGATTTTAAAATAAATATAAAAGAATCATTCACTAATCGCAAAGATGGCATGATAAAAGATACAAATCTTTTTATAAAAAACTATTACAGACCAATACAAGTTGTAATTGTTGGAGCAGTACATATCGCGCAATACTTCGTAGAATTTGCCAAAAATTTAAATATTGAAATTAACATTATTGATCCTAGAGGGTACTTTGCATCTGAAAAAAGATTTCCAGACACAAACATAATAAATCAATGGCCAAAAGATGCATTTAAAAAAATTTCACTAAATGAAAGAACTGCATTAATTGCATTAACTCATGATCCAAAAATTGACGACCCTGCAATTCAAGAAGCCCTTAAAAGAAAATGCTTTTATATTGGTGCTCTTGGTAGCAAAAATACACATAAAAACCGATGTGAAAGGTTAAAGGAAAATGGCTTTAAAGACGATGAAATTCAAAAAATTTTTGGTCCAATTGGTATCAAATTTGGTGGAAGATCGGCCCCTGAAATAGCCTTATCAATAATTTTTCAACTAATGACAGAGATTTATAGAAAATGATTTCAGCTATTTTGCTAGCTGCAGGACAATCAAAACGTTTTGGCAATCATAATAAGTTAATAACTAAATATAAAAATAAAAATTTAATACATTCGTCTCTTACAAATATTGTAAATAGTAATATTGATAATGTGATTGTTGTTTTGGGACATGATCAAACTTTAATAAAAAAAAAAATTAAAAAAAACAGAAAAATTAAACTGGTTATTAATAAAAATTTTCGTTCTGGCATGGCTTCATCAATTAAAGCAGGTTTAAAAAAAATTAATATAAAAACAAAAGGATTTTTTGTCTGTCTTGGAGATATGCCAAAAGTAAATAAAAATATCTACAACAGAATAATAAAATGTTTTAATAAGCATAATCAGATAATAGTTCCATATTTTAATAACAAAAGAGGAAACCCTGTAATTTTTCCAATAAAATATAAAAAAAAATTTTTTAAATTAAAAGGTGATAATGGCGCTAAAAAATTTATCAAAAATAATAGTCAAAAAATTATTTTTAAAAATAATGCAGTTGTGTTTGATATTGATTATAAGAAAGATCTTAAATAAAATTTTGAATATAGTCTTTTAATTTACCTGGGTCATCCAAGGTAATTATATTAATACCAAGGTTTTGTGCAGCTTCAGTATTTTCTGGTCTGTCGTCAATAAATAATGTTTTACTAGGATTACAATCAAATTTTTTAATTGCTAATTCATAAATCCTTTTATCTGGTTTTTTCAGCCCAACTTTTCCAGAAATAATCATATCATCGAATTCATTTAAAAATTTATTTTCTTTCATAAAATTATCAAATTGATCTCCAGGAAAATTACTTAAAATATAAATTTTTTTTCCCTTTTTTTTTAGATTTAACGCTATTTTTAAATTTTCTTCGTAAATTCCATCAATCATTTCTAAAAATCTCCCATAAAAAGCTTCAATAGGTATTTTATAATTTGGGTATTTCTTTATAAGTGAGTCAGCAGCCTTAGATGTATCATACTTTGTATCTTGTTGAATGTGCCAATCCCAAGTACAAATGTTATTTAAAAAATATTTAATTTCCCTATCGGTTTTAAAAAACTTTTTAAAAAGATTTTCTACTTTGAATTTTACAATTACTTTTCCAAGATCAAAAATATATTTGTCTATGAGCATTAATTAATCTTGGGAGCTACAAAAAATATAAATGTGGTAAATGCAAATATTATTATTAAGAAAATAAATAAATCGTCGTTCATGATAAATCAATAGCATACTTTTTTAAAACATCTAAATCTATAATTTCCAGTGTTTTTATATTTGTGCTCTTTAAAAATATCTTACATGGATGTCCTGAATCTACCGCTCTTTTAAACCAAGTAGCGCACACGCACCAACAATCTCCGTCTTTCAAACCCTCAAAATTAAACTCTGGTCTTGGTGTTATAAGATCATTGCCGTTTTCTTTGCACCAATTTAAGAAATCAGAATTAACTTTGGCACAAACGGTATGAGTACCTTTGTCATTTTCGTCAGTATTGCAACATCCGTCTCTATACCAACCTGTAACAGGATTTAATGAGCATAATTCAAGTTTATCATTTAAAACATTCTTTTGATTTGAACTCATAATTTTGTTGGGTTTGGCATTCCTTTATAAACTTTTTCTGGATCAAATTTTTTTTCTTTTTCTTCAAACTTTAAAGTTGTATCATTATTTTTACTATCACTATCGATTGAGCGATAAAAACATGATTTGTATCCAACGTGACAGCTGGCGCCATCTCCTATATCTACTGCAACCCAAATAGAGTCTTGATCATCATCAATCCTGATTGATTTTACCTTTTGTATAAACCCACTTGTTTTACCTTTGTGCCAAATTTCATTCCTTGATCTACTAAAGTAGTGTACTTCTTTTGTTTCAATAGTTTTTTTTAATGCTTCCTCATTCATAAAACCATGCATTAGCACCTCTTTTGTATTAAAGTCAGTTGTAATAACAGGAATTAAACCTCTTTCGTCAAATTTAGGTGATAAATTTTTACCCTCTTCAACTTCTTTTACCGATATTCGTTTTTTAAACATTGTCATGTAGCTCTTCTCTTGTATACTGCATTTTCAAAAATTTATTAGGGGTTTTTTTTAAAAAATGAAAAATGTAGCAGATTTTAAAGCAAAAGTGCTTGAAAAAGTTTCAAAAGATGAAGCAGAAAAAGCAATCAAGGTAGTGCTGAAATATATTGGGGAAAACCCTAACAGGGAAGGACTAGTTGAAACTCCAAAAAGAGTTATTAAAGCATTCAATGAATATTTTAGTGGTTATAGTGAAAATCCTGAAGAATACTTATCTAAAACTTTTGGGGATGTTGAAGGATATGATGACATGGTTATTCAAAAAAATATCTCAGTTCAAAGTCATTGTGAGCACCACATGGCTCCAATATTAGGTACAGCACATGTTGCCTACATGCCAGCAGAAAAAGTAGTAGGTTTAAGTAAACTCGCTAGAGTGGTTGATCTCTACTCGCGTAGACTTCAAACACAAGAAAGATTAACAATGCAAATAGCAAATTCTATCTACAAAGGATTAAAAGCACATGGATCAGCTGTCAGCATTGATGCAGTACACCAGTGCATGACAACAAGAGGTGTAAGGAAAGAAGAAGCCAGGACGGTAACCAATTATTTTACAGGTGTTTTTAGAGACAGTCATAATCTTCAGGAAAGA
The DNA here is from genome assembly GCA_003280495.1 of Pelagibacteraceae bacterium AG-359-E06. Classification (GTDB taxonomy): domain Bacteria; phylum Pseudomonadota; class Alphaproteobacteria; order Pelagibacterales; family Pelagibacteraceae. The sequence continues at coordinate 72,161 of QCET01000002.1, forward strand.
TTTCTTCATTATATCAAAAAATAATTTTATGGTTGTAATACCAGAAAAATATAATCATTTAAAAAAAATTTACGTTGATACTACTCGTATTGCTACACAGCTTGATAGTCCTAAGGTGTATTATACTATCAAGCCTGAAATTGGTTATGTAGTTTGTGGTTATTGTAATATATGTTTTGTATTAAAAGAAAATGCGGACATAGATACTGAAAAAGTATATTTCTATAATGAAAGGGAGAGTAAAAAATATGAGCAAGTTTAAAGCAATAGTTTTAAATCAAGATGGGGAAAATTTTACTAGAGATATAAAAGAAATAGACAAGTCATTTTTAAAACATGGTAACGTACTTGTTAAAATAGACTTCTCCTCACTAAACTATAAAGACGGAATGATTTTAAAAAATGGCGGAAAACTAGTGAAAGAATACCCACATATTCCAGGAATTGATTTTTCAGGAACAGTGGAGGAAAGCGAAAGTAATAATTTTAAACCTGGTGATAAAGTAATTCTTACAGGTTGGAGAGTTGGAGAAATATACTATGGCGGTTATTCACAATACGCAAAAGTCCAAGACAGTTTTTTAGTCAAGTTACCAAAAGATTTAGATACTAAAAAAGCAATGATCCTTGGAACCGCGGGTTTAACAGCGCTAATGTGTGTCTTAATAATTCAGGCAAGAGAAACAATTTTAAAAGGTGATGCTATCAAAGATGTTTTAGTAACTGGTGCAACGGGAGGTGTAGGGAGTGTTGCCGTCTTAGCATTAAGCAAATTAGGTTATAATGTTCATGCTGTAACTGGTAAAAAAGATAAGTCTGAATTTTTGAAATCTATTGGTGCAAGTAATATTGTTGATAGATCGGAACTTGACCAGGAAGCAAGACCACTAGATAAGGCTCTGTACGATGGAGTTGTTGATACAGTTGGAGGTAAAATTTTAGCTAAAGCTTTATCGCATACAAGGTCAAATGGGATGGTTGCAGCATGCGGTTTAGCAAGTAGTTACAAGTTAGATACAACTGTAATGCCATTTATAATTAGGGGTATTAAATTATGGGGAGTTGATTCAGTAACAGCACCGACAGTTAGAAGACAATTTTTATGGTCACAAGCTACAAGCTATGTTGATTTTGATAAATTAAGTAAGGGAGTAAGCATTTGGGGTTTAAAAGATTTAATAGACTCTTCATCCAAAATATTAAAAGGTGAAATTTCTGGAAGAGTACTAATAGACGTAAATAAATAATGGATTGGGATAAACTAAAAATATTTCATGCTGTTACCCAAGCAGGCAGTTTTACAAAAGCGTCTGATGTACTTAATTTAAGCCAGTCTGCGATCAGTAGGCAAATACAGTCGTTAGAATATGAACTCAAGACCAGCTTATTTGAAAGACATGCTAGAGGCTTAGTTTTAACAGATAGTGGTCATAAACTTTACTCAACTGCGAATGAGGTGATCTCTAAAATTAAAGAAGTTGAAACAGACTTTACCGAACAAAAACATAAGCCATCTGGAAAATTAGTTGTTACGACTGTTGTGGGTTTTGGTGGAATTTGGCTTACACCTCGCATAAAGGAATTTAGAGATAAAAATCCAGACATTGAAGTTGAATTAATCGTAACAAATGAAGAGCTTGATTTGAGTACTAGAGAAGCCGATGTTGCCATATGGATGAGAGCTCCAAAACAAAAAAATTATATTCAAAAAAAGATTATAGATATAAATTACCATATATATGGATCATCAAAATATTGCGAGGAGCATGGACTACCAAGAACATTAAATGATCTAGATAAGCATAATTTAATTACTTATGGAAAGGGATCTCCATCCCCATTATCTGAAAAAGAATGGATTTTAAAAGTTGGTAGTAAAGATAAACACAAAAGAAAATCAGTTATGAAAGTAAATAACATTTATTCATTATTATTAGCTGTCGAGAGCGGTGTAGGATTGGCAGCATTACCAGATTATATGGTTGCAAATAAACCTGGATTAGTAAAAGTTTTGGGTGATCACAGTGGTCCAAAATATGAAGCTCATTTTGTGTATCCACAATCATTAAAAAATGTTGCTAGAGTTAGAACATTCAGAGACTTTATATTAAATAAAGTCTCTGAATGGAAATTTTAATTATCTTCTTCTTCTTTTCTTGGATTTTCTTACAGGTTTTCTAGTAATTTTTTTTCTTTTTCTTAAAGCTTGCTCCCATTTTCGCAAACTTTTTTTTCTTTTCCTCAAGCCTGCTTGCTCCTCTTTGTATGCATTCTTTAGATTTTTTTGGACAAAGTCCAATCTAAAGTGAAGCAAAAATAAAAGAAAAAAGTAGATAGCAAGTACACCTAATCCTTGGCTGGCTAATTGTCCCATTTTACACTCCCTTTTTTGTTAAAGCTTGTATTTTTAACTTTGCTCCATCTTCTATGGACAAACTCTCAGTTATTAAATCGCCCTCAACATCAGCACTTTGTTTAATAGATAATTGTTTTGAAGTTACCGCACCTTTTACTTTTCCTTCTATAGTAATCTTATTCGCATTCACGTCGCCTATAATATTCGCACGATCTGAGAATGTTACATCTTCAGCAGTAACGTTTCCTTCAAACCTACATCCGATGATAATATTATCTTTCTCGGTGATTTTACCTTTTAACTCAACATCATCTAATAGAATTGAATTTGATGAAGATGGCATAGCTAATGTTTATATTAGTTTTCTTCCGATTTGGTTGTACCGAAGAAACCACCAGATTTCTTCTTGTCTTCATCATCCTTGACTAATTTAATTTTAGATTTGCTTGCCTCATCATCGCTCATTTCAGCAATGGTTCCGCTAATTTTTCCGCCAAGTGCTATTTCTAAATCTTTATATCTAATTTCTCCCTTAGCTACTCCTGAAGAAGTAACCGAAAGCGTACCAGCAACTGCCAAATTACCGTCGTAAGATCCTTCGATTTCTGCAGTCTCTACACTAGATTCTCCGTCTACTTTTCCACCATTTTTAACAGTGATTTTACTAGAAACAACTTTTCCAGTGTGCTTCCCGTTTACTGAAACTTCGTTTGGTGCATCTATGTCCCCTGTAACTGATACTCCTGCGCCAATTACAATACTACCTTCTTTAGTATCAAGAGTTGATCTTGAAGTTGTCGATCTTCCAAATGGTGTTGAAGATCCACCCTCTTTTTTTTGGTTTTCATCATCAAAAATTGCCATAAATAATCCCTTTTTTATAATGTTATAGATCAACTAGAGATAAGAATCTAGACAAAATAACCTTAAAATATGCTATCTTTTTATCAAAAATATTAATGATTTATTTGATCATCGGCCTATTAGTAGGTTTTTTCGTGGCATTACCCGTGGGAGCAGTAGCTGTTTTATGTATAAATAGAACTCTACAATATGGCATTAAATCAGGTATTTATACGGGTATTGGAGTTGCAGCAGCCGACTTTTTATATGGCACATTAGCAGTTTTTGGACTTGTTGCTGTTTCAGGTGAGAGTTTGCAAAATCAGCCAGTTTTGAGATTAGTTGGTGGATTATGCATAATGTTTATAGGAGCTCAAATGATGGCAAAAAAAATCGATGACATAAAATTAGTAGACTTGCAAAAAGAGAATAATTTTAAGAACGCAGCAACTGGAGCATTATTAACTATTAGCAACCCAGTTACGGTATTAGCTTTTATTTCAGTTCTATCATATTTAAATTTTCTTTTACATCAAGTTGCTTGGATAGACTCAATTTTCATAGTAGTAGGTATTTTTTTTGGTTCCCTTATTTGGTGGGTGACACTTTGTTGTCTTGCATTGAAATTAAAAGATAACCTTAATTTAAAAAAGTTAAAAAAAATTAATTTATTTTCTGGTTTTTTAATATTTTTTTTCGGTGTACTATTGATATTGAGTACTTATAAACTTTAATGACTTATATTCTATCTTTTATAATATTAATATCAATTGTAGTGTTTGTTCACGAATATGGACATTATTACTACGCGAAAAAATTTGGCGTTGGAGTTACAGATTTTTCAATTGGTTTTGGAAAAGAAATCTTTGGATATAATGATAAGCATGGCACTAGATGGAAATTGTGCTTAATACCACTTGGGGGTTATGTAAAGTTTTATGGCGATACAAATGCCTCATCCGTGCCAAATAGTGACGACCAGAGAGACGATTTAGAAAAATCAAAACTATTAAACTATAAACCCCTTCATCAAAGAGCGATAATTGTATCGGCAGGCCCTATTGCAAATTTTGTTTTAGCTATAATTATCTTTGCAATTATATTTTTGACAGTTGGAAAAGATAAAACTATTCCAATTATAAGTAGTGTGGTTGAAAATTCACCAGCTCAAAGAGCAGGCTTACAATCTAATGACCAAATAACTTTTGTAAATAATAAAAAAATAAATAGTATTAATGAAGTAGCCAAATATATTTCGTTGTCTGATTCTGATGTCGTTAGAATTGAGGTGTTAAGACAAAACAAACCTTTGGCTTTTAGCATCAAAACTGAAACCAAAAGTGTAAAAGACAATTTCGGAAATAATATAAAACGTAAAATGATAGGTATCAAAATTTCTCCTTTAAAAAATAAATTAACAAGAGAAAAACTAGGACCTGTTAAGTCTATATATTTCGCATTTCTTGAAACTTATAATACGATAGCTATTACTCTATCTTACATTGGAAAAATAATAACAGGATCAGAATCAGCAGATCAATTAGGGGGACCTATTAAAATTGCCCAGGTGTCAGGTCAGGTAGCAGAACACGGACTTATACCTTTTTTGAGTATAATGGCTTATATTTCAATAAGTCTTGGTCTAATTAATCTTTTTCCTATTCCATTACTTGATGGAGGACATCTATTTTTTTATTTTATTGAGTTCATTAGAGGCAAACCATTGAGTGGAAAAGTTCAGTTAATATTTTATAAATTTGGAGTATTTATTCTTTTCTCTTTAATGTTTTTTGCTACTTTTAATGATTTAAAGAGCCTTGGTTTATTTTAATTAATAATTTCAAATACTTAATTTTCTAAACTTTAAGTTGTATTTTTAAATTGTTGAAAAAGCTAAGTTTTCATTGATTTTTTAATAATTTAATTGAGTATTATAGTAACGATTCGAGAAAGGGCCTAAAATGAATAAAAAACAACTAGTTGCTAAAATATCAAGCAATATGAACTTGAGTAAGGCTGATGCTGAGAGAACATTTGATAGCATTACCAACATTATTTTAGATGCGCTAAAAAATGATGACCAAGTCAAAATTGCTGGTTTCGGTACATATAAAGTGGCTAAAAGAAAAGCTAGAACAGGAAGAAATCCAAGAACTGGTGAAAGTATTCAAATTTCAGCTTCTCAAAAAGTCAAGTTTTTACCTGCAAAAGCACTTAAGGAAATGTTCAATAAATAAATTATTAAAAACAGCTCTATTTTACTGAAAAATAGGGCTGTTTTGTCGTTTTGTGTTGTTGCAAAATCCTCCTGAAAAATTATAAGTAATTATAGGTGAATCAATGTTTTCTAAAGATTTAAGCGAAAAATTAGATGAATTTCATTTGTTAAAACACCCTTTTTATATTGCATGGAATAAAGGGGAACTATCAAGGGAAATTATTAAAGATTATGCAGAACAATATTATCATCATGTTAAAGCTTTTCCGCGTTACATAAGCGCCACCCACTCTTTATGCGAGGATATAAGCAAAAGAAAAGTTTTGTTAGAAAATCTTCAAGAGGAAGAAGATTTTGAAAACGATCATCCAAAATTATGGAAAAAATTTGCAATAGCGCTAGGGTCTGATACGAAGGAGATAGAAAGCATTAAACAAGAAAACTTTACAATGGATATGATAAATAATTTCTTTAAGCAAGCCCGCTCAAGTTTCGCTGAAGGCCTTGGTTCGTTTTACACTTACGAGAGGCAAGTTCCAGAGATAGCTGTAACAAAAATCAAGGGACTAAAAAAATTCTATGATATTGACTCTAAAGAAGGTTTGATGTTTTTTGAAGTACATAAAGAAGCAGATATTTTGCACAGGTCAGAGTGTGAAAAACTTTTAGATACATTAAATGATGAAGAAAAAAAATTAGCTGAGAAAGCAGCTTTAACTACCGCAAAATTTATGTGGAATTTTTTATCGGGACTTGCAATTAAACATAAATTACCTCTTCAAACTGCCGCATAAATCAATATTAGGTTAAAGGTAATTTATAATTAATTATGTCTCAGCCTCAGCAAAAACCTATTAATCCCTTTTTTTCATCTGGACCATGTAAAAAAAGACCTGGGTGGAATATAAGTAATTTATCGACAGAAACATTGGGTAGATCTCATAGAGCAAAAAATGCTAAATCAAAGCTAAATCTCATTATTGAAAAATCAAAGTTTATTTTAAATCTTCCAAAAGATTATAAAGTAGGAATCTTAGCTGGATCTGATACGGGAGCTATCGAAGCTGCAATGTGGGGTATGCTAGGTGAAAGAAAAGTAGAAATTTTGGGTTGGGAGAATTTTGGTTACGATTGGATAATTGATATTAAAGAACAATTAAAATTAAAAAACTTAATTATTCACAAAACTGATTATGGAATCTTGCCTGACTTAAAAAAAATAAATTTTGAAAATGATGTTATTTTCAATTGGAATGGTACAAGTTCTGGAGTTTGTGTACCAAATGGGGAATGGATACCAAAAGACAGAAAAGGACTTACTTTTTGTGACGCTACTTCAGCTGTGTTTGCAATGAAAATGGACTTTGAAAAACTTGATGTTATTACATGGTCTTGGCAAAAAGTATTAGGTGGAGAAGCCGCACATGGAATGATCGCTTTATCACCCAGAGCTATAGATAGACTAACTGGTTATGAACCACCGTGGCCTATTCCTAAAATTTTTAGACTTGCGAATAAGAAAAAAATTTCTGAGGGTGTTTTTAAAGGCGAAACAATTAATACTCCTTCAATGCTATGTGCCGAGGATGTATTGGATTCTTTAAATTGGATTGAAAACATAGGTGGAGAAAAAGAAGCGATAAAAAGATCGCAAAATAATCTTCAAGTTGTTAAAGATTGGTTGAAAAACAAAAATTGGATAGAGTTTCTTGCAAAAGACCAAAATACAATTTCATCTACAAGTATTTGTTTAAAAATAGTAGACCCAACCTTTATAAAATTATCAGATGAAGATCAAAAAACAAAATTGAAAAAAATGAACCAATTATTAGAGAATGAAAATGTCGCTTATGATATTAACTCTTACAGAACCGCTCCTCCCGGCTTTAGAATTTGGGGCGGAGCCACAGTTGAGAGTGATGATATAGCTAATTTATTGCCTTGGATTGAGTGGGCTTACACTGTAATACATAAGTAAATGTTCAAAGTATTAATAGCAGATAAACTTAGCAAAGAAGCTGAAAAAATTTTTAATGATAATGGTTTAAAAGTTAAAATTAAAACTGGTCTAAAAGAAGATGAATTAATTCAAGAATTAAACGATTGTGACGCTTTAGTAGTAAGGTCTGCAACAAAAGCTACAAAAAAAGTTATTGAGAAATCTAAAAAATTAAAAGTTATTGGAAGAGCAGGCATAGGAGTAGATAACATTGATATATCGTCTGCAACGGATAATGGAAAAGTTGTAATGAATACACCTTTTGGAAATTCCATCACCACAGCTGAGCATGCTATTACCCTAATTCTTTCGACTGCGAGACAAATTCCCTATGCAGATAAAACAACACATGAAGGAAAATGGGAAAAATCATCAATAAAAGGAACAGAAGTGACAGGAAAAAACCTTGGTATTATTGGCTGTGGCAACATAGGCACGATAGTTGCAAAGAGGGCTTTAGGGTTGGAGTTTAAAGTAAATGTTTATGATCCTTTTTTACAAGAAGAAAAAGCAAGGGAACTAGGGGTTAAAAAAATTTCTTTAGATGAATTATTTTCTAAATCAGATTTTATAACTCTACATACACCTTTAAATGAAAAAACTAAAAATATTATTAATAAAGAATCCTTTTTAAAAATGAAGAATGGGGTAAGAATAGTTAATTGTGCGAGAGGTGGATTAGTTGACGAGATTGCATTAAAAGAAAACCTAGAAAACGGAAAGGTTGCTAGTGCCGCGTTGGATGTTTTTGTTAATGAGCCACCTAAAGATAGCAATTTACTTGGAACAAAAAATTTAATATTAACTCCTCATCTTGGAGCATCTACAGCTGAGGCCCAAGAGAAAGTTGCTATGCAAATTGCAGAACAAATTTGTAATTTTCTAAAGACTGGTGCTATTTCAAATGCGGTAAATACTTTTTCTCTATCAGCTAAAGAGTACAACTTAGTTAAACCTTATTTAAGACTGTCAAACTTGTTAGGTAGTTTTGCTGGGCAACTTACCGAAAACGCGATAAAAAAAATCGAGGTAGAATTTGAAGGCCAAGCTTCAAAAGTAAATACACAACCATTAGTTCAAACATTAATATGTTCTTTGTTAAAATCTACATTTGATAACGTTAATATAATTAACGCAATGAGCGTTGTAAAAGACAAATCTATAGACGTTACGGAGACTAAACATGATAGAGTTTGCGAATATCAGTCTTGCATAACATTGTCTATCACTACAGATAAACAAAAGCGTTCAGTTAAAGGTACATTATTTGGAAATAAACCTAGAATAGTTTCTATAAAAGGTATCAAAATTGAAGCTGAGCTTCTTAAGCATAATTTATATATAAGCAATGAGGACAAACCAGGATTTATAAGTAATCTTTCAAAAATTTTAGCGGATAACAATATAAATATTGCTACATTCCATTTGGGCAGAAAAGATAGTGGAGGTGAGGCAGTGGCACTAATTTCGACAGATAATTTTATTGATAACTCGGTTATTGGAAAAATTAAAAAATTACCTTTAGTAATTCAAGCCAAATACATAACATTTGATGACTAATACATTTCTCACCATAGTAGCAAATCAAAATTTTAAATACGATGAGAGCGTCGATTTTTTAAAAAATCATTTTTATTTAGATATAGCGAACTCTACAATTTTATCAGATAATGCGATTTCTTTTGAAATAAGAGATTTTGATGAGTCAAAAAAAACACACATGAAAAAAGTCTTTACGCAAAAAAAAATAGATTTCTGTTTTCTTGATAAATTTAAAATTCCAAGCAAAATTTTTTTATGTGATATGGACTCTACAATTATTAAAAACGAGACGTTAGATGACTTAGTTAAAATGTGTGGAGCAGAAGCAAGGGTTATTGATGAAACTAGTAGATTAGCAATGGAGGGAAAAATAGATATTAAGTCTACTTTGTCATCAAGAGTATCTTTATTAAAAGGAAAGCCTAAATCTATGATTGAGGATGTTATTAAAGGTATAAAATACAATCAAGGATCCAATACATTAATCAAAACACTTAATAATAATAAATTTAACACCTACTTAATAACCGGCGGCTTTAAACCTATATCAACTTATGTTGGCGAACGATTAGAATTTCAAAATATTATAAGCAATGAATTCGAGTTTGAAAATGATAATACCTTCAAAGGTACATATGTACCCATAGCTGGTGAAAAAAATTCTAAATTAGAATTTATGAGAAAATTATCTGCCGAAAAGGATGTTGAATTTAAGGATTTTGTAGCTTTGGGAGATGGCGCAAATGATCTCGGTATGCTACAAAATTCTGGCCTTGGGATTGGATACAATTCACATAAAATTATTAAAGATAATATAGAAACTCAAATAAACTTTACTGATTTAACAAGTGTGCTTTATTTCTTACAAATTAAAAAAGAAGACTTTATTCGTTAATTTTTTTAACAAAATCAAGCACTCTTTCTACATGGCCTTTAACTTTTACGTTATTCCAAACTTTTAAAATCTTTAATTTTTTATCAACTAATATAGTAGTTCTTTTAACACCCATAAACTTTTTTCCATATAATCTTTTTTCTCCCCAGGCTTTTAACATTTTAATAACTTTAATATTTTCATCAGACAAAAGCTCAAACGGAAAGTTATATTTATTTTGAAATTTTTTGTGACTTTCAATACTGTCTTTTGATATACCGACAATATCTGTTTTATATTTTTTAAATTGACTATATTTTTTTTTAAAATCCAAAGATTCTAAAGTACATCCGGGTGTATTATCCTTTGGGTAAATAAAAATGATCAGATTATTTTTAATATTATTTAATTTAAAAGTTTTTTTTGCAGTTGAATTCAAGGAAAATTTTTTTAGTTTTGTATTTTCTCTCATTATGATAATTTGATATAGATATTATATGAATATAAAAACATCAAAACAATTAGTAGATGAAGCCATGAAGGATATTGTCACACTAGATGCAGAACAAACTAAAAAAAATTTAGAAACTGATACAGATACCTTGTTAATCGATATTAGAGACATTAGAGAATTAAAAAAATTAGGAACAATAGAAAATTCAACTCATATTCCGAGGGGCATGTTAGAATTTTGGTTAGATCCTGAAAGTCCATATTATAAAACGGAACTTGCACCAGAAAAACCTAAAATATTATTCTGTGCGTCAAATTGGAGAAGCGCTTTAGCTGTGAAATCGTTAAATGAAATGGGTTTTAAAAATGTCAGTCATGTAGCTGGTGGATATGAAGCTCTTTTAAAATCAGGTTTTAAAATTAAGAATATTTAATTATTTTAAGGCTTCTCTAAAAACAAATTCCAATCTGTCTTGTCCAAAATAAATTTTCGAACCTACTACAAAAGTTGGACATCCAAATATCCCCTTTTTAAATGCATTGTCAGTCCTATTTTTAAGATCATCTTTTATTTTTGGATCATTTAACTTTTGAATAAAACTTTCTGGATTTAAATCCATGTTTTTCAAAAATTTTTCAAAAATTTTTTCATCATTTAAGTTTAGAGAATCAACCCACGCAGCTTTAAAGAACTTATCAACATATTGACTTAAGAAACCCTCTTTAATTGCAACAACAGATCCTCTCATTATATGTATTGTTTTTACAGGAAAATATCTGTTAAATTGATACTTAATTTTATACCAGTCAGCGCACATTTTTAAATCCTTTATCATGTGTTTAGCTTTTTGAGGATGTAATCCAGCAGGTGTAATATCAGCAGTTCTATGCAGTCCGGCTAAAAACACAGGACAATAATTTACTTTTATTTTTTTGTCTTTTTCAAACTTTCTTATTTGGGTATGAGCCAGATACGAGTAAGGACTACTAATATCGAAGTAAAAATCAATTTTTTTAATTTTACTCATGTAATTTAAACTTTTGAACTACTAACAATCTAAGTATTAGGTAAAAACATAATCCAACAGGCCCTGTAAAATAAGTAAGTACTAATGGAAAAAACACAATTGATTTATGCATATTATATTTTAAAGCATCTTTTGATATCCAATGACCTAAAAATAAACTTAAACTCAAAAAATGTATCCAAAAAATAAGAACAAATAATTCATTTTTCATTAGTTCAATTAAGTAGCTTAAGCCTAAATATAGGTTGAAGTTATCAATGACTGTGTCAAAATTTATTTCTTCATTCAAACCCAGTGGATAAAGTTGTTGATACACTATATAACCGTATGTGAAGGCTAAAACTGTAGGTATAAAAAGATTATTTATAAGCGCGTTAGTAAACTTAGATGCTGGCGCAAAAAGCACAATCAGCCACAATGGTATAACACCAATATTGACAAACTGATAAATCATTTCAATCGTAAAAAATTCTTTGATTGTTTCTAACATATGGTAAATGAATATATATGAAACAGATCAAATCAACCAATCAAAAAATTGAAACGGAGCAAGATATTAAAGAGCTAGCTTTAAGATACCTTGATAAATATCAGCCATCTAAAAAAGATTTGAAATTGTACCTTTTTAGGAAAATACAGGCTAATCCATTTCAACTTATACCAAAAAATGAGATAATGACTAAAATTCAAAGTGTTGTCGATGATTTAGAAAACCTTAATGTCTTAAACGACGAGTTATACAGCGAACTGAAATCAAAAAATTTTTTAAAAAGAGGATATTCAATTAATAAAATTAGAATGCACTTAATAAACAAAGGTATTGATGACAAGTTATTAAAAGAAACTATTCACAAAATTACCAAAGATGACAACAACCCTGACTTCTATTCGGCAATCCGAATTTGTAAAAAGCGAAGAATTGGACCTTACAGACCAGAGGCAAATAGGACTATTTTTTATAAGAAAGACATAGGAGTGTTGGCTAGAAATGGTTTTTCTTATGATCTATCAAAAGATATACTTTCATTAGACAAAAAAGAATTGAAAGTATTTGAAAAAAAATTATAGTTTTTTTTTCTTTTTTTCGTTTTTAACTAATTCTTCGATTTTATTCTTCATAGCTCTTCTTACAATACTAAAAATCAAAATACCTAAAATAGAAACTGATATTATAATTATTAATATTGTTTTTAACATTGGAGGTCCCTTTTTCTTACTAGCAAAGATGGATTACTAAAGTCTGATTTACCGTATCGAATCGGCTCATTGTCGTGAGTTGATACAATTGCACCGGCATTTTCTGCAATTGCATGACCTGCAGCTATATCCCACTCTTTAGCTCTCGGATTTGCAGCATATAAATCGAACTCACCATTAGCTATCAAACAAAATTTAAGGGAACTTCTCATGCTTTTAAATTTAACTACTTTATAATTATCTAAAATTCTCATGATCTTGTCGGAAGGTGAAGATGAGTTAGATAAAGCTATAGTCTTATCATTTAATTTTTGGCAATCAATTTTAATTTTTTTATTATTTTTAATTTCATAAGCATTATTAGTGCCATATGAAAAAAATAGCCTATTTTTTTTTGGAGCATATATAATTCCTGCAACAGCTTTTTTGTTTATTACAAGACCTGCATTTAATGTATACTCGTCTCCACCATTTATATATGAATTAGTCCCATCGATTGGATCAATTAACCACAAATCCTTCCGCTCTTTAGTTTCAACATCCCCAATATTCTCTTCTGATACAATTTCAATATTTGGTGATATGGTTTTTAATTTTTCTATAATCATTTCATTTACGGCTAAGTCACCATTAGTGACAGGTGTATTATCATCTTTTGTATTGATTTTGAGTTTTTTGTTAAAAAGATCTATTGACTCTTCGCCGGCCTTTAAAAAAGTAGGTATAAGCTCTAAAATAATTTTCTGAATTTCATCTTGTTTCATCTTCGTACTTTTCTAATGAGACTATACTTATATTGATTGTTTTTTTTCCAGCATTTTCAAAATTAACTGTTACCTTGTTTTTTATGACTGATTGAACTTGCCCTATACCCCATTCCTTTTTATTCGGGTTAATAACAAAATCTCCGGGGTCAAAGTCATAAATCATAATTTAATAATTAATAATAACGTGCTATAAAAAATATATGTTTACACCATTATTAGAAAAAAATGAAACAGATTTGATTGGCTCTGGAAAGTCAAATGAAAAAACAAAGGTTGTAGTGGCTATGTCAGGTGGAGTGGACTCTTCTGTTGCCGCATCAATTATTAAAGAACATGGTTATGATGTCGTTGGAATAACACTTCAATTATTTGATTATGGAAAAATTGGTAAAACAAAAGGTACGTGCTGTGCTGGTAAAGACATTTATGATGCAAAAAAAGTGTGCGATAAAATTAAAATAGAACACCAAGTAATGAATTATGAAGACATTTTTAATGATGAGGTCATTGAAAAATTTGCAGATAGTTATATCAAAGGCGAAACCCCAATTCCATGTATTGACTGCAACCAAACAGTAAAATTTAGAGACCTTTTTAAATTTGCAAAAAAATTAAATGCAGATGCTCTTGTAACCGGTCATTATGTTAAACGTATTGATAAAGAATATCCAAAAATGTATCGCCCAAATGATTTAGATAGAGATCAAAGTTATTTTTTATTCTCGACTACCCAGGAACAACTTGAATATTTAAGATTTCCATTAGCTAATCTATCTAAAAAAGAGACTAGAGAAATTGCAAAAAAAATGAACTTAATAGTTGCCAACAAACCAGACAGCCAAGATATTTGTTTTGTACCAAGTGGAAATTATAAAAAAATTATAGAAAAATTAAGACCAGAGTCTTTTAAAAAGGGAAATATCGTAGACAAAAATGGAAAAATTCTCGGATATCATAATGGAATAGTCAATTACACAATTGGACAAAGAAAAGGTATTAAGATTTCTAATTCAGAGCCATTATTTGTAATGAAGTTAGATACTAACAAAAACGAGGTTGTAGTAGGTAATAAAAAAGATTTGTTAGTAAATAAAATATTTTTAAGAGATTTAAACTTTTTGACACGTAATAAGGAAGATTTGAATAATAATATAATGGTAAAAGTTCGTTCCACTGGCAAATTATTAAATTGTAAGTTTAACAATGTCAGAAATGAAATATTATTAGACAAAGGTGAGGAGGGCGTATCTCCGGGTCAAGCTTGTGTATTTTACAAAGAAGATAGTGACGGGACACGCGTCTTAGGAGGCGGATGGATTAAAAAAACAGAGAATTAATTATTTCTTTTTGTTTTTTCTTCTGTTTCTTCTTCTCTTTGATCCGATTTTTCTTCTTCCTCTATGTTTTTTTGGATATCCCATTTTTTTAAAATTGTTTGTTGAAAAATACCAAAATTTACTGTTTAATCAATTAATTTTTAAAATATGCCGCCAAAAAAAAACATGAATTTTGTATCTGAAACCAGCGAAGACAGCAGATCAATAGATATTTTTAAATTACAATCAGAAAGAAAATTAGAGGAAAAAAAAGAAAAAAAATCTAATACAATTTACGTAGTTTCTATTGCAATTTTAGTAGTTTGCATCATTTCACTTGTATATATTTAATTATCTAAATGATAGATGTTGAATTAACTATTGGGTTAATTACTTTCTATTTTATTATGTTTGTAACTCCAGGGCCAAACAATGTGATGTTAACAGCTTCTGGTATAAAGTTTGGTTTTAAAAGAACAATTCCCCATTTACTCGGAATACCATTAGGCCATACTATTCAAATTACCCTAGTCACTCTTGGCCTAGGTGTAATTTTTGAGAAATATCCGTCAATACAAATCGTACTAAAATTTTTAGGATGTGGTTATCTGTTTTTTTTAGCTTATAAAATGTTTGGCTCTCTAGATATTAAGGGCATTAAAAATTCAGGAAGACCATTAAAATTTTATGAAGCGTCTCTTTTTCAATTTTTAAATCCAAAAGCATGGTTAGTAGCAACTACTGCAGCATCTGTTTTTTTTCCAGAAAATATTAATTTTATGACTGGATTAATTTTTATTGTGTTTCTAGCACCAATTGTTTGTTTACCATCAATAACTATTTGGGCTATATTTGGTAGTACTATTAAAAACTTTATATCAAATTATAAAATAAAAAAAATAATTGAAATAATTTTGGCAATTTCATTAGTAATAACAGGATTATTAATATTGGTATGATTCAAGAAACAAATGAAATATCCTTAGAGACAAAAGGACAGAGACTTTTTAATATTACAAATTTAATTGAAAACGTTATTACACTATCAAAATTAAACACAGGATTAGTAAATATAAGTATACTGCATACTAGTGCTTCATTACTAATTCAAGAAAATGCAGATACAAATGTGCAAAAAGATCTATTAAACTTTTTTGACAAAATCGCTCCAATGAATGAGAATTTGTATATACATAATGACGAAGGAAAAGATGACATGCCCGCCCATATTAAATCAGCTCTTACACAAACAAATCTATCGCTTAGTTTTGGAAATAAAAAGTTAAAATTGGGCACTTGGCAGGGTATTTATTTGTTCGAACACAGAATAAAGCCTCAAAAAAGAACAGTTTTAGTACATTTGATTGGCGAATAGCTTTGACAAAAAAAAAACTTTAAATTAAAAGCTAGTTACTTATGGCAAAAAAAAGAAAGATTCGTAGAACAAAAAAAAGTAAATCTAATAATATGTTATTAATTGGTGGTGCAGCAGTACTATTGGCTGTTGTTGCATTATCTCAAATTAATACAGGACCAGTTGTCAAAGTTAAGGACAGCAATGTTTCTGATATTAAGAAAACCAAAGAAGCATCTGAGCCACTAAATATACCGAAAAAAGAAAAGGCAATAAATAAAAAAAGCATAAACGAAAGAGAATTGATGATTAGATTTGCCGAGCTTGACTGGAACAGTAATAAACTAGTTTCTAAATCAGAGTATTTATATTACTTCAAAGATAAATCGACTGGAAAAAAACAATTTAAAATTATTGATAAAGATAAATCTGGATCTATAAGTTACAAAGAATATAAAGCTTACAGAACAAGATAACCAAGTTGTTTTAATATCTAAACTATTGTAAATTAAATTTTTGTGGCGGGATAGCTCAGTTGGTTAGAGCACGGGACTCATAAGCCCGGGGTCGGCAGTTCAACTCTGCCTCCCGCTACCATTTGACTAATAGTGGAAAAATTTTTGAAAATTATATTTAAAAATATGAGAATATATTTATCTTTAGTATTAATTTTTTTTACAACTGATAGTTTATCATTAAATCACAATATTGTAGGAACAATTAAAAAATCATCGATTAAAACAACACAATTTAACGAAGGTAAAGCTCTTTATTTAAAGAACTGCGCGTCCTGTCATAAAAAAAATTTATCAGGTCAAATAAATTGGGATGCGAAACTAGATAAAGACGGCCACAGACTTGCTCCTCCAATGAATGGAGATGGACACACCTGGCATCATGACGATAGTACACTTTTTTACATCACAAAATATGGATTAGGTAGATATGTAAAAAATTACAAAGGTAAAATGGGGGGTTTTTCAGATAAGCTGACTGATAACCAAATTAAGAATGTTTTAGCTTATGTTAAATCGTACTGGCCGGAAAAAAAATATCGATATCAACTTAAACTAAATGAAAGGTAATATAATGAAAAAATTAATTTTATTAACTGTATTCATGCAGATATCTTTTAATGTATTTGCAGCACCAATGAAAATGATTGGCACAAAAGGTAAAATTTCTGAAGTAAGTAAAACAATTAAAATCTCAATGTATGATAATTATTACGAACCCAAAGTTATTAACGTTAAGAAAAATGAAACCATAAAATTTATTGTAGAAAACAAAGGTATGCTCGTGCATGAATTTAATATCGCTACAATGAAAATGCATAAAAAACATGGTCCCGAAATGCTTGAAATGATGAAAAAAGGTATTTTGCTTCCCACTAAAATTAATAAAATAAAAATGAAAGAAATGTCTAAGCACGATAAAAAAATGGCACATAGTCATTCGAATAGCGTTTTGCTTGAACCAAATAAATCTGGAGAGTTAATCTGGAAATTCTCAACAAACGCCGATTTATACGTAGGATGTAATGTACCAGGTCATTTGGAGGCCGGGATGATTTCAAAAATTAATATTAACTAAATAATGGATTTAGCACTAAAAAACTTTCACTGGAGATGTAAAAATACTTGGATTAAAAGTGCGAAGAATACACTTTGGTGCGTTTTTGGATGTTCAATAGGCGATTTTGGAACAATTCTTTTTTTCCAACTCACAAAAATACCTTTCCCTATACTTGGTATTATGACATTGGCTATAATTAATGGGTTGATTACTAGCATTTTATTAGAAACTTTTATTCTTTTAAAACAAAATTTTAGTCTTAAAGATGCAATTAAAACTGCATTTGGAATGAGTTTTATATCTATGTTATCAATGGAAATCGCGATGAATTTGACTGACTATCTCTTAACTGGAGGAGCAATTTTGACATGGTGGGTGATACCTATCATGTTATTAGTAGGTTTTTTAACACCTTGGCCATATAATTATTGGAGATTAAAAAAATTTAATGAGTCTTGTCATTAAAAATATTTAATGTCCTGGAAACTTTATTAAACTAAAAGATTTATAATCTTTTTTCTCTAATTTTTCGTTACCAGGCAAATCGAATAAATTAATTAAAAATATATATCCCGCGACTTTCCCTTTGCATTTTTCAATTAGTTTCGCTGCAGCAAGAGCTGTGCCACCTGTTGCTATCAAGTCATCAACAATTAATATTCTATCATTTTTTTTGACTGATCTTTTATGTACCTCAATTGTTGCTTTTCCATATTCTAAGGTAAATTTTTGTGAAATTCTTTTATCTGGAAGTTTATTTTTCTTTCTTAACAATATTAGAGGTTTTTTTTCTAAATACGCAAGCACAGAAGCAAAAATAAAACCCCTAGACTCAATAGCTGCAAGCTTATTATGAGGTATTTTTTTTGTAATTTTATACATTCTTTTTATAGTTGTATTAAATGCTTTCTTATTTTCTAATAGAGATGTGATATCTCTAAAAAGAATACCTTTTTTAGGATAATCAGGAATTGATTTAATTGTTTTTTCTAATTTCATTATAAGAATAATTAATATAATTAAGTTAATTAGTCATGAGTAAATTAGGAATAATCGGTGGTAGTGGTTTATATAATATAGAGGGTTTATCTAACGAAAAGTGGATAAAAGTTAAAACTCCATGGGGTGAACCATCTGACCAAATTCTAGAGGCAAAATTTGCAAAACAAAGCTTTTGTTTTATGCCAAGACATGGAAGGGGACATTTGATATCCCCATCTAATATAAATTTCCGAGCTAATATAGATGCACTTAAACAACGGGGAGTGACCGATATAATTTCAGTATCCGCAGTTGGCTCTTTGAAAGAAGAACTTGAACCTGGTAAATTTGTTATAATCGATCAATTTATTGATAGAACCTTCGCGAGAAAGAAAACTTTTTTTGACAATGAAATAGTTGCGCATGTTTCAATGGCTCATCCAACGTCGAAATCTTTGATGGACGCATGCGAGTCATCTATTAAAAAATTAAAAATTCCCTTTCAACGAGGAGGTACGTATGTAGCCATGGAGGGACCGCAATTTTCCTCATTAGCAGAGTCGCAATTATACAGATCATGGAAAGCTGACGTTATAGGCATGACAAATATGCCAGAAGCAAAACTAGCAAGAGAGGCAGAAATTCGTTATGCTTCAATATCAATGGTAACAGATTACGATTGCTGGCATCCAGACCACGAGAATGTAGATGTTCAACAAGTTATTAAAGTGTTGCTAGAAAACGCATCAAAAGCAAAAGATATGATAAAAGATATTATAGAAAATTACACAAAGTATGTTGATGATAAAGATCCTGCAACAAAATGCTTAGACATTGCGATCATTACTGATCCAAAAAAAAGAACAAAAAAAACAATAAAAAAGTTAGCAACTATTGCAGGCAGGGTTTTAAAAAAATGAAAATTGCAGGTGAGAATTATAGAACTATATGGTTTGAGCCTTCAGAAAAAGTTGTTAAAATTATTGATCAAACAAAATTACCTTTCAATTTTGAAGTTATTTCCCTAAATAATTTTATTGATGCATTTAATGCTATTAAGGAAATGAAAGTAAGAGGAGCGCCACTTATTGGAGCGACAGCAGCTTATGGTTTATATTTAGCTTCCAAAGAAAAAGAAGATATTAATTTTGTGAAGGAAAAGGCCAAAGAGATAAAAAAAGCAAGACCGACAGCTGTAAATTTATCTTGGGCTGTAAATAGAATTTTAAATAAAGTGAACGCTCAAAACATTACACACTCTATACTGGAAGAGTGTATTAAAATATGCGAAGAAGATATAAAGATCTGTGAACAAATTGGAGAACATGGATTACAAATATTACAGAAAATTAAAAAGAAACAAATTAATATCCTTACGCATTGTAATGCAGGATGGTTAGCTACGATTGATTGGGGAACTGCTACAGCGCCAATTTATAAAGCAAGAGACGAGGGCATTGATCTTAATATTTGGGTAGATGAGACTAGACCTAGAAACCAGGGTTCATCTTTAACATCTTACGAATTAATTCACGAAAAAATAAATCATAAAGTGATAGCAGATAATACAGGAGGTTTATTAATGCAAAGAGGTGAAGTGGATTTGTGTATAGTTGGTACAGATAGGGTTAGCAAAAATGGTGATGTTGCAAATAAAATCGGAACTTATTTAAAAGCTTTGGCAGCCAAAGATAACAATATCCCGTTTTATGTAGCTCTTCCTAGCACAACTTATGATCCAAATTTAGAGAATGGAGGTCTCATTCCAATTGAAGAAAGATCTGATGATGAGCTAAAGCAAGTCGTTGGTGTAGATGAAGATAATACTATCAGAAAAGTAAATATTTATCCAAAAAATACAAAAGGTCTTAATTTGGGGTTTGATATTACCCCAGCAAATTTAATTAGTGGATTTATAACTGAAAAAGGAGTCTTTAAGCCCGAGGATATAAAAAAAATATTACAATGAATTCACTAAAAATTAAAAAGGAAATTATAAGATATTCAAAATTGCTTAATACCACCAATCTTTCTCCTCTTAGATCAGGCAATATCTCAGTTAGATATAAAAATGGTTTTTTTATTACTCCTAGTGGTAAAAAATATTCAAGCTTAAGATCTAGTGATATTGTTTTTGTTTCTTTAGAGGGACGCTACTTAAAGAAACATACCCCTTCATCGGAATGGAGGTTCCACAGAGATATATATAAGGCAAAAAAATACTCAGGATCAATTGTTCATTGTCACTCACATAATGCCTTAATATTATCATGTTTAAGAAAAAAAATTCCGTCCTTTCACTATATGGTTGCAGTGGCAGGTGGTGAGGATATTAGATGCGCAAAATACGATACCTTCGGTACTTCAAAATTATCTAAAAATATTATTATATCGTTAAAAGATCGGAAGGCTTGTCTGATAGAGAACCACGGGCAAGTGGCATTTGATATTAATTTATCAACAGCCTTTGAGCTAGCACAAGAGGTTGAGTATCTTGCGAGTCAGTATATAGATTGTCTAAGAGTTGGAAAACCAAAACTTTTGTCGTATACTTTAATGAGAAAAGTATTAAAAAAGGTTAAAAACTATAAAAAGGGAGATACCTAAATGGTTAAAGTTGGAGATCATATAACTTTAGATTTTTTAGGAGTTAAAGAAGATTACACGCCAGAATTTTACGAAAAAGTAATAAATAAAATTGCAAAAGCAGCAAAAGTAGGAATTATCAATATATCAAAATACGAGTTTTCACCCCAAGGACTTACAATGGTAGCATTACTAAAAGAAAGCCATATGAGCTTTCACACTTTTCCTGAACACGGTATTATAAGTTTTGATTTCTTTACATGCGGAAGAATTAATCCAAATGTTTCTTTAAATATTCTAAAAAAAGAAATAAATCATTCTTGTGTTGTTAAAAAAGAGTTTTCAAGAGATACGATACATCATTATCATGATATTTATAGTTCTGATGGGTACAAGAAATCCTATGTAGTTGAAAAAATAATTAAAGATTTTAAATCTAAAATGGGCCAGCATATTGAAATCTTAAAACTCAAAGAGTTTGGAAATGCATTATTTATTGATAACGAAATACAGGTTGCTGAAAAAGATGAAAAGCTTTATTCGTCAACATTTGTTAACTCTGGTTTAAAGCTTTCAAAAAAAAATAATTCCGCTGCAATTATAGGAGGAGGAGATGGCGGAGTCGCAAGAGAATGTATCAATAATAACTTTAATTACATTGACTGGTTTGAATTAGATGAAGAAGTAGTGAAAGCATGCCAAATGTATTTACCCACTGTTTTTAAAAATGTTAATAAAAGCAATAAAGTTAATTGCATTTGGGGTGATGCATTTAAAAACATTAAAAAATGTGAAAATGAAAAATACGATCATTTGTTCATAGATTTAAATGATGATCAGTATTGTATTAACCTTGCTGAAAAAAATATCTCTGAGATTAAAAGAATTGTAAAATCTAATGGAGTTATAACAGCTCAAGTTGGCTCTAAAAATAAAAAACCCCGTCAAGTTGATAGTTGGTTAAAAACATTTGATAAAGCATGTGGTAATTGCGAAATATCTGAAATCTTTATTCCAAGTTTTGATTGTAGTTGGAATTTTGTAAGCTCGATAAATAGGTAATTTTGAAATTTAAAGTAGCATGTATCCAGTTATGTTCATCATATAATGTAGATGAAAATCTCTCTAAAATTTTACATTATTCAAAAAAAGCAATCGAGGATAATGCTGAATTTATTACAACTCCTGAAAATTCGTCATTATTTTCTTTAGATAAACAAGAACTTCTCTCAAAGGCGGAGAGTTTTGAAAATAATAATTTTATAAAAGCGATTTGTGATTTTGTGAAAACAAATAAAATATGGTTTTTGATTGGTGGAATGCCAGTCAAAGATAAAAATAATAAATTATTTAATAGATCTATTTTAATAGATCAGAGTGGAAAAGTTGTTAATTATTATGATAAGATACACATGTTCGATGTAAAACTACCAAATGGTGAAATATATGAAGAGTCAAAAAAATTTCAAGCTGGTAACAGTTTGAAAATTCACAACTTGCCATGGGGTAAAATTGGCTTAACAATATGCTATGATCTAAGATTTCCGTTAATGTATCGAAAACTTACTAAAGATGGAGCAATTTTTATTTCAGTTCCATCTGCATTTACTAAAAATACAGGAGAAAGACACTGGCATATTTTGTTAAAAGCACGTGCAATAGAAAATATGTGTTATATTTTTGCGCCAGCACAAACTGGAATTCACCCAAATCAAAGAGAAACTTATGGCCACTCACTTATTATTTCACCAGATGGAGAAGTGTTAGCTGAAAAAAAAGATGGCGAAGGAATACTTTTGGCTGATGTTGATACAGAACTTGTTACAAGACTTAGAGCTCAAATACCAAGTCTAGATCAAGATTAATATTTTTTATAACTTTTGACTTCAACAATTTCAGAATTAGTAATTTGATTTAGCTTTTGTTTAAGAGAAGCCCGTTTATCATTTGTTAAATAAACATTCCGCGCCAATTCAATGAATTCGTCGTTAAATTTTTTAATAGACTCAAGTTGTCTGATATCATCTTCAATTTTCCACAATTTACGATTTGCAGTATTTAATTCTTCTTTTAAGGAATTTATAGTTTTTTTTTGATCCTCGGAAAAATTTATATCTGCAAGTAATTTGTTAAGACTTTCTAACTCATGTTTTATAAATTTTTGTTTATTATTATCCTGTATTTTTTCTGTCTTAATCTCTAAAATTGTTATTTTATCAATTAATTCACCTATTGAAATTGGCGCTAAAATTTTATTAGAAGAATTCATAACTTGCTGATATTTAATATATTTTAATATGTCAAATATTCTCATAATCAAACATGGCTCTTTGGGTGATATAGTACAAATTTCTGGTGTTTTAAAAGATATAAGAGAACATCATAAATCAGATAAGATTTATTTCATGACAACTAATAAATTTTCAAACCTTTTTAAAAATTGTCCATATATTGACAATATAATTTTAGATGAAAGAAAAGCCAGGATAAATTTTTTTTATTATTTTGGTTTATTTAAAAAACTAAACTACCTTAAATTTTCGAAAGTTTATGATCTTCAAAACTCTTCAAGAACATATTTTTATCAAAGATTTTTAAGGTCTTCTTGGTCTTCTACTAGAAATATACTTACATCTGATGAAACTAAAGAAAAATTTGATAAAGAGGGTGTTTTAGAAAGATTTCAAATACAATTAAAGCGATCAGGAATTCAAAAATGCGAAAATACTCTTTACCCAGATTTTAATTGGGCAGTTGACAAGAATTATAGAATTAAATTTCAAAATTATATTTATATTGCTCCATTTTCATCAAAAAATTTAGTTCATAAAAGGTGGCCATATTTTAAAGAATTAATAAATATTATAAAAAAAAAGCATCATAATTTAAATTTGGTAACAGCTCCTGGAAATTATGATGAAATTACATTAGCAAAAAAACTTGGTCTGGAGATTATATTAAACAATAATAATCCAACATCAATTCAAAATCTTGCCAGTATCATTAAAAACTCAAAGTTCGTAATTTCGAATGATACAGGACCTGCACATATTGCTGCACATTTAAATTGTGATGGTATTGTAATTTTTGGAACTCACACAACTCCAAAAAAAGTTAGTATTGAAAGAAGTAATTTTAAATCCATATCCACTTCTCACTTAAAAGATCTAAGTGCGGAGGATGTTTATAAAAAAATTTCAGAAAAATTAATTAATATCTCAAATGATTAAATTAAAAAATCCTATCCCGAAAAGAGGTATTTGAAGCCCAAAGTTTGTCAATACCGCTTTATCTTTAGATAAGTAACCAGCTAAAGTCCAAACACAAACCCCAAATCCATGAAAAAAAATATTTATAGGATAAAAATTTAAATTTGTTAAAAGTATTCCAACTAGTACGAAAAATGTCCCTAGCCATTTAAGAGTTTTTATATTCATATCTATTTCCTTTCATTAATAAGATTTATTATTTTTTTTATTTGATTTTCCCATGAAAATTCTTTTGAATAAATTTCGGCTGATTTGCCCATCTCAATATATTTATCACAATCAAGCATCTTCAATAAAGCATTATAAATTTCAGATTGTTGTTCGCCGTCGCATAAGAGACCAGTTTCGCCATTTTTAATTATATCAGCCGCCCCTCCTTTTATTCCCCCAATTGATGGTACACCATATTTTGCAGCTTCTAAAAAAACTATTCCAAAACCTTCTACAGAGCGCCCCTGTTGTATAGAGGGCATTACAAAAATATTTGAGGATTTTAAAATAGCATTTTTTAAACCTTGAGAAGCATCTTGTATAAAATCTACAGTGTCATTAAGTTTCAAATTGCTGACAATTTTATTTAGATTTTTATATTCATCACCATCGCCTAAAATAATATATTTTAAACTTTCATATTTAGATTTTAAATTTTTAATAGATAACAAAACCTTATCAATAGATTTTCTTGGTTCCAAACGAGCTATAGTTACTATTATTGGTGAATTATTTTTAATTATTTTTTTTGCATTTTTTAAATCTGACTCATGAATACTGTGGTTTAAATCAATACCTGGATTTATTACCTCAATTTTGTTAGAGGCGATTTTTTTTTCTATAGCTAAATTTTTTGTAAAATTAGAATTTGCAATTATTTTAAATGACTTATTTAATGAACTTATCATTCTAGTATGTATAGGAGAACCTATAGGATGATTAATTTCCTTTCCATGAATTAAACACAAAATTTTTTGTTTATTGCAAAAATTTAAAGGTAGTTTTTCAATACTTTTCCAATGGTCTGAAATTATTGCTCTTGGATTATTTTTTGAGGATACAAAATTTTGGATTTGTGAAACTTTCCTATATTTTGCCAAAAATTTAATACCTTTAATTCTCTTAACTGCGAAATCTAGTGAATTATCAAAATCGTTAGAATTTTTAAAATCATCGGCAAATACCTGAACAGGTCCGTGTCTAACAAGATTTTTAGCAATACCAAACATTAAAAATTGCATACCGCCCACGTCCGGAGGAAAATTTCTAGTTGTAATTACAAACATATTATTTCCACTTTATATTGCATCCCATACTCGGGAATTGTATTTTTGGCCCCAAACCAGTTTTTGATATTTGTATCATGGCGTCTAATAATTCGTTTGGTTTATTTGGTACTGGTTTTAATTCTTTCATTTCACGAAGTCGGCCACGATATTGTAGTTCGTCTTTATTATTATAACCAAAAAAATCAGGAGTACATACAGCACCAAATTCTTTCGCTATAACTTGGCTCTCATCAATTACGTATGGAAAATTGAAGGAGTTATCTTTTGCAAATACTTTCATATTTTCGAAACTATCTTCTTTATAATTTACCGTGTCGTTAGACATAATAGCTACTGTTGAAATTCCGACTTTCTGCAATTCTTTAGATGTCTCTACTATCTCCGAAATTACTGCCTTAACGTATGGACAGTGATTGCAGATAAAAATTATCAATGTCCCTGCTGAGCCTTTAATATCAGATAATTTGATATTCTTATTTTCAGTAGATTTTAAAGAAAAATTTATAATTTTTTCTCCAAACTTACATATAGGCGTTTTAGTTAAAGACATTTTAAAAATATTTTATATAATTAATTTATATATTAAATGACAATTTATCAATTAGGTAATAAAAAAATTCAAAGACATGTTGAAACTTGGATAGCTAATAACGCTATAGTTATCGGAGATATAACTTTAAAAGAAAATTCCAGTGTTTGGTTTGGAGCCGTTTTAAGAGGTGACATTGAAAATATTGAAGTTGGAGATGGATCAAATATACAAGACAATTGTGTTTTGCATACAGATGCTGGCTTTCCCCTAACCATAGGCAAAGGAGTAACTGTTGGACACTTAGCTATGCTTCATGGATGCTCGATTGGCGACGATAGTTTAGTTGGAATCGGTGCAACTATACTAAATGGATCTAAGATAGGAAAAAATTGCATAATAGGTGCAAATTCATTAATTGCAGAAAATAAAAATATTCCTGATAGGTCTCTAGTTGTTGGTTCACCAGGTAAAGTTATTAGACAAGTCACAGATGAAGATATCATTGCAATAAAAGAAAATGCACTTAGATACGTAAATAATTGGAAAAACTTTAAACAAAATTTAAAAAATAATTAATTTAAACTGATATTAAGGTGTTACCCATTCAGAAGTAAATTTATTTTCACTCACTAAGGATATTTTAGCTCTTCTATGGCCCTGGGAAGCTAAGTATAACCACTCAAACTCACTTATTTTAGTATCGATTACACAAAAATTGTTATAACCAATTTCAGTACTGTCAATTTTTGGATTTTTACCTTCAAGCTCATTTGATAAACCAGAAGTTGGACTCCCTGACGCTGTGCCTGGTGGGTTAGTAGCTAAATAACATTTTCTACTAATTATTTGAGTTTTTTCCCAGGCTTTTTGAGTAATATCATTTTTATAATTGATTATAGCTGTTCCTTTAACTCTAACCTGGATTTTTCTTTTTTTATTATAAAAAACAAAATAAATATTATTATTATTTTTTAATATTCTGATTTTGTCTGAGCGATAATCAGTATGAAACCTTATTGTATTTATGTCTTTAAATGCTCCACGCAATACAACAACCCTCCCATCAGAAAGTTTACCGTCATTAAGAATTACAGTTGGTAATCTAAAGTCTTCACCTCTATCAACAACA
The DNA here is from genome assembly GCA_003280495.1 of Pelagibacteraceae bacterium AG-359-E06. Lineage (GTDB taxonomy): Bacteria > Pseudomonadota > Alphaproteobacteria > Pelagibacterales > Pelagibacteraceae. Next base: position 99,460 of record QCET01000002.1, read on the forward strand.
CCTCTTGACAGAAGGTTCCATATTTCATCGTAGATTAAATCTTTGTTATTATAAAATTGAGGTATTTGTGTATTCACTATGATTTTTTTGGTAATAGGGTTATTAAACTTGAGGTATCAAATCTATTTCCGCCATCTTTCTGTATTTGTT
>QCET01000003.1 GCA_003280495.1 Pelagibacteraceae bacterium AG-359-E06
AAAGCAACGTAAGGCTTTTTAATTTGGTTTTTAAAGTGATACCTAAATTCTTGACTTAGAAGCCTTAATTGTAAAACACCAATCATATTTAAGCTGAAAATAATAATGATTAAACCAACAACGAAGGTAAAAAATTTAGAATAATTAAAAAGTATTGAGCCAAGAAAAGTAGCCGTGGCTCCTAAAGAAATAAAAACAATTGAAAATCCTAAAGCAAATAAAAGAGTATTTTTTAGTATGAAAGATTTATTTTGATTATCTAAACCCTCCAGAGTTGTACCACAAATAAAACAAATATATCCTGGCACTAAAGGTAAAACACATGGAGATAAAAAACTCACAGCCCCAGCAAAAAAAGAAATAAAATAAAGCGACATTAAATGATTAATATATTAATTATAAATATATATGAGTAATTTTACTGATGTCAAAAAATTTATGCAGACTTTTGGTCAAGAAGTTAAAAATAGACCTTCATTTCCTGAGGAAAAAATACAAAATTTGAGAATAAAACTTATAGATGAAGAGCTAAAGGAGTTTAGGGAGGCAATTAAAAATAAAGATATAGTTGAGGTGGCAGACGCGCTTACTGATATACTATATGTTACATATGGTGCAGGTCATGCATTTGGAATAGATTTAGATAAGTGTTTTCATGAAGTTCAAAATTCCAATATGTCAAAATTAGATGAGAACGGATCACCAATATATAATAAGGATGGGAAAGTAATGAAAGGTCCCAAATATTTTAAACCTGATTTAAAAAAAATTCTTGGTTAATTATAGGTAGTCAAAAGCTACTATATTCTCATAAGAAGATAAATGATGATTACCAATTTCAGAAATTTTTACCTCTTCCAGTTTTTTTTCAATATAATTTTTCTCATTTAAGATAATTATTTCATTAATATTAATATATTTACCATATTGATCGTTAGAGTGTGCTTGAGCAACTCTAAAATATTTTTCACCTTTTTTAATAAGACCCGCGTTTCGACCATTTAATGAATTTATAATAACCGGATTTTGTCTATGTGGAATCCAATTCTCAGAAATTGGACCATCTACAGAATAATAAATTGATAGTTCAGAATTATAATCATCTAAACCAGATTTATCTTCATTAGTAAATAACCACCATTTTGAGTCTAATTTAAATATCATGGTATCAGCACTTTTAATGTTATTTATTAAGACTTTTTTTAATTCCCATTGGTTTGGAAAACTTGTGCATTCATATAATCTTATATCATTATTAGACGAGGTATCTGGACACATGTAAGTTTTATTTTCAAAATTAAATAAATAGGGGAATGATAAATGAAATGACTCATTTAAAACAACTTGTTTATTTGTAAATTCTTTATTTTCTTCGCTAAAACAAACAATATGACCTTTTTTTTTCTTAAAATCATACTCTTCTGCGAATAAATAATTCTTATTATCCGCCCTATAAATAAATGGATCTGCTAAAAAGCAATTGACATGATTTTTAATTTTTTTTGACTTGTTTAGATCTTTTGAATTTTCAAAATTATATGCAACCTTCCAAAATAAATTTTTTCTTAAAATCTTTTGATTAATTAATTTGTCAATCAATCTATAAAATAATTTTGAGATATAAATAAATTGACAGTAGAGGCTTGGTATTTTAAATATTTTCTTTGAGATTTGTTTGAAATCTTTAAATACAATTTCGTTTTGAATTTGAATATTTACTAATGCTCTTTTTAAATAAAATAAGCTTTTTTTAAATATGAAAGCTTGGTTTAGCAAATAAAAAAATTGAGTTTTAAATTCTCCTCTTTCAATCACTTTTCCTCCATCCAAAGTATTGTTGAGCTGTTGTAATACAAAACCTGTTTGATTCTCTTTATTATATACTTCCCAGAAACCAGGTGGACTTCCTCTATATTTTGTATTATCTCCATGGTGGAAAGAAATTACTCCGAATTTACAGCAATTTAAAATACCACCTCTTAATATGCCAGATCCAGATCTAATTAATAAGTCTATTTCTTCTTCTTTGATTTTTTTTAAGTCATCAGTTCCAAAATCTAAAAAAATATTACTCTTTGAGTAAGTGCCGTTTAAAAAAACAATTTTTGAAAAAAAATTGCTAACATCAGTTTTATCTAAATAATATCGATACTTTTTGAAAAATAATAAGCAAAATTTCTCAATGAGAGAAATAAAAAAAAAGGTAATTTTTTTTAATAGGTTTAAATCAATTTTAATATTATTTTTTTTTGGAGTGTGTATAAAAAGGTGAGAGATATTAACATTATTTTGCTTTTGAGACCAAATTAATAATTCACGAATGAACTGATAATTAAATTTGTCATCTGCCAAAATCCCGATTCTTAAATTATTATGTTCCAATTTAGTTTATACTTAAAATCCCAATCGAGGATGAGGTTTCTAAAAATAAAAGAGCTATTTTTTTTTCTTTTAAAAATATCATATCCCTTATTCTCTCTCCTATTGTGACAATATTATGATCAATTACTTTCGTTTTGTTTTTATTGAGCTTTATATAATGCAGACTTAAATCACCCTCCTTAATTTCTGATCCCATAGATCCAACTAAAAATTCATGTCCAGATATTTCATCGGATATCATTATTATTTCGCTAATACCGATTGAGGGTACAAAATATTTTATTGGTTCTTCAAAACCAAATTTTTTATGTGACTTATGCAGAGGTGCTTTTGCAATTTGTTCCTTAGTGTAATGCTTTGCGTAATGGTCTCCATATGATGAGATAGGCCAGCCATAATTCTTCATTTTAACGTCGGGATTTTTATTAATATTTATTTCATCGCCTCCTTTAGGACCATGCTCAGTTGATATGATATAATCATCTTTCATGTTATAAAATATTCCTTGAGGATTCCTATGGCCCAAAGAAACAATTTTACTTTCACCATTTATTAAATTAATCCTGAGTATTTTAGCGTAATCACTATCTTTATTTTGCGCTAAAGTTCTGTATCGAAAATCACCTGTTGTAAATAAAATCTGATTATTTTTGTAAGGCACCATTCTACCCCCAGCTCCTTGGTGAGCCCAAAACTCACCGTATTTATTTTTTTTCTTAATACATTTTTTTGGTTCGTAAAATAAACTAAAATTAAGATTTTCAGTGCTTAACTTTGATTTTAGTATTGATAAGTTGTAGCAATCTTTAAATTTTTCATTAAAAAATGATACATACAAGTTACCTTCGTAAATCAAAATATCTTTTATGCCATATTGAGAAGTTTCGTAGAATTTGTCGTAGGTAACAATGCTTTTAATATTCGAGTTAATTATTTTAAGCTTTTCAATTTTGCCATTAAATTCTGAGTAGGCAAATATTCCGTTTCCTGAGGCTAAATATATTTTGTTATCATTAAATTCTAAATAAGAGCTACCCAGAGCATAACCATTTTTGGAAAAAAGAATATCTTGTGTTTTAAATTTACTAAATATTAGTTTTTCATTAATACTTTTATTAAAGATAGCAGTATCAAACCTTAGAAATCCATCATTAATGACATCCTGTAGATTAATATCTTTTGCGCTTAATTTTTTTTGTATTTTTGCAAGTTGTTGGTTTTTAACTTTTAATTGCTCACTTAAAATTCCAATTTCAAACTTTTTAGAGGATGAATTTTTTCTTTCAATAAATACCCCGGCGGTAATAATAATTAAAAGCAAAATAATAATAAAAAATAAATATTTATTTGATTTCTGCATAAATATTTAAATACATATTTTATAAAAATATTAAAGGTATTTAATGTAGCTATGTATGTTATTTTTGCAGTCTTTTATCAATCAAATTGTTAAGATTTTTAATTCTCTCGCTTGCTGATGTTTTGCAAATAGAAGGCAATATAGCATGTACAAAAGCTAATATCCCCCCAATTATCATCGTAATTGAAATTTTTACTGCCGCCAGCATATGAACAAAATAACTTTCATTCATCTCTTTCAAATGGTCTTGTGACTTTTTAAACATTTATGGATTTTATATATTATTATTTTCGGGAATTAAATATTTTTTATAAACTTTTAGCAAATTTTCTTACTTTTATCATATGATTTTCAAATTCTTTTTCCTCCATTTCTGGCAAGACGGAATAAAAGCGTAAATATTTTGTTTTTAAACCACCCAATTGAAAAACAGATTTTTTTAATCTTCGATATGGAATATTGTCGAAAAATGAAAAACTTTGATAACTAATCATAGGTCCACCGTATGTAATCGATACGACACCAAGCTTACCTTTCATAGCGCCAGCAACCGGATATCCATAGTTTTTAAAATATTTGTTGCCAGGTAAAAGTGATCTATATGTAAAAAACCATTTTGGATGCAGAACCCAGTCGATCCAATTTTCAAGAATAGCGTTGAGTCTTAAATTATTGCAACTTCCTATTAGCATCATTACATCACATTTTTCTAATCGTTTTCTATAATCTAAAACAAGTTGTGGTGGTGGATTAATATTCTGATTATAAAACGGTAGCTTTTCTTGTTCATCAAATAAATTCACAAGATCAATGCTATGTCCGCATTTTTTAGCTTCTTCTATAAAAGTGTCTCTGATTGAAGCATTAAAAGAATTCTTAGTATTATGATGACCAAATGCTATAAAAATATTTTTCATAAACCTTGATACGTCTAATTATTTTTAAGGGGCGTTCTGTTGCCAGGTGCCCCGGACCCCGTTTGCAAAATTAACCTAAGTTAATTAAGCAGCAAGAGCAAATTTATCATTTGCATTTATAAGTTGTCCATTGCGGCGGGACTTTACCGAACGAAAGAAAAACTTTTAGACACCCGTCGAGCCTAGTTCACCCCCGTGAGTTGCATTTGGTGGAGGTGCAGGGTACCGCCCCCTGGTCCGAAATGTTTATTACGAGATTCGTTTATCGTCATAGTTGGAAATCCAACGGATATAATATAAAACTTATTTTTGGCATTTTAAAGATTTATTTATTATGGAATTAACAAAGCAACAAAAACAAGAAATAGCTGACCAACAAAGTCAAAACAATCAAACTAAAAGAGTAACTTCGCCTGAGTTAGAGAAGATTTTATATCAGGCGATTCCAATTTTAGATCATGGTTTTATTCGCGTCGTAGATTATATGGGAGATGACACTTCTGTTGTTCAAGCAGCAAGAGTTTCGTATGGCAAAGGAACAAAAAAAGTTTCAACGGATGAGGGATTAATAAGATATTTAATGAGGCACTGGCATAGTACGCCGTTTGAAATGTGTGAAATAAAATACCACGTTAAACTACCTATATTTATTGCTAGACAATGGATTAGACATCGAACAGCAAATGTAAATGAATATTCTGCACGTTACTCCATTTTAGATAAGGAATTTTATATTCCAACTTCAGATCATTTAGCTGCACAATCAAGTAACAATAGACAAGGAAGAGGAGAGGTTCTAAACGGCGATCAAGCAAAAGAGGTTTTGAACATACTTAAAGATGATGCTGAAAGAACTTATAAAAATTATGAAACAATGTTAAACGAAAAATTTGATGGTTCAGTTATTGATGAAAATAAAAACGGATTAGCTAGAGAATTAGCTAGAATGAACCTAACATTAAACTCATATACACAATGGTACTGGAAAACTGATTTGTTAAACTTAATGAATTTCTTATTTCTAAGAGCTGATAAACATGCACAATATGAAATAAGGGTTTATGCAGAAGCAATGTTGGATACTTTAAAAAAATGGGTACCAATTACTCATGCTGCTTTTCTCGATTATAGAATAGGAGCTGCTCATGTTTCTGCCAAAGGATTAAATGTTATCAAATCATTTATGAATGGAAAATCTTTAAATCATGAAACATCTGGTCTAAGTAAAAGAGAGTGGAATGAGCTTATGGATGTATTAGGTAAGCAGGATTTGATTATTTAATTTTTAAAGCTATATTTTTAATTTCATTAGTAATGATATCTTCATTCATAGAATGCATTAAGGGCACCTCATTATCAGAAGATGCACTTATTGACTCATGTATAGGTATTTGGCCAAGAAGTTTTATATTTTGATTTTTTGCAATCATTTCTCCACCACCCTTACTAAAAATAAATTTTTTGCTATTATTCTTATCAATTAAATAAGACATATTTTCTATCACTCCAAGAATAGGGACATTGGTTTTTTTAAACATTTCAATACCTCTCATAGCATCATTTACAGATAATTTCTGAGGAGTTGTAACTATTATTGCACCGTCAATTTCAAGTTCTTGTGAGAATGTAATTAAAGCGTCGCCTGTTCCTGGAGGCATATCAATAATTAAATAATCTAAACTCGACCAATTAACATTATTTACAAAAGTTTTTATTGCACTAATAACCATTGGGCCCCTCCAGACCATTGGAGATTTCTCATCTACTAAAAAGCCAATAGACATTAAATAAACATTAAATTTAATAATTGGGTTTAATTTTTTTCCATCATCAGTCGTTGGTTTTTCTTTTACTCCAAACAATTGTGGGATTGATGGACCATAAATATCAGCATCTAATAGTCCAACATTAAAATTTTTACCAAGCTCAACTGCAATATTAGCTGCAATAGTGGATTTACCAACACCGCCTTTCGCACTTGAAATTGCGATTATTTTTTTAACGTTTGGAATCCTCTTTTTGACGAATTGGTTCTTTGGAGAAATTCTATCCTTAAAATCCTTGTTTAAATTTGCTTTTTTCGCGTCCATTTAACCTTGTTTTTTACTTTAAAATACCCATCTATATATGTATTAGTAGCGCAGAATTTAAAAGAGATAAATAATGATTAATAAAATATTTAAAATGGCCAATTCACCATGGGGAAATGGCGGTGAAGATACCCCACCAGGAAGTGGCGGTAGCGGATCAGGTGGTAGACGACCTCCAAATTTTGATGATTTAGCAGGACAGTTTCAAGAGCAGCTAAAAAAAATTTTCCCTAAAAATATGCCTGGTAGCGGAAGACCGATATTTCTATTTATAATTATAGTTGCCGCACTTTGGTTAGGTAGCGGTTTTTATAGAGTACTACCCGACGAACAAGGTGTGGTTATGAGATTTGGAAAGTATGTAAATCAAACCCAGCCAGGATTACATTACCATATACCTTTTCCAGTTGAGAGAGTTCTAACTCCAAAAGTAACAAGAGTTAACCGAATAGATGTTGGATACAGGTCGGCTGCAGATACTGGTAGGGCCGCAAGCGTTAATGATGTTCCCGAAGAAAGTTTAATGCTAACCGGGGATGAAAACATAGTTGATATCGATTATTCAGTTTTTTGGGTAATTAAAGATGCAGGTAAATTCTTATTTAATATCCAAGATCCAGAAGACACTGTAAAAAGTGTTGCTGAAACCGCAATGAGAGAAATTATTGCAAGAAATGATATTCAAGCAATTTTAACTGAGGGTAGAGCGCAGATAGAGATCGACACACAAGCAATCATGCAAGAAATTTTAGACAATTACGAGTCAGGAATACAAATCACACAAGTTCAAACTCAAAAAGCTGACCCGCCAGGCGAAGTTATAGATGCATTTAGAGATGTCCAAGCTGCAAAAGCAGATAAAGAAAGACAACAAAACGAGGCTGAAGCTTATGCGAATGACGTGATACCAAGAGCACGAGGAGAAGCAGCTCAGATTGTTCAAAAGGCTGAAGGTTATAAAAAAGAGGTTGTTGCTCTTGCAGAGGGTGAGGCTTCAAGATTTATTGCAGTATATAACGAATATAGAAAAGCAAGAACGGTTACTCAAGAGAGAATGTATCTTGAGACCATGGAAAAAGTTTTAGCAGACATAAATAAAATTATTATTGATAAAAAATCAGGCGGAGGCGTAGTACCATATTTACCACTCCCTGAACTTAAAAAAATACAAAAGGAAGATTAATGAAAGAAAAAACATTAAAATTTTTAGCGCCTATTCTTTTAGTCTTAGGATTTTTAACTTACTTAACATTCTTTACAGTGTCTGAAGTTCAACAAGCGATCGTTCTTCAGTTTGGTGATCCAAAAAGAGTAATTAAAAAGGCAGGTTTAAATTATAAAATCCCTGTAATTCAAAACGTAGTATTTTTAGATACAAGAATCTTAAATTTAGACGCACCACCCGAAGAGGTTATTGCATCTGATCAAAAGAGATTAATAGTTGATGCATTTGCAAGGTTTAAAATTAAAGATCCATTAAAATTTTATATTTCCGTTGGAAATGAAAGAGTAGCACGATCAAGACTTTCAACTATCGTAAATGCTAGAATTAGAAGTGTTTTAGGTAAAGAGGAGTTACAAACATTGGTCTCTAAAGACCGAGCAAGACTAATGGGACAAATTACAAGCGATGTGAATGATGAAGCAGCCAAACTTGGTATTGAAATTATTGATGTTAGAATTAAAAGAGCCGATTTACCTCAAGCAAACAGTGAAGCTATCTACAGACGAATGCAGACTGAAAGGGAAAGAGAAGCAAAAGAATTTAGAGCAGAAGGTGCAGAAATTGCACAAACAGTTAGATCTACAGCTGACAAAGAAGTTGCTGTTATTATAGCAGAAGCAAAAAAAACTGCTGAAATTCTAAAAGGTGAAGGCGACAGTGAAAGAAACAAAATTTTTGCAGGTGCCTTCGGAAAAGATCCTGCTTTCTTTAGTTTCTATAGATCTATGCAATCATATGAAAAAGCTCTAATTGGAAACGAAACATCTCTGATTTTATCACCAGATAGTGATTTCTTTAAGTTCTTCGGTAAGTCAGGTGCGAGAAAATTTAGATCTAGATCTACTAAACCATCAACAAAAAAAAATTAAACTTAGTATATGAATGAGCTCATTATCGCTATTGGGCTTTTACTAATACTCGAAGGATTATTATATGCAATTTTTCCTTCACAAATGAAAAATATGTTAAATCAAATTAAAGATCTTCCGATATCTAAATTAAGAGTCGGAGGCCTTGTTTTTGCTATAATAGGGTTTATTATCGTATGGTTTTTGAAACAATGAGAAAGAAAATTCAGCACATATTTTTTGTTATTCTAATTACATCTTTTTGTAATCAATCAATAGCAGATATTTCAAAGGGTTTTTCAGAACTAGCAAAAAAATCAATGCCTTCAGTTGTGAACATTTCGGCTACAAAGGTTGTTGAAACTAGAGGAGGAAATCCTTTTCCATTCCAAGTTCCTCCAGGATCACCATTTGAGGAATTTTTTAAAGATCAAAACAAAGGACAGAAACAAAGAAGAACAGTAGCACTTGGATCAGGATTTGTAATAAAAAATAATGGTACAGTAATAACTAACAATCACGTTATACAAGGAGCAGAAGGTATATTTGTTCGCTTTACTGATGGTAAGGAATATGAAGCTAAATTAATAGGAACAGACCCAGTAAGTGACATTGCTGTTCTTAAAATTCAATCAAATGAAACTTTTAAAGCTTTAAAATTAGCTGATTCTTCAAAAGCTAAAGTAGGCGACTGGGTTGTTGCAATTGGAAATCCCTTCGGGCTTGGTGGCACCGTAACATCTGGAATTATTTCCGCAATTAACAGAGACATCAATATGGGAAGATATGATAATTTTATACAAACCGATGCATCTATTAACCAAGGAAATTCAGGCGGTCCATTATTTAATATGAACGGAGATGTATTAGGAATCAATACTGCAATTTTTTCAAACTCTGGTGGATCTGTTGGTATAGGATTTGCAATCCCTGCGAATTTTGCGAAAAATGTTATTAATCAACTAATACAATTTGGAGAAACAAAGAGAGGTTGGCTTGGTGTAAGGATTCAAGTTGTTTCAAAAGAGATTGCAGATGCAGTTTTCTTGAAGGAGCCAATAGGCGCTCTAGTTACGGACGTAAATCCTAAAGGCCCAGCGTTTAAATCAGGAATTAAGCCTGGCGATATAATCATAGAGTTTAACGGAACAAAAATAAAAACTATGAGAGAATTACCCAAAGTCGTGGGAGAAGCTCCAGTTGGAAAAGCTGCAACAGTCAAAATTTGGAGAGATAAAAAAGTTTTAACAAAAAATGTTGTTTTAGGAAGATTAGAGGATACAGCTGAATTTAAAAAAAGTATTAAGCCAAAAGAAAGCGAGGACAAATTACTTGCAGATCTTGGTGTAAGCGTAAGAAATATTAACAATAATGATGCAAAAAATAGATCAAAATTAAAAACAAAAAAAGGAGTGATCATCACAAATATTAATCCAAACGGGCCATTAGGCATGCTCCCGATTACTCCTGGAGACGCAGTGATTGCGGTGCAAAACTCTAAGGTTCAAAATACAAAAGATTTTCAAGCAAAAATTTCTAAATTAATTAAATCTGGAAAAAAATCCATACTATTAACTATTGTGGATTTGAATAATTCTACGAGATATATTGGTGTTAAAATAAAATAACTCCTTAATGAAAAAAATAATTCTGTTATTTGGCCCAACTGCATCGGGAAAATCTAAATTAGCTATCGATCTAGCCCAAAATTATAATGGTGAAATTGTGAATGCAGATAGTATGCAAGTCTATTCAGAAATTAAAATTCTTTCTGCAAGACCATATGAAAAACATGTCAAACACCATTTATATGGATGCGCTTCTGTTAATGATAATTTTTCTGTAGGAAAATGGTACACCCTAGCAACTAATAAAATTAAAGAGATAAATAAAAAAAATAAAGTAGCTATCGTTGTTGGTGGGACCGGACTTTATTTCAAAGTATTGATTGACGGATTGATAGATATTCCAGAAATTCCAAAAATAGAAATGAATTTAAATCCTTTAGGTAGACATATGATGATCAACAGTTACTCAAACAAATATCCAGGAATATTTGATCACTTGGATGATCTTAATGATACGCAAAGGCTTTACCGGGCGATTGCTGTATACGATCATACGGGCATGACTGTTTCTGAATGGCTTACTAAAGAAAATAAAAAAAATTTTCAAACAAACGAGTTTATTAAAGTTTGTTTAATACCTGAAAAAAAAGAAATTGAAAATAGAATACAAAAGAGATTTGATGATATGCTCAATAATGGAGCAGTAGAGGAAGCAAAGAATTTTTATAAATTAGATATTTGGAAAAAATCACTTCACACCGCCAATTCAATAATAGGCCTTAGAGAAATACATCTTTATCTGAGTAAAAAAATTTCACTAGATGAGCTAAAAAATGATGTTTTAGTCAGAACTAGACAATATGCAAAACGTCAATATACCTGGCAAAGAGGTCAAATGAAGGATTGGAAAGCTTTTGATGATATAAATTATCTTGATTTACAAAAAAAAGTTAGCTCTTACATATCTAAAACTTGACCCAGTTCAAACATCGGTTAAATTCAATCTTAGGGAGAAAATGACCAATCAATTAACTGGTGCAGAGATTGTTTTTAAAGCGCTCGAGGAGCATGGAGTGGAGTATATATTTGGTTATCCAGGTGGTGCAGTCTTACCTATGTACGATCAAATATCAAAACAAAAAAAAATAAAACATATATTAGTACGACATGAACAAGGTGCCGGCCACGCTGCCGAAGGTTATGCTAGATCCTCAGGTAAGCCAGGGATAATTCTTGTTACATCTGGACCAGGTGCAACTAATACTGTAACTGCGCTCACCGATGCTTATATGGACTCGGTCCCTTTAGTTTGTATAACTGGACAGGTTCCAACACATTTAATCGGAACAGATGCATTTCAAGAATGTGATACAACAGGAATTACTAGACCTTGTACAAAACACAATTGGTTAATTAAAGATGTAAACAAAATTGCCGAAACAGTTCACAAAGCATTTAATATTGCTACAACTGGAAGACCAGGTCCTGTTTTAATTGATATTCCAAAAGATATTCAGTTTCAAAAAGGAGTTTATAAATCTTCTAAAGAAATTGAAATTGATAATAAGAAAAAAATTATTAATTCTGATTTAACTAATATTGAAAAAGCGGTAGAGATGATAGTTAAATCATCAAAACCAATTTTTTATACAGGTGGCGGAGTTATAAATTCTGGACCAGAAGCATCAAAAGCATTAAGAGAATTGGTCAAGCTATCTGGATTTCCAGTCACTTCAACCTTACAAGGTTTGGGCGCGATACCAGGAGACGATCATCAATTTTTAGGGATGCTTGGAATGCACGGCACATACGAAGCAAATAATGCCATGCATGATTGCGATTTATTAATAAATATTGGAGCAAGATTTGATGATAGGATTACAGGAAGAGTTGATGCGTTTTCGCCAAATTCAAAAAAAATACATATTGATATTGATCCATCATCAATAAACAAAATCGTCAAAACGGACTTATCAATTGTTGGAGATTCTTTAACGGTAATCTCTGAGATGATAACAATACTAAAAACTAAATACTCAAACTTTAATAGTTCAAACAAAGAAAAAATTAGTGCCTGGTGGAGTCAAATTGAAACTTGGAGAAAAAAGAAGTCATTATCGTACAAAAAAGATAAAAAATTAATTATGCCTCAACAAGCAGTAGAAAAGCTTTATGAATTAACAAAAAAACAAGATACTTTTATAACAACTGAGGTTGGCCAGCATCAAATGTGGGCCGCCCAGTTTTATAAGTTTAAAGAGCCAAACAGATGGATGACTTCAGGTGGTTTAGGAACTATGGGTTATGGGTTGCCCGCAGCAATTGGTGTTCAATTAGCTCATCCAAAAAAATTAGTTGTAGATATAGCAGGTGAAGCTTCAATCCTCATGAATATACAAGAGCTATCAACTGCTGTACAATATAGATTACCAATTAAAATTTTTATATTAAACAACCAATGGATGGGCATGGTTCGCCAATGGCAAGAATTACTTCATGAAAAAAATTATTCAGAAAGTTACACCGAAGCCTTACCTGACTTTGTTAAATTAGCAGAAGCATACGGAGCAGTTGGTATTAGAGCAACTAATCCAAATGAGTTAGATGACAAAATTGAAGAGATGATGAAAATTAACAAGCCGGTAATTTTTGATTGTGTTGTAAAAAAAGATGAAAATTGTTTTCCAATGATACCATCCGGCAAACCTCATAACGAAATGATACTCGGACCAGATGACGAGGAGGAAATTTCAGAAGAAGGAAAAGTTTTAGTTTAGTTATGCCAAAATCTGCCTATGAGATTGATCAGCAATCTGAGAGTGTCGAAAGATATATTGTGGTTGCCTGGGTAGACAATGAGGCAGGTGTTCTTGCTAGAATCGCAGGTTTATTTTCTGGACGAGGATATAACATTGAGTCATTAGCAGTTGCCCAAGTTGACGATGAAAGAAATATATCAAGAATCACAATCGCAACAAATGGAACAAAACAAGTTGTAGATCAAATCAATGCGCAACTTTTAAAGTTAATTCCAGTTCATAAAGTTGCTACATATCCAATCGATGATACTTCGATATTTAGAGAGCTTGCTCTAATAAAATTCGTTGCAGAAAGTGATACTTTAAAAAAAGCTGAACAATTATGCATTGACTTAAATTCAATTATTTTAGATAAAACTCCAAAATCTTTTATTGCTCAGTATCTTGGGACTAGGAGAGAGGTCGATAGTTTTATTAAAAAAATAAAACCCTTGGGTGCTATAAGCATTTCAAGGTCAGGTGCTTTAGCAATGAAAAAAGGACCTGAAACTGTAAAAGATAACAAAGGTAAAGTACTATGAAAATGTATTACGAAAAAGATGCAAACACCAATTTAATAAAGTCTAAAAAAGTAGCTATTGTTGGATTTGGTAGTCAGGGACACGCTCATGCGCTAAATTTAAAGGATAGTGGCGTAAAAGAAATTGTGGTGGCCTTAAGAGAAAATTCTCCTAGTATAAAAAAAGCAGAGCAAGCAGGATTAAAAGTTATGAATTTATCAGATGCTGCTGAATGGGCCGATATTTTAATGATACTAGCGCCCGATGAACTACAGTCTGCAATTTATAAAAATCATGTAGAGCAAAGAATGAGACAAGGAACAAGCCTGGCATTTGCTCACGGATTAAATATTCATTTTGATTTAATTACAGCAAGAGATGATCTTGATGTATTTATGGTAGCCCCTAAAGGTCCTGGACACTTAGTAAGAACTGAATACCAAAAAGGCGGAGGTGTACCATGCTTAATGGCAGTGCACAAAGATAGTTCGGGTGCTGCAAAAGATTTAGCTTTATCGTATGCCTCAGCAATTGGTGGAGGTAAATCAGGAATTATAGAGACTACTTTTAGAGATGAGTGCGAAACAGATTTATTTGGTGAACAAGTAGTCCTTTGTGGTGGATTGGTTGAATTAATAAAAAAAGGTTTTGAAACTTTAGTTGAGGCAGGGTACCCACCTGAAATGGCTTACTTTGAATGTTTGCACGAAGTTAAATTAATCGTTGATTTAATTTATGAAGGAGGAATTGCAAATATGAATTATTCAATTTCTAATACGGCTGAATACGGAGAATATGTATCTGGTAAAAAAATCATTGATGACAAGACAAAAGAAAGAATGAAGGAAGTTCTTAAAAACATTCAGAGTGGAAAATTTGCTAAGGAATGGATGAAGGAAAATGAAGCTGGTCAGAAAAACTTTCTTAAAATGAGAAAAGAACTCTCGGAACATCAAATTGAGCAAGTAGGTGAAAAATTAAGAGCCCTAATGCCTTGGATATCAAAAAACAAAATAATAGATAAGAATAAAAACTAGGATTTTAAGGCTTTTTTGGTAACACTGAGTTTGAGCGTATAAAGTTAATACAATTATAGCGTTAATTAGTGGATTTTTTTTGAATCATTTATTAGATTGGCAATATGACTAAAAATCAAATTATTATTTTTGATACAACTTTAAGAGATGGTGAGCAATCACCAGGTGCATCTATGAGTCTTGAGGAAAAAATAAAGATTGCTCATGCATTTCAAGATCTAGGAGTTGATGTTATGGAAGCGGGTTTTCCAGCTGCATCCCAAGGAGATTTTGAAGCTGTGACTGAGATTTCAAAGATTTTAAAAACTACAACTCCATGTGGTTTAGCAAGAGCATTAAAAAATGATTTAGAAAAATGCGCTGAATCGTTAAAGCATGCAAAGAATTTTAGAATACATACTTTTGTTTCCACAAGCGATCTACACATAAAACATAAATTGCAAAAAACTAGAGAAGAGGTTTTAGATTTAATAAAATTTAGCGTTGAGTTTGCTAAAAAACACACTGATGATGTTGAGTGGTCGCCTGAAGATGCAACTAGGACAGATCCAGACTATTTATGTAAAACTGTTGAGCTTGCAATCAAATGTGGAGCAAAAACTATAAATATTCCAGATACTGTAGGTTATGCATTACCTAATGATTACGAAAGAATAATTAAAGATTTATTTAATAGAGTACCAAATATTGATAAAGTTGTTGTATCAACTCACACTCACAATGATTTAGGTTTAGGAGTTGCAAATGCTTTAGCAGGAATTTCTGCAGGTGCGAGACAAGTAGAATGTACTATAAACGGAATAGGCGAGAGAGCAGGAAATGCTGCGCTAGAAGAAATTGTCATGGCATTGAAAACAAGAAATGATTTAATGCCTTTTTCCACAAATATAAATACAAAAAAAATTAGCGCTTGTTCAAAATTAGTTTCCAGTGTCACAGGTTTTCCAATTCAATATAATAAGGCAATTGTCGGAAAAAATGCGTTCGCTCATGAGTCAGGTATTCATCAAGATGGAATGCTTAAAAATAGTAAAACTTATGAAATTATGACACCTGAAAGTGTGGGAGTTAAAAAATCTTCATTAGTTATGGGTAAGCATTCCGGGAGACATGCATTTAAAGAAAAATTAGTTTCTTTAGGATATCCTGATTTTTCTGAAGAACGTATCGATGTTGCTTTTAAAAAGTTTAAAGATTTAGCAGATAAGAAAAAACACGTATTTGACGAGGATATTGCAGTACTTATCGATGATGATTTCATGAAAGATAACAATATAATAAAATTGATTTCGTTAGATGTCTCAGCTGGTACGAAAGGTCAAAAAGCAACTTTAGAATTAGATGTTAGTGGTAAAGTTTCTAAAACCCAACAATCTGGCGACGGACCAGTAGATTCAATCTTTAAATGTATTAAAGAAATTTTTCCGCACGATGTAAATCTTCAACTTTATCAAGTGCATGCAGTAACAGAAGGTACAGATGCACAAGCAACAGTAAGTGTAAGAATTGAAGAAAAGGGAAAAATATCAGTGGGACAAGCAGCGGATACTGATACGCTAGTAGCGTCTGCTAAGGCTTATATTAATGCGTTAAACAAACTAATATTGAAAAGGAAAAGAACTGCACCAACAGATGATGAATATTCTGCTGCGGTATAGAAAGGAAATATGCTTGAAAAAATAATGGGATTATGGTCAACGGATATGGCGATCGATTTAGGAACTGCAAATACTTTAGTTTACGTTAAAGGCAAAGGTGTTGTGCTTAACGAACCATCGGTTGTAGCTATAGTTAATGAAAAAGGAAGAAACACGGTCTTAGCAGTAGGAGAAGATGCAAAACAGATGTTAGGTCGTACACCTGGCTCTATTCAAGCAATAAGACCTTTGAGAGACGGTGTGATTGCTGATTTTATCGTCACCGAAGAAATGATTAAGCATTTTATAAAAAAAGTTCACCAAAGAAGTGCTTTTGCAAATCCAAGAATTATAATTTGTGTTCCGACAGGCTCAACACCAGTCGAACGAAGAGCAATTCAAGAGTCGGCTCATGCTGCTGGTGCTAGGAAGGTTCAACTAATCGAAGAGCCTGTTGCTGCTGCAATAGGAGCTGGTTTACCAATAAATGAGCCAACTGGTTCAATGATTGTAGATATTGGAGGAGGCACAACAGAAATAGCCGTAATGTCACTTGGAGGTATTGTTTATTCAAATTCTCTTCGTCTAGCAGGAGATGCTTTAGATAAATCAATAGTAGATTATATGAGAAAGAAATTTAATTTGCTCATAGGTGAGTCGACGGCAGAAAAAATTAAGAAAGAAATTGGTACTGCAATACCGACTAATGATGAAAACACTTATATTATGAAGGGTAGAGATATAAGAACAGGAGTGCCAAAAGAAGTTACTTTAACCGAAAAAGATACAGCCGAGGCAATGTCGCCAGTAATTAATCAAATGATACAGGCACTAAAAGATGCTCTTGAAAATACACCACCAGAATTAGCTGCTGATTTAGTTGATATGGGATGTGTTTTAGCGGGTGGCGGTGCATATCTGAAAAATTTTGACAAACTGATTTCGAAAGAGACTGGTTTGCCAGTATCTATTGCAGAAGACCCATTATCTTGCGTGGCACTAGGAACAGGTAAAGCCTTAGAACAACAAGGTATCTTTTCGACAATGTTAACTGAATACTAGATTAAATGTACTTTGCATCGCCAGAAAAAGAGGGTGTAAAAAAAAATATTATAATTTTTGCATTCTTATCTTTGTTGCTTTTACTTATTGATACGTATGACAAAAAATATTTTAAATATTTGAAATCAGCCATAAATGACACGATCATTTACTCTGCAGTTGCAATTAAGTATCCATTTCAAAAAATTTTTGACGTAGTAGCAAGTGTATCAAACGTATTTGATGATGAAATTATAACTGAGGATGTAGAAAAACTCAAACAAGAATTAACAACATTACAAAATAAGAATCAAACTTTGAATTTACAATTAAAAAAATTACAAAATATAGTTAATGAGGAACAGTACGATTATGATTTTATTAATTCTAAAGTTTTGATGTATAAAAAAAATTTGTTGTCAGACTCAATATTAATAAGCAAAGGTAGTGCACATGGTGTTAAAGCTGGAGATCCAATTGTTCGAGAAAATAGACTAGTTGGTAAAATTATTGACGTTAATTATGCCTCTTCAAAAGCTATATTGTTAACGAATATAAGAAGCAGAATCCCAGTTAATGTTGGTGAGAAAAGTCATAGAGCAATTTTAGTTGGTAATCCAAATATTGAAGGCGGAATTAGTTTAGAGTTTTTACCAAAAAATGTAAAATTTAATAATGGAGATAAAATTTTTACATCTTCAATAGATCAAATTGTTCCTGCTGGAATCTTAGTAGGTTCTGTTAAAAATATTAAGGATAAATTTATAGTTGAGCTAGCGTTTCAAAATTCTCAATTAGATTATGTAACAATAATGAGCTTAAAAAAATGACAAATATTTTATATCGATATTTTCCATTTATTACTTTGCTAGTAGTTACAATTATGGGATCGACAAATATATCTTTGTATGGAAAAACATTAGGTGAATTAGTAACTTTGCAATTTATTGTTATATTTGCATTTAAATTAGCAAATCCAAATGCGAACTTTGGAAAAGGAGTTCTGCTTTTTATAGTTAGTATAATTAATGATGCCCTCCAAGGTTTGACTTTAGGAACCTCTGGGTTGCTTTATTTTACAATCTTTGCTGTTGCAACCTTTCAAGCTGGAATTAAATTGAGAAACCTATTTTTATCAGAGTGGGTAGCTTTTATCTTTGCAGTTACTTGTTGTTACATTATACTTTATTTAATTGAAACTATATTTTATGAAACTGCCTTTCCATTTACACTTTACGGATTAAATTTTGCCTTCACTGTTTTGGCATATCCTGTATGCTGGGTATTAATTCATAAAATATTTTATAGAAATGCTTAAGGATATTGAAAAAAAGAATCTGGCTAAAAAAATTAAGGGTGTCAAAAGCACTACTGAAAAAATAAAAATTTTACTTACAGAGAAACTAAATTCTGATTATAAGAACAAAGAAAAAATAAAAGAAGAAATAAAACAAAAGATTAAAGATAAAGAGATACACAAGGACATTTTTTATGGTTATCAAGTAGCCAGTGACATGTGGGATCTCGCAGGCGATACATCAGCTGATTTAAATTATTATTCAAAAAGACTTATTTTAGTATCTGTTTATTCAAACATTTTATTTAAAATTTTGACTTGCAAAACTTACCAACAGCAAAGTATCGATAAAGATATTGATAAATCTCTAAAAGGGGTAAAAAAGTTTAATGAGGTTAAATCTAGTATTTTAAAGCAATTCAGTTAGATGGCCCATTTTTCTATTTTCTTTTACATCGGTTTTTAAATAGTCATGAAAAAATTGTTTGTTTAAATATTTTGATTTTCTTGCATCTATAATATCACTTCCTAAAATATTCGTCATTACAGCATCGTGTTTTAAAGTTGTGATAGAATTTTCCAAATTCATCACTGCTCTAACATGATTTTCGAATTGGCTTATGTTGTACGCTTCAATAGTTAAATGACCTGAATTATGAACTCTAGGAGCTATTTCGTTTAATTTTGGACCATCCTCGTCTAAAAAAAATTCAACGCACATAGTTCCAATATAGTTTAATTTTTCCGCAATTTTTTTTGAATAGTCTTTAGCAATTTCTAAGTCATCCCATACAACTTTTTCAGGAATCTTTGTTGTCGACATATGCAAAATTCCATTTTTGTGCAAATTAAAAAAAGGACTATACATTTGTATATTTTGGTTTTGGAATCTTGTTAAAATAATAGAAAATTCAAAAGAATAATTTATTTTTTTCTCGAGTATGTAATTTTTTGAATAATCAATCTCTTTAATTTTTAAATTATTAATATTTTCTAAAAAAAGCTGCCCTTTGCCATCGTAACCTAGAGTCGTTGTTTTTAAAAAACCAGGTAGTAAAGATGAATTTTTAATTAAATCACTTTTATTTTTTATTTGCGCATACTTTGTGGTCTTTACACCTAAGTTGTTCACGTAATTTTTCTCAAGCAATCTATTTTGAACAATTTTGTTAATATTTGGATCTGGAAACACCGGTTTTATAGCCGATAATTCTTTAAGTGTTTGAAAAGGAATATTTTCAAATTCAAAAGTTACGACATCACATGTCTGTGCAAATTTTTCTAGATTTTCTTTTGTTGTATAATCTGAACAAAGAAATTCATCACAAAAATTTTGAGCTGGCGCATCACTATCATCTGTTAAAATGATAGTTTGTAAATCAAGTTTCTTTGCTGCTTGGCAAAGCATGCTACCTAACTGACCACCGCCAATTATTCCAAGTTTTTTCATTACCTAGGCTTTTGCTTTACTTTTTTTGTTTGTTTTCTTCTATAAGAAATAAGTTTATCTGCTACTTCAGAATTATACGTTGCAATTATGGATGCTGCAAACAAACCTGCATTAGCAGCTCCTGTTTTTCCTATCGCAACTGTGCCAACAGGAATACCCTTTGGCATTTGTACTATTGATAATAAGCTATCAAGACCATTTAAACTTTTACTTTTAATCGGAACGCCAATAACTGGAATTTCAGTTAAGGATGCAATCATCCCTGGCAAATGTGCAGAGCCACCGGCTCCCGCAATTATCACTGCTATATTATTTTTTTTTGCCTTAGAGGAAAAATCATACATCCTCTTTGGTGTACGGTGAGCTGATACTATTTTGGTATCAATTTTAACACCTAGCTTTTTTAAAATATCTGCAGCAAATTTCATTGTAGGCCAATCAGATTTGCTACCCATGACTATTGAGACTAATGGTACTTTTGAATTTTTTTTCAATTTGCTTGTTGTTGCTGTTGCTGAGTTTCTTTTTGTTTTTTCTTTTCTGCTCTTTCTTGTTTTCTTTTAGCTTTATCTATTGCTTTTTGTAAATCTGTTTGAGTGCATAAATTTGCAGCCACTGGATCTTTTGGAGATATGTTGGACATGTTCCAATGTTTTCTAGTTCTTATTGCGTCGACAGTATTTTTAGTGGTTCCTACAAGTTTACAGATTTGCCCATCACTTAACATTGGATAGTTTTTTGTCAGCCAAGATATTGCATTAGGTCTATCTTCACGTTTTGAAATAGGCGTGTATTTAGTTCCTACAATTTTTTTTACCTCAACATCTAAAGTTTTTTCCTTAATTTTTAAAGGTCTAGATGAGTCTTTTGAGCAAGCTTCAATCTCGTCACGAGTTAATTGATTAGACAAAATTGGATTATATGCTTTTATACCTACTGCCACGTCACCATCAGCAATACCTTTAACTTCTAATTCATGGATACCGCAAAAATCAGCAATTTGTTTAAATGTTAAAGTTGTGTTTTCAATTAGCCAAACAGCTGTTGCTTTTGGCATTAGTGGAGAATTCATAATTAACTTTTTTTGAGATTAGCAAATTTTTTATTAAATTTACTTACTCTACCTTTATCTTGAACTCTTTGTGTTTCACCTGTCCATGCAGGGTGGGATTTTGGATCAATATCTAACTTCATGACCTCGCCCTCAGAGCCCCAAGTTGACATAGTTTCAAATTCAGTGCCGTCAGTCATTTGCACTTTAATTTTATTCATTTTAGGATGAATCTTTTTTTTCATAAAAAAGGTTTTATATCAAATCAGGTTAATTAAACAATAATTGAATACTCGTTAGTTTAAACCTTTTTTGAAATAATATAAGTATATAATCCCTAGAATACTTAAGAAAATTATATCAAAATAAAATGGATAATTTTTCCCTAGATTTAAGAATACTAATCCAGCAAATGGTTGTCCGAGAAATCTAGCTGCTGCTTGACTAGAGTAAGCAGTTCCCAATATTAAACCTTTTTGATTTTCATTAGCTTTTTTTGATAACAAACTATTTAAACATGGACTCGTAATACCAATACCATAGCATAATGCTATAATTGCAAAGGGTATAATAGAAATGCTCTCTGTTGTTATTAAGATGAAACCGATTATTAAAGCTAGGTATCCGCTCTGAATTAATTGAATTTCAGAAAAATTCTTAATTAATATTCTAAGTAAACCACCCTGCACAACGATTTGTGAAAAACCTGCTAATAGCATAACGTATCCAATTTCTTTTGGCCCCCAAGAAAATGTATCGTTTGTCCAAATTGCTATAATACCTTCCATACCTGAGAAAACTAAATAAATTATTAATATTAACAAAAAATATGGGTATAGAGACTTATCTTTAGCGACGACCATTTGATCTGAAAGTTTTTGAGAAACTTCAGAAAATTCAAAATCTTTTTTAATTTTCAAGCTCTCTTTTAAGAATAATATTACATAAAATAAGTTAACCAAATTCACTGCACTTGCATACCACGCAACACTACTTAAACTTTCAGGCGTGAAGCTGGATCCTGCAATCAGTCCACCAGCTAAAGGTCCCAAAGTAAATCCAAGACCAAAAGCTACTCCAAACATACCCATACCTTTCGCGCGATTTTCATTGCTTGTTATGTCAGATATATAAGCGGTTCCAACCGATACATTTGTTTTAAAAATACCAGCAACAACACGCGCTATAAAAATCAAAAGAAGATTATTACTTAGAGCTAATAAAATATTTGCAATCAATTCTGCAACACAATTTAAGATGATCAAAGGTTTTCTACCTATCTTATCAGATAGGCTTCCCCAAAACGGAGATACAAAAAATTGAAAAAAAGAAAATGATCCAAAAGCTACTGTTATTAAAAAAATATCTCCTCCATAATTCTTAATAATGAATGGAAGCGTTGCAATTAATACACCACTAAAAGCAAGAACATCTAAAAATAAAAAGAAAACAAACCTACTCATTCTTAAAAAGAACTTTAATTAAATCATTATGAATTTTGTCATTAGATATAAATATGTTTTTCGAATCTTTAATAAATTCATTTCCTTCAAAGTCAGTTATACGTCCACCTGACTCTAATAAAATAATAATACCAGCTGCATAATCCCAATAATTTAAATGATCATACCAAGCTAAGTCAGCTCTTCCAGCCGAAACATAAGCAAAGTCTAATGCGGCACTTCCAAAATTTCTTAATTTATGAATTTTATTTGAGGCTACTTTTAATTGACTAAATATTTTATGATTTTCAACTATATCAAGAGGTGGACATCCGTATAAACCGATAATCTCTTGCATATTTTGCCTTGATGAAACTCTTATTCTTCTATTATTAACGTACGCTCCTCTACCTTTTTCGGCAAAAAAAAATTCATTTTTTATTGGATCAAATATAACACCGCAAATAATTTCAGAATTTTTTTCTAATGCAATTGAGGTTGCAAAGTGAGGAATCCCATGCATAAAATTAGATGTTCCATCGATTGGGTCTATTATCCAATTAAATTCAGAAGTTTGAGATTCGTTAATGCCGCTCTCTTCTGCAATAAAGCCATATCCAGGTCTTGCTTTACTTAATTCCTCAATAATAATTTTTTCTACTTTTTTATCGGTTTTTGTAACAAAATCTCCAGGACCCTTTTTTGAGACTTGCAGTCTCTCCACCTCGCCAAAATCTCTGATAATAATTTTTGATACCTTATTGCAGATCTTCTCTAAAATATTTATTTCTGGAGATAATAGAGGCATTAAGTTATTTTTTTGATATATTCTCGAGTGCGAGAGTCGATTGCAACAGTATCACCTTGATCAACAAAAGGGGGAACCATTATTTTTAAATTATTTTGTATTGTCGCTGGTTTGTAAGAACTTGAAACCGTTTGTCCCTTAACAACGGCATCTGTCTCTAAAATTTCATATTCTAATTGTTTGGGAAGACTAACACTAATTGGCTTTTCATCATAAAACTCTAAAACAGCATTTATATTTTCCTTTAAAAGTAACTTGTCATCACCTATAATTTCATTTGGTATATTTACCTGTTCAAAAGTTTTTTCATCCATAAATACTAGCGAATTTCCATCTTCGTATAAAAATTGGTAATTTCTTTCATCCAAAGATGCTCTCTCAATCGTTTCTCCAGATCTAAATCTTTCATTTAGTTTTGTACCTTTAGTAACACTTTTAAGTTCAACTTGATTAAAAGCACCACCTTTGCCCGGTTTTACAGCCTGACTTTTAAGGCATCTCCATAAGTCATTTTTATATTCAATAACGGTACCTGGTCTAATTTCACTAGCTAGAATTTTCATACCGCTTAATACACTTTTTAATTTATTAATGAAAGATTATTTAAATTTTTTTATCGCTTCTATTGGAGATATATTTTTGTTGCACCATATAAACCCTGAAACAGCAATATAATTTACTCCGTTTTTCAAAAGAATTTTATAATTATTTGAGTTGATACCCCCAATCCCAACAATTGGAATTTTAAATATTTTTTTAGCTTTTTTTATCAAGGAAGGATTTGCATCAAATTTTACACTTTTTGTTTTAGTTTTGAAAAAAGCTCCAAAAGCAAGATAATCAGGTTTATATCTCATAGCTTTTCTCCCAAGAGCAATAGAATTATGACAGGTGATACCAAAAAACTTCTTTTTAGCTAAATATTGTTTATTTAATTTATTTTTTAGGTCCTTTTGACCGAGATGAAAACCACAATTGAATGTGCTTGCAAATTCAGGATAATCGTTAATTATTAATTTTGTTTTATACTTTTTTACGATTGGAATTATTTTTTTTATATGATTTAATAATTTTACTTTTGATAATTTTTTACTTCTGACCTGCAAAAATTTAATTTTTTTCGTACTTAAAACTTTAGGTAGATAATAGTAAAATCTTTTATTTAGTTTGTTCGGGGTAATTAAATAAATATTGTTCAATTTTAAGCAGCTTTTTCAAGCTCTTTATTCCACTTGCCTTTGGCTGCTAGGCTGTTCATTTTTGCCCTTTCTTCAAAAGCATGTTGTACACTTTTAGTGTCTTTTAAATCTTTTGCCCAGGTTTTGAGTGCGCTTTGTTGTAAAGCTCTTCCATATGAAAATGTAAAAGCAAATTTCGAGTCATTAACTTTATTTATTTCATTAAGGTTCATCGTGGCTTCAAATTCAGATTGCCCTCCAGATAAAAAAGCTATTCCTGGTACTCCTGAGGGAACATTTTTTTTAAGACAATTTAAAGTAAGTTTTGCAACTTCGCTTGGATTATTTTTTGTATTACTTTCACTTCCATTTAAAATCATGTTTGGTTTTAAAACGATGCCTTCCACGTCCACATTATTATTTGCTAACTGGTAAAAAGTTTCTTCCAGTATCATTGAAGTGACATCATTGCATACATTTATGTTGTGTTTGCCATCCATTAAAAGCTCTGGCTCAACTATTGGCACCATATTAGCTTCTTGTACTAAAGCGGAATATCTTCCAAGTGCATGAGAATTTGCTTTAATAGATTCTTTACTTGGCAAATTATCCTTTTCGGAAATTTTGTAGACAGCTCTCCATTTCGCAAATCTTGCACCCAATTCATAATATTCTTTTAACCTCTCTCTTAGACCATCTAAACCCTCTGTAATTGTTTCATCTTTTGAAAGTGCTAGTTTTTTAGCACCCTTATCTACTTTAATTCCTGGCAAAATATTTCTTTCGTTTAATATTTCTGAAATGGACTTACCACTCACCTTTTGTCTGATGGTCTCATCAAACAAAATGACCCCACTTATATAATCTGAAATTTTAGGAGAGGAGAACAATGTATTTCTAAAATTGAGCCTATTTTCTGAAGTTGACTCAACATTTACCGATTGTAAACGTTTTGTCATAGTTCCCGTACTTTCATCAGCAGCCAAAATACCTTTTCCTTTAGCGACCATTTGTTTTGCAATTTTTTTAATATCCATTTTGACTATTCTAGCACAAAATTATTTTTCAAGTACCTTTAAGCCTGGTAAAACTTTACCCTCAAGCCATTCTAAAAATGCACCACCTGCGGTTGATATATAACTAAAATCACTTATTAAATTCGATTTTTTTATTGCGGCAAATGTATCTCCACCGCCTGCAACTGAAATCAAATTATTTTTTTTTGTATAATTAGCTACTGATTTTGCAATTTTTTCTGTACCATTTGAAAAATTATCATTCTCAAATAATCCAAAAGGACCGTTCCACAAAACAGTTTTACATTTACTCAATTTTTCGTCTATTATTTTAATTGTTTCATTTCCAATATCAAAAATAAAATCATCATTATTTACTTCATTTAATTTTTTTAATATCCCTTTAGTATGTTGATTTTGAGATACAATCACATCAGTTGGTAAAATAATTTTACATCCACATCGATTAGCAACTTGGTGAATACTTTTTACAATACTAATATCTACCTGCTCAAAGTACGATTTACCAATATTTACGTTATCATATTTAAAAAAATTATTAGCCATAGCCCCGCCAATAATCATGTAGTCCATTTTAGGAAGTAAATTAATGATTAAATCAATTTTTGTTGAAATTTTTGATCCACCAATCAAGCATGCTACGGGTTTTTGAGTTTGAGTAATAATTTTATTCAATGCATTAATTTCTTCAATAACAGTCTCACCTGCATAGGAGTCAATATATTTAGTTACACCATTAATTGAAGCGTGGGATCTATGTGAACATGAGAAAGCTTCATTTATGTAAACATCAGCAATGCTTGCTAGTTTTTTCGAAAATTCTTCATTGTTTGTTTCCTCTCCAGGATAAAATCTTATATTTTCAAGTAAAAATATATTTTTTTTTGATTTTTTTATTTTCGATTTTTCTATTTTTTCAATATCTTTAAAATCTATTTCACTATCTAGTGCTTTCTCAATTTCACTTTTTATGGGATGAAACGATAAGCCATCTTTCATATTTTTTTTTGGCCTACCTAAATGTGAGCACAAAACGATTTTATTATTATTATTAATATAACTATGTATAATTTCTTTCATTTTATTTATTCGAGTGATGTCTTGAATTTTTTTGTTATTTATAGGCACATTAAAATCTACGCGTAGTAAAATAATTTTATTTTTTGTAGAATTCTTATCAAGAATTTTGTACTGACTCATTTTAAAGTCTTTTTCATAAAAATTGCTAATTCATTCATCCTATTAGCAAATCCCCATTCATTGTCATACCAAGAAAAAACAGTTCCGTATCTGTTACCTAAAACTTTTGTAAGACCGAGATCTATAATGGAAGATCTTGTATCGTGATTGAAATCTGAGGATACTAATGGCATCGCTTCTACACCCATAATATTTTTAAGATTTTTATTGCTTGCTTTAATAAACGAGTTATTTACTGTTTTTTCAGTGACTATTTTCTTTGTTAAAAAATTTAATTGAACCAAGGAGACATTCGGCACTGGCACTCTTAAAGATATGCCATCAATCTTATTTCCAATTTCTGGAATTATCATTCTTAATGATTTCGCGGCTCCCGTTGAAGTTGGGACGATAGAATTTGGGGCACTTCTAGCCCTTCTTAGATCTTTGTGAGAATTATCTAATAATCTTTGATCACTGGTATAAGCATGAACAGTTGTCATATATCCTTTTTCAATTCCAAAATTTTCATTTAAAACGGAAACTACTGGAGCTAAACAATTTGTGGTACAAGATGCTACTGAAACAACTTTATCTTTTTTAGTAATTTTTTTGTGATTAATTCCAAAGACCACTGTTTTGTCTGCATTTTTACATGGTGCAGAGACAATTACTTTTTTTGCACCTGCCTTTAGGTGTCCGCTAGCTTGTGATTTTGTATTAAATTTTCCAGAACATTCAAAAACAATATCAATTTTATGTTTTTTCCATGGACATTCTTTAGGTTCCAACTTACTCGATAAGGCAATTTTATCTTTATTTATGAATAGTGTATCTCTATTATTTTTTACTTTTAATTTAAAGTCACCGTGAATTGAATCTTTCTGCAATAGAAATGCACTTATATCAGCAGATGCTTTATTATTAATTGCAACCACTTTTATTTTTTTGTTAAATTTATTTTCGTAAATAGATCTTAATACCATTCTGCCAATTCTTCCAAAACCATTTATGGCTACTTTAATCATTTATTATCCCACTAATCGAATTAGATATTTCATCTGCTTTTAAATTAAAATCATTGAATATTTCTTTATATGGAGCACTTTTGCCAAAATCATCAACCCCAAATGATTTTCCTTTTTTTCCGACGTATTTGCCCCAGCTATCTGTTTTGGCAGCTTCAATTGAAAAAATTATATCTGTCTCGTCTAAAATTTTAGATTTTGTTTCTTCAGAATTTTTTTCGAAAATATCTAAGCAAGGCACAGATATTATTTTTGAATATATATTTCTTGTGGCTAATTTATGTCCTACTTCTATTGCCAAGCCCACCTCGGATCCAGAAGCTAAGATTGTACATTTAATATCATTTCCTGTTCTCATAATTTCATAAGCACCGCTTTCACAATAATTTTGCTCAGTGAATTGTTTTCTAATTGGACTAACTCTTTGTCTTGTAAGGGCAATTACACTTGGTGTTTGATTATTTTGCAATGCTATCTGCCAACATTCTGCGACTTCGGTTGTGTCTGCAGGTCTAAATACATTTAGATTTGGAATAGATCGAAGACCTGATAATTGTTCAACCGGTTGATGCGTTGGACCATCTTCTCCTAAACCTATGGAGTCATGGCTTAAAACAAATATTACACCAATTTTCATTAACGCAGCTAATCTTATTGCAGGCTTACAATAATCACTAAAAATCAAAAAAGTACCGCCATATGGTTTCAGATTGCTGTGCAATGCTATACCATTCATAACTGCACACATAGCGTGCTCTCTTACTCCGTAGTGTATATAATTTCCTTTAAAATCATTTGCCTTAATAATTTTATGAGATTTAATTTTAGTATTGTTTGATCCTGATAAATCTGCTGAACCACCAATTAAAAATTTATTCTTTTCCACCAAGTGTGATAATATTTTTTCAGATGATTTACGTGTTGCCATTGCATCGTTATTTTTAAAAATATCATTTTTAGCCTTTAATATTATCTCATCTAAATCATAATTATATTTTTTAATTTCTTTTACTAAATCGTTTTTTTGTGACTCTTTTTTAAATCTTGTACCTATTTTTCTCCATTCTAAAAGTATATGCTCTGGTATTTCAAAAGGTTTATAAGGCCATTTAAGTTTTTTTCGAACAAGATTTACCTCTTCTTCTCCAAGAGGACTGCCATGAGAATCAGAAGTTTTAGCTTTATTTGGTGATCCGAACCCAATAATTGTTTTGCACGATATAGCCGTGGGTCTTTTTGCTTTTTGTGCTTTTTTCAAAGCTTTAAAAATCTCTTTCTCATTGTGACCATTTATTTCAATATAGTCCCAATTATAACTTTCAAATCTTTTTCTAAAGTTATCAGAAACTGTGAGATTAGTTGGTCCATCAATTGAAATAGAATTATTATCAAATAAAAGAATTAGATTTTTTAACTTAAGGTGTCCAGCAAGACTTAAGGCTTCATGGCTAATACCCTCCATGAGACATCCATCGCCTACAGTAACGTATGTTTTATGATTTACTTTAGATTTACCAAACTTGCTTTTTAAAATTTCCTCAGCTATTGCAAAGCCAACTGAATTAGCAATTCCTTGTCCAAGCGGACCAGTTGTCGTTTCAATGCCAGAGTTTTTTTCATATTCTGGGTGTCCTGCGCAAATAGAATTTAATTGTCTAAAATTTTTAATATCTTCTAATTTAATACTTTTATAGCCGGTCAAATATAAAAGCGAGTATAACAACATTGAACCATGACCATTTGATATAATAAATCTATCTCTATTAATCCACCCTGGGTTGTTTGGATCAAATCTTAAAAAGTTTTTAAAAAGAACAGTGCAAATATCTGCCATACCCATAGGCATACCCGGGTGCCCTGAATTAGCCTGTTGTACGGCATCAATGGATAAAAATCTAATCGCGTTTGCTAGTTCAGAATGTTTTACTTTTGACATTAAATCTTTTCGACTTTCGTTGTCGAAATTAATATTACTTTGCTGTATAAATATAAATACTAAAATTTATATAGTATGGATAATATTAAAACAAAAGAGCTTGAATTATTACAAACTCTCTCAAAACTAGATTTGTTTACTGATTTAGTTGCTAATTCTAAAAAGAAAATTGTTGATTTAGAAAGCGTCAAAGGAGATCTAGAAAATGAAAAAAAACAGCTTATGGAAAAGTTATCCACACTTGAAGATGAAAACAAATCCTTAATTAATCAACTCTCAGAACTTCAAGGTAAAAATCTTTCAGCTTCCTCCAATGAAGATTTGAAAGATAAGATTATCGCAATTGAGGATGAAAATAATAAATTAAAAAAGG
The DNA here is from genome assembly GCA_003280495.1 of Pelagibacteraceae bacterium AG-359-E06. Classification (GTDB taxonomy): domain Bacteria; phylum Pseudomonadota; class Alphaproteobacteria; order Pelagibacterales; family Pelagibacteraceae. The sequence continues at coordinate 30,204 of QCET01000003.1, forward strand.
ACATTGCTATTATGGAGGAAGAATTAGAGGTGTCCAGATATAAAGTTTTAGAAAGTGAAAATAAGCAAAAAAAAGTGTCTGAGAAGTTGGATGAACTTAACCAAGAAACAGAAAATTTATTTGAAAACGACGAATGGTAAACGTAAACATTAAATTTAATGGTAGAGACTACCTTTTGGCTTGTGAAGATGGGCAAGAGGAAGATCTAGAAAAATTAACAAATCAACTTAATGAAAAATTTAATAAATTAAAATCTGATCTTGGTAATTTAGGTGAAGCAAAGCTACTTTTAATAACGACAATTCAAATTATGGATGAATTATTAACTGTAAAATCTACTTTGAAAAAATTAAAGGATCATAACAATGAACTCGAAAAAAAATTTAAGGAAATAAAAGATTTGTCTATAACGTATAAAGAAAACCGTGATCTAGAAGTACGAAAACTGGATAATGAGTTAAGTGAATTAAAAGCTTCAATTGAAAATAATGAAAAAAATTACACAAAAATTATCAATAAAGTAAATGACTCAATTAATGCTTTTATAACAAAAGCTTCTTAATTGATGAAATCCCTACTACGCGAAAAATATTTTTCTTTAAGAAAAAAAAATTATTTTGATCTTAACAAAAAACAAATTGATTTTATGCTTTCGAACATCGGAAAGATTATAAAAAAAAAAAATAAAAAAAGATTTGGTATTTATTATCCTATTAAATGTGAGATAAATATATTTTCAGTAATAGCTAATACATATCTTAATTGTAATATAATGCTACCAAGTCTAAAAAAAAATAATGGTAAAATGATATTTAGAAAATGGGATAGAACACAGCCATTATGTTTAGGTAAATTTGGAATTCCAGAACCTCATTCTAATAATATTAGTTTAGAGCCTGATATATTGATTGTTCCACTACTTGCATTTGACAAAAATAAAAACAGGCTTGGTTATGGTGGTGGCTATTATGACAAATATCTTTATGAGTCTAAAAAAAAAAATATTTTGTCAATTGGTTTAGGTTTTAGTTTTCAAAAAACCAAATGTGTACCGACTAATAAATATGATAAAAAATTAGATTATGTATTAACTGAAGGAGAATTACTTTAATAATGAATTTTTTATTTTTGGGAGATATTGTTGGTAGAGCAGGAAGAATTGCAGTAATTGAAAAGTTACCAAAAATTATATCAGATCACAAAATTGATTTTGTTATTGCCAACGGAGAAAATTCTGCAGGTGGTTATGGTATTACCCCATCCATATGTGATGAATTGTTTAAGTGTGGAGTTGATGTAATTACATCGGGAAACCATATTTGGGATCAAAAAGAAATTCTTAATTATATAATTAATGAAAAAAGGCTTTTGAGGCCATTCAACTTTGAAGATGGAACTCCTGGCAGTGGTTTTGAAATATACAACAAAAAAAATGTAAAAGTTGGAGTTATGAACATTATGGGAAATATTCATATGAAAAAATGTAATAACGTTTTTGAAATAATAGAAAAAAAGATCTCTGAAATTAAACTTAAAACACATGTAGACTTTCTATTAATTGATTTTCACGCAGAGTTAACAAGTGAGAAACAAGCAATGGGTCATTTATTGGACGGTAAGGCCACTCTTGTCGTCGGGACTCATACACATACACCGACTTTAGATTATAGAATTTTGGATAAGGGTACAGCTTTTCAAACTGATGCAGGAATGTGTGGCGATTATAACTCTGTAATTGGAATGAAAAAAGAAAACGCTATCTTAAGATTCTTTAAAAAAAAAACAGATCGTTTAGTTCCAGCTATGGAAGTACCAACTATTTCTGGAATAATCGTTGAAGGTAATAATGATACTGGACTTGCAAAAAATATTTATCCAATATTAACTGGTGGGAACTTAAAATACAAAAGTTAGTTATGGCTGGACATTCACATTGGGCAGGTATTAAACACAAAAAAGGAAAAGCAGACAAAATAAGATCAAAATTGTTTTCTAAGTTAAGTAGGGAAATAACCGTTTCTGCAAAAATGGGTTTGCCGGATCCTTCAATGAATCCTAGACTTAGATCAGCTGTGCAAGCAGCAAGAAGTGCAAACATGCCCAAAGATAATATTGAAAGAGCAATTAAAAAGTCACAGGCTCAAGATGGACAATCGTTTGACAAAGTTCAGTATGAGGGCTTTGGTCCAGAAGGAGTGGCATTTATTGTTGAAGCTCTTACAGATAATAAAAATAGGACGGTTTCAAATGTGAGGTCGATTTTTGAAAAAAACTCTGGATCATTAGGATCGGAAGGTTCAGTTTCTTATCAATTCGAGAGATGTGGTTTGATCAAAGTTAAAAAAACTCATTGTTCAGAAGAAGAAATATTTAATTTAATAGCTGACTCAGGAGCAGAAAATATTGAAAATATAGAAGATTGTTACGAAATTACTACAACGATTGAAAATTATAACAAAGTACGTGAAGTGGTTGAGAGCAAAATTAAAGAATTAGAATTTTCCGACTTAATTTGGAAAGCTAAAAATTATGTTAACATTGAAAATAAAGAAACATTTACAATTGTAGACAATTTTAATAATCAACTTGAAGACGATGACGATGTTCAAAACGTATATTCTAACGCGAAAATAGATAAAAAATTAATGATGGAAATTTAACTTGATACTTTTTGCTATAGATCCCGGGGTAAATGGTGCTTGTAGTATCTATGTAGATAGAAAACTGTGCAAAATATTTGATGTACCAACTATGACGGATGGAAAAAAAAATAAGAAACAAATTAATGCCGCTCAACTGTCGAAAATTGTAAAACAAACAATTGAGGACCAAAAGGAGGAAATTAGCGTCATTATCGAGAGAGTTAGTGCGATGCCAGGTCAAGGCGTAACTAGCATGTTTAATTTTGGTCAATCGTTTGGAGTGATTAAAGGTATATTCTCTACTCTTGAGATACCTATATATTTTGTTAGCCCAGCTAAATGGAAGAAACATTTTAATTTAATTGGATCTGAAAAAGACGCAAGCAGGACAAAAGCGATAGAGTTATTCCCAAAATTTTCTAATGAAATCTCAAGGAAAAAAGATGCGAATAAAGCAGATGCAATTTTAATAGGAAAGTATTTTTTAGACCACTTTAATAATGGAGGTTATCATGGCTAACTTTAGTTTAAAAGTGTATTACGAAGATACGGATGCCGAAGGTATCGTATATTATGCGAATTATTTAAAATATTTTGAAAGAGCTAGAACAGAGTTAATTTATTCATGTGGTTTAAATCATAAAGATATATTATCAAAATATGAAATTAGAATTGTAGTGAAATCATGCAATGTCGAGTTTAAAAAACCTGCCAAGTTTGAGGATAATCTAAACGTCTCTACAAAAATAATAAAAATATCGCCAGTCAGAATCACCATGGAGCAAAAAATATTAAGAAAAGAAGACGTTTTAGTTGATGGAAAAATAGACCTTGTGACCATCGATAACAATGGTTTACCAAAAAAAATGCCTGATGAACTATACAATAAGTTTAAAAATAGTATTTCCTAGAAAATTAGGGTAATAGATTGCCAAATAAATGACATTATTTGATTTTAGGGAGGTTTAATGGATCAAGTTACTACAGGCGCAGCTGCTATAGCTACAACAGATTTTTCAATAATAACATTATTTATGAGAGCGGATTTAATTGTTAAATCTGTGATTATAATTTTAATAGTCTCTTCAATATACTCTTGGGCATTAATATTTGAGAAACATAAGATTTTTAAAAAAATAAATTTAACTAGTAATAACTTTGAAAAAAAATTTTGGGATTCTAAATCTGCACAAGAAATTTATAAAAAAACTACCGAGAAAGATGAAGATCCAATGACGAGAGTTTTCAGAGTAGGCATGGATTCATTAAATGAACATAAAAATAGAAGCGCCAAGGAGTCTAATGAAATCGTAAAACGAATGATGGATGTGGCTATCGATAAAGAAATAGAAGGTTATGAAAAAAATTTAACAATACTTGCTACCATAGGTTCGGTTGCACCCTTTGTAGGATTATTTGGAACCGTGTGGGGTATAATGAATTCTTTTCAATCAATTGCAATCTCGAGAAATACTAGTTTAGCAATTGTTGCACCTGGAATTGCTGAAGCTTTATTTGCAACTGCTTTAGGCCTATTAGCAGCAATCCCTGCAGTTGTTGCGTACAATCGATACTCTAATAGCTCAAGACTTTATACTCAAAAATTAGAAAACTTCTCACGTAGCTTCCTAACAATAATTTAATAATGGCGATAAATTTACAAAAATCTGAAAGACGCTCTAGAAATGTAATGAGTGAGATAAATGTCACTCCCTTTGTTGATGTAATGCTAGTTCTCCTGATTGTTTTCATGGTTACTGCACCAATGTTAACAGTAGGAGTCCCAGTAAATTTACCAGAAAGCGAAGCAGATTCTTTGCCAGACGATAGAGAGCCTTTAACGGTTTCAATTAATTCAAAGGGAGAGGTTTTTGTACAAGATACTAAAGTTGCATTTAACGAGCTTGTTGCAAAATTACTTGCAATTTCTAAAAACAGAACGGACACTAGAATTTATGTAAGAGGAGACAAAAACATTAATTACGGTAGAGTTATGGAAGTTATGGGTAATCTAGCGGGATCGGGATTTACAAAAGTTGCACTAATATCTCAAACCAAAAGATAATTTATGTATAAAAGTTTTTCGCTATCACTTTTATTTCATTTTTTTATTATTCTATTTACTATGATTACAATGCCATTCGTGGTCAAAAAACCAATAGATGTGCCTCCAATTATAGCTATAGATTTGATACAAATTTCTGACAAAACCCAATTACCTTTTGCACCAAAAGCAAAGGAGATTATTGAAAAAATTAAGGAAAAAGAGAAAGAAAGGCTTGTTACAAAACAAGCGCCACCCAAAATAATACCTAAAGAAAAATTAGATGCTGTTCCTTTACCAGATAATATAAAAAAACAGGTTGAAGAAAAAAAGAAAAAACAAAATCCAGAGGAAGTTAAGGAAAAAATTAGGCAGTCTTCAGAATTTGAAAAAAAAGAGTTATTTGATCCTAATAAAATAGCAGCTTTAATTGATAAATCTAAAGAAGAGCAAGCTGATATTCAAGCTAAGAAAAGTTTAGATATTACCCAATCTCAAGATAATACAGTAAGTTTAGATAAGGGATTAACTATTACCCAAGAAGATGCTATTAAAGCTCAAATCTTTAAATGTTGGAATATCCCTTTGGGTCTTCCATATGATGAGGATTTAACTGTAAGAATTAAACTACAGTTAAAACCGGATGGGTCGATTATGAGTTCTGAGATTTTAGATCATGCAAGGATGAACAAGCCAGGTCAGGGCTTTTATAGGGTATTGGCTGAAAGTGCATTACGTGCAGTTAAACTATGTGATCCCTTAAAAATGCCAACAACTGGATATAATAAGTGGAAAGATTTACAACTTAATTTTGACGCAAAAGAAATGTTAAAAGGATAAAATGAAAAAAATATTTTTTATATTACTAATTGTATTTTTAAATACAAACCTTAATGCAGCGGTTAAAATTGATATTACTAGAGGTAATTTAGAACCTTTGCCAGCAGCAGTGTCAGACTTTTATATTGATAATCCTGAGAAATTTTCTGAAGGTATTAAAAAACTTAATCTTGAAAGCAACTTACCAAAAGTTATTAAAAATAATTTAAAGAGATCGGGATTATTCTATATTCTAGATAAAAAATCTCATATTCAAAAACCGAAATTATCGCATCTTAAACCTCGTTTTGAAGATTGGTCTTTAATCAAAGCGCAAATAATGATTTCAGGAAAAATAAAAATTGATGAAAAGGGTAGACTTAGAGTTGAGTTTAGATTGTGGGATGTAGTTTCCGCAAAAGAAATTGAAGGTTTGGCTTTATTTGCGACGCCTAAATCTTGGAGAAGAATTGGTCATATAATTTCTGATAAAATTTATCAACGAATGACGGGTGAGGAGGGATACTTTGATACAAGAATTATTTATGTTGCTGAGAGCGGACCAAAGGACAGAAGAATAAAAAAACTTGCCATTATGGACCAAGATGGAGCAAACAATAAATTTCTAACTTTAGGTAACGAATTAGTTCTTACCCCAAGATTTAATCCAAATTCTCAACTTGTAACTTACATGTCTTACTTCAAAAATTTACCAAGAGTATATTTATTAAATATTGAAACTGGTGTTCAGGAAATTGTAGGCGATTTTCCTGGTATGACATTCGCTCCTCGTTTTTCACCTAATGGTAATAAAGTAATAATGAGTTTTGCAAAAGATGGTAATTCAGATATTTACACTATGGATTTAAAAAGCAGGGTAGTTGAACAATTAACATCCCACCCTTCTATTGATACTTCACCTTCTTATTCACCTGATGGAAGATTTGTTGTATTTAATTCTGACAGAAGTGGCTTCCAACAGCTTTATGTAATGAGGAGCGATGGAAGAAAAGTTAAAAGAATTTCTCGAGGAAAAGGATTGTATGGAACACCTGTTTGGTCACCTCGTGGAGACTTAATAGCATTCACAAAAATTTTTAAAGGTAAGTTCTATATTGGTGTTATGAGAACCGACGGCTCTGGTGAGAGATTATTAACAGAAAACTTCTATCAAGAAGCACCTTCATGGTCTCCAAATGGCAGAGTATTAATATTTTATCGTGAAACTGCAGCTAGAAAAAAGGGTGTTGGAGCAAGCTCCAAATTATGGTCAATTGATATTACAGGTTACAATGAGGTGAAGCTTAAAACTCCATCTGATGCCTCTGACCCTTCATGGTCTAGTTTACTATCAAAATAAAGCTAAATTCATAAAAATTTAATTAATAATTGTGTATATTTTCTCTTGATAAAAGACCGCAATTATGTAGAAGTGAGGAAAATCGTAAATGAGGTTAAAGATGTCTTTAAAAAATATAAAAAATCTAATCCTAGTAGTTTTTTTAGGTTTCCTTCTAACAGCTTGTGCAACAAGTTCTAGAAAACCTGGAAAAGATTATTACACTGGTTCGGATACTGTTAAGTTTCTAGCTTCTGGTGTTCCAGATAGAGTTTTTTTCGCAACTAACAGATCTAGCTTACACTCAGGTGCTAAAGGTACATTGAATAAGCAAGCTGCATACATTAAGAGCAGCGGCATCAGTGTTGTTGTAGAAGGTCATGCTGATGAAAGGGGTACTAGAGAGTATAACCTTGCATTAGGTGAAAGAAGAGCTAACGCAGTTAAAGATTATTTAATGAGCCAAGGAGTAGCTAGCAGCAAAATTACTGTCATAAGCTACGGTAAAGAGAGACCTGTAAATCCAGAGTCTTCTAGATTAGCTTGGTCTCAAAATAGACGATCAGTAACTGTTAAATCTAAATAATTATAATTATTTTTTAAAAAAAGACCCTGTTTAAAACAGGGTCTTTTTTTTGCCAACATTTAAAATATACTAAATTTAATGAAAAAATTATTTTTTTATATTCTAATCACCGTAGTAACTACTAATGCTTTCGCTGATGAAAAATTGAATAAAGTTTTGGATGAATTAAAACAAATTAAAAAAGACATAAAAGTTTTAGAAAAGGCAGTTTATAGCCAAAGCTTCAAAGGAAAAGGATCATCTGGAACGTCAGGATCACTTGAAGGTGCTTTAACAAGGCAATTAGTTAAAATTACAGAACTAGAAGAACAAATCCAAAAATTAACAGCCTCAAATGAGGATACTCTTTTTAAAATGGATCAATTAACTGAGCGATTAGAAAAAATTCAAGCAGATAATGAACTAAGACTTTCTGACTTAGAGTCAGGAGATCCAAAAAAAATTGCTAAGAAAAACAAAGATAAGAAAAAAAGGCTCCCAGGTACTGACAAGCCATCAAGCTTAGGAACTGTTGTTATGAAGAGTGACCAAAAAACGAAATCTGTAAGTCCAGCTGGAGTTGTTCAAACTGAAAAAGTAAAGTCTACTAATTTATTACCAAAAGGTACTCCAGAAAAACAATATGGATTTGCGACTAGTTTTATTAAAGTCGGCGACTATGAAAAAGCAGAATTAGCACTTAAAGAATTTGTAGAAAAAAATCCTAAACATAAATTAGCAGGTAGTGCACAGTATTGGTATGCAGAAACTTTTTATATTAGACAATTATATCATGATGCTGCTGCAGCATATTTAGATGGATATCAAAAATATCCTAAAAGCTCAAAAGGTCCACAAAATTTACTTAAGCTAGGAATTACTCTTTCAGAATTAGGTGAAAAAGATCAAGGTTGCACAATGTTAAATGGAATTCAACAACAGTACCCTAATGCTAGCAAATCTGTAATCCAAAAAGCAAAGTATGAAAAAAAGAAATTTAAGTGCCAAAAAACTGGTTAAATTATCTGCGAGAGAATTTCATTTATATAATAAATTTGAAAAAAAATTATCTAAAATAGCTAAAATAAAAAAAAAATTAGCCTTGGCTGTATCTGGTGGTCCAGATAGCTTGGCCTTGTCGGTTTTATCAAAAGTTTTTTCTGTAAAATATAAGATTAAGTTAATTGCACTATTAATTGACCACAATTTACGAAAAAATAGTTTTAAGGAGATAACAACAGTTTCAAATGAACTAAAAAAATTCCAAATTAAAACTAAAATTCTAAAAATTAAAAGAAAAATTAAATCAAATCTTCACGCTACAGCAAGGCAAATAAGATATGAGTTAATGATAAATTTCTGTAAAAAGAATAAAATTAAGTATTTATTAATAGGTCATCAAAATGATGATGTAATTGAAAATTTTTATATTAGATTAAGCAGAGGAAGCGGATTATTTGGTTTAGCGCCAATCGAAGTTATTAAAAAATATAAATCTATTGAATTTATTAGACCTTTACTAGACTTTAAAAAAAAAGATTTATCAAAAATTGCATCAAAGAATTTTAATTTTATTCTTAAGGATCCTTCTAATAGCAAAGACTTGTATTTAAGATCAAGAATTAGAAAGCTAAAAAATCAACTAGAGAAGGAAGGTTTAAATCAGGATAGAATAAACTCAACTCTTGCCAACTTGGCTTCAGCTAAATCAGCAATCGAGCACTTTACTAGGGTTGCAGAGAAAAAATATTTACTTAAAAATAAAAGGAAAATGACTATTAATAAAAAATTATTTACTAATGAGCCATATGAAATTAAATTTAGAGTTCTTTCAAACCTATTTTTGAAATTATCTAAGAAAGATTTTCCCCCACGCTCCAAAAGCATAAATCGGTTAATTAATCTTTGTAATGGAAAAAGAATTTCAAAAATGACATTGGGCGGTTATATTTTCGCTAATGGACATAAAAATGTCATTGTTTTCAGAGAAAACAGGGTCTAAATGTGCCAATTAGGTGCTTGTAGATTGTAAATAAATACTTATTTATTATAGGATATGAATATGAAAAATTTGATGATGTGGGGAATAATAGTCCTGTTAGTCCTAGGACTTTTTAACTTATTTCAAAATCCAGATAGATCAACTGCAACAAAAGATTTACCCTTTTCAACATTCATAACAGAAGTTGAAAAAGGAAATATTACTTCAGTCGATATTAAAGGAAATCAAATTGAGGGAAACTTTTCAAATGGAGCAAAATTTAAAACTTATTCACCAAATTATCCAAACTTAGTCGAAAGATTAACAGAAAAAGGCGTTGCAATATCTGCAGGTCCTTCTGAAGATAAAATGCCGTCCTTTTTAGGAATCTTATTGTCATGGTTCCCGATGTTGTTGTTAATTGGGGTTTGGATATTTTTTATGCGCCAGATGCAGGGAGGAAAAGGTGGTGCAATGGGCTTTGGAAAGTCAAAAGCAAAACTGTTAACTGAAGCACAAGGAAGAGTAACATTTAGAGATGTTGCTGGTGTTGAAGAAGCTAAAGAAGAATTAGAAGAAGTTGTAGAATTTTTAAAAGATCCTAGAAGGTACCAAAAATTAGGTGGCAAAATTCCAAAAGGCGCATTATTAGTTGGCCCCCCAGGTACAGGTAAAACATTAATTGCAAGAGCAGTTGCAGGAGAAGCAAATGTTCCTTTCTTTACTATATCAGGTTCAGACTTCGTTGAAATGTTCGTGGGTGTTGGTGCGTCAAGAGTAAGGGACATGTTTGAACAAGGTAAAAAAAACGCTCCATGTATTATTTTTATTGATGAGATTGATGCCGTTGGTAGAAGTAGAGGTGCCGGGCTCGGTGGTGGTAATGACGAGAGAGAACAAACTCTTAACCAACTACTTGTAGAAATGGATGGTTTTGAAACTAATGAAGGAGTAATTTTAATTGCAGCAACTAACAGACCAGATGTATTAGATCCTGCTTTATTAAGACCTGGTAGATTCGATAGACAAGTAGTGGTTCCAAATCCAGATATTATTGGAAGAGAAGCAATTCTTAAAGTTCACTTAAAAAAAATATCATACGGTCCAGATGTAAATCCTAGAACAGTTGCAAGAGGTACTCCAGGATTTTCTGGTGCAGACTTAGCTAATATAGTTAATGAGGCCGCACTTCTCGCAGCGAGAAAAAATAAACGAATTGTAACTATGGTAGACTTAGAAGAGGCTAAAGATAAAGTTATGATGGGAGCAGAGAGAAGATCTATGGTTATGACAGAAGACGAGAGAAAACTTACAGCATATCATGAAAGTGGACATGCTATTGTATCTTTAAATCAGCCAGCATCGGATCCAATTCATAAGGCAACAATAATCCCAAGAGGAAGAGCTCTTGGTATGGTAATGAGATTGCCAGAAAGAGATCAACTTTCAATCACTAGAGAGAAGATGTTTGCAGATATTGCTGTTGGAAGCGGAGGAAGAATAGCTGAGGAGATGATTTTTGGATATGACAAGATAACATCAGGTGCATCTTCGGATATTGAGATGGTTACAAAAATGGCTAAGAACATGGTCACCAGGTTTGGAATGAGTGATGAACTGGGTTTCTTAGCTTACCAGGAAAACGAGGAAGAAGTATTTCTTGGAAGGTCGGTTGCAAGACAACAAAACGTTTCAGAAGAAACAGCTAAGAAAATTGACTCTGAAGTAAAAAAAATTGTTGAAAAAGGTTATAATACTGCAAAAGATATTTTAAATAATAAAGCTAATGATTTGCATAAGCTTGCTAAAGCTTTATTAGAGTACGAAACACTTTCAGGTGACGAGATTAGAGATTTAATTTTAAGAGATATCTATCCAAGTAGAAATCAAAAAATAGATAATGACAAAAGTCCTAAACAAGAAAGCGCGTTAGGATCTATTGGATTAAAGCCTAAATTACAAAACTAAACTTCAAATGGTCAAAGTCTACGTGAGACCGTTGGAATTTGCTTACGGCTCTGACGCTAAACATCTAGTTAAATCAAAAATAGCAAAAAAATTATGTGGAAGGGAAGATATTTCATTTTCAGCAGTTGAGGTAATTTTAAGAGGCAAAAAAATCAAAAAACAAACAATTAAAATAAGTAACCTAAATAAATTTAAAAATTTAAAGAGTAATAATTTCAAAAAATTAATTAGTAACCTAGCTACAAAAAGAAAATCGTATCTTGGATTAAGTTTAAATAAGCCAAAATTATGCGGTATATTAAACATAACTCCTGATAGTTTTTCGGATGGCGGGAAATACTATAAACAAAATTCAGCAATTAAGCATGCACAAAAATTGTTAAATGATGGTGCGGATATTATCGATATAGGCGGAGAGTCAACAAGGCCCGGAGCCGAGTTTGTATCGATTGAAGAGGAAAAGAAAAGAATTTTAAACGTTATAAAGAATCTAAAAAAATTTAAAGTCTCTGCTGATACAAGGAAGGCAGAGATTATGATTGACTCAATTAAGAATGGAGCAAAGATAATTAATGATGTCTCTGCACTTGAATTTGATAAAAATTCAATAAACGTTATCCTAAAATTTAAACCTAATATAATTTTAAATCACTCGAAAGGTACACCACAAACTATGCAAAAAAGTCCAAAATATAAAAATGTTGTATTAGATATTTATGATTTTTTAGAAAATAAAATAAATCTACTAGTACAACTAGGTCTTAAAAAAGACAAAATTATAATAGATCCAGGCATTGGCTTTGGAAAAAATTTAAACCATAATTTAAAATTAATGAGTAATATTGGAATATTTCATGCACTAGGATGCCCGATTATGCTGGGTTCATCTAGAAAGAGTTTTATCGCAAAAGTTATGAAAACAAAAGTAACAAAAGATAGAATTGGTGGAACTATAGCGTCTGTACTAACAGGAGCCAATCAAGGTGTACAATTTTTTCGAGTTCATGATATAGCTGCAACAAAAGAAGCTTTAAGCATTAATAAATCTTTAATTAATATATGACAAAAAAATATTTTGGCACCGATGGAATTAGAGGCACTGTTAATGTTGGTAATATAGATGGAGAAAAATTTTTTAAATTTGGTTTAGCAGCAGGTACATATTTTAAAAATCAAAAAAAAATTAAACAACTTGCAATCATTGCAAAAGATACAAGATTATCGGGTTATACATTGGAGCCAGCAATTGTATCTGGTCTTGCCTCTGCCGGTATGCAAGTAATTACTTTTGGACCGCTTCCTACTAACGGACTTGCAATGCTTACAAAAAAAATGAAAGCTAATTTAGGTATTATGATCACTGCATCTCATAACCCGTTTTATGATAATGGACTTAAATTATTTGGACCTGACGGGATGAAATTATCAGATAGTATCGAAAAAAAAATTGAAAAAATTATTGACTCTAAGACGTCGATACACTTAACAAAACCTACGGAATTAGGGCGTGTAAAAAGACTAGAGGATGGAAATGAACAATATCTAAAAATTCTAAAAAGCAATTTTCCTAAAAATTTCTCATTAAAAGGCATGAAAATTGTTTTAGATTGCGCGAACGGAGCTGGGTACAAAGCGGGTCCAAAACTCTTTAAATCGCTAGGTGCCAAAGTGTTTGTTATGGGTGCAAAACCAAATGGACTAAATATTAACTTAAATTGCGGATCAACTCACCCAGCAAAAATTCAATCGGCGGTAAAAAAATATAAAGCTAATATTGGTATATCATTAGATGGTGATGGAGACAGAGTCATCATGTGTGATGAAGATGGAAAAATGATAGATGGAGATCAAATAATTGCAATGTTAGGACAGCGATGGAAAAGAAAAAAAATTTTAAAAGGCGGCGTAATTGGAACATTGATGTCAAACTATGGATTAAATAATTTTTTTAAAACAGAAAACATTAAGTTTTTAAGATCAAATGTTGGGGATCGGTATGTTAAGGAAACGATGCACAAAAATAAATTTAATTTAGGTGGAGAACAGTCAGGTCATATTATACTTGGTAAATTTGCTACAACTGGGGACGGATTGTTAGTTGCTCTCGAGGTCTTATTCTCTTTACGAAAAGGTTATAAAGCCAGTAAAGTTTTAAGAGTATTTAAACCAATCCCTCAAAAACTTGTTAACATTGCTGTAAAAGATAAAAGCGTGATTAATAAGAACAGCGTGAAAAAAGCTATTACAAATGCAAATAGAATGATTAAAAATAAAGGTAGAGTTTTAGTAAGACCTTCAGGCACAGAACCAAAAGTTAGAATCATGGTAGAAACTCTCGATAAAAATCTAATGCAAAAATGTTTAAGATTGTTAACAAAGGCGATCAAGTAGTTTGAAACCCAAATCAAAAATATTAATTATAGCTGGCTCAGATTCATCAGGAGGAGCGGGTATACAAGCAGATATAAAAACTGTAACAGCACTTGGATCTTATGCCATGACTGCAATTACTGCTATAACTGCTCAAAATACAAAGGGTGTTTATGATATTCATAGCATACCTTTAAAAAGTCTGGAGAAACAAATTATGGTAACTTGTAACGACATAAAACCAGATGCAATTAAAATTGGCATGTTACACTCATCTGAGGTCATTAATATTGTTGAGAAATGTCTATCTAAAATAAAAATAAGAAAAGTGGTTCTAGATCCAGTTATGATAGCAAAAGGTGGCGCAAGATTAATTAGTAAATCTGCAATAAAAGATTTAAAAAAAATTATAAAAAAATCTTTGATAATTACACCAAACATTCCAGAAGCCGAGGTCCTTGCAAATATTAAAATTAATAATATCGAAGATATGATATTGGCATCAACAAGACTTTTAAATTTAGGAGCAAAAAATATACTTTTAAAAGGTGGTCATCTTAATTCAAAAATTTTAAGAGATTTATATTTTAATAACAAAGAATATAAGGTTTTTTCGAACAAAAAAATCAATACAAACAATACTCATGGCACAGGTTGTACTTTGTCAAGCGCAGTTGCAACTTTTTTATCTTGTGGAAAACCCATTAATAAATCATGTGAGCTAGCAATTAAATATGTTAATCAATCATTAAAAACCAGTATAAACTATGGCAAAGGTCATGGACCTGTTAATCACTTAAACTCATTCACATTGGAAAGTAAATTTAAATAATGAAAAATATTGTTGTCGTTGGATCGCAATGGGGTGATGAAGGAAAAGGAAAAATTGTCGACTGGTTATCTGATCAAGCAGATGTTGTAGTAAGATTTCAAGGAGGACATAATGCTGGTCACACATTGGTAATTGATAGCAAAACTTATAAACTTAAATTATTACCTTCAGGAATTGTTAGGCCTAACAAAGTCTCGATAATAGGAAACGGTGTAGTCGTGGATCCTTGGGCCCTGCTAGATGAGATAAAACAAATAGGCAAACAAGGAGTGAGAGTTGATGAAAGTAATTTAATTTTATCAGAAGCAGCAACATTAATAATGCCTTTTCATAAAGAGATGGATGAAATTAGAGAAGATGCTGCTGGTAAAGGCAAAATTGGAACTACAAGAAGGGGAATTGGACCTGCATACGAAGACAAAGCCGGAAGAAGATCTATTAGAGTAATGGATCTAAGATCTGAAACTAATTTAGATAGTAGGTTAGAAAATGTATTACAACACCATAATGCTATTAGAAAAGGTTTAGGAAAAAAGATTTATAAAAAAACTGAATTAAAAAAACAATTATTAGAAATTGCACCAAAAATTTTAAGATTTGCAAGACCTGTATGGAAAAAAATTGCAGAGTATAAAGATAAGAAAGCAAAAATATTATTTGAGGGTGCTCAAGGAATTTTATTAGATGTTGATCATGGTACATATCCATACGTAACTTCATCGAATACGGTTGCAGGCGCAGCTGCTATTGGAAGCGGCTGTGGTCCAGATACTATTAACTATGTACTGGGTATTACTAAAGCTTATACAACTAGAGTAGGACAAGGACCGTTTCCAACAGAGCTTACAGATAAAATTGGTAAGATGCTGGGAACAAGAGGTAAGGAGTTTGGAACAGTAACTAGTCGAGAGAGAAGATGTGGATGGTTTGACGGTGTATTAGTAAGACAAACAATCAAGATGTCAGGTATTAATGGTATAGCTTTGACCAAACTGGATGTTCTTGATGAACTTGACGAAATCAAAGTTTGTATTGGGTATGAATTAGAGGGTGAGAACATTGATTATCTTCCTGCAGCTGTCGAAGATCAATTAAAAGTTAAGCCTATTTATAAAAATTATGAAGGTTGGAAATCTTCTACAAAGGGAATTAGAAATTTTGACTCACTACCAGACAAAGCAAAAGTATACGTGACTGAACTTGAGGATTTTATTGGTGCAAAAATTTGTAGTATTTCAACTAGTCCAGAAAGAGATGATACCATATTAATTGAGAACCCTTTTGATAATGCTGAAAAGCGCTCGGGTCATTGGAATATTTAATAAATACTTTTTAGCTGCTAAACAATCTTAAAACTGTAGCAAATATACCATGACCTGAAAGTTCTATTAAAAATATACCAATTATAATTAAAATTAATTTTTTATTTTTTAATAACTTATCCATTAGTTAGCCGTAATTAATTTCTCTTTTTTTGCCATATCTAACATTTCTTTTTGTATTTTTTCAAAGGCTCTATTTTCTATTTGCCTTATTCTTTCTCTGCTAACCTTGTGTTTAATACTTAACTCTTCTAAAGTTTTAGGTTCATCAACAAGCCTTCTATCAAATAAGATAGACTTTTCCCTGTCTTCTAAAATATTCAATGCTTTATTTAACAATGTTTGTCTTTTATCCAACTCCTGTTTATGAGAAATTTGCAATTCTTGGTCAGCATTTTCATCGACTACCCAGTCTTGCCACTCTCCTTCGTCACTGTCGGACTTAATTGGAGCATTTAAGGATTTTTCATGGCCAGCTAATCTTTGTTCCATACTTATTACTTCGTCTTCTTTAACATCAAGTCTATCTGCAATTTCTGTAATTTGTTCAGGAAGCAAGTCGGATTGATCAGCTTTAACTATTTGGGATTTTATTTTTCTTAAATTAAAAAATAATTTTTTTTGCGCAGCTGTTGTACCTATTTTTACTAAACTCCAAGATCTTAAAATGTATTCTTGTATCGATGCTTTGATCCACCACATCGCATATGTTGCCAGTCTAAACCCCTTTTCTGGATCAAATTTTTTAACTGCTTGCATCAGTCCAATATTCCCTTCAGATACTAATTCATTTACTGGTAAACCGTAACCACGATAGCCCATCGCAACTTTAGCAACTAACCTTAAATGACTTGTAACTAATTTATGAGCAGAATCCTTGTCACCTTTTTCCCTCCAGTTTTTTGCCAAAATATATTCCTCTGCTGCATCGAGCATCGGAAATTTTCTAATTTTTAATAAATATGCTTCAAAACTCCCATCAGGAGTTAAAATTGGTAAATTAGATTTTGTTAATCTTTTTGACATAATAAATATTTAATTTCTAATTAATAAATAACAAGTGGCTAATTTCTCAGTTTTTCAAGCATTTTTTGTAATTTTAATAAATCTTTAGGCAGTTTAGAAGTGAAACTCACAAATTTATTATTTTTTGGATGAATAAATCCAAGGGTGTTTGCATGCAAAGCTTGTCTTTTAAATTCTTTCAAATAATTTACTAGAGATTTATCTACTTCATTGAATTTTTTAATTTTCTTACCATATGTTTGATCACCAATGATATAATTTTTTTTGTAATTTAAATGAACTCTGATTTGGTGAGTTCTGCCTGTTTCTAGAACACATTTTAACAAACTAATATCTGGAATTCTTTTTCCTTGATAGATAGAAATCGTTTCGTAGTTAGTTATAGCGTTTTTACCTTTTTGGATATTAGCTGTCATTTTTTGTCTATTTATTTTACTTCTTCCAATAAGTGTATTTATATTTCCTTTTAGTGGTTTAATAATACCATAAACAAATACTAAATAGCTTCTTGCAATTGTATGTTTTTCGAACTGCTTTGCCAAAAATTTGTGAGTGTTGTCATTTTTAGCTATAACTAATAATCCACTAGTATCTTTGTCTATTCTATGGACTATACCTGGTCTATCCAAACCGCTGATTTGTGATAAGTTATTTTTATAATAATAAAGTAACCCATTCACTAGAGTGTTTGTGTAATTACCTGCACCTGGATGCACAACCATACCTGCAGGTTTATCAACTATTATCAAGTCATTATCTTCGTGAACAATATTAATCAGAATTTTGGAAGGTTTTATTTTTGTATCTTTAATAATATTTTCAAAATTTACTTTATCTCCACAGATTAATTTTTTTGATGGATCATTAATAACTTTATTATTTACTGTTAATAAAGATGATTTAATTATCTTGTTGATTTTACTTCGGCTATAATTTGAATAATTAGACACCACAATCAAATCAACTCTCTTTTTGTGATCTTTTTCTTTGACAATAAAATTATGTTTTGTAATCATTTAAATAAGTATAATACTTTTGGGCCTATAGTGTAATGGATAGCACAAGTGTCTTCGGAACATTTAGTTTGGGTTCGAATCCTGATAGGCCCGCCATTATTCACCTATATTTACTAGTGTACCTCTATTTTTCGCACTTTTAAAAGCTTTATAAAAAACTGCAATTCCTAAACCGATATAAAAAATATTTAATCCAAGCGCTATTAAGATATTTTTATAATTTACAGTGTTATTAACTAGAATTGATCTCATTTCTTCAAATATATGAGCCAAAGGAAATGATAATGCTAATGGCTTAATCCATTCAGGCAAAATATCTACGGGATAATAAATACACCCTAGAGGAGCAATAAAAAATAAACTTGCCCAAGCTACGTTTTCAAAAGATGGTCCAAATCTTATCAGTCCTGCAGTTACCAATAAACCTAAAGTGATACCGAACATATACAACGATAAAAGTAACAAATACAATGGAAACCCTAGTTCAAATATTGATATGTTAAATAACGGCATTGCAATGAAAACGGCAGGTACCAAGCCCAACAAAGTCCTAAGAAGAGCTGTTGAAGTTAAAGCACAAATTACTTCACTTGATCTTAATGGTGATACAAAAAGATTAATTAAATTTCTGCTCCATATTTCCTCAAGGAAAAGCATGTTATAACTGATACTGGATCTAAATAAAAAATCGTAAAGTATTGCAGCTGTTAATATGACTCCTACAGCATTACCAAAATAACTACTGTACATTGTAAAAAATTTTGAGACAAATCCCCAAAGAATTATTTGAACTGTAGGCCAATAGATGAGGTCAAATATTCTTGGAAATGATCCTTTAATTAAATAAAAGTGTCTTAACATTAAGGATAAAATTCTTTTAATTTTCATTTTTTTCCCTCGCTATTTTTAGAAAAACCTCTTCTAAATTATTTCTTCCATGTTTAGAGATTAATTGATCTGCAGTTCCTTGATCTATAATACTACCTTCTTTCATCATTAATATATGATCACAAAGACGCTTAACTTCATTCATATTATGGGATGCTAACAGAATAGATATTGGATTATTTTTTTGATAATCCTCAATAAAAGTCCTGATAAAATCTCCAGTGTCAGGATCTAGGCTAGCAGTAGGCTCGTCAAGTAAAAGAATTTGTGGATCATTAATTAAAGATTTTGCTAAAGAAATTCTATTTCTTTGCCCTGAGGATAATTCTCCAGTTTTTTTAAATATTAAGCTTTGAAGTTTCAACTTCTCAATCAGTTCTTCAATCTTCCTTAATGGATCCCTAATCTCGTACATCATTGCGTAAACTTTTAAATTTTGCATTACAGTTAATTTTTTTGGCAATTCAACATAGGGAGATGCAAAATTCATTTTTGACAGAAATTGATGATCTCTTGGATTTAAATCTTCATTATCAATCTTAATTGAACCAGAAGTAGGAGTAATTAAACCTAGCAGCATAGCAATAGTTGTAGTTTTCCCACACCCGTTTGGACCTAACAGACCGATTGTTTTCTTTTCATTTAAGGAAAAATTAACATCATTAACAGCGGTAAAATTACCAAATTTTTTTTTAAGATTTGTTACCTCTAAAATACTTTTCATTTTGCTGATCTTTTTAACCTATCATTAATTGCAACTCCAATATCTTTATTAGGTATTGGTGTCACAGATATATTTTTATATCCATTTTTTTTAATTTTTCTCAACAATTGGTAAAGTTTTTTAGAAGCTTCAGTCAAACTTCTCTTTCTACTTAAATAAAATAAATCATTACTTTTAATTTGACTTTTTCCAAAAACTAATAATGCTCCGTTTTTTTTTGGGATTTTTCGATTTAAATAAACTGGTATTCCCGGACTGTAGTGAAGCAAACTTTGTCCTGGTGATGTATTTATGATATTTGATTTCTTTACTTTAATTTGAAGTAGGTTGCTAATTTTTTTTTGTGTTATAAAACCTTCTCTCAATAATTTAGGTTTTTTGGTTAAATCAATAACGGTAGACTCTATGCCAACATTTGAAGAACCACCGTCGATAATTACATTTATTTTATTCTTAAATTCATCATGAACATGAAATGCTGTCGTTGGAGAAACTCTATTACTTATATTTGCGCTTGGAGCAGCAATTGGTTTGTTGAGTTTTTTTAAAATTTTTAAAAATATCTTATTTTTAGGAACTCTACATGCGATATGTTTGTTTTTATTTAGAAGTAATTTAGAAATCTTTGAATTTTTTTTTAATTTCAAAACATATGTAATTGGACCTGGAGAAAATTTTTTATATAATTTTTTAAGATATTTATTAGTCATCGTCTCGGATTGAATTGATTTTAAATCCTTGAAATGCACAATAATTGGATTTCTAGAAGGTCTTTTTTTTAACTTATATATTTTTTTAACAGCCTTGTCGCTATTGGCTATTGAGCCTAAGCCATAGACAGTTTCCGTTGGTATGCCAATTAGCTGACCTTCTTTTAGAAGTTTAACAGACTTATTTAGATTTTTTGCCGTTGGCTTGTAAATATTTGAATAGTAATTCATTTTTTTATTATTTATTATGTTATGTAATAAAAATCTAGAAATGAAAGACACAAACGACAATTTAGATATAGAAAAACTTACTTTTGAGGAAGCTATGCAAGAGCTTGAGACAATAGTATCCAGTTTAGAAAATGGATCAATTGAACTTGAGGAGTCGATTAAGCAATACACCAGAGGAATAAAATTGAAAAAACACTGTGAGGAAAAATTAAAAGAGGCCAACACTAAGATCGAAGAGATAACAATAGATAAACAAGGTAATGTAAAGAAAAAAACATTCGACCGAAAAAAGTAGTCTTAGATGAATTCAGTCACAGAAAAAATTAAGTTATCTGCCGACAAAGTTGATGATTTTTTGAAAAAATATTTTTCAAAGAAAAATACAAATAACGATTTATTTGAAGCAATGTCATACGGTCTCTTTTCTGGTGGTAAAAAAATTAGAACATATTTAACTAAGTGTGCTTTTGATATTTATAAGATAGATGAGTACAAATATATTCCGATAGCAGGAGCTATTGAATGTGTTCATAGTTATTCGTTAATTCATGACGACCTTCCTTCAATGGATAATGATGATTTTAGAAGAGGAAAAGAAAGTACCCACAAAAAATTTGGGGAGTCGACAGCAATACTCGCTGGTAATTCATTACTTACAACAGCTTTCGAAATTTTATCAAGCGATGAAATTAATGTAGATAAAGAAAGAAAATTGAATTTAATTAGCGCTTTATCAATGTGCGCTGGTCATAAAGGAATTGCGGGCGGACAATTTTTAGATTTAAAATTTGAAAAAAAACAAAAAAATAAAAAAGAAATTATTGATATGCAGCAAAAAAAAACTGGTGAGCTTATGGGATTTTGTTGCGAGTCAGCTGCCATTGTAGCAGGAGTAGAGGATGATCGTGAAAAATTAAAAGAAGTAGGTTTAAATTTAGGGTTGTTATTTCAAATTTCAGATGATCTTTTAGATAGACATGGCGACTCAGATAAAATTGGAAAGCCAACGAAGCAAGATGAAATTAAAGGCAAAGCTACGATAATGTCAGCTATTGGGGAACATCAAACAAAAAAATTAGCTCAAGACATACAGTCTTTAATTAAAGAGAGTCTTATTTCTTATGGAGATTCTGCGTGGACATTGGTAGAGTGTGCAAATTATATTTTTAAAAGAGATCATTAAATGAGCAAACTTTTAGATAAAATTAATTTTCCTAGTGATCTGAGGTTATTAGATAGAAGCCAATTACCACAACTTGCGGATGAACTAAGAAAAGAACTTATAAGTGCAGTTTCTGAAACTGGTGGACACCTTGGTGCAGGTTTAGGAGTTATTGAATTGACAATAGCACTGCATTATATGTTTGATACTCCAAAAGATAGATTAATTTGGGATGTAGGACATCAAGCCTACCCGCATAAAATTTTAACGGGAAGAAAAGATAGAATAAGAACTTTAAGACAGGGTGGAGGTTTATCTGGTTTTACAAAAAGATCTGAGAGTAATTATGATCCTTTTGGAGCTGCGCATAGTTCAACATCTATCTCGGCTGGCCTTGGAATGTCAGTTGCAAGAGATATTGAAGGAAAAACAAATAATATAATTTCAGTAATCGGCGATGGAGCAATGAGTGCGGGTATGGCGTACGAAGCAATGAATAATGCAGGGTCAATGGACTCTCGATTGATTGTTATATTAAATGATAATGATATGTCCATCGCACCGCCTGTTGGTGCAATGAGCTCTTACCTTGCAAAATTATTATCCGGAAAAAGTTACATAGGATTTAGAGAAATGTTTAAAAAACTTGCTGATAAATTTCCTTTTAAATTAAAAAAAACAATTGGACAAGCTGAGGAATACTTAAGGGGTTTAGCAACAGGCGGAACGTTATTTGAAGAAATGGGTTTCTTTTATGTTGGTCCAATTAATGGACATAAATTTGAGGATCTAATTCCAGTTTTAGAAAATGTTAAAAATTCAAAACATAATGGGCCATTTTTAATTCATGCAATCACACAAAAAGGTAAAGGCTATAAACCTGCAGAAGAATCAGCTGATAAATATCATGGTGTTAAAAAATTTAATCCAGCAACAGGGGAGCAGAAAAAAAGCAATTCAAATGTTATGTCCTATCAAAATGTATTTGGCGAAACTTTAAGTAAGCACGCAGATTTAGATGATAAAATTGTTGCTATTACTGCTGCTATGCCAGATGGTACTGGTGTAAATATTTTTAACAAAAAATTCCCAAAAAGATCTTTTGATGTAGGAATAGCAGAACAACATGCAGTAACATTCGCAGCTGGGCTGGCTACCGAAGGTTTCAAGCCTTATGCTGCAATTTATTCAACTTTCTTGCAAAGAGCCTACGATCAGGTTGTGCATGATGTTGCAATACAAAAATTACCAGTCAGATTTGCAATTGATAGGGCCGGTTTGGTTGGTGCTGATGGAGCAACTCATGCTGGCTCATTTGACATTACTTACTTAAGTACACTTCCCAATTTTATTGTAATGGCACCTAGTAATGAAGCAGAACTAGTCAGAATGGTTAATACAAGCGTACATATAAATGACCGACCATGTGCTTTTAGATATCCTAGGGGTAATGGATTTGGTTATGAATTGCCAAGCCTAGACGATACTGTTGAAATCGGAAAAGGCAAGATAATAGGCGAAGGTGACAAAGTATGTATCTTAAATTTTGGTGCAAGATTAGAGGAATGTAAATTGGCTATAAATAAATTAAAAGCTAAAGGTATTAATCCAACATTAGTTGATGCTAGATTTGCCAAACCTCTTGATGAAAAATTAGTTTTGGATTGTGCAAGAAATCACGAAGTATTTATTACTATTGAAGAGGGTTCAATAGGTGGTTTTGGTTCTCACGTTTCTTATTTACTATCAAGTAAAGGTTTATTTGATAAAGGCTTAAAGTTTAGAAATATGATATTACCTGATCGATTTATTGATCAGGATACTCCAGAGTCTATGTATGCTGCTGCAGGTTTAAATGCCGATGATATTTGTAATAAAATTCAGGACGTTTTATTTAATAAAGATAATATTAAAATTATAAAATAATTACCTAGTATCCCAAGGATTTTTAATTTTTCTTTCTTTTTTTTCTGGTACCTTTTTTATAGGTCTGGGTTTAACTCTCCTATTGAAAAATAAAATTGCTATAACGCCAAATATAAAGCCACCAATATGCGCACCATAAGCAACTCCACCACCCTCTGAAGATGAGAGCGCAGAACTTACAAATTGCAGGACAAACCAGAAACCTAAAACATATATTGCTGGTATTTTTACTATTTGGGAAAAGAAGCCCAAAGGTATTAAGACCAAAACTTTAGCTTTAGGATGATTTACAATATATGCACCAAGCACCCCACCAATAGCTCCACTTGCTCCAACCATTGGTATAAAAGAATCGGTATTCATATAAACTTGAGTTAATGCTGCAGCTATTCCAGATAAAATATAAAAAATTAAAAATTTAGTAGGACCCAACTCATCTTCAATGTTGTCTGCAAAAATCCACATGTAAAGCATGTTACCAATTAAGTGCATGAAACCTCCATGCATAAACATCGATGTAATTAGTGTAAAAGATGCAGGCACAGCATACGCCTCTTGAGGTAGCAAAACTTTACCTGTAAGGACTGCCGGTATGACCCCATAAGAATAGAACAAGGTTCCAGTATTGTAACCTGGAGATGATAACTCTAAAATAAATACAAAAATACAAATACCGATAATACAATAAGTTATTATTGGCCTGCTACTAGTTGGATTGTCATCTTTTAAAGGTATCACTTAACTTCCACATTGAGCTTTGTTCATTAAATAATGATCTAATAAAACACAAGCTAACATTGCTTCACCAATAGGAACTGCTCTTATACCAACACATGGATCGTGTCTTCCACGCACAGAAATATTAGTGTTCTTTCCTTTTTTATCTATAGTTTGTCTTGAGTTTAATATCGATGACGTTGGTTTTACTGCAAATGAGCAGACAATATCCTGACCAGATGATATTCCACCCAAGATACCTCCGGCTTTATTTGTTTTAAATTTTGTTTTCCCTTTTTTTATTCTCATTTCATCTGAGTTTAATTCACCTGTTAAACTTGCTACATCACTACCTGCTCCAATATTTACAGATTTTACTGCATTTATACTCATCAAAGCCGACGCAATATCAGCATCAAGTTTTGAGTAGATAGGAGCGCCTAATCCTAAAGGAATACCTTTAGCTCTCAATTCAATCATCGCGCCTGCCGAGCTTCCAGCTTTTCTAATATCTAATAAATATCTTTCATAAATTGGGACCACTTTTTTATCTGGCGAAAAGAATGGATTTCTTCTAATTTCTTTATCACTCCAATTTTTTGGATTATAAAATACAGGACCTATTTGTGTTACACCGCCAATAATATTAAATTTTTTACCAAGAAGTTTTGATAAAACTTTTTTAGCAATTGCACCCGCAGCGACTCTTGACGCTGTTTCCCTCGCAGACTGGCGACCACCGCCCCTATAATCTCTAATTCCATATTTTTTAAAATAAGTATAGTCTGCATGTCCAGGTCTAAATTTATTTTTAATTGTTTCGTAATCTCTGGATTTTTGATCTTTGTTATAAATGATTAAAGCGATAGGCGTGCCTGTAGACTTACCCTCAAATACACCTGACAAGATCTGTACTTTATCATCCTCTTTCCGTTGAGTTGTGTATTTTGACTGTCCAGGTTTCCTTCTATTTAAGTCCTTCTGAATGTCACTTTCTTTTATTTCAACATTTGGAGGGCATCCATCTACTATACATCCTATTGCAGGACCATGAGATTCACCCCATGTTGTAAATCTAAACATTTTCCCAAAAGTATTGTATGACATTAAATATATTATATAGGTTATTTTGGCTTAATTATGAATCAAAAACTTGGATTACATGAATGTTTTTTAAATGAGGATGATCCTTATATTTTATTCGATGCATGGATGAAAGAAGCAGAAAAATCAGAACCAAACGATCCAAATGCCTTTTCAGTAGCGACGTCCGACTCATCTGGACAACCAGATGTTAGAATGGTCCTTCTCAAAGGAATAAGTAAAACGGGTTTCATTTTCTACACAAATTTAGAAGGTAAAAAAGGTAAAGATTTAAAAGCAAATCCAAAAGCATCTATGTGTTTTCATTGGAAATCTTTATTAAGACAAATAAGAGTTAAGGGAAGTGTTAAGTTGGTAGATGATACGGTTGCAGACAAGTATTATAATTCAAGATCGTACGGCAGTAGAATAGGAGCTTGGGCATCTAAACAATCTTCAACTATGACCTCTAGAGATGAGTTTGAAAAAAGGATTAAACAATTTGAGACCAAATATCCAGATCAAAACAACGTGCCAAGACCTCCTTATTGGTCTGGTTGGGAAATAAGTCCAGTCGAAATTGAATTTTGGTTAGATGTAAAGGATAGATTACACCAAAGATTAAGATATAAATTCAATAGCGGTAGCTGGAGTAAAGAGATTCTTTATCCTTGATCGTTTGCTTTTTTAATCCTTTTATAAATTTTTTTTAATTGCAAATTTAATTGTTTGTAAAGATTTTTTTTACTTAAAGCATTTAGCATTTGTTGGTTAATCCCTTTCTTTGTTTGCAAGTCAGAGACCACTTTTTTAAAATTATATTTTTCATGCTTTATTAGTTCATTTAGCCCTGCAGAAAATTCATACAAATATTCTCCAGCATTAATTTTATCTACTTTATTTTTAACTAAATATTTATGTAGTTCAGCTAAAAAATTTGCATAAGTTGCCATCGTGGCAGTCATAACCCAGAAATGATCATTTTGTTTCTCATTTTTAGGATTAACTACTAAGCCAAGTTTTTTAAAAAAATTATTAATATTTTTATTTTTTGGATAAATAATAGTTGGACTTTTGCAGCTCGATGCAAATGGTAAAGGTCCAGCTTTAAAAATATTTTTTGAAGGATTGCAAGATTTTTTTATTTCCCTCAAGCTGATGGTTGAAACTAAACTTATCACAATATGTTTTTTTCTAAATTTTAGTTTTTGTAATTCATTTCTTGCAACTTTGGGTGTTAAACAAATAAAAACCCACTTACTACTATTGATAATATCTTGGTTGTTTTCATAAATTTTAATTTTCTTTGATTTGTTTTTTAAAAATCTTGAATTTTTGACATTTCTTTTTGAAATTATAATTTGATTAAACTTAGTTTTTGACTTAAGTAATCCCTCAATAATAGATGAGGTTATTTTTCCAGTTCCTAAAAATCCTAACTTCATTTTAAAAGTATTTAAACTAAAGATAAAATATGTCCAATTATAAAATACCAGGTTATTTAATAGTGGCTTTGGGTGGCCTTTTTTTAAGTACTGGTGGTACTATTTTTAAGTCATTTAATGTTACAGACGTATGGACGATTTACTTTTGGAGGTCACTTTTTTTTGTACCTGCTGTTCTGATATTTTTAGCACTATCAAATAAAACAATATCTATATCTAAACAATTCATGGGACTTGGATTTTCAGGTGTCGCTTGTAGTTTATTATTTGCAACTAGTAGCGCCTCTTACATGTTCGCTATGAAATATACAACAGTCGCAAATGTTTTGTTTATAATTGGAACACAAACTTTTTTTTTAGCAATTGCTGGATATTTTTTTTTAAAAGAAAAAATTAATGTTTCGACAGCCATTGCTATTTTATTGGCTGCTGTTGGTATTTACGTAATGATAGGAACAAAAATTTCAGGTGGTACTTTATTAGGTAACAGCATAGCTTTTATTATTCCATTCGCATTTACAATTATTGTAATTTTAATAAGAAAATTTAAAGAAACCGACATGGTTCCCGCGGTTGCTATGTCAGGAATTTTTGGATTAATACTTGGTTTTTTTCTGAGTGAAAATTTAATGATAGATTTTCATGATCTAATACTTGCATTCTTTTTTGGTGCCCTACAATATGCGCCAGGATTTATTTGTATGACAATTGGATCTAAAACTACTCCAGCAGCCAAGGTTGGAATTTTCACTTTTACAGAAGCTTTGGCAGGTCCAATTTGGGCGTGGATTTTTATTTCTGAAACACCACCACTAGGTGTATTTATTGGAGGTGCGATGATTTTCGTTGCTCTTTTACTAAAAACATACAAATCTTAGCTATATTTCAGTTTGACTAATTACAAACTTTGTTAGAGAATTGGATTCGTACGGGAGAGACTATCTTTATAGCGCCGAAGGAGCAAGAAGCCCAGGAAACTCTCAGGCAAAAGGACCGTGCTAAAATAAACTCTGGAAAGCGAACTTTAAGTTCCACCGAAGGAGCAAATCTCTCAGGTAAACAGACAGATGGGTAAAAAGAGTTTATTTATGAGTCAAAGTGCAGAAAAAATTCAAGAGTTAAAAACTGCGTTGCACAGTTTTCATTTGTCTAATGGAGGAAAGATGGTACCGTTTGCCGGTTATGAAATGCCTGTACAATATTTAGAAGGCATTATGAATGAACACAAGCATGTTAGATTAAAAGCAGGAATTTTTGATGTATCTCACATGGGTCAATTTTCAATAAAATGTGATGAGAAAGAATACAAAAAATTAGAAGAAATAATTCCAATTGACCTAAGTTCTTTGAAGATGCATCAGTCAAAATATTCAGTACTTATGAATAAAAATGGTGGAATTGATGATGACCTAATAGTAACTAAGGTAAATGACGGACTAAATATTGTTCTTAATGCTGCATGTAAACATAACGATGTTAAACGTATTCATGAGGTTATAAATCAAAAAAATACAAAATTACATGAAGATTTATCTTTGATAGCTTTTCAAGGTCCAAAAGCTGCTTCAATTTTAGAAACATTAGTTCCCGGGGTTAAAGACTTAAAATTTATGAACGGAAATTCATATAACTATGATAATGAAAAATTATTTATTAACAGATCAGGTTATACCGGTGAAGACGGGTATGAAATTTCATTACCGAATAAATTAGTTGAAAAATTTTGTAAAAAGCTCTTAGAAGACAAAGATGTTAAGCTCATTGGGCTTGGGGCAAGAGACTCTTTAAGGCTGGAAGCGGGTTTATGTCTTTATGGTCATGACTTAGATCCAAAAACTACGCCTATCGAAGGTAGTTTGTCATGGGCTTTGTCAAAAAAGCATAAGAGCGAAAGATCTTTTTTAGGCTCTGAAATAGTTTTAAAACAAATTAAAGATGGAACAAAAAAAAAACGAGTTGGTATTAAACCTGAAAAAATAATTGCCAGAGAAGGTTCAAAAATATTTATTAACAATGAAGAAGTTGGCGTAATAACCAGTGGAGGTTTTGGTCCTAGCGTAAATGGTCCAATAGCTATGGGATATATAAAAACTGAGTTTGCTGAAGTAGGAAAAGATGTAGATCTTGAGGTCAGGGGAAAAAAACACAGGGCAAAAATACATACTTTGCCCTTTTATAAAAAAAGTTATGTAAAATAGGAGGTATACGTATGAGTGAAAAAAAATATTCAAAAAAACATGAATGGGTAGAGCTTGAAGGTGATGTTGCAACTGTAGGAATAACTGCTCACGCAGCAAAACAGCTTGGTGATATTGTATTTACAGAGGTACCCGATAAAGGCAAGAAAATTGAAGCTGGTAATGAAGCTGCAGTTGTTGAGTCTGTTAAAGCAGCAAGTGATGTTTATTCTCCAATTGGTGGAGAAGTTGTTGAGACAAATAGTTCAATTGTTTCTGACCCATCATTAGTTAATAAGGATCCAGAGAATGCAGGTTGGTTTTTTAAAATTAAAGTGACAAATAAAAGCGAAATTGACACATTAATGAATAAAAATGATTATGAAAAGTATGCTACGGAGAACCCAAATTAATGAGTGATAATAGATCAATAGAATTTATACAAAGACATATTGGTCCTTCTGAAGACGACCAAAATAAAATGTTGTCTTATCTAGGCCATTCATCAATGGAAGAATTTATAAACAAGATTGTTCCTCAGAAAATTATAGAAACAAAAAATTTAAAACTAGACTCATCTGTATCTGAAAATGATGCTTTAACGAAATTAAAATCTATAGCAAAGCAAAATAAAGTTTTTAAAAGCTATATTGGAATGGGATACTACGGCACATATACGCCAAATGTAATTCTTAGAAATATATTAGAAAATCCAGGTTGGTACACTGCTTATACTCCTTATCAACCAGAAGTCGCTCAAGGAAGATTAGAAATGTTATTGAATTTTCAACAAATGGTCATTGATTTGACTAAAATGGATATTGCTAACGCTTCTTTACTAGATGAAAGCACGGCTGCGGGCGAGGCGGTGGCATTGTGCCAAAGAATCGATAAAAATAAATTGAATACAATATTCATATCAGAAAATTGTAACCCGCAAACAATTGATGTTGTTAAAACTAGAGCAGAACCTTTTGGTTTAAAAGTAATAATAGATAAAGATCAAAATATAAAAAAAATCGATACCGACTTGCTATGTGCAATATTTCAATATCCAAACACTTACGGTCAAATAGAAAACGTAGACCAATATATAAATCATACTCATGACAAAAAAGGTAAAGCAATTATAGTCACCGACCTACTTGCTTTAACATGTTTGAAGCCTCCTGGTGAGATGGACGCAGACATAGTTGTAGGAAATTCGCAAAGATTTGGAATTCCAATGGGTTATGGCGGCCCACATGCAGCTTTTTTTGCAACAAAAGATGAATTTAAAAGAGCAATGCCAGGAAGAATAATTGGAGTATCAATTGATAGAAATAAAGATCAGGCACTCAGAATGGCTTTACAAACTCGAGAGCAGCATATCAGGAGAGAAAAAGCTACAAGTAATATCTGTACAGCTCAAGCCTTACTTTCAATAATGGCAGCCGCGTACGGTATTTATCATGGGCCGAAGGGAATATTGCATATTGGACAACGTACGACTAAATTTGCAAATTTATTTTACAATAATATAAAGAAAAAATTTAAAATTTTATCGAATAATTTTTTTGACACGGTAACAATAATTACCGGTAAGAAAACGAAAGCTCTTCTAAAGCAAGCTCAAAAAAATCAAATTAATTTAAGAGAAATCGATAAAAATTCTATATCCGTTTCTTTCGACGAGACTACCACAGTTGACGATTTAAATTTATTATTAAAAGTGTTTGGTATTAAATCTAAGTTAAATAATTTAGAAAAAGCTAAGATAAATTCTATTCCAGATACTTTAAAACGATCATCAAAATTTTTAACACACGAAATATTCAACAGTTTCCACTCAGAAACCGAAATGTTAAGGTATTTAAAATCATTAGAGGATAAAGATATTGCACTTAATAGATCAATGATTGCGCTTGGGTCTTGTACAATGAAATTAAATGCAGTAGCTGAAATGATACCTGTAACTTGGCCTGAATTTGGATCAATCCATCCTTTCGCTCCTGTTGAACAAGCCAAAGGTTACATGTTAATGTTTGATGATCTTAAAAAAATGTTAGCTGAAATAACGGGTTTTACGGGAATATCTTTACAACCAAACGCTGGTGCCCAAGGAGAGTATGCAGGCTTAATGGTTATTAGAAAATACCATATAGAGAGAAAAAACAAAAACAGGGATGTTTGCTTAATTCCTAGTTCAGCACACGGAACAAATCCAGCAAGCGCACAAATGGCAGGCATGAAAGTTGTTGTAATTAATTGTGATAATGAGGGCAATGTAGATTTAAATGATTTAACTAGAAAAGCTGAAGAACATTCTAAAAACTTAGCTGCTTTAATGGTGACATACCCTTCAACACATGGTGTTTTCGAAGAGCATATTAAAGAAATTTGTGCTGTTATTCATAAGCATGGAGGTCAGGTTTACATGGATGGAGCTAACTTGAATGCATTAGTAGGACTTGCTAAGCCTGGAAAATTTGGACCTGATGTTTGTCATATGAATTTACACAAAACATTTTGTATACCGCATGGGGGAGGAGGCCCGGGTATGGGTCCAATAGGTGTAGCAAAGCATTTAAAACCATTTTTACCAAACCACAAAGTAATTAAAAAAGGTTCAGGCCCAAGTACTGGAATGGGCGCTGTTTCTGCGGCTCCATGGGGAAGCGCCAGCATTTTACCTATTTCATGGATGTATATTAATATGATGGGAGCCATAGGACTAAGAAAAGCAACCGAAGTTGCTATATTAAATGCTAATTATGTTTCAAGAAAGTTAGAGGGTTCTTATAAAACTTTATATAAAGGGAAAAATGATTTAGTTGCACATGAATGCATAATTGATTTTAGACCAATAAAAGCGGAGTCAGGGATCTCAGAAGAAGATATTGCAAAAAGGATGATTGACTATGGTTTTCATGCACCAACAATGTCTTGGCCAGTTGCCGGAACACTTATGATTGAACCAACTGAAAGTGAAGGACTAGCCGAACTTGATAGATTTTGCAGTGCTATGATAAATATAAAAAAAGAAATAACAATGGTACAAAATAATGTTTTTGATAAAGATGATAATCCTCTTAAAAATGCACCACATACAAATCTTGAATTATCTTCAGACTCGTGGACACATAAATATACTCGTGAGCAAGCGGCATTTCCCTTGAAATATCTAAAAGCTAACAAATTTTGGTCTCCGGTTGCACGTGTAGATAATGTACATGGAGATAGAAACTTAGTTTGCTCTTGTCCATCCCTAGAAAGTTATAGAGATGAAGAAGCTGCTTAATGAAGGCAGAGCTTTTATATAACCCTGGCAATACTGTTTGCGATTACCTCAAAATAAAAAACGATCATAAATTTATTTTAAGATTATTTATAAATCTTGTTTATTATGGACATGTTATAGGGGCTGTAGTTTTATTAGTTGTAAGATCAAATATAAATTTGTGACAAAAAAATACTTAAGTTTATTTATTATAACAATTATTACCCTTGGTTGTTCATATGCTTCAGCATTAGTTACAAGAAAAAGCAATGATACTTGGTATCAATCTTTAACTAAAGCTAGCCTATCCCCACCTGATTGGGTGTTTGCTCCCGTCTGGATAACATTATATATTTTAATGAGTATCGCTGTGTGGAAAGTTTATAATAGATTAAAGATCACCGAAATAAGCAATGCTAAAAAAATAATTAAACTTTATTATGTGCATTTACTGGTAAACGTAACTTGGCCAATTATTTTTTTCGAATTCCAACTCATTTTTCTTGGTTTTGTAAATATTGTTATTTTGTTATTATTTATCATTCTGTTAATGAAGTCATATTTTAATATATTAATTAATTCATTTTATTTAATGATCCCATATTTCGTTTGGGTATGCTTTGCTGGATATTTAAATTTTGAAATCTTTAGACTTAATTAGTTCTATTTACAATAAACTTAGATAATTCTTGTAATTTTTTTACCAAATCATTATTTGCGAACATATTAAGCGAGTCCGATGATACGTTTGAAAAATAATCTGCTCTTTTTTTACAATCCTCTAAAATTTTATATTTTCTCAAATTCTCCAAAATAAAATGAAATTCCTCTTCAGTTCTTTCTTTTTTCAAAAAAAGATTAATAAGTTTATCTTTTTCTTTACCTATTGACTTTTGAAAAAGTAAAATTATTGGCAAAGTCAGCTTACCTTCTTTAAAGTCATTTCCTATTTTCTTTCCAAATATTTTTTCCTTTGATGAATAGTCTAAAATATCATCAGTAATTTGAAAGCAAATTCCTAAATTTCTTCCAAATGACTCTAACGCTTCTTTCTCCTTATTGGATTTATTATTTATACATCCACCAATTCTCATTGAGGCACCAAAAAGAGAGGAAGTTTTTGCTGCAATGATATCAATGTAGTTTTTTTCAACCATATCAACCTGTTTTTCAAATTGTAGTTGCAAAATTTCACCTTGAGCTATTTCAGAAGAAACCGATGAAAGCAGTTTAAGGACTTCTTGTGAACCATCATCTACCATCATTTGAAAACATCGGCTTAATAAATAATCTCCTGCTAGTATGGATGCTTTATTTCCCCAAATAGAATTTGTTGTCTTAAAACCTCTTCTAGTTTCACTTTTATCAATTACATCGTCGTGTAGAAGAGTTGCATTATGTATTAATTCTACACAAGCTGCTAAATTTATGTGACGCTTTCCCTTGTAATTAAATATCGCCGAGGAAGAAATTGCCAATAGTGGCCTTATTCTTTTTCCACCTGTTTTCATTAAATGTGAGGACATTTTGCCTATAAGATCTACATGACTTGAAAGTTTAGATGCAATTAAATTATCTACTTCTTTTAATTCTGGTTGAAATAGGTCTTTTATCTCTAAAAAGGGATTTGAGTCTATGTCTTTAAGAAGAATTACATTTGAAAACATGTTTTTTTTTAACGTATTTATTGGCTATTTGTTATTAATCAAATGACGCACCCTTCAGTAAAAAATTAACATTACCTTTACGTTTTTGATATAAATTAATAAAAGATTCTAATTATGATTTTTAGTAAAAAACCTGTGGTTGCACACATAAGATTAAAAGGAGTAATAGGAAACGTTGGAAGATTCCAACAAGGGTTAAGTTTGGCTTCAAATGAGGCAATTATAAAAAAAGCTTTCGAAACAAAAAAATTATCAGCCGTGGCTATTTCCATTAACTCTCCAGGCGGATCACCTGTTCAATCAAAATTAATTTATTCATTAATTAGAAGATTGGCGGAAGAAAAAAAAGTTAAAGTTTTTACTTTTGCTGAAGACGTAGCAGCATCAGGCGGATATATGCTTGCATGTGCTGGCGACGAAATTTACGCAAACTCAAGTTCAATTGTAGGCTCTATCGGTGTTATATACGCTGCCTTTGGTTTAAATGAACTAATTAAAAAAATTGGAGTTGAGAGAAGAGTTTATACAGCTGGTAAAAGCAAAAGCACATTGGACCCTTTTAAAGAGGAAAAACCAGAAGATGTTGAAAGATTAAAAAGAATTCAAGAGGATCTACATAAACAATTCATAGAATTGGTTAAATCAAGCAGAAAAGATAAAATAAAACATATGAAAGACGATGATTTATTTACAGGAGAATTTTGGTCAGGTGAAAAATCAAAGGATCTTGGATTAGTCGACGGGATAGGTGATATGACAGAAACAATTCAAGAAAAATTTGGAAAAAAAGTAAAAATAAAAAATTTTGATAAACCAGAAAGTTGGTTAAAGAGAAGACTATCCTCAAATTTGAGTAATGATATAATAAATATATCGTATGAGCTAGAATCTAGATATTTGTGGAATAAATATGGTTTATAATGGTAAAAAAAAAAATTAAATCTATAAAACAAAAAAAAAGTTCAAAAAATAAATATCTTACGTTTCAAGAAATAATATTTAGTCTTCAAAATTTTTGGTCTAAGCAGGGTTGTGTAATTCTCCAGCCTTATGATTTAGAAGTTGGCGCGGGAACATTTCATCCAGCAACAACTTTAAGATCTTTAGGACCTGATCCATGGAAAACTGCTTATGTACAACCTTCCAGACGACCAACAGATGGAAGGTATGGAGAAAATCCAAATAGGCTTCAACATTATTATCAATTCCAAGTTTTAATTAAACCATCTCCAAAAGACATACAAAAACTTTATCTTAAAAGCTTAACTGCTTTAGGAATAATTTATAAAAATCATGACATTAGGTTTGTGGAAGATGATTGGGAAAGTCCAACACTAGGAGCTTCAGGTTTAGGATGGGAAGTTTGGTGTGATGGAATGGAAATTACACAATTTACATATTTTCAACAAATGGCAGGTTACGAATGCAAACCTGTATCAGTAGAAATAACTTATGGTTTGGAGAGGATATGCATGTTTATACAATCAAAAGA
Source organism: Pelagibacteraceae bacterium AG-359-E06 (assembly GCA_003280495.1). Classification (GTDB taxonomy): domain Bacteria; phylum Pseudomonadota; class Alphaproteobacteria; order Pelagibacterales; family Pelagibacteraceae. Next base: position 65,609 of record QCET01000003.1, read on the forward strand.
TAGTGTTTATGATTTAGACTGGAATGATCAAGGCACAAAGTATAAAGATATATATTTAAGATCTGAAAAAGAATACTCAGCTTATAATTTTGAACATGCAAATACCGATACATTATTGCAAACATTTATTGGAGTTGAAAATGAATGTAACAATCTTTATGAAAAAAAACTCTGTTTACCTGCTTACGATCAGTGTTTAAAGGCTAGCCATATTTTTAATCTTTTGGACTCACGGGGTATTATTAGTGTAACAGAAAGAGCTAATTATATTAACAGAATTAGGTCACTAACTAAAAAATGCGGTGAGCTATGGTTAGAACAACCTAAATGAATTACAATTTTTTTTTAGAAATTTATTCTGAGGAGATACCTTATTTACTTCAAAGTAGCGCTAGGAACCAATTAATAAAAATAGCCGAAAATAATTTTAAAGATAACATTATAAGTTTTAAAACTTTAGAATGTTTGTCTACTCCTAAAAGACTAGTTTTATTAGCAGAAGAAATGGTCACAAATATTATATTACCAAGCAAGGTTATTAAAGGCCCAAGAGTTGGTTGTAATGATGAAGCTTTGGCTGGTTTCATGAAATCACAATCAATTAACAAAGAGGATCTTATCGAGGAAGATACTGGAAAGGGTAGGTTTTATTTTTATAAATCAAAAAAAAAAGAGGTGAATACTATTGAGATACTCCAAAAAATACTAACTGAATTTTTAAGTGAAATTCAATGGAAAAAATCAATGAGATGGGGATCTTATGGTTGCTCTTGGGGAAGACCTCTAATTTCTATAGCATGCATGTTAAACAATAAGGTTATTAAATTTAATTTTAATCATTTAGCTTCTAGTAATGTTATATATCTAGATGGTCCTTATGAAGAGAAAGAAATTAAAATAAAAAACGCCTCTCATTATATCGATACCTTAAAAAAAAATAAAATTATACTAAATCAAGAAGATAGAAAATTTATTATATCTGAAAATTTAAGGAAAATTTTAAAGAAGAATAATTGTCATGAAGAATTAAATAGTAAGCTTTTAGATGAAGTTGTAAATCTAGTTGAGAAACCGTGCGTTCTAAAAGGCAATTTTAAACAAACTTTTTTAGAATTACCACCGCAATTATTAGATTTAACTATGCAACAACACCAAAAATATTTCCCTATGAAGTTAAAAACGGATAATAAACATATTAACTACTTTTTATTTGTGTCTAATAACACAGACGTTAATAATTTAATTCTAAAAGGAAATGAGAGAGTTCTTCAAGCCAGGTTATTTGATGCGAAATTTTTTTGGGATAAAAATAAAAAACAAAATCTTGTAAAGCAAATATCCAAACTAAATAAAATAATTTTCTTTAAAAAGCTTGGATCGATGTACGATAGAACTCAAAGAATCAGGCAATTATCATCTATAATTGCAGATTTGGTTGGTGCAAATAAAGGTGATACAGAAATAGCGGGTTCTATTGCCAAAGCAGATTTAGTATCAGATTTAGTCGGAGAGTTCCCAGAATTACAAGGCGTTATAGGAAGTCATTTTGCAATTCAACAAGGTTTTAGCGAGGAAATATCAAATGCAATAAAAGAGCATTATTTACCACTCGGTCCCAAAGATAAAGTACCAAGGTCTAAAATTAGTATTGCGGTTGCCTTAGCCGATAAAATTGATGTTGTTTTGGGTTTCTACGGAATAAATGAAAAACCTACAAGCTCTAAAGATCCTTTTGCGCTTAGAAGAAATGCACTTGGAATTATACGAATTTTAATTAAAAATAAATTATCACTTTCTCTAAAAGAAATATTCAATAATTCTAAGAATTTATACAAAATGCAAAATATAAATTTTGAGAACGAAAGTCTTATTGAAAATTTAAATGAATTTTTTACTGAGAGATTTAAAATTATTTTAAAAGATTTAGATTTTAGATTAGATATCATCAACTCAATAGTTGATACCAACGGTTGCGATGATATTTATGGAATTTTTAGTAAAATAAAAACTTTTGATAATTTGTTAAAGCAAAATAGTGGTAAGACAGCTGTGAGTGTCTATAAAAGAGCAAAAAATATTATTAACCAAAATTCTCAAGATGAGATACTAGGAAATCCAGACAAAATTTTATTTGAACATCCATCTGAAGACGAAATTTTAATAAAGATTAATGAAATAAAAGATTATTTTACAACTCCTAGTCGATTAAGGGATTACAACAAGTCAATTGAATTACTATCTGAAATAAAACCCCTTACGGATACATTTTTTGACCAGGTAAAAGTAAATAGTGAAAATCAACAACTCAAAAAAAATAGATTGGAATTGCTATATTTGATGTGTAAAACATTTGATAAATTTACTGACTTTTCTAAACTTGATGGGGCGTGATGAGTATTTGGGTATATGATTTTGATAGAAAAATAAAAAGCGGAAGAGCTCCTTTAAAAAACTTGTTGGGTGGTAAAGGTGCCAATCTATCAGAAATGATAAGGATAGGATTGCCTGTCCCACCTGGTTTTACGATTTCAACTGAAGCATGTAACGAATTTTATAAAAGAAATCAAAAATACCCTAAAAGTCTTGAAAAACAGGTAAAGACATCAATAAAAAAAATTGAAAAAAAATTAAAAAAAAATTTTGGTGATAAAAAAAATCCATTGCTAGTTTCAGTAAGATCAGGAGCCAGAGTTTCAATGCCAGGAATGATGGATACAGTGCTAAATCTAGGTTTAAATGATGAAACAGTTCAAGGATTATACAAAAAAACAAACAATGAAAAATTTGCTTATGACAGTTATAGAAGATTTATTCAAATGTATAGCAATGTTGTTCTTGGAATTGATCATCATAATTTTGAGGATCTTATTGAGAAGTATAAACTTACTAAGGGAGTTGTTTTAGATACAGATTTAGATGCTTCAGATTGGAAAGAATTAATACTTAATTTCAGAGAAGTCATCAAGGAACAAACCAAAAAAGAGTTTCCGCAAAATGTTTTCGAACAACTTTGGGGAGCTATAGGAGCAGTGTTTTTGTCATGGAAAAATCAAAGAGCAAAAACTTACAGAAAATTAAATAATATTCCTGAAGAATGGGGTACAGCGGTTAATGTGCAGTCTATGGTTTTTGGAAATATGGGAAGTAACTGTGCTACCGGTGTTGCGTTTACGAGAAATCCTTCTACTGGTGATAAAAATTTTTATGGCGAATACTTAATTAATGCACAAGGAGAAGATGTTGTAGCTGGAATAAGAACGCCGCAAAATATAACTTTAAAGGCGAGAAAAGAATCAGGCTCTAATGAACCTTCCATGGAAGAAGCTATGCCCAAAGTATATCAGCAACTTGTCAAAATTTATAAAAAGTTGGAAAAACATTATAAAGATATGCAAGATATTGAATTTACAGTAGAAAATAATAAATTATGGATGTTACAGACTAGATCCGGCAAAAGAACCGCAAAAGCTGCAATAAAGATTGCCGTCGATATGGTTAGTGAAAAATTAATTAAAAAAGAAGAAGCTTTACTTAGAATTGATCCAAAAATTTTAGATACGCTTTTGCATCCAACTTTAGATCCAAAAGCACAAAAAAATATCATTGCTAAAGGTTTACCAGCTTCGCCAGGAGCTGCCTCCGGAAAAGTAATTTTTACTGCTGATGAAGCAGAGCAACTAAAATCTCAAAGTCAGAAAGTCATTTTAGTCAGACAAGAAACATCACCAGAAGATATTCACGGGATGAATGCGGCCGAGGGTATTTTGACTTGCAGAGGTGGAATGACAAGTCATGCTGCAGTTGTTGCTAGAGGCATGGGTAAGCCATGTGTTTCAGGTGTTGGAACTATTCAAATTGACTACGAAAATAAAGAATTTAAAATTAATGATCTAGTTATCAAAGAAAATGATATTATCACGATAGATGGTTCTACAGGTGAAGTAATAAAAGGAGAAGTTCCGACAATAAAGCCAGATATGTCAGGTGATTTTTCAACAATAATGTCATGGGCTGACAATTATAGAAAATTAAAAGTTAGAACAAACGCGGAAACACCGATTGATACAAAAGTAGCTAGAGAATTTGGTGCAGAGGGAATAGGTTTGTGCAGAACTGAGCATATGTTTTTTGATGAGGAAAGAATTCTTTACGTAAGGCAAATGATACTTTCTAAAACAAAAGATGATAGAAATAAAGCCTTAGAAAAAATACTACCTTTTCAAAAAAAAGATTTTGTTGAAATTTTCAAAATTATGTCTGGTTTACCAGTAACTGTACGTTTATTAGACCCGCCTCTTCATGAATTTTTGCCGAAAAGCAAAAAAGAAATATCATTAGTTGCAGATGCTTTAAAAATAACAGAAAAGGAAATTGAAAATAGAATTCAAGATTTACATGAAGAAAATCCAATGCTTGGTCACAGAGGATGCCGATTAGCTATCTCTTTTCCAGAGATTTATGAAATGCAATGCGAAGCTATCTTTGAAGCATTAATTGAGTGCGAAAAATATAAAGTGAAGTCTATTATCCCTGAAATAATGATACCGCTCGTTTCTACGTCAAAAGAGTTAGAGATACTCAAGAAATTAGTTGATAAAAAAGCTTTAGAGATAAATAAAAGATACAGTAAAAAAATTAAATATCTTGTAGGTACGATGATAGAATTACCTAGAGCAGCTTTAAATGCCCAGGATATTTCAAAATATGCAGATTTTTTTAGTTTTGGTACTAATGATTTAACACAAACAACTCTAGGCATTAGTAGAGATGACTCCGGGAAATTTTTGGATGATTATGTTGAAAACAATATATTTAAGATTGATCCATTTGTAAGCATTGATGTTTCTGGAGTTGGAAAATTAATTAAATACGCGTGTAATGAAGCAAAAGCGCAAAAATCGAAAATTAAATTAGGAATTTGCGGAGAACATGGAGGAGATCCAGACTCAATAAGATTTTGCCAAAACATAGGTCTCAATTACGTTTCTTGTTCTCCTTATCGCGTTCCTATTGCTAGGCTGGCAGCAGCACAATCATGGTTAATCCGACATAAAAAGCATTAATGTTATATTTTGCATATGGATCAAATTTATCAATACAAAATCGCATAAAAAATAAAATTAATATTATTAAAGTTAAAAATTATAAACTTAAAGGATATAAAATTTGTTTTAGGGATCCATATGGCGATCCAGATCTAGAAAAATCAAGTAAAAGTTTTGTACCTGGGGTGTTATATAAATTTAATTCTATTGAAGAATTGAAATTAGATAAATACGAAAATTTTCCGCTATATTATAAAAAAACATTTATTAAAAACCTAAATATAATGTTTTATGAAATGAATATAAAAAGTAATTATTCAAAAGCAAACCCATTGATATTAAATTATATTATTTCTGGATACAGAGAAAATAATATACCTTTATCTAGTTTTAATAATTAACGAAAAATCAATATTTCTAATCGTATGTGTTAAAGATCCTAATGAGATTCTATTAACTCTTGTTTTAGCATATCTTAAAATATTACTTTCGCTAATATTACCTGAAACCTCTGTTTCAATATCACGTGGAATAATTTTCAAACATTTTTTTATTTTGTCTATCTTCATGTTATCAAGCAATATTCTATCAATTTTATAATTAATTATATTTTTAACTTGCGATAAGTTATCTACTTCAACAGTAATTTTTTTTTTGCTTTTATTTTTTTTAATTAGCTTGTAAATTTTTTGATTAAATAATTCATCATAATGATTATCTTTTACAAAAATTTCATCTTCAAGGTTAAATCTATTATTTGTACCCCCACCTACGCTGACAGCATACTTTTGCAAATGTCTTAAGCCTGGTATTGTTTTTCTAGTGCAACAAATTTTTGATTTGTATTTTTTGCAGATCACCATCAATTTATTTGTTTTAGTAGATATACCAGATAATGTTCCAAGATAATTTAATAAAACTCTTTCAATTTTTAAAATAGATTTAATTTTTCCTTTTAAAGTAAGAATTTTAGTATTTTTTTTAAATTTCTTACCATCTTGTTTAAAGATTTTAATTTTTATTGATTTGTCAATTCGAGATATAATTTTTTTAACTATTGGAATTCCACAAAGTACCCCGTATTCTTTAGAAATTATATTTGCTTCAACAATATAATTACGACTTAATAATAAGTTAGATGTGATATCGTTGCTTGTTGCGTCTTCTAATAAAGATAGCCCAATTATCTTGTTTAAATTCTTAAAATAATTATTTTTGATCAATCCTTATCTACCTACTTCAATCATTCTTGAAATTGCCTTCTTTGCATTTTTTGCGATGTCTTGATCTATTTTAATCTCATTGTTGTAGTTTTTTAAACAATCTAATATTTTTGGTAATTCAATTTTTTTCATATGTGGACATAAATTACATGGTTTAACAAAGTTTATATTTGGATTTTCTATCTGTACATTGTCGCTCATCGAACATTCAGTTACCAAAAAGATATTTTTAGCTTTAGTGTTTTTTACATGATTAATCATTGAACCTGTTGATCCAGTAAAATCAGATGCTGCTATTACATCGGGAGGACATTCGGGGTGAGATACAACTTCTAAGTCTTTATATCTAGACTTAATTTCTAAAACATCTTTTTTACTAAATTTTTCGTGTACCTCACATTTACCTTTCCATGAAATTATTTTAACGTTTGTATTTAATGATACGTATTTTGCTAAATATTCGTCTGGTAAAAATATTACTTCATCTACACCCAAAGACTCAACTACTTTGACAGCATTTGCGGATGTGCAACAAATGTCTGTTTCCGATTTAACGTCAGCAGATGTATTTACATATGTTACAACAGGAACATTAGGATATTTTTTTTTTAACTTTCTTATGTCCTCTGCAGTAATAGATTCGGCTAATGAGCAACCTGCCTTCATATCAGGTAAATAAACTTTTTTTTCTGGAGACATAATTTTAGCTGTTTCTGCCATAAAGTGAACTCCGCACATTAGGATATTTTTCTCTTTAACTTTAGATCCTTTGATTGCAAGCCCTAAAGAATCACCTACTACGTCAGCTATTCCATAAAAAATGTCTGGTGTTTGATAATTGTGCGCAAGAATTACAAAATCATTTTTTTTTTTAATTTTATTAATTTCAAATATATAAGGAGCTAGAACTGGCCATTCCAAATCAGGTATTGATTTCTTTAATTTGTTATAAATTTCAGCTGTACCAGCCTTAACAGTATCATTAAATACAAGTTCCATAATAGAATATTACCAGATTATATTATAATTTAATTATATTATTGTCACATTATTAAATATATAAATTGGCTTTTAAGCGGTTATGCTGGAATTGGTAGACAGGCACGGTTGAGGGCCGTGTGGGTTTCCCGTGAGAGTTCGAGTCTCTCTAACCGCACCATAAAACTAATAACCATTAATTACTAATGTATCTTTAGAGCCGCCGCCTTTTGAGCTATTAACAATTGTACTTCCTTTTCGTAATGCAACTCTTGTTAACCCACCTGCAGTAACGTACATATTTTTGCCAGTTAAAACAAATGGCCTTAAATCAACATGTCTAGGATCAATTCCATCTTTTGCGATAGTAGGGACTGTAGATAAAATTTCTAAAGGTTGAGCAATGTAATTATCTGGTTTACTTTTTATTTTTCTAATAAATTCATTTATCTCTTTTATTGGAGCCTTGGGACCAATCATTATACCGCTTCCACCTGATCCATCAGTTGGCTTTACCACTAGCTTATTCATATTTGCTATAACATAGTCTCTTTGTTTTTTATCACTACACAGAAATGTTTCTACTTGTCTTAAAATTGGCTTTTCTTTTAAGTAATATGAAATAATTTTTTCTACATATGCATAGACTGCTTTATCATCGGCTATACCAGTACCTGGAGCATTTAAAATACTAACATTGCCTTTAATCCAACACTTAAATAATCCTGGAACACCAAGTACAGATTTTTTATAAAAAACTTTTGGATCTAAAAAATTGTCATCAATCCTTCGATAAATACAGTCCACCTTTAGTGGACCTTTGACAGTTTTCATAAATACGTTATCATTTTTTACAAAAAGATCTTTGCCTTCTACTAATGCAATTCCCATTTGCTCAGCTAGAAAAGAGTGTTCAAAGTAGGCTGAATTATAAATACCGGGAGTTAATACAACCATGTGAGGATCTTTAGATTTCTTCGTAATACATTCTTTCATACAATTATATAATTTGTTTGTGTATTGGTGTATTGGAGAAACCCTATATCGCGTGAATAATTCGGGGAATACATCATGCATTACCATTCTATTTTCTAACATATATGATACTCCAGATGGAACTCTTAGATTGTCTTCTAAAACAAGATATTCTCCAAAAATATTTCTTATTAAATCAATTCCCGATATATTTGACCAAGCTTTAAATTTTGGTGAGAAATTTTTACATTCTTTTAAATAATATTTAGATTTTAGGACAAGGTTTTTAGGCATGATCCCATCTTTAAAAATTTTACCTTCGTTATAAACATCGTCAATGAAAAGATTTAATGCTTTTGCTCTTTGGATCAATCCTTTAGATATTTTTATCCATTGTGATTTTGGAATTATTCTTGGAATTATATCTAATGGCCATTTTTTATCTTCTGCAACATTATTTGCAGCGTAAACTCGAAAATTTATTCCCCTAGCACTTATTGTGCTTTGACAATTTTTTTCAATTTCTTGTAGCTTTTTGTTCCCATATTTTTCTAAAATACTTGAAATTATTTTAGCATGTTTTCTTAACTTGTTTTCATCAGTAAAATATCCATCATACGATAGTCTCGCATTGTAATTTTTCCAAATTGAATTCATTATCTTATTATTTTAACATCAGATAATTAAACAATTGTTGAGTCTTTATACCTGCTATGCTAAAATATATTTGGATCTAAATATAATATAAATTACTTATCTCTCATGACATATTGTATTGGTATTAAATCAAAAGATGGCTTAGTTTTTGCATCTGACTCAAGAACTAACGCTGGTCTAGACAATGTAAATATTTACTCAAAAATGCTCACATACGATGTTGGAGACAGAACAATTATAATTGTAACTTCGGGTAATCTTGGCACATCTCAAGCTGTATTTAAATCTATTCAAAAGGATTTAAAAGGTAACAAAAATAATATGAATTTAAACACATGTAAAGATTTTGATCAAATAGCATCTTACGTTGGATCTCTAAATGTCAAGCACTCGTCTCCGCAAGGAATAAACACAGATAATGTTTTATTGGGAGCAACATTTATCGTTGGAGGTCAAATTAAAGGACAGCCCATGGAATTATTATTAATCTATCCTCAGGGTAATTTTATAAAACCTGCAGATAGTAAACCATTTTTAGTAATTGGCGAAATAAAATATGGTAAACCAATTTTAGATAGAGTAATAACGCCAGAAACAAAAATCGGTGATGCATCTAGATGTGCATTAATATCAATGGACTCAACATTACGTAGTGATTTGACTGTTGGACCTCCAATTGATTTTGCAGTTTATAAAAAAGATGAGAATAAAATTGCATCTATCAAATGTTTAAACATTACCGATCCTGAGTATACAGAGGTATGTAAAAAATGGTCAGAAACTATTCACAAAGTTTTCGACACATTTCCAAGATTTGACTGGGAATAGATACTAAATGTTCAACCAATTTTGCCTTATCAATTTTAATTTTTTATCATTAGAGGTAATTAATATATTATCTGCGTAATTTTTGAATTTTTCCATTTTAAAAATGCCAAACGCTGGTGTTTCAGAAACAACTTTACCCACAATCTGTTTTTCATAAAATATATTTTCGTCCAAAGTTAACGTATCTTCTGTCTCTATCTTAAATAATCGTCTAGAAATTTTGTCTTTTAAATTCATTCTAGCAGTATTTTCCTGACCAATATAACAACCTTTATCGAAGCTTATTGCATTAAGCTCTTTTAAATTGCATTCCAATGAAAAATATTTTTCTTTTAAATTTTTTAAACATTCATCTACCATTCCAAAATTATTTAATAATTCATAATAATAGTCGGGTTTATTAAATTTAAAATTTTTATCTTTACATAGATTTTTTATATGATCCTCCGTGCATATTAAATAATTACCTAATTGTTTTATTCGAGGATCTTTGAAAATTATTTGTTTATCTGTATTAATTTTGTTTATATTTTTAAAGAATATACAATTTAAATCGCTTTCTTGCTTTACAACTACTTCCATTTTTAGTTTGTATAAATTAATTTTAGTAATTAAGTCGTTTTTTAAAGAGTCGTCTATAAGTAAATGGATTTTATTATCAATTTTAAACAAAATAAAATGATTTGATAATTTACCTTGTGGGTTTAATAAGGCTGAGTATATTGCTTTTTCACTTTTTAATTGCGCGATGTCATTTGTGATTACATTTTGTAAAAACGTCTCTGCATCTTTACCAGATAAAGAAATAATTGTTTTACTTTCTAACTTTGTAATGTAATTATCAATCATAAATTATGAACGCTAAAAACTCAGTTTTGCTTAAAAACGCAGAGTGTTTTATTAAAAATAATTTTAATAAACTAGATATTTATATCAAAAATAACTTAATTCACAAAATTGATACTAACATTAATATTAAGACTGAAAATACTTATGATTGCACAGGATTAACTATTTTTCCTGGATTTATAGACACTCAAGTACATTTTAGAGAACCTGGTAATCCTGAAAAAGAAACTTTGGAAAGCGGAAGTAAATCTGCAGTTTTAGGTGGCATAACTTCTGTTTTCGAGATGCCAAACACATCTCCTCCAACGGATACTAAAGAAAATTTTGAAGATAAACTCAATAGAGCCAAGGATAGAATGTTCTGTAATTATGCATTCTACTTTGGAGCGACAGAAAAAAATTCAGAAAATTTAGAGTTTGTGAACAATCTGGAGGCATGTTGTGGTATCAAAATGTTCGTTGGCTCCTCCACTGGGAATCTTCTAATAAAAAACGATAAGTACATTGAACAAGTTATTAAAAATTCGCCAAAGGTAGTAGCAATACATTCAGAAGACGAGAATATGTTAGTCGATAGAAAGAATTTTATAAAAAAAGGGGATGTTTGCTCACATTATGAATGGAGAAATATTGACTGTGCTTTAAATTCATCAAAAAAATTAATATCGTATGCAAAAAAACATAAAAAAAAAATTCACATACTTCATATTTCAACTAAAGAAGAGATAGAGTATGCAAGAAATAATAAAGAATATTTCACATTAGAAGCCACACCTCAACACTTAACATTGCACGCTCCAGAATGTTACGAAAGATTAAATACTTTAGCTCAAATGAACCCACCTATTAGAACAAAAGATCATCTTGAGGGAATCTGGAAGGGGGTACAAGATAACATAATTGATATTATTGGATCAGACCATGCGCCACATACATTAGAGCAAAAAAAAAATGAATATCCTAAAAGCCCATCAGGTATGCCAGGCGTACAAACTATTGGACTAATAATGTCAGATTATGCTTTACAAAAAAAAATATCATTTCAACGTCTTGTTGATTTATTGTGTAAAAATCCTTGCAAAATATTTGGTATTAAAAATAGAGGTGAAATTATGGAGGGTAATATCGCCGACCTAACAATCTACAAAATGAACGAGCCATATGTAATTAAAAATAATTGGATTGCGAGCAAATCTGGTTGGACGGCTTTTGATGGTATGAAAGTAAATATATCACCATTTGGTACTATTATTAATGGCAATGTTGCTGTTTGGGATAATATGCTTAACGATAAAATAAGGTTTGGAAAACCACTAGCTTTTAATTAGACTTGATTAAATCTTTTGATTTGTTTGTTTTTTTATATTTATCTTTATCGACTTTACTATTAAAATATTCTTTAAAGTCAAACGGATTAAATTTTATCTCGCTATTAGGATTATCGTCAAACATGCGACTTGCATTTGCAAAGTCAGTGATATTTTTTAAAAAAGTATAAGTATCGTTTGTTTTATTCTTTTTATGATTAATAATAAGTTTTTTTAATAGTTCTTCGGGTATGATTTTTGATCCATGAGTTTCTCGATCTAAGATTATTTGCGTAAGTACTAACGAAGTAATATCTTCGTTACTGTTAGCATTAATTATTTTAAATTCTTCATCATTTATAATTAAATTTACGATGTCCTCTTGTGTGATATAAGTACTTGTTTCAGTATTATATAATCTTCTATTCGCGTACTTTTTAATTTTTATCATAATCAGAAATTTCTATATTGAATAATTTTGCATTGCAATATATAAAATTCCGATGTCAAATTCATCAGTTTATATAGTCGCAGCTCAACGCACTCAAATCGGAAAGAAGAACGGTGGCTTAAAAAATTTTTTGGCTCATGATCTTGGGTCTCACGTAATCAAATCACTTATTAAAAAAATTGATCTGGAACCCAATAATATTGATGAAGTTATTATGGGACAAGTTCTCACTGGAAATCAAGGTCAAAATCCGGCGCGACAAGCTGCAATTAATGCAGGAGTGCCAGTTGATAAAACAGCTTACATAATAAATCAAGTTTGTGGATCAGGTTTAAGATCTGTGGCAAGCGCGTACCAGTCAATTTTACTAGGAGAAGCAGACATTGTATTAGCCGGAGGTCAAGAAAGCATGAGCAATACAGAAGACGAGGTTTTATTGAAAGACGGATTAGTAGATGCATTTGGATCTTATCATATGGGTATAACAGCAGAAAACGTTGCTGAAAAATGGCAGATAACAAGATCAATGCAAGACGAATTCTCCATTAACTCTCAGTCAAAAGCATTAAAGGCAATGAAAGAAAACAAATTCAAAGAAGAAATAGCAGGAGGTCTCATAGACCATGACGATGATGAACACCCTAGGGCGGGATTGACATTAGAAAAATTAAAGCAAATGAATCCTGTATTTAAAAAAGATGGGACCGTTACCGTAGCAAACTCTTCAGGCATTAATGATGGAGCTGCAGGAGTGGTAGTTATGAGCGAGAAGGAAACAAAAAAAAGAAGTCTTAAACCTCTTGCTAAAATTATTTCTTGGGCAACATCTGGGGTAGAGCCAGCTGTAATGGGGACAGGTCCAATCCCCGCATCTAAAAAAGCTTTAAGCAAAGCAGGTTGGACAATTAATGATGTTGATTTAGTAGAAGCTAATGAGGCTTTTGCAGCCCAAAGTCTTGCGGTGATGAAGGAGTTAAATATTCCAAAGGAAAAGCTAAATGTTAATGGTGGAGCAATTGCACTTGGACATCCAATAGGAGCAACAGGCACGAGAATACTGGTTACACTCATACACGAGATGAAAAGACGAAAGTCTAAAAAAGGTCTAGCAACATTATGTATTGGCGGTGGCATGGGTATTTCAATGTGTATAGAAAATGTCATATAAAAACATAAAGACTCAATCAAAAAACAGTATTGGCATAGTCACAATTTCTAGAGAAAAAGAAAAAAATTCATTAGATATTGAAACTTCAAAAGAAATTTATGAGTCAATGGTTGAATTTGATAACAATAATTCAATTAATTGTATCGTTATTGAGGGTAACTCTAAAATATTTTCCCCAGGCGCTGATATAAAAGAATTAAATGTATTGGACTCAAACTCAGCAAAATCTAAAGAATTGTTTAAGTACTTTGATAAGATTGAAGAAATAAAGATTCCAATCATAGCATCAATTGAAGGCTATGCTTTAGGAGGAGGAATGGAACTAGCTCTTATTTGCGATTTAATTATAGCCTCTAATAAAGCCAAGTTTGGTCAACCAGAGATCAATTTAGGATTAATACCTGGGATAGGGGGAACACAACGACTAAAAAGATATATTGGAAAGTATCATGCAAATTTTATTTGTATGTCTGGAGAAATGATAACGGCGCAACAGGCTTATGAATTTGGATTTGTCAGTAAAGTTATATGCTCTGAGAAATATACAGAAGAAAGTGACAGGATATTTAAAAATATCGCATCAAAGCCAAGAACAAGTCTAATTGAGATAAAAAGGCTCATTAAATTAAATAAACAGTTAAATGAAGATTTGAAAGACGAGCGCGCCACTTTCTATGGCTTATTAGATAGTAAAAATAAAGAAGAAGGAATCAAAGCCTTTATTGAAAAAAGAAATCCTAAATGGAAAGACTAGCTTCTTTTATTTTTTTTTACCTTTTGATTTTACCCAGTCTACCACTGATACATTTGATGTAGCGTTGGTTAGACTAGCGTAAAAAATTAATACGAAAAAACCTATAACTGTCCACCCTAAAAATAAGTTGAGAAAAAAAACAGATATTTGGTTTCTGACTTTTCTCACCATAGCGATAATAAATGGTATAAAGTAAATTAGTATAGCTATTAATAAAACAATTATATCCATCACAGCACCCCACTTTTTGTTAATGAGTCTTTAATTTCGTCTAAAATAGCCGGATCGTCAATAGTTGCTGGCATTTTATATTCCTCTTTATCTGCTATTTTTCTCATAGTTCCTCTCAATACTTTTCCTGATCTAGTTTTTGGCAATCTCTGAATAACAATTGCTGTTTTAAAAGCAGCAACAGGACCAATTTTATCTCTAATCATTTTTACGCATTCTTTACTAATCTCATCGTGTGGACGATTTACTCCTGATTTTAAAACAATCAGACCAATAGGGATTTGTCCCTTAAGACTATCTGATATTCCAATTACTGCACACTCAGCAACATCTTTATGTTCTGACAAAACTTCCTCCATAGACCCAGTAGATAACCTGTGACCGGCTGTATTAATTATATCATCAGTTCGTGACATAATCCAAACGTAACCATCTTCATCCATATGACCCGCATCGTATGTTTGATAAAAACCTGGATAGTTGCTCATATAATTATCTTTGTATCTTTTATCTGCATTCCACAAAGTTGGAAATGTACTTGGTGGTAAAGGTAATTTGACGCAAATATCTCCCATCTCGCCACGTTTCGCTTCACTTCCATCTGGTTTTAATACTTTTACGTCATAACCTGGAGCAGGTTTTCCTGCAGAACCATACTTAGTTGGAAACAATCCCATACCTTTGTAATTTCCCGCAATAGTCCAACTTGTTTCTGTTTGCCACCAGTGATCAATTACAGGTTTTTTTAAAAGTCCTTCAGCCCAATGAATTGTATCTGGATCTGCACGCTCACCCGCTAGATAAAGAGCTTCAAATTTTGATAAATCATATTTTTTAAAAAATTCTCCATTTGGATCCTCTTTTTTTATTGCCCTAAAAGCAGTTGGTGCAGTAAATAATGTTTTTACTTTGTATTCTGATATTACTCTCCAAAATGCACCTGCATCTGGAGTTCCAACTGGCTTGCCTTCGAAAATAACTGTAGTACATCCATGAAACAAAGGTCCGTAAACTATGTATGAGTGCCCGACAATCCATCCTATGTCGCTTGCAGACCACCAAATATCTGTTGGATCTATGTCGTAAATATTTTTCATTGTCCACTTTAAGCCTACAATGTGACCGCCAATGTCTCTTAAAATTCCTTTTGGTACTCCCGTTGTTCCAGAAGTGTATAAAATATATGCTGGATCGTTTGCATCACATTCAACACAATCCAATGCATTTGCACCACTTATAAAGTCTTGCCAGTCAACATCATTACCATCTAGCTTTGCCTTATGTTTATCTCTTTGAAAGATTATAGTTTTTTCTATTTTATGTTTTGCTATTTTTTTTGCACCGTCAAGAAGCGGTTTATATTCCACAATTCTACCAGGTTCTAATCCACATGATGCGGATAAAATTAATCTTGCTTTTGAATCATCAATACGACTTGCAAGTTCGTTTGAAGCAAATCCTCCAAATACTACGGAGTGAACCGCTCCAATTCGCCCGCACGCTAGCATAGCCATAATCGCCTCTGGTATCATTGGCATATAAATAATGACACGATCCCCTTTATTTATTCCATATCTTTGTAAAGCGCCTGCTAATTCCGCAGTTTTATCTCTAAGTTCTTTGTAAGAAAACTTTTTTTTAACATTAATCATTGCACTATCATAGATTAATGCTGTTCTGTCTCCATTACCTTCATCGACGTGTCTGTCTAGCGCATTATAGCAAGTATTTATTTTTCCACCCCGAAACCATTTATAAAATGGTGGGCCATCAGTATGGACAACTTTATCGAATTTCTTAATCCATTTAACATCCTCTGCTGCATTACCCCAAAATGTGTTTGGATCTTTTAATGAACTTCTAAATATCTCGTCGTATTTACTCAAATGAATCCCCTGAAATTAAAATAACTAAATATATTATTAATTTTAACCGAATTAGTGGATAAAATGCAATTTTTTAAAAAAAATCAATAAAATCAATAGTTTATATATATGCGACAGGTGTTCCTTAAAGCTCAAAACTCTAGTAAAAAGGCGGCTAAGGATTGCGAATTCAAAGAAATTTGTATTCGCATTTTTTGTTTAAACAAAAAGGGAGAAAAAAATATGAAAACAACCTTTTTAGCTACAAATGATTTTACAGGAATTAGTTTCTGGGTCATTTCAATGGCTATGTTAGCTGCTACAGTATTTTTCTTTGTAGAAAGAAATTCTGTAAAAGCTTCTTGGAGAACTTCGGTTACTCTTATGGGTTTAGTTTGTGGTATCGCATTTGTTCATTACATGTACATGAGAAATGTCTGGGTAACTACAGGCGCAACTCCAACAGTTTATAGATATGTAGACTGGTTATTAACTGTTCCATTACAGATGTTAGAATTTTACTTTATTCTTTCAGCTGTACGTAAAGTTCCAACTGGAATTTTCTGGAGATTATTAATCGGTACAGTAGTTATGCTTGCAGCTGGTTACTTAGGTGAAGCTGGCATGATTAACCCAACAGCTGGTTTCGTAGTAGGAATGGCTGGATGGATATACATTCTGTATGAAATCTTTGCAGGTGAAGCAGGTACAATTGCAAGCAAGATGAGAGGTCCAGGTGCAGAAGCATTTAATTTCTGTAAGTGGGTCGTAACTATCGGCTGGGCAATTTATCCTTTAGGTTACCTATTCGGTTACTTAATGGGCAATGTAGATGAAATTACTCTAAATATCATTTACAACCTAGCTGACTTCCTAAACAAAATCGGTTTTGGTTTAGTTATTTACGCTGCTGCTAAAGCAATGACGCCAGCGTCTCAAAGATAATTAAAACTTAATTAAAAAATTAAAGGCCCGTCTTTTGGCGGGCCTTTTTTTTACCCCAAGCGAAAAATGAATTTAAATAAATAAAATTGTTCTTATATTTTATTTTATTTTTATAATCATCTTTCAAAAATTTAGCCCCATCAAGATCTAAAACTTTACTATATCTGGCATATCTTAATATAGGTACGATTGATAAGGATGAACTAACCATACACCCAAGCATAATATTTAATTTATACTTTTTACAAAGACGAATAGCAGAAAATATATTTTTGTCACATCCAAACTTATCTACTTTAAGATTTACCCATTTATAAACGTTATAATCAAGTTTTTTATTATGGTAAAAGTCTTCATCAGCACAAAATGGTATTTTAGTTTTTACTTTTTTTAATTTTTTCTGATCACCTGCTTTTAAAGGTTGCTCAATGAATAAAATATTATAGTTTTCTAATTTTTTTATATTTTTTTTTAAAAACCGAAAAGACCAGCCCTCATTTGCGTCTATTATAATTTTTGCTTTGCTATTAAACAATTTTATTAAATTAAGAATTTTTAAAACATTTTTTTCATTCAATTTAATTTTGATTAGTTTAAGCTTTCTAATTATATTTTTCTTAATTTTAATCTCTTGTATTGATTGTATTGGCAGAGTAATAAAGGTTTCATATCTTTTCTTTAATTTTAAAAAACTTAAATAGTTTTTAGTACTTTTCTGAATTTTTACGTCAAGCAATGCATTTTGTAACGCCGCTTGTAGAGAAAGACTTTTAATTTTAGATATATCGTTTATAACCAAGGTTTTTTTAATGTATGAGGTGATATCTTTTAAATTTTCGTTGTATCTCTTATATTCAACACATTCACCGCACCCAGTATAATCATTTTTTTTAGCCAATATGAATAGTGTTTTGACTGTGCTTTTTGTACCTCTAGAAATTTTGAATTTAGAGTGTAATTTATGGGCTATTCTTTGATATGAAATTATATAATTTTTATAAATCACTGTTGTTATTAATATACTCATAGTTATAAAGCTTTAAATGCCCAAAGTCACATATATAGAAGCATCCGGAAAAAAACATGAAATCCAAGTTGATGTAGGTTTGTCAATCATGGAAGGCGCAGTCCAAAATTCCGTTCCCGGGATTGATGCAGACTGCGGGGGATCTTGTGCTTGTGCGACTTGCCATGTTTATGTTGATGAACAATGGACTGAAAAAGTACCTGAAATTACAGATGCTGAAAAAGATATGCTAGATTTTGCATTTGAACCAAAAAAAAATAGCCGATTAAGTTGTCAATTGATTTTAGAAGATTCTCATGATGGAATTGTTGTAAACTTACCAAGCAAACAAGGATAGTAATTATGAATATTAAAACTGATGCATTAGTTATAGGAGCAGGGCCAGTTGGTTTATTTTCAGTATTTGAATTAGGAATAATGGGTTTAAAAGCCCATGTTGTTGATAATTTGGATAAAATTGGAGGACAATGCATTGAATTATATCCTGATAAACCTATTTACGATATTCCTGCATTACCTAAATGTACAGGAGAAAGTTTAATTAACAATTTACTTGAGCAAATTAAACCATTCAAAACAGAATTTCATTTAGGCGAAAGAGTACAGTCAATAAATAAAAACAATAATAATTGGGTAGTGGAGACTAATTTAGGTAAAAAATTCGAAACTCCAAATATAATTATTGCTGGCGGAGTAGGCTCATTTGAACCAAGGAAAATTCCGTTAGAGGGTGTAGAAAAATTTGACAACACTAACCTTTTTTATGCTGTTAGGAACAAAGAGATTTTTAAAAATCAGTCTATTTGTATATTTGGTGGAGGGGACTCGGCTCTTGATTGGGCAGTTGACTTATCAAATATTTGTAAAAAAATATATTTAGTCCATAGAAGAGATGATTTTAGAGCAGCACAGCACACCGTAAGTCAAATGAATGAAATTAGCAAAACAGGAAAAATCGAAGTTTTAACTTCATTTCAGCCAAAAGAACTTATTGGTGAAAAACTTATAGAAAAAGTTAGAATTACAAATTCTAATTCCAATGAAGACAAGTTGCTTAAAGTTGATAGCGTGCTAGCTTTTTTTGGTTTAAAAATGGAGCTTGGACCAATTGCTGAATGGGGGCTTAATTTAGATAAAAAAAATATTAAGGTTAATGCAGAAAACTTTGAAACTAATGAAAAAGGTATTTTTGCAATCGGTGATATATGTCTTTACCCGGGTAAGCTCAAATTAATTCTTAGTGGCTTTCATGAAGCAGCATTATGTGCTAAAAGTTGCTTTAACAGGGCTAGACCAGACGAAAAATATGTATTTAGATTCACAACTTCTTCGAGCGAGATACAGAAAAGATTAGGTGTAAAAAATGATAATAAGTAAAATTAGGACTTTATTCTATTCCAAAGAAACAAAAAAAGTTGATGAACTATTTCCAACTAGATCTAATGTTTTAAATTCTAGTTCTGATATAGAGTTTGATGGAACTTTATATTTTAATGGAACTGTAAATGGAAATATAACCTGCAAAAATTTAAAAACAGGTTCAAGATCTTTAATAACAGGAAATATTAACTCTGATAATTTATTTGTTTTAGGTGAAGTGAGAGGTAATATCGAAGCAAATCGTGTTGCGATTGGTTCATCAGCAGTTGTTCATGGCAAAATATCCTATAATTCAATTAGCATTGAACCTAATGCCAAAATTCTTGGAAATTATTTTAAAAGAAAATCTAAACGAGCATCTAAAAAATAACCTTTGTTATCCACAGAAATTTTTTCTCCAAGTTATATGTTCTCCTTTTGATTCATTTAAGATTCTATTTTGGACTCAAAATACAACCTGAAATATGTACTATTTTCAGCATCTTGACACTTATCGATAATTAGAACAAAATAAGAACATCATGAAAGAAAAAATACCAATAATATTACAAAAGGTTTGCGCTGGTTTCCCTTCTCCAGCGACTGATTACGTGGAAGATGAAATTAACTTGAATGAAGAATTGATTGTTAATAAGGCGTCGACTTTTTTAATAAGAGTTCAAGGAAACTCGATGGTAAATGAGAATATTTTTGAAGGAGATATACTTGTTGTAGACCGTAGCCTCAACTTAAAAAAAAATTCAATTGCAGTTTTAAATTTTGAAGGACAGTTAGTAGTAAAAAAAATAATTAAAAGACGAAATAGTTTTTTTCTCTTATCCAAAAACGGCAATCAAGCAAAAGAAACAGAAATCAATGAAAATAGCGATATACAAGTTTGGGGTATTGTAACCTATGTCATACATAAAACTACGTAATACAAAAAAAAAAATTATAGCCTTAGTAGATTGTAATTCTTTTTATGTCTCGTGTGAGAGATTATTTAATCCAATATTAAATAGATTTCCTGTAGTTGTTTTATCTAATAATGATGGATGTGTAATTTCTAGATCGAAAGAAGCAAAAGAAATAGGTATTAGAATGGGCGAACCTTATTTCAAAGTTAAAGAACTAGTAAAAAAGTATAATGTTAAAGTTTTTTCATCGAACTATGCGCTATATGGAGACATATCAAGACGGGTTATGTCAACATTGAAAAGATTTTCTCCTAACATAGAATTTTATTCTATCGACGAGGCTTTTCTAGATCTTACAGATCTGGCAATAGAAGATATCAACCAATACATTCGTGAGCTTAGAAAAATAATTTTAAAATGGACCGGAATTCCTGTCAGTATCGGTGTTGCTTCAACCAAAACGTTATCAAAAGTTGCAAATCACGTAGCAAAAAAAAAATTATTGGGAACACAGCATTTTATTGGAGAAAATGAAGAATATATTGATTGTGCTTTAAAAAAATTTCCTGTCGGTGACGTATGGGGTGTAGGTAGACAACTAAACAAATTATATCAAAAGAATAATATTAAGAATGCGTTTGATTTAAAGAATTGCGATAACACTTGGGTTAGAAAAAATACTAATGTATTTGGCTTAAAGACTGTTATGGAGCTAAGAGGAATAAGCTGTATCGACTTTGACTTAGAAGAAGACAGAAAAAGAAAAAATTGCTGTGTATCAAGATCTTTTGGAAAAAAAGTTAAGGAATTTGAAACATTAAAAGAGGCTTTAATATCCCATTGTCTCAACGCTGCAGAAAAAATTAGATTAGATAGACAAATTGTAAAATCAATAGTTGTATTCATTAAAACTAGCCCATTTGACAAGAGCCAAAAATATTTTTCGAGGTCTAAGACAATTGATTTACCCTTCGCGACAGATAACAGCCTAGAGTTATCTAAGGCTTGCTTAAATGCTTTAGAAAAAATTTTTGTTCCTGGCTACAAATATCAAAAAACTGGAGTAATATTCTGTGGTTTAAGTGATAAAAATAATTATAAAACAAATCTATTCGAAAATAAAAATATAATGCATGCAAACAGTTTGATGAAGGCAATAGATAAAACTAATTTTAGATTTGGTAGGAATGTTATCACAACTGCTGATACAGGCTTTAGAAATAATTGGAAAATGAGAAGAAATCATTCTTCAAGAATAGATACATCAAGTTTCGAATTTTTACCTACTATAAAGGCTATCTAAACTTTTGATATTAGCCGAGCTACCCTCAAGCTTTTTTAAATCATCTTCGGCCCCTAAAAAAACGACCAAAATTAAAAAAATCCAAGAAAATAAACAAAGTATCAAAAAATAATATGACAAGTAATAAGCTAGGATTGCAAAACCGGTGATGAGCGATCCAATTTTAATAAATAGGGTATCTTTGAAGACAACTGATATGTTTAAAGAATGTATAATTAACTTAAATAAACTCATTTTGGAGGGGCCAAAGTACCTGGGACCCCTATGTGAGCGAATAAAGTCATGATTAGGGAAATGCTTAGTAACAGCACCAGAAAAGCTTAGCCAAATTGCACCATCTGAAAGTAGCTTATTTACAGCATTTTTAGAAAGACAACTATAATTACCAAATCTAACCATCTTACCTGATAAAATTAAAGTTATTATCTTGTGAAAAAAATAGAGTATTTTAAATAAAGCTCCCTCGCTTCTTTTAACTCGAACTGCCGTAACCACATCGGAATTCATTTTTGCTTTATTAAAAAACTCCTTTAACTCTTCAGGTCTATCTTCTCCATCACCGTCCATTGGAATAATACAATCAAACTCTAGATTATCTTTGCAGTACTTTAATCCAGTAGCAATCGCCCGGCGATGACCACCATTATTATTTAGATTAATCATTTTAACTGACTTAATCTTAGAAATACCTGTCAAATTTTGTTCATATTTTTCTGTTGATGCGTCATTGATAATTAATATTTCAACCAATTCATTATTTAGTTGCAAATCAATATTTTGAATTAATTTAAAAACTGACTGCCAGTCGTTATAAACAGGGATTAAAATTATATATTTTTTCATTTATTTGTAATTATTAGAAATTAGCTCTTTTAAACCAAATGAAGCAGGCCCATTTTTACCCTCGGCACCTATTATTATTGTATTAGTATTTAAAATTACACATTTAGGCTTAGATTTTAAATGATAACATAAATTTCCAGCCACCCATTCATTTCCTATTATTTCCATAACATTTTCATAACCCAATTGAATTAATTTACGTTCCACCAAGTTTGCTATTTCACGACCATTATAATCAGTTCTTTTATTTGTTTGGGTAACCGAAATATATCCATAAAGAGATGGTGAGAGTAAAAATATAAAAATTAAAATAGCATAGAATTTATTTAAATTCATTCTCATATTATTTTGAAATATATAAATAAATAAAGTTCCAATAAATAAATAAAAGGGAGTCATCCACATAGTTCTAATTTTTGCTCCAATTATTAAAGATGTTATAAACATTAAAAATATCGGCAATAAAGTTACAGATAATAAATACAATAAGTTTTGATCTTTTAAAGAAAAATTAGTTTTTATACTTTCAAACAGCATTATAACCAAAATAAAAAATGGAATTAATATTCCGATTTGTTTACCTAAAAACATTAAAGGTAAAACGATATGGTCTAAATAATTTTTTACTTCCCCCGTTCGCTTTAAACCGTACGCAATTGTTATATAATTATTTTCAGTTAACCATATTAAATGGGGAGTTAATATTAATAAAAAAATTATTCCTGGAATTATATAATTAATTTTAAAGTTATTTTTGCTTATGTAATAAATATAAAATATTTTTACTCCTATAATTAAATAAATAAAAAGATATTTAGATAAAACCCCTAGAGCAATAACTATACCAAATATAACGTAATCTTTTGTTAGATTATCCTTTAAACATTTGTATCCATAGTAAGTAGTCATTGCCCAAAAGGGCAACATACATACGTTCACATTAAATTCTGGAGTTGTGAAATTATAAAAATAAATACCTTCTAATAATAAAACTGAAAAAAAAGCGTAACTTTCTTTGTTTAAAATTTCTCTTGATAATTTATATACAAAATAGAAAGCCGTAATTACAAATAATTGGCTTAGAAAATAATAAACCCAGTCTTGCGATCCAAATATTAAATAAAATATTTTTACTGCCGCAGCACTTAATGGCGGATGTTTATTAAAACCCCAATCTAAGTTACTTCCCCATGCTAAAGCTTCAATAGTGTCAAGAGGTAAATTATGATTTGTTAATGCTGGTGCAAAAGTCCAAATTATCAGGTGTGTGAATAAAAAAATATGCAATTGTCTATTAATCGCCATAATTAAACTTTTATATTTATTTAATATTAATTGACACAATAAATTTGAAACATATATTCGCTATCTTTTAAATATGGTTACAAAAATACCAAAAAACTACAAACCAACCGCTAAGGAAAAGTATATGTGTGCGAAACATAAAGCTTTTTTTAGGCAATTATTGTCGAAATGGAAAAATGATCTTATCGATCAAAATAACAGAATTATATTTGGAAATTCGGATGATAACGCATCATCAGCAGACATAGTAGACCAAGCAACTTCTTATTCGGGTAAAACAGTTGAGATGAGAACAGTAAATAGAAACAAAAAATTAATAAGTAAAATTGATGGATCTTTAAAAAAAATTGATGAAGGGACATATGGATTTTGTGAAGAAACAGGAGAAGAAATTGGTTTAAAAAGGCTTATAGCTAGACCTATAGCATCGCTTACAGTTGAGGCCCAGGAAAAACATGAAAAACAGGAAAAAATATTTGCCGATGATTAAGGCATAGGGATTTTGTTTCCTTTTTTTAACAAGTCATAACCTTTAATAACCGCCTCTCTTTTAGAAATTTTTAAAAACCATTTACATAAATTAGGATAATTTTTAATACCAATATCGTGCCAGTCATGTCTTGCAACCCATGGCCACGTAGCAATATCCGCTATGGTATAAACGTCACCTACAAGAAATTTATTTGATTTTAACCTGTCATCTAAAATTTTATATAAACTTTTGCTAATTTTAAAATATCTTTCTTCACCAAATTGGCTTTTTCCAGGATTGTAATGATGAAATTGATGATGCTGCCCAAACATAGGTCCAATCAATCCCATCTGAGCCATAAGCCATTGATTGATTTCATGCTTTATATCTTTGTCGTAAAATTTTCCAGTTTTTTCTCCCAAATAAATTAGTATAGCGCCGGATTCAAAAATACTTTTTTTATTGTCGTGATCTATGATTGCAGGGATTTTACTAAATGGGCTAATTTTTTTAAATTCAGCACTAAATTGAACATCCTTAAAGATATTAATTTTTGTTATTTTATATTCTAAACCGGTTTCTTCCAACATAATTGAAATTTTTTGTCCATTTGGCGTATCAGCGGTAAAAAGCTCAATCATTAGTATTTAATAATGTAACATTTAATATATAAAATTGTCTTTAATTTTTTTATGAATATTGAATATTATTACAGTGTGGCTTCTCCTTATGCCTATTTGGGAAGCAAAAAATTTAGGACAATTGTTGAAAATTATTCTCTAAAAGTTGAGGAAATACCTGTTGATTTGGTGGGAAAGATTTTTGTTTCAACTGGTGGGGTTCCTGTACCCAAAAGACATTTATCGAGGCAAAAAAACAGACTTTCTGAATTATCGAGGTGGAGTGAAGAAAATAAAATTCATATGAATATAAAGCCGAAATTTTTTCCTCCAAGTGATCCCCATTTACCCGCTTACTTTTTAATTGCTTCAATAGAAATGGGTATTAAATTAGATTTCGGCGAAAAAATATTGTCATGTTTATGGTCTGAGAATAAAGATATTTCAGATATTGCTGTTATTAAAGATATTTGCAATGAACTTAAGATAAATTTCAATGAAATAGAACAATTAGCCTCAACAGATAAAATAAAAACAATTTATTTGTCAAATTCAGAGAAGGCAATTAAAAAGAATGTATTTGGTGCTCCAACATTTATTTTCGAAAAAGAACTTTTTTGGGGACAAGATAGTTTATATTTCTTAGAAAAAAAATTAAAAAATATAAGATGATAAAATATTTTAAAATATTAATTATTAGTATACTTTTAATAAATTCTGCAAAGGCAGAAACTATTTATGATGCGCTTGCATCCAGTTATTTAAATAATAATGAACTTAATTCTCAAAGAGAAAAAACGATTGCGGTAGATGAAGACTTAATTCAAGCTTTATCTATATTTAAACCATCAATAACAGGGACTATTAACCAAAGTGATTACCTAAATGAAGATCAAACTAATAGCACTGGTAGTACGCAAGTAGACACAAATTTCCAACCAAAAACAAATTCTATCGTAATCGAGCAGAAGCTTTTTCAAGGAATTCCAGACGCCATGAAAGCAAGAAAAGATGTTAAAATTGCTAGATATGAGTTAAAAAAAGTTGAACAAAATGTTTTATTTAAAACAGTTAAAGCATTTACTGATGTAATTCGAGCTGAGAAAAATATTATTATAACTCAAGATAACCTTAATCTTTCAGAACAACAAGTTGAACTAGATAAAGGTAGATACGAGAGAGGAGCTATTAAACTCTCTGATTTAGCACAATCCGAGTCTTCTTTAGCTTCAGCTAAATCGAAATTTATAAAAGCAAAAAACGATCTTTTAATAAGTGAACAAAACTATACGAATATTGTCGGAGATGAGCCCAAAAACCTGAAATCTGAAAATAAACTAATGTTAAAATTGCCAATTTCTCTAAACGATACGATTCAATCAGCCGAGAGAAGCAATCCAGAACTTAAAATATCAGAATTGAATTATTTTAAATCAAAAGATGAACTTAATTCAGCATTAGAAGATTTAGGTCCAAAATTTTCTCTATCCTACAAATTGTCCGAGTCTAGAGATACCAGCCTAACTATCGATGAGAGAAAACAATCATTATTTGGTGCTGAGGTAGAAATACCAATTTATCAAGGAGGAAAAAACTATTCATCTTTTAGGCAAAAAAAATCATTAAAATTAAGTAAAGAACTTGATTACCTATACAAAAAAAAGGAGATAAAAAAAGAAGCAGCAAACAAATGGTCTGAATATTCACTAAAAAAGAGTCAGCTTGATTTAGCCAAAACACAATTAGAGGCAGCGGAAATAGCATATGAAGGTATAAAACAAGAATACGAAAACGGTTTAAGAACAACTTTAGATGTTTTAAGTTCAAGAAGTTTATTGCTAGAGGCTAGACAAAATTTTATTCAAGTCGAACAAGATGAAATTTTAGCGAGGTTTGAATTGCTTCGAATAACGGGCAATTTAACTGCAATATATCTGGAGCTTGAAGCGAAGTATTATGATCCAAAAAATCATCCAAAAAGGAACTGGATTAGGCATATTTTCTAAAAAAAGACATTAAAATCAACAATTTATTATTATATTTGCAAATAAGAACAAAATGTGTACATTTATTTTAGTGAGTCGAACAAAAAAAAAAGGATAAAAAATGACTAAAAACAACTTAAAAGTAGTAAATAATATTAAAGATCAAGATAAAGAGAAGAAAAAAGCTCTAGATGCTGCAATCAGCCAAATAGATCAGAACTTTGGAAAAGGTTCGGTTATGAAGCTTGGCCAAAACCAAGTTCTAGACATTGAGTCAGTGTCTACTGGATCATTGAGTTTAGACCTGGCATTAGGTATTGGTGGTTTACCAAAGAGTAGAATAGTAGAAATTTATGGTCCAGAGTCATCTGGTAAAACAACTTTGGCATTACAAGTTATTGCAGAGGCGCAAACAACAGGAGGTACTTGCGCGTTTGTAGACGCTGAACATGCTTTAGACCCAACCTATGCAAAAAAACTAGGCGTAAATACTACAGAATTGCTAATTTCTCAGCCTGATACTGGTGAACAAGCATTAGAAATTGCAGATACACTTGTTAGATCAGGAGCAGTATCAGTTCTAGTTATTGATTCTGTAGCAGCATTAACACCAAGGGCTGAATTAGAGGGCGATATGGGGGATACTCATGTTGGACTACAAGCAAGATTAATGAGCCAAGCGTTGAGAAAACTAACTGGAAGCATATCTAAATCAAACACAATGGTTATTTTTATTAATCAAATAAGAATGAAAATTGGTGTTATGTTTGGAAGCCCAGAAACAACAGCTGGCGGAAATGCGCTCAAATTTTATTCTTCTGTAAGAATGGATATAAGACGTATTGGTGCTATAAAAGAGAAAGACGAAATAATTGGCAACCAAACAAGAGTTAAGGTCGTTAAAAACAAAGTTGCACCTCCTTTTAAAGTAGTTGAATTTGATATTATGTACGGCGAAGGTATTAGTAAAACTGGTGAACTAATTGATCTAGGTTCAAAAGCAGGAATAATTGAGAAAAGCGGTGCATGGTACGCATATAAAGGTGAAAAAATTGGGCAAGGACGAGAAAATGCAAAACAATATCTAAAAAATAATCCAAGTACTGCTGCTGAAATTGAAATGGCAATTAGAGCAAATGCTGGTTTAATTTCTGAAAAAATGGAAGGTAACCCATTACCGAAGGAAAAAGCAAATCCTGAGGAAAAAGATAGTAAAAATTCTTCTAAAAAATAAATACATATAATCATCTCTCAAAGGCGTCTAAATTAGGCGCCTTTACCTCCACTAGACTTATTTCTTTAAAGACTGTAATTATACTAATATGTCTAAAACCTCATTAAAAGATACAAGAGAGACATTTAAAAATTTCTTTAAAAAAAATAATCACCAAGTAGTTGAGTCTGGTTCTTTAATTCCAAATAATGATCCAACATTGATGTTTACAAATTCTGGAATGGTTCAATTTAAGAATGTCTTTACAGGAGTTGAAAAGAGAGATTTCAAAACTGCGACTACTGCGCAAAAATGTGTGAGAGCAGGAGGTAAACATAATGATTTAGAAAATGTAGGTTATACACCTCGTCATCATACATTTTTCGAGATGTTAGGAAATTTTTCTTTCGGAGATTATTTTAAGGAGGAAGCGATATTTTTTGCTTGGAACCTGATTACCAAAGAATTTGGTATATCAAAAGATAAATTGTGTATGACCGTATATTCAGAAGATGATGAAGCATTTAATTTATGGAAAAAAATTACCGGCTTTAATGAAAATAAAATAATTAAAATCTCTACTTCCGACAATTTTTGGTCAATGGGAGACACTGGTCCATGTGGACCATGTTCGGAGATTTTTTACGACCATGGTGAAAAGTTGAAAGGTGGCCCTCCAGGTTCAAAGGATCAAGATGGAGATAGATTTATAGAAATTTGGAATTTAGTTTTCATGCAATTTGAACAAGTCACAAAAGATAAAAGAATAAACTTACCTAAGCCATCAGTTGATACTGGTATGGGTTTGGAGAGAATGACAGCTGTCTTACAAGGTACGCACGATAATTATGAAATTGATTTATTTAAAAAATTAATTGATGCAAGTGCAGAAATTACAAAATCACCTGTATCTAATAAAACGATAGCAAGTCATAGAGTAATTTCAGATCATTTGAGAGCAGCGTGTTTTTTGATTGCGGATGGTCTGATGCCTTCAAACGAAGGTAGAGGATATGTTTTGAGAAGAATTATGAGAAGAGGAATGAGGCATGCAGAAACCTTAGGCGGCAAATCTAATACCTTATCGAGTTTAATAAATTCACTCATATCTCAGATGTCATCAGAATATAATGAATTAAGCAGAGCAAAAGAATTAATAACTGAAACAATTATGAATGAAGAAGATAAGTTTTCTACTATGTTAAACAAAGGGATGAAGGTTCTTAACAATGATTTAAGTGATGTTAAAAACAATACTTTAAGTGGAGACATAGCCTTTAAATTATATGATACATTTGGTTTTCCATTGGATTTAACACAAGATTATTTAAAGCCAAAAAACATAAACTTGGATGTGGAGCGCTTTAATAAATTGATGGATTTGAGAAAAGAAGAAGCAAGAAAATCTTGGAAAGGATCTGGATCAAAAGAAATAAGCAAAATATGGTTTGAGCTAAAGGATAAAAACGGACCTACAGAATTTGTAGGTTATAAAAATGAGAAGGCAGAGGGAAAAATTATAGAGATAATTATAAAAGATAAACCAGTTAAAGAATTATTAGAAAATCAAGAAGGCATAATTATTACAAATCAAACTTGTTTTTATGCTGAAGCAGGGGGTCAGGTGGGAGATAAAGGGCTTATTAAATCTCATAATAGTATTTTTGAAGTTTTAGATACACAGAAATATTTTGGAGATTTTTATTTACATTTTGGAAAAGTTAAAGAGGGCAAAATAATTTCAAACCAAACTGCTGTGCTAATAGTCGACAAGGAACATAGAAAAAACGTTAAAGCTAATCATTCAGCAACACATTTGCTACACGCTGCCTTGCGAGAAACACTAGGTAAGCACGTTGCTCAAAAAGGATCATATGTTGGTCCAGAAAGACTTAGATTTGACTTCAGCCATAACAAAGCGATTCAAAAAGAAGAAATAAACAAAATCAATTTAGAAGTTAATGAAATTATTAAACAAAATGAAAATGTTAGTACACGTTTAATGTCACCTACAAAAGCTATTAAAGAGGGTGCCATGGCATTATTTGGTGAAAAGTATGGTGAAGAAGTTCGTGTCGTTTCAATGGGAAGAAAAAAAGAAAAGGTATACTCTTTGGAATTGTGTGGTGGTACCCATGTTAATAAAACAGGGGAAATTGGAAAATTTGAAATTATTTCGGAAGGATCTATATCCTCGGGTGTAAGAAGAATTGAAGGTTTAAGAGGTGAGGAATTACAAAATTATATTAAACAACAAAAATCTAAAGATGAAAAGCAATCAAGGGATTTAAAAGATAAATTTGATAAGATTATCGAAACAATTAAAGAGCAAGGTGGTGAAGCAGAAAAATTTAAAAATTATTTGACTGATATGGATATAGCAGAAAAGTATTTAAGCCAAATAATTAAAGACAATATACTAAAAGATAAAAGCAAAAATATTGTAAATAATTTTAAAAAAAATAATATTACTTTTAGATTACAAAAAATAATTGACTTACCCGGAAAAGAGCTAAGAAGTATAGTTGATGAAACAAAAAAACAAAAAAATCTTATCATTTTTCTTTTTGGAATATCTAAAAATAAAATTTCAATAGCAGTTGGTGTGAGTGATGATTTAATTGAAAAATTTGATGCTTCTGAATATGTGAAATATTTATCGAAAAATTTAGGTGGATCTGGAGGAGGTGGAAGAAAAGATTTTGCTCAAGCTGGTGGCACAGATGTAGATAAAATAGATCAGGTCGTGAAATTATTAATTGAAAAAATTTAGTTAAGTTGTTTCTTTAAATTTTTATCGATCGCTTCTAGAAATTCATTGGTAGTTAAATACTTTGTATCTTTACTTATCAATATTGCGAGGTCCTTTGTCATTTCTCCATTCTCAACTGTTTGAATGCACACATTCTCAAGAGTTTGAGCAAATTTTATAAGTTCTTCATTTTTATCTAATTTACCGCGGTGTGACAAACCTCTAGTCCATGCAAAAATTGAAGCTATTGGATTGGTAGATGTTTGCTGTCCTTTTTGATGCATTCTAAAGTGTCTTGTTACTGTGCCATGAGCAGCTTCGGCCTCTACTGTTTTTCCGTCAGGTGTCATTAATACACTTGTCATAAGACCTAATGAACCAAATCCTTGTGCAACAGTATCCGACTGAACATCTCCGTCGTAGTTCTTACAAGCCCAAACATATTTACCACTCCATTTCATAGCACAAGCTACCATGTCATCTATTAATCTATGTTCATAAGTAATTCCATTTTCCTCAAATTTTTTTTTAAATTCTTTAATATACGTTTCTTCAAAAAGATCCTTAAATCTACCGTCATAAGATTTTAATATTGTATTTTTAGTTGACATGTAAACTGGCCATTTTCTCATTAGACCGAAATTCATGCATGCTCTCGCAAAATCTATTATTGATTGATCAAGGTTATACATTGATAAAGCAACACCTGGACCAGGAAAATCATATACATCATGTTCAATCCTGTTTTTTCCGTCATCAGAAACCCATGAAACTTTTAGTTTTCCTTTACCAGGCACTTTAAAATCAGTGGCTCTATATTGGTCTCCAAAAGCATGTCTACCTATTACTACTGAGT
>QCET01000004.1 GCA_003280495.1 Pelagibacteraceae bacterium AG-359-E06
TTAAGCCTAAATTTTGATTTTTTTCTTTCTATTGCCGCCACAGCGCCGCCATTTTAAAGGTGTTGTCGCATACACGTTACTAGAAATTATTACAAAAATCGTAAGAAGCTTAATATATAGAATAAAATAATAAAAATAAATATATATATAAATACATATCTCAAATATTTTTTAAGATTCTGGATAGGTTGATCTGAGACAATACATGCAGAGAAGTAAGACGAAATAAAAAAAAGTAAAATGAAAGCTGCAAGCTCGTTTCCACTTCTTTCAAGACTCTGGTAGAATGGTAAATGTTTGCCAAAGATAGCAAAACTTCCGTTTATAATAAAAACTAACGTTATACCTAATGCTAACCTCATTTACTATCAAAGATAGGTCCTAAGAATAATGCACCTGGT
Organism: Pelagibacteraceae bacterium AG-359-E06; assembly: GCA_003280495.1. Taxonomy (GTDB): domain Bacteria; phylum Pseudomonadota; class Alphaproteobacteria; order Pelagibacterales; family Pelagibacteraceae. Next base: position 402 of record QCET01000004.1, read on the forward strand.
AAAAATGCTAACAGGAATAAACCTATAATATCTCCGTACCCCCAGCCATAGTCTCCAAAGTATTTGAAAATTGCATAAATTATAATTCCAACAAATCCACCTAATATTTGAGGAAACGTTATTAAATTATGTTTTAGCTTTTCATTTTCTTCTGCAAGTTCTTGGTTAGCTCTTAATAACTCTTTTTTTTCTTTATCTTCCATTACAACCTTTTCTTATGTTTTTCCTTAGTCTAATTTATTAAATAATACCATGCCTATTATCATGGCAGGACAAACGAATATTATTATTCCAAAAATATCTACAATTACCCAATCATAATTTCCAATCGACTTAATTAAAATATAAATTATTAAGCCAATACATCCTCCAATTATTTGAGATGGACTTAAATAATATTTTGCCATTCTTCTATTTTCTTCTGCAAGTTCCTGGTTAGCTCTTAATAACTCTTCTTTTTCTTTATCTTCCATTACAACCTTTCCTTATGCTACCGACGCCACAGCGACGCCCAACAATATATTATTACATATAATTGATTATTCAATAACAAGAAAATTGGCGGAGAGAGCGGGATTCGAACCCGCGAAAGAGTTGCCCCTTTACACACTTTCCAAGCGTGCGCCTTAAACCACAATTTAATAAAATCAATGACTTAATTAATAGTTTTTATTATTTTTTTGCTCTGTTGACGCCAGAGCGACACCAGATTTTTATTACCTATAATCTGATTTCATATTGAGAGACGTTAACTTCTATTTTTTCTTCCTCTAGATATTTTAAAGGATTTTGAATTCTAGCTACAATTTTAACCTTATTTGTTAGAGCATTTTCAACTATATAAATGAAATAATTATCACCCTCTCTTTTAGCAGCTTCCCATTCATTTGCAGATATATTGAATACTGTTTTACTTTTTTTTGCAGATTTAACTTCTATAAATATCTTGTCGCCTTTTTCATTGTATGAAGTAATATCCCAACCTGGATATTCTCTATTTTCATCATGATTATAAACTTTGCCAGCAAGTTCTGGCTTGTTCATTTTTTGTAACTTTTTAACTTCAAATTCAAAAACATAATCTTCTCCTGCTTTCCCAATAGCCTTTGAGTCTTGAGATGCTTTCTTATATTTTGCCTTAGTTGATGTGGTCTCTTCTCTCTTTTTCTTTATTTTCTCTTTTGGTTGAAAATCAGGAATTGCATAATCAAAATTTAATTCATCTTTTTTAGCTTGCTCTTTTTTTTCTAAAACTGACTCAGCACCAATATCAAAATTCTCAGATTTTGGATCATTTACAATTTCATCATAAATACTGATGTATTTGGATAGATCTTCACTGAGTTCTTTTTCAGTTAAATTTAAGAGATCATATTCTTTTGTAAAAAATGATCCTTTTTCAAACAACAAAGTTAAATTTCTTGATGTACCAGAAATAGGTTCCTCAAAACTCAAATCATCTTCAAGTAAATCAATATTTATATCTAGATTACCTGGATCCAAGTGCTTGAATAAATTAGACCAATTACGTGTGAATATATCTATTTTTTCAACTGCCTCCTTTTTCATCCCATATAAATCTTGAAATTGTGTTCCTGCTACTGCAACTGACAAATATAATTTCTTAGCAGATCTAGAGAAAAGATATGCCAAGTAATAACCTTCTGTAGCTGTTTCTGTAATACTTTTGTCCATAACCGTAAGCCATGGACCTGGTCTAAGATTTCCTTTTCCTACTGATGAATCAACTAAATACTTTTTATTATTTACTCTCTTTTCAATTTCGTTTTTCCATTTTGTTTCAACAAGATCATAAACATCATGATCTTTCCTCATCACTTTTATCTTTGCTCCAGTTTTAGATTCTGTCTCGCAAAACTCTCTGTACTTTATCCAGTTATTTGAGATTTCCTGTAATATTTTAGCTAGGTCCATAATTAATTATTTTCGCCGCCACAGCGACGCCAGAATATAAATTAACGTAAAATTATCTTGCTGAAAAGTTAATAATTTGGCGGAGAGAGCGGGATTCGAACCCGCGAAAGAGTTGCCCCTTTACACACTTTCCAAGCGCGCGCCTTCAACCACTCGGCCACCTCTCCTATCTATTTATATAACCTTAAAATTGCTCTAAAACAAAATTTTAATTTTAAAATAAATCTTTCTATATTTGTCATATATTTATATTTAAATATCTTTTTACTAACTAAATTATCTTTTGAGAATTTACATACATATCTACCTGACAACATCATCTTCTTTCTTCTGTAAAAATAATTATTGGTAGAATGGATCAAAAAACATCCTTCATCAACAGATTGTTTATTTTTTGGTATTAATGTAAGATTATATCTATCCATATTAAGACCGTGCCATCCAACAGCTGACATTTCTGTAATACCATAAAACGTCATATAATTTTTTCCATTCCAATTAAATTTCCACCATTTTGTTTTAATGAATTTTTTAAACTCAGATTTATCATATATCCAGCAACAATAATAAGGATAACTAACTACAAAAAATTTCTTATTATGAACATTTATATAATTTTGTAATTTTTTTTGAGAGTGGATTGAATAATATTTTTTGTTTCCTTTTTCTAGCACTAAAAAACCAGTATTAAAATTTTGTTTCTTGAGTATAGGATTATATTTTTTCCAATAATTAAAATTTTTTTGATTGAAAATTATGTCATGTTCTTTGTACATAAAGTAATCATAATTATTGATCTGTTTTTCCATATACTTTCTTACTACCCAAGTCAGGTATCCTTTTTCTAAATCACCATTATTTAACTTATGTTTAATTATTTTATGATTTAAATTTTTGTTATCAAGATAATCATTATGCGTATGAATATAAACATCTGCCTTATATTTAAGTGAGGCTAATGCTAATAGGCTTTTTTTTAAAAAAAAAATTTTATTTCTATTTAATGGTTTCTCTTTTCTTTCGGGACTTGGATTATAAAAAGGTATGTGCACTGCGATTTTCATGACAAGAAACTTATAATATAAAAAATTAGTCAAATATATGTTTATTATTAATTGATTAAATATCGTAATAATAATATTTAAATATAATGAAAATTTTTATCACCGGTGGAGCTGGTTTTATTGGATCTCATATATGTGAAAAATTATATTTCAATATGCCAAATTCTAAGATTTTAATTTTAGATAAACTTACATATGCCGCTAATAAAAGTTTTTTATCAAAAATTTTAAAAGACAAAAAAAGAGTTAGGTTTTTGCAGTCCGATATTATTGATAATAAGAAGTACAAAAATTTAATTAAAAATTTTGATTTAGCGATAAATGTTGCTGCTGAAAGTCACGTAGATAGATCTTTTACAAATTCAACATTATTTACAAAAACAAATACCTTTGGTGCACATATTTTTTTTCAAACTTGTTTAAATTCAAAAGTAAAAAAAATTATTCATGTAAGTACAGATGAAGTTTATGGTGAAAAATTGTCAGGCAGCTTTAAAGAGAATGATAAACTAAATCCCACTAACCCTTACTCTGCCTCAAAAGCAGCTGCAGAAATAATAATTAATTCATACAAGTACCATCTAAAATCAAATATTTTGATTGTAAGAGGAAATAATATTTTTGGCAAACGCCAGTATCCAGAAAAACTTATACCCTCATGTATTTATAACCTGTTAAAAAATAAACCGATAAGATTACATGGAAATGGCAAACATATAAGATGCTATTTATCTGTAAATGATTTTGCAGATGCCGTTTATTTATTAATAAAAAAAAAAAAGATTGGAACCTATAATATTGGGAACAACAAATATTACAGAAATATAGATGTTGCTAAGTTAATTTGTCGAAATCTAAATTTTAATCCAAAAAAATTTATAAAGTTTATTAAAGACAGACCTTTTAATGACAAAAGATACTCTATTAATATTTCAAAAATTAAAACTTTAGGTTGGAAACCAAAAAGAAATTTAAATAGTGAAATAAAAAGTATTATAAAATGGTATTCAAATAATTATAAAATCTTTAAATTTAAGATATCCAATCTTTAAACATATTTTTATTATGCAAAATATACTCTGGTAAATATGTGCTGTTCATTGGAATTTTTTCAAATTTCTTATTTGACTCATATAAATCCTCAAGATTATTAATTTTACTTTTGATTTGCTCGATATTTTTAAATTTATCCAAATTGAATTCTTGATGAGGAGATGAACTAATTTTGTTGGCTATTTCTTCTGCAGTCATTAAATAGGAGAAATGCCAACCCCCTTGATCAATCTTAAAAATTTTTTTAAATTTATCGAAACGCCAAAAAGGTAAAAAGGAATTTTTTAAAACAATACTTCGCAATTTTTTAAAACTTTTTAAATATTTTTTTAATATTGCTCTACTACCTTCCCAATGATTTTTAGATGAAGTAAGGATATTTAATTTATAATAGTATAAATATTGTAAAAAAATTCCCACAGATCCTCTTAATAACTTTCTTTTATGTTGTTCATTAAAATAAGTTAAATTTGGAATTTCATCGGCGTCTGAAAAAATTATAATGTCATTATCATCTGCCTTCGATAGTCCTTTTAACAAAAAATCTCTTTGATAATCTTGTCTTTGCCAACCTGATAAATTTTTAGGAAAACTCTCTAATTTAAGATATATTATTTTGTTTCTAAACTTTTCTACTGAATCAATATTAAATTTAAAATTTTTTTTTCTACCCATGTGATCTTCTCCAGACTCACATATTACAAAATAATCGACATAACTATTTAAAGTATTTAACCTAATTTTTGTGAGTAAATTTTCATTATTAAAAATAATACAATCAAAGATTTTCATTTTTTTTTATTATAATTACCCCGTTATTTGCTATGTTATTTTCATGATAAATATCAATTAATGAAAACAAAATATTTTTTTGTTGAAAATATTCAATAAATTTATTTTTGTCCTTAAAATAAATATCTTCAATGATATAAATACCATCATGCTTAAGTTTTGAAAATGTATTGTCAAACAAACATATATTTGCACTAAAAGTGTGTAATGCATCATCTAAAATAACATCAAATTCATTACAGCCTATTTTTTTTAGCATTTCTCTTATAGTATCAGGCTTAGTTTGATCAACAAAAAAAGTTTTTATACGTTCTTCATTTGTTAAAATATCCTTGTCAATATCTGCTCCGTAAATTTGAGCATTAGGAAAATAATCACGCCATGCTCTTAAAGATGCTAAGGGTTTACCATCACTGCCCATATTACTTAATAATTCAGTATTATTCGAACCAAGACCAACTTCCAAAAAATTTTTTATATAGTCTCTTTTATCTGAAAATATTGAGGAATATAAATTAGCAAAATTATGGTGTTTATTTAAATTACCTTTATCACTTCCATATTTTGTCATTAATTTTTCTAACTCTTTTGAAACGTTTGCGTGAACTAAATAATTTAAGTCTGTATTTTCCTTGCCAAAAAACTTCAGCTTGTAATTAATTACTCTTTTAATCTGCCTTATAAACCTCATCAATTATCCTTATTAATTTTCAAAACACCTATGAATGCTTCCTGGGGAATTTCAACACTTCCAAATTGCTTCATTCTAGCTTTACCTTTTTTTTGTTTATCTAATAACTTTCTTTTTCTATCTCTAGCACCGCCGCCATGAATTTTTGTAAGCACATCTTTTTTATATCCTTTTATAGTTTCTCTAGCTACAATTTTGCCTCCAAGCGCAGCTTGAATCGGTATTTGAAATTGATGTCTTGGTATTAAATCTTTTAGTTTTTCGCAAACCAATCTGCCTTGTTTTGCTGCAAAATCTTTATGAATAATCATGGATAAAGCATCTACTGGTTCTGAATTGACTAATATACTTAGCTTCGTTAAATCTCCCGGTTGATAACCTAAAAGTTCATAATCAAAACTGGCATAACCACTTGATATTGATTTTATCCTGTCGTAAAAATCAAAAACTACCTCGTTAAGAGGCATCTCATATTTTAATACCGCACGTGATCCTGAGTAACTTAAGTTTTTTTGAATACCTCTTTTTTCTTCACATAGCTTTATTATCGACCCTAAATATTCATCCGGAGTAATCAATGTTGCACTTATCCATGGCTCATTTATTTCTTTAATTAAATTTGGTTCAGGCATGTTTGAAGGGTTTTGTAAATCAATTATCTCACCATCATTTTTTTCTAGTTTGTAAACAACTCCGGGAGTTGTTGTGATCAAATTAATACCATACTCTCTGCTTAATCTTTGTACTACAATTTCAAGATGTAATAAGCCTAAAAAACCACATCTAAATCCTAATCCTAATGCTGAAGAATTTTCAGGTTCATATGAAATAGACGAGTCATTTAATTTTAATTTTGCGATACTATCCTTTAATAAACTGTATTCAGAACTGTCTACTGGAAACAAACCACAAAATACAACGGGTTTACTAGGCTTAAATCCAGGTAACGGTTTATCTGTTGGGAGCTTTGCGTGAGTAATTGTATCTCCAACCTTCGTGTCTGAAAGATCTTTAATACCAGTTACTATAAAACCAATTTCACCCGGGCCTATTTCATCACAATCCACAGGCTTTGGTGTAAAATATCCAACTTTTTCTACTTGGTATTTTGATCCAGAAGACATCATCATAATTTGATCATTTCTTTTTATTTTACCATCTATCACACGTACTAAAGTAACAACACCAAGGTAACTATCATACCAACTATCAACTAATAAAGCTGATAATTTGTTTTCTACAATTCCTGAAGGAGATGGAAGTTTATTAATTATAGTAGATAAGATTTTATCGACACCCTCTCCTGTTTTACCAGATGCTAAAATAGACTCATTAGTATCTATACCAATAACGTCTTCAATCTGCTTTTTTACTCTATCGGGTTCAGATGCGGGAAGGTCAGATTTATTTAAAACAATAATTATTTCGTGATTATTTTCTATAGACTGATAAACATTTGCTAAGGTTTGAGCTTCAACCCCTTGCGTACTATCAACAACAAGTATTGAACCCTCACATGCAGCCAATGACCTGTTTACTTCGTAGCTAAAATCTACATGCCCAGGGGTATCTATAATATTCAAAATATAATTTTTATTATTTAATTTATATTTTAACCTAACGGTCTGAGCTTTAATTGTAATACCTCTCTCTCTCTCTATTTCCATAGAGTCCAAAACTTGATCTTTCATCTCCCTATCTGATAGACCTCCGCATAATTGAATTATACGATCTGCCAAAGTTGATTTACCATGATCGATGTGTGCGATAATTGAAAAATTTCTAATAAGTTTTATATCTGACATTAAGATCTCAGTGATCCGCCTAATGTTTCTAACGAGGAGATTATATTTTTACAAAAAATTTCAATTTCTTTATCCTTGAAAGTCTCCTTTTTTGGTTCAAAAATTACTTTTATGGCAATAGATTTTTGATTTTGATCAATTTTATCTCCTTCATATAAATCAAAAAAATCTATCGATTTAATTAATATTGGATTTGTATTTTTGATAGTTTTCTTAATTTCTTGAGCTGTGATATCCTTATTAAAAATTAAAGCAAAATCTCTTTCAACTATTTGTAAATTAGATTTTTCGAATTTATTTTTAATAATTCTTTGAGGTAGTTTTGGTTCTTTAATACTATCTAAATATATCTCAAATCCACAAGGTTTATATTTTTCTATATCAAAATGTTTAGTGATCATAGGATGTAATTCACCAAACGATGCAATACATTCTTTAGATGTCTCATTTGTAAATATCTCCCCAGATTTTCCAGGATGATAATATTTCTTTTGAGATCTTTTTATAAATAAATTGTCTATATCAATTCCAGCATCAGACAAAATATAAAGCAGGTCTTCTTTAATATCATAAATACTAATTAGTTTATTAGGTTCAATCCAAGTAGAATAATTTTTATTTCCAGAGTATATTCCGGAAGCAGCAATCTTTTGATTTAAATCTTTTTCGAAGTACGGGCCAATTTCAAACAACGGTATATTTGTAAAGGATCTGTCTATATTATTTTTTAGCTGAGTTAATAAATTTACATAATTTGATGATCTAAGACAATCCAAATCAGACGATATTGGATTTTGAATTTTTTTAATCGCATCTGAAAAATGTACGTCATATTTACTGTTGGTGAATGTCCATGAGATAGTTTCTTTGTATCCTCTACTTGCAAATGATCTTTGTAGTAAATGAAATAGTTTTTGATGATAATTTAATGATTCTTTAATCTTTTTTGTATCTGGTGGACTTGAAGGAATTTTATCTAACCCAATAATTCTCAATATTTCTTCGGTTATACACTCAGGTTTTGAAACATCTGGTCTCCAAGACGGCACTGTTAAATTTAAATATTTACCATTTTTTTTAATATCGAATCCTAATTTTTTTAATATTTCAGATTGTTTATTGATTGAAACATCAAACCCAATTTTTTTACTAAAAAATTGTACATCATATTTTATTTTGTTATTTTGTAGTGGTTTTTTTCCTACTATCGAAATTTTCCCAGTTTGACCTCCACATATTTCTGTGATCAATTTTGCTGCAATTTTTAGCCCCTCTTCTATTGAATTTGGGTCAACACCTCTTTCAAACCGATATTTGGCATCAGTATTTAATGACAGCTTTTTTGATGTACTTGAAATACTTATTGGATCAAATGCTGCGGCCTCTAATACGATATCACATGTATTATCTGAAATAGAGCTTGTTTTCCCTCCAATAATTCCACCAAGTCCTAGAACACTATTTTTATCAGCTATTACACATGAATTCGTTGGTAAGTTATATTCTTTATCATCGAGTGCTAAAAATCTTTCGTTACTTTTACTTTTTCTGACAATTATTTCTTTTTTTGCTATTTTATTAAGATCATATGCATGCATAGGTCTATTAAGATCAATCATAATAAAGTTAGTAATATCTACTACGGCTGATATTGGTTTTAATCCGATAGAGGATAAATGGCTTTTGAGCCATCTTGGACTTTCACAATTTTTTATACCTTGAATTATTAAACTACCAAACTGTGAGCATCCCGAGTTTTTTTGAATACTGACTTTTATTTTTCTGTTTAATTTAGATTTAAATGAAATTTTTGAATTATCTATAAACTTACCTAATCCAGAGGCATACAAATCTCTTGCAATACCCTTTACACCTAAACAATCAGATCTATTTGGTGTAATAGCAATATCAAAAACATCCTCTTCATTTTGAAAAAAATTTGCCCCAACCTTATGCTTTTTTAATTCTATTATGCCTGTTGACTCATTTGATATATTCAATTCACTTTCTGAACAAAGCATTCCAAAAGATTCCACTCCGCGAATTTTAGCTACTTCAAGCTTCATATTATTTTTTGGAATAATTGCACCAGGCGGCGCAAATACAGTAATTAAACTTTTTCTGGCATTACTTGCCCCACACACAACTTTAACTGTCTCACGTCCAACATTAACCTCGCAAATTTTAAGCTTATCTGCATTTGGATGTTTCGAAACATTTAAGATTTGTGCAACCTTAAAAAGATTTAAATTCTTATTAGGCTTTGTTATGCTTTCTACTTCGAGTCCGATATTTGTTAAAACTTCTGATATGTGATTAGATGTTGATTTAATTTTTGAATGACGTGCAAGCCAAGATTGTGTAAATTTCATTTACTTAATCCTCTATAATTTGTCGGAACATCATTAGAGTCGAAGCCATAATGATCAAGCCATCTAATGTCACCTTCAAAAAATGATCTAAGGTCTGTAATTCCATATTTTAACATTGCAAGCCTATCAATACCTACACCAAAAGCATATCCTTGAAATTTACTCGAGTCTATTTTGACATTTTTAAGAACATTAGGATGAACCATGCCGCATCCTAATACTTCTAGCCATTTGTCTCCTTCACCAACTACTATTTTTTCATTTTCTATTTTATAACTTATATCTACCTCAGCACTAGGTTCTGTAAATGGAAAGTGACTAGGTCTTAGTCTCATTTTTAATTTATTGTCTTCAAAAAAATTTTTTAAAAAATATTCTAAACAACCTTTCAGATCACCCATGTTTATATTTTTATCAACATATAAACCTTCAAGTTGGTGAAACATTGGTGTATGGGTCATGTCGCTATCACAACGATATGTTCTTCCTGGGACAATGATTTTAATCGGTGGTTTATTTTTAAGCATTGTTCGAATTTGCACAGGTGAAGTATGAGTTCTTAATAAAGTTTTTTTATTTTTATCTAAATAAAATGTATCATGCATATCTCTCGCTGGATGATGTTCGGGTGTATTTAATGCGGTAAAATTATTATATTCATTTTCTATATCAGGACCTTCTGCAACCGAAAAACCTATTTCAGAAAAAATAGATGTCAATTCATCTATCACTTGAGAGACTGGATGAATTTTACCCTTAATAATTTTTTTTGAGGGTAATGTTATATCTAATTTTTCCGAATTTAAATTGCTATTTATTTGCTTAGTTTCGTATTCATTTTGTAGATTATTTAATCTATCTATTAAATCATTTTTTATAATATTTAATTCTGACGCCTGTAGCTTTCGTTCAGATGCTTCAACACTACCCAAATTTTTGAATGCAACTGTTATCAGTCCTTTTTTTCCTAAAAAATAACTTTTTGTTTCCTCAAGATCAATTAGGCTGGTGATACCTGACAACTTATTTGTAATTTGATCTTTTAATTGAGCTAAATCAATCATTTAAATTTAATTAATTTAAATGAGATTGTACCTTTTTTACGATGGATTTAAAGGTTTCTGGATTATTGTAAGCTATATCTGCTAACACTTTTCTGTCAATTTTCATCTTTGATTTAACTAAACCGTTAATAAACCGTGAGTAAGTTAGTCCTTCTGCTCTAACCCCAGCATTGATTCTCTGTATCCATAGAGATCTAAAATTTCTTTTTTTCCTTCTTCTATCTCTGTAAGAATATTGAAGTGATCTTTCTACCGATTGTTTAGCTACACGGATAGTGTTTTTTCTTCTTCCTATGTAACCCTTAGCGGCTTTAAGAATTTTTTTATGTTTTTTATTACTTGTTTTTCCTCTTTTTACCCTTGCCATAAATTATCCTCTTAAACTATACGGCATGTAAGATTTTACAATTCTAGCATCTTGTTTTGACATAACTGTTGTACCACGTTGTTTTCTTATTTGTGAATTTGTTCTTTTTATCATGCCATGTCTTTTTCCAGCTTGAGGCATTTTTACTTTACCTTTTGCTGTAATCTTAAAACGTTTTTTTGCAGAACTTTTTGTTTTTAATTTACTCATGGATACTGGGTTATACTAAAAAAAAAGCTAATAACAATAAAAATCGACTTAATTTATATAGGTTGAATAATCAAAGTCATTTGTCTTCCCTCCAATTTTGAGGGTTGTTCAACTTTTCCGACTTTTTTAGTATCTTCGATAATTCTTTTCGTTAAATTATTAGCAGCTTCCATATACTCCATTTCTCTTCCTTTAAATCTAATGGTAAACTTGACCTTGTCCCCTTTTACTAAAAATTTATCGGCTGCTTTAATTTTAAAATTATAATCGTGTTTATCAGTATTAGGCCGAAGTTTTATTTCTTTTAAGTTTATTACTTTCTGCTTTTTTTTTGCATTACTGGCTTTTTTTTGAAGTTCATATTTATATTTTCCATAATCTATGATTTTACAAACTGGTGGTTTTACGTTAGGAGCTATTTCAATGAGATCTAAACCAACCTCTTGTGCCCTGTTTATCGCTTCACCAATAGGAACTATTCCTATATTTTCTCCCTCGTGAGTAATTAATTGAACTTCATTTGATCTTATTTTGTGATTGACTCTTGGATTTCTCATTTAATATTTATTTTGAAACTACTGATGGCATCTGAATTTCTTTTGATAGGATGTCTGCAATTTTTGTAAGCTTCATGACTTCTTGCTTTTCGCTTCCAAGTCTTCTGATAGTAACAGTTTTATCTTTAGCTTCTTTTGCACCACAAATTAATAGGATAGGTAATTTAGATAGAGAATGTTCTCGTATTTTGTAATTAATTTTTTCATTTCTATCATCAATAATAGATCTTATTTGATTTTTTGCAAGTAACTTAATAATTTCTTTTCCATAATCATTTTGCTCACTTGATATAGTCAATACGCCAACTTGAATAGGAGATAACCATAATGGTAGCTTTCCAGAATAGTGCTCTATGAGTATTCCAACAAAACGTTCGATAGATCCTAACATTGCTCTGTGTAACATTACTGGAATTTTTTTCTCTCCATTAGTATCAATGTATGTCGAATTCAATCTATTAGGTAAATTTAAATCAATTTGTAAAGTTCCACATTGCCAATCTCTCCCAATTGCATCTCTCAACACGAATTCAATTTTAGGTCCGTAAAATGCTCCTTCTCCTTTATTAATTTCATATTTTATACCTGATGCTTTGATAGCCTCTAATAAAGCTTTTTCAGATTTATCCCAAACATTATCGTCCCCGACTCTTATTTTAGGTCTGTCTGCATATTTAAGAATAACATCATTAAATCCGAAGGCCTTATAAATATCTAATATTAGTTTAGTTACTTTTACCGACTCTTCTGTAACCTGATCTTCTGTGCAAAAAATATGTGCATCATCTTGCGTAAATCCTCGAACTCTCATTAATCCATGTAATGAACCTGAAGGTTCGTATCTATGAACTTTTCCAAATTCAGAGATTTTAATTGGCAAGTCTTTATAACTCTTTAAACCTTGATTATAAATTTGACAATGACCCGGACAATTCATTGGTTTAATGGCGAACGTTCTTTCATCAGGCGTTTCTGTTGTGTACATGTAATCCTTAAATTTTTCCCAATGACCCGATTTTTCCCAAAGTGATCTATCTAAAATTTCTGGTGTATTCACTTCCTGATATCCAGCCTTTAGCTGTGTATTCCGTATGAAAGAAATTAAAGACTGAAATAAATTCCAACCTTTTTTATGCCAAAATACAGCTCCCGGACTTTCCTCTTGAAAATGAAACAAATCCATAGTTTTGCCAATTTTTCTATGATCTCTTTTTTCTGCTTCTTCTAATCTCTCTAAGTACAAGTCTAGATCTTTTTTATTTTTCCAGCATGTACCATATATTCTTTGTAGCATTTGATTATTAGAGTCACCTCTCCAATAAGCACCCGCAACTTTCATCAATTTAAAAGCTTTTCCGATTTTTCCTAAACTAGGTAAATGAGGGCCTCGACATAAGTCATGCCAGTCACCGTGAAAATATATTGATATTTCTTCGCTCTGCGGAATACTTTCAATAATTTCTGCCTTAAAATGCTCACCAATATCTTTAAAGTGCTTAATTGCTTTTTGTCTTTCCCAAACCTCACGTCGTGTGGTTGGATCTTTTTCAACAATCTCCTTCATTTTATTTTCTATTTTTATTAAATCATCTTCAGTAAAAGGTTCGTCTCTTGCAAAATCATAATAAAAACCATTTTCTATTACTGGGCCAATTGTAACTTGAGTACCAGGAAAAAGTTCTTGAACTGCCATTGCCATTGTGTGGGCCGAGTCATGTCTCAATAGCTCTATGGCATCTTTATCATCAATTGTGATTATCTGTATTTTAGAATCTTTGCTTATTGTACTACCTAAATCCTTTAATTCTTCATTTACTTTAATGGCTAAAGATTTTTTAAATAGTGAAGGGCTAATATCCTTAGCTATTTTATCTCCAGTAACAGGTTTTTCATATTTTATTTGCTTCCCGTCATTTAAAGTAATCAGAGGCATATTAACTTTTAAACTAATGACTCGTAAATTTCTAGTGTTTTAGAGCACATAGTGTCTTTTGAATAATTGTCTAATACGTTCTTTCTCCCTTGTCTACCAACTGAGTCTAAAATTTTTTTATCCATTTTCTTGATCATTTCAATAGAATTAGCTAACTCTGAAGGGCTTTCACTTTTAAATAACCAACCAGTTTTTCCAGGTATAATTGTTTCTGTTGAACCACCAATATTACTAGCTAAAATTGGTTTTTCCATTGACTGAGCTTCAACACTAACTCTTCCAAATGCTTCGGGTTCTATTGATGAAGAGATAACTAAATTTGATATTGAGTATGCCACTGGAATTTTATTTATACTATGTGCGATTTTTACAAAATTGTTTAAATTATATTTACTAACTAAATCTATTAGTTCATTTTTGTATTTTTTTCTTCCCTGATCACTACCAACAATTAATGCAAAACAATCATTAAATTTATTTTGAGATTTTAACAGATTTATTGCTTCAATAAATAATTTTTGTCCTTTCCAATAAGTTAATCTACCAGGTAATAGCAATAAGAACTTATCATGTGGGACATCTAGGTAATGTCTAAGTTTTTGTTCTTCAGCATCAGAAACATTTTTGACTGAGAAATAGTCAGTATCAATTCCTCTTTTGATGACAGAAATTTTTTTATCTGTTTTGTAATTTGTATAAATATGATTTAATATATAATCAGATCCAGCAATTACAGTGTCACATTTAAGCATAATGGAATTGTAAAATTTTTTAATTTTAGACTTAAAATTGTAAGTTCCGTGAAATGTAGAAACCAATGGAACATTAGCAATTTTACACGCGAAGTAAGATGACCAAGCAGGACCTCGGCTTCTAACATGGCAAATATTTATTTTTTTAATTAATATAATAAACAATATTACAAAAATATTTATTAGTATTAAAAAAAAATTTTTAGAAACAGGCCACCTAAAAATATTAACTTTTTTTTTATCGATTAAGTTTAGTAAATTTCCACCAGAGGTTAATATTGATGATTTATGACTTGATTTCTCAAGGTATTCGGCCACATGCATGCAACCTGTTTCAGCGCCACCTACATCCATTCTTGGAATGATTTGAAGTAAATTAATTTTTTTTATCATCAATTAAGTGTAATCATATATTATTATATAATTTTATGACAAGAATTAAGTACTCTTTTTACAATACACGGCATGGTGAAAGAATTAGGTATATTTTTAACAAATCTAAATCAAAAATAGTAATCATTTTTCTCCACGGAATGATGTCTGATATTCAGGGTAAAAAAGTAAAATTTTTGAGTAAATTTTGTAAAAAAAAACAAATAAACTTTTTAACTTTCGACTTGCTCGGTCATGGCAAATCCTCAGGTAAATTTGTAGAATACGGTGTAAATGATTGGTCAATTCAGGCAAATGAAATTATTAGTAATAAAATTAAGAACAAAAAAATTTTATTAATTGGTTCGTCAATGGGAGGTTGGATTGGTTTACAATTGCTTAAAAAATTAAATAATGTCATTGGCTTCATTGGTATTGCTGCGGTAATAGATTTTACTAAATATAAAATGTGGAACAAATTTTCAAATAAAATTAAAAAGAAATTAAAAAAAGGAAAAATTCATTATTTAAAAAATGATTATGGAGGTAGCTATCCAATTTCATTAAAGCTGATAACGAATAGTAATAAATGTTTGCTTATTAATAAAAAAATTAAGACTAATTTTCCCATAAAACTTTTTATTGGGAAAAAAGACAATATCGTCACCTTAAAGGACACGCTAGACATTTATAATATTTTGAAAACTAAGAATAAAGAAATATTAGTTCAAAATGAAGGAGATCATTCTTTATCAAAATTAAAAGATTTAAACAGAATAGCAAAAGTAATTTTAAGTTTTTTTTAATATCGAATTTAGTCCTTCTTTATACGTAGGGTACTTAAGCTGTACATTTAAGATTTTTTTTATTTTTTCATTTTTGATTCTTTTATTATCTTTATAAAAATCTGACAAAAAAGAACTCTCTATTTTATCTATGTTAATCTCAGGAAATTTGAAATCGATCTTTAGTAATTTGCAGGCATATTTAACAATTTCTTTGTAGGGACATGGAAGGTCGTCAGAAACATTGTAAATATTGTCTTCTTCAGATTTCTCAAAAGAATTCAGCAAAGTTTGGGTTATATCATCTAAATGTATCCTAGAAAAATAATTATTTTGGTTTTTTACAATTTTAATTTGATTACTTTTAATTCTCGTAAAAACATTCTGATGATCTGAATAAATTCCTGATAATCTAAAGATTCTGTTTTTATTTAACTCTTTTATTTTCATTTCTGCATTTAATCTATTTATTCCAGCAGTTGTCTTTGGATTTGTTTTTGAGTTTTCATCTACCCATTGTCCGTTGTGATTACCGTAAACGCTGGTGGATGATAAATAGCCAAGCCATTTTAACTCCTTAGATCTATTAATTTGATCCTTTAAGTTTTCGCATATAAAATTTTCATAAGGCGGAGGTAACGATATTAATATATGAGTTGCTTTACTCACCTCAGATGTGATTTTTTTGTCAAAGGGAATATCTTTTAATTCGTAGAAATTTTGAATATTAATATGATTTGATCTACTAACAAGTGATATGTGAGTTTTCTTTTTATTTTGTAATTCTAATATAAGATTTTTTGCAGTTTGACCTAGTCCAAAAAAAAGTATTCGCAACTTTTTTAACCAACCTTTTTTTCATCCTTAGAAATTGAAACAGGATGATCTATTTTATCTAGCATTTCTAGTGGGCAAATTTGAACAAAGTGTTTAATATTTTCTTCCCAGTTATCAATTATCTTTTTTGTAAATACAGATTGTGTATTTTTTTGGTGCTCATTAACTAAGTTTTTTAAATATTTTTCCCAGTAGGGTACCTCGACTTTGTTCCAAATAACTGATTTGGGATTAATAATGTCTTGTATTTTATTATTTATATCAAAAATAAAAGCCATACCTCCAGTCATACCAGCTGCAAAATTATCACCAACGTCGCCTAAAATCACAACTGTACCTCCTGTCATATATTCACATGCATTTGTTCCAACTCCCTCGGTGACTGCAATTGCTCCAGAATTTCTTACTGCAAATCTTTCACCTGCTTGGCCCGCTGCGAAAAGTTTACCTGATGTAGCTCCGTAAAGTACTGTATTACCTAAAATAGTATTTGTTGAAGTTTGTAAATTTGATAATTTGGATGGTCTTATAACTAAAGTTCCGCCAGATAAACCTTTACCAACATAATCATTGCAATCACCTATTACATTAATCTTAACTCCTGGAATGGTAAAAGCACCTAATGACTGACCGGCTGATCCTCTTAAAGTTATGTTTATTTGATCCTCTAATAGCTGTTTATCGCTGTATTCCCTGACTAATAGTGATGATAATCTTGCGCCTACAGTTCTGTCGGTATTTTTAATGTTATAACTAATCTCGATCTTTTGACCCTTATCAATTAAGCTTCTCGTATCTTTAATAATTTTTTCATCTAGTGTAGGTGGCACTTGATTTCGGATTTTTTCTTTGCAGTATCTTGGGTTATTGCCAGGATCGGCTTGAACCAATAATGGATTAAAATCTAAGTCGTCTAAATTCGCTGAACCTTTAGATACCTGTGCTAATAAATCTGTTCTTCCAATTATATCATTCAAACTTTTGAAACCTAAGCTTGCTAATATTTCTCTTACTTCTTCAGCTATAAAAGTAAATAAATTAACTACTTTATCTGGAGTACCAGTAAATTTTGCTCTTAGAGACTCTTTTTGTGTACAAATTCCCACGGGACAAGTATCAGAATGACACTGTCTAACCATAATACAACCCATAGCTATCAAGCTCGTTGTTGCTATACCAAATTCATCAGCTCCCATCATTGCAGCCATTACAACATCTCTACCAGTTTTTATTCCCCCATCAGTTCTAAGCACAACGTTGTGTCTTAATCCATTTAATGTCAAAATTTGATTTGTCTCGGTCAATCCCATTTCCCATGGTAATCCTACATATTTTACACTTGTCTGCGGAGTTGCACCCGAACCTCCATTGTGTCCACTTATTAAAATGATATCTGCCTTTGCTTTTGCTACTCCAGCAGCTATTGTGCCTACACCATTAGAGGCAACTAATTTTACACCTACACGTGCAACAGGATTAATTTGTTTTAAATCGTAAATTAATTGGGCTAAATCTTCTATCGAATAAATATCATGATGAGGTGGTGGTGATACTAATGTAACGCCAGGTGTTGAATGCCTTAGTTTTGATATGTATTTAGATACTTTAAAACCAGGTAATTGCCCTCCTTCACCAGGTTTTGCTCCTTGAGCTATTTTAATTTCAATTTCATTACAATTATTTAAATACTTAGCGGTTACACCAAATCGACCTGACGCAATTTGTTTTACCCTAGAGTTTGCGCTATCTCCGTTACTCATAGTTTTATATCTCTTTTCATCTTCTCCGCCTTCTCCACTACAAGATGCTCCACCAATTCTATTCATTGCAATTGCTAAACTTTCGTGTGCCTCCTTGGACAGCGCACCCATTGACATACTACCTGAGCCAAACCTTTTTCTTATTTCTGTAATAGACTCGACTTGATCTAAAGATATTGGCTTATTTTTCACTTTGAAATCAAGCAAATCTCTAAGATGTATAGGAGGAAACTTTTGGATCTCTTCGGCGTATTTTCTATACGCACTATAAGAATTATTTGTCACTGCATGTTGCAACATATGTATTGTTTTGGCTTGGTAACCATGTGTTTCACCATCTTTTCTATACTTGTAAATACCACCTATAGGAAGAGATATAACATTTTCTCTAAAACTCTTCTGATGTTGTTTAATCATCATTTGTTCTATCCCGTTTATACCGATACCAGAAATTCTCGACTCAAGACCTGGAAAATATTCTGCAACAAGGGCTCTACTCAATCCTAAAGACTGAAAATTTAGACCACCTCTGTAAGAGCTAATGACTGATATTCCCATTTTGGACATAATTTTTAAGAGTCCATCGTTAATGGCTTTTAAATATCTTTTCACACACTCGTCAAAAGTCATTTTGCCAAAAAGTCCTTTGCTAAATCTTTGATGTATACTGTCTATTGCTAAGTAAGGATTCACTGTAGTTGCTCCAGCTCCTATTAAAACTGCAAAATAGTGTGTATCAAGACATTCTGATGATTTAATATTTAAAGATACAAATTTTCTTAAACCTAAATTTGTCAAATGTGATTGTACAGCGCCGGTAGCAAGGATTAATGGGATAGAAATATTCTTCTTTGAAACTCCTTCGTCAGACAAAACTATATGTTTATAACCCTCTCTGACAGACGTTTCAGACTCTAATCTAATTCTATCAAGCTCAGACTTTAGGTTTATATTGTTATTATCAACTAAATAGGTACAATCTATAATTTTAGTTTCGTTTTTAAAAATTTCAAATATTTTTTTAAATTGTGAATTGGATAAAACTGGACTGCTTAATAAGTAACTTTTTTGCTCGGTTAATTTATCGTTTAATATATTTTCTAAATTACCAAACCTGGTATTTAATGACATAACTCTATTTTCTCTTAGTGAGTCAATTGGTGGATTTGTTACCTGGCTAAAGTTTTGTCTAAAAAAGTTCGATAGAGGTCTATAACAGCTCGATAAAACAGCTATTGGAGTATCATCGCCCATTGATCCTACTGCTTCTTTTTGATCCTCTACCATTGGATGTAAAATAATTTCGAGGTCTTCAATGCTTAAGCCAGCTAAATATTGCCTTTGGCGTAACTCATCTCCTTGATAAATAAAATTTTCTTTTAATTGTTTAAAGTATTTGTCTAACTCTATATGATTTAATGCAAACTTTTTATAAATCTTGTTATTAGAAAGCTTATCTTTAATTTTTAAATCATCAAAATATTGCCCTTTCTCTAAATCGAGAGATATCATTTGGCCGGGTCCAACTCTTCCTCTGTAGAGAATATTTTCTTCGTCAATATGCACCATCCCCGTCTCAGATCCTGCAAAGAGCATTTTGTCTTTTGTTATTGTATATCTTAATGGTCTCAATCCATTTCTATCAGAGGCGGCAATTACCCATTTTCCGTCATATGCTGCTACAGCAGCTGGTCCATCCCAAGGCTCAATTACTGAATTTAAATAATTATACATATCCCTATGTGATTTTGGAATAATTTTACTTTTTTTGGACCAGGCTTCTGGTATCACCATCATCTTAGCAATAGGCAATGTACGTCCAGATCTTACTAATAATTCAAATGTTGCATCTAAAGAAGCGGTATCAGAATTGTTTGATTTAATTATTGGTTTAATATCATCAATATTACTAATCTTTTCTGTATTAAAACCAGACTCGTGTGTTTTCATCCAATTAACATTACCTTTTAAAGTATTAATTTCACCATTATGAGCTAAGACCCTGAAAGGTTGAGCCAATTCCCAAGATGGGAAAGTATTGGTTGAAAATCTTTGGTGAAATATTGCAAACCTTGAAATAAAGCGTTCGTCGCATAGATCTGGATAAAAATCAGATATATTTTCTGCCAAAAACATACCTTTATAAATAATTGATTGAGAACTTAATGAGCAAATATAAAAGTCGTTTAATTGTTCAACAATTGCTTTTTTTTCAATTTTTTTCCTTACTACAAACAATTTAGTTTCAAGATCTAAACGATCTATTTTTTGATCGTATGCAAATATTATTTGTTCGATTTCGGGTCTTGTATCGTTTGCTTTTTGACCTAGAACTTTGGCATTAACAGGTACTTGTCTCCAACCAAATATATAGAAATTATTATCTAGAAGCTCTTGCTCCACAATTGATCTGCATCTCTCCTGATTTGCATAATTGCTTCTTGGTAAAAAAATCATTCCAACGCATAATGTTTGTGAACTAAGAAGTTCATGCCCTGTCTCTTTAATTTCTTCCTTGAAAAATTCTTCGTTAAACTCGATATGCAAACCGGCGCCATCACCTGTTCTTCCATCAGCATCTACCGCTCCTCTGTGCCAAACCGCTTTTAACGCATCTATACCATTGGTAACGACGTCTCTTCTTTTTTTTCCATTCATGGAAGCAACAAACCCTACCCCACATGCATCGTGGTCATTTATATTTACAAAACTATTTTGTAATTTTAATTTGTTTTTTTTATATAAATTTTTCATGCAGCAATGGTTTTATTTTTTTTACTTTCTAGATAATTTGAAATACCTTCAGCTGCATCGCGACCATCTCTAATAGCCCAAACCACTAAAGAAGCGCCTCTGACTATGTCACCAGCAGCAAAGACACCTTTTATATTTGTTTTTAAAGTTTTAAGATCAGTTTTTATCGTTCCCCACTTTGTTATTTCTAGGCCAGGTTCTTCGAATAATTTTGGAATATTTTCTGCATCAAAACCTAGAGCTTTTATTACGATATCTGCTTTTATTGTTTCTTCTTTACCTTCTATTACTTCAGGCGATCTTCTGCCTGAAGCGTCTGGATCACCTAATTTCATTTTGTTGATTAAAACTTCTTCAACTTTATCGGTCCCTTTAAAAAGTTTAGGGCTAGACAACCAAACAAATTCTATTCCTTCTTCTTCCGCATTTGTAACTTCTCTCGCAGATCCAGGCATATTCTCTTTATCTCTTCTGTATAAACATGACACCTTTTTAGCTTTTTGGCGTATTGCGGTTCTAACACAATCCATAGCAGTATCACCACCTCCAATCACTACGACGTTTTTTCCCTCGCAATTTAAGTTTCCATTATCAAAATTTTCAACTTTATCACCCAACCCTTTTTTATTTGAGGCTGTTAAAAATTCCATTGCAGGATAAATATTTTTTAAATTTGATCCTGGTATTTCTATCTCTCTTGATTTGTAAACTCCAGTTGCGATTAATATTGCATCATGTTTTTCTTTTAATTCTTTTAAGGTAGCATTTTTTCCTACCTCAAAATTATTTATAATTTTAATTTTACTATCCTCTAAATATTTTACTCTTCTTAGGACTATATCTTTTTCTAATTTAAAGTTAGGTATTCCATAAATTAATAATCCTCCTGATCTATCATACCGATCATAAACAGTTATTTGATATCCTTTTTTTCTTAATTGTTCAGCCGCTGCTAAACCGGCTGGTCCTGCACCTATAATACCAATAGTTTCTTTTAATTCACTGGTAGGTTTGACTGGCTTAACCCAATTGTTTTCCCATGCATTATTTGTTAAAAACTTTTCTACTGCACCTATTGTTACTGTTCCGTGACCAGATTGTTCTATTACACAATTTCCCTCACACAATCTATCTTGAGGACAAATACTTCCGCAAACTTCCGGCATATTGTTTGTTGATGCAGATAAATTATAAGCCTCTTCTAATCTACCTTCTGCAGTCATCTTCAACCAATCTGGTATGTTGTTATGAAGAGGACAATGAACTTGGCAAAATGGGGTACCGCATTGGCTACACCTGCTAGCCTGGGACTTAGCCTTATCATTAATAAATTCTTTGTAGATTTCATTAAAATTTGAAATCCTAGTTTTACTATCCTCCTTAAAAGGTGTTTCTTTAGATAGGTCAGTAAATTTTAACATTTTGTTTGTCATAATATTAGTTCTTTAAAGTAGTAAATATTTATACTTTTTGTAAAAAAATATCAAAAATATTGATCAAATTAGGTAATAATTTATGTCCTATATTAGTGGAAAAAATATCAGGTATGCAAAAATGTCATAAATAATTGAAAAAATAGGTAAGAAATATAAATAGAATTTAATTTAATAGGAGGGTGACCAAATACCAATATAAACAGAATCAATGGATTTCATTTTTTTAAAAGTTCTCTCAATTTCTATCATTCAAGGCGTAATGGAGTGGGTGCCAATATCATCAAGTGGGCTACTTATTGTTTTAGAGGAAATTTTAAACATGAATAATAAAATTTTTAATTTGAATTTAAATATTACAGTTCATTTTGGATCTTTATTTGCCGTTTTATTTTTCTTCTCAAAGGAAATAACAAAAATTTTTAATAACAGAAAATTACTATTAAATATATTTGTTGCTACCCTGCCAATTATACTAATTGGGGCTATTTTTAAGTTATCAGGTTTTATTTATATTTTACAAAACACTAGCACGGTTATATCTGCGACTTTAATTTTTGCAGTGATTTTATTTTTATGTGATCAAAAAAAAGTAAAAAATAAATTTAGCAAAAATATACCCTACCAGCATGCAATTATGATAGGTTTAGCCCAAGTAGCCGCGCTAATACCAGGATCTTCTAGATCTGGCGTAACAATTTCAGCTGCAAGATATTTAGGATACTCAAGAGTAGATGCTGCAAAATTTTCTTTTTTAATCTCAATACCAACAATTTTTGGTGCTAATATTTTAAATTTGTCAGATACTAAAATTGATTATTTTAAGGACGATTACTATTTATTAATAGTAGCATTTCTAGTTTCTTTCATAGTGTCATTTTACACAATTAAATATTTCCTAAATTTTTTACAAAAATTTTCGTTAAATATTTTTGTAATTATTAGAATTATTTTAGGTATTTATTTGGCGATTTTTTTTATTTAGTAAATTGACCCATAGGACGGTGATATTTTAAATATGTAGGTACAATGCTCTCTACTGAACGAGGCAAAATACTTAAATCAGAGAAAGTGTTATTTTTACCAGTTATTATATTATCTCCGGACTCTAATATTTTGATTTGATCGATTGTTAAAATAGGTTTTGGTAGAAGCTGCATAAAAAAAGCTTGGAACTTACCAATACCAAATGGTAAGGGAATAATAACGTTTTTTCTTCTGATTTCTTTCAACATAAATTTGATTAATTCGTGCAGGGTATATTCTTTGGGGCCTGCTAATTCGTAAGTCTTAGCTAATGTCTCAGTCTCTACAATATAATTAATTGCATCGCCTATATCTCCTACATAACATGGTTGAAATTTAACCTCACATCCCACTATTGGTAGTATAGGAAAAATTCTTGCAAGCTTGGCGAATGTGTTAAAGAATTTGTCGTCTGGACCAAAGACTACAGATGGCTTAATTATAACATAGTTTTGTAAACTATTTTTTATATGTTTCTCAGCAAGAAATTTAGTTTGTAAATACTTAGAGTCAGTACCGTCTTTTACTCCTAAAGAAGAAAAATGAATAAATTGTTTTATTTTTTTTTTTTCTTTTATTATATTAGTAATTAATTCTGGAAATTTAAAATGCAGTTTTTCAAACTTGTATTCTCCCTTTTCATAAAGGATACCAACATGATTTATACAGACATCTACATTATCTAAAAAACTACTAACTTGGCTTTCATTGAATATATTTATTTTAATTAATTCAATTTGACCCATCTCACCTAATAACTTAAGGTTTTGCTTCAAATAAGGATTTCTCGAGGCAATTTTGATTCTATGACCAGACTTGGCCAGTTTTTTAATCACGTTTTCACCTACAAAACCCGCACCAAATATACCAACTGTTTTGCTGTTAAAATCTTTCAACATGTTATATACAATCTAGAATTGAATATTTTACATGAAAATAATTTTGCATAAATCAGATTTACCAGAAAATTCGAAATTAAAAACCTCTGATAGTGTGGCAATTGATGCAGAAAGTTTAGGATTAAACTATTTAAATCGAGATAAACTGTGTCTTGCCCAGTTATGTAATGGAGATAATGAGGTACATATTATTCAATTTGACAGAAATAAATATCATTGTCCAAATCTTAAGGAAATTTTAGAAAATTCAAAAATACAAAAGATAGGTCACTTTATTAGATTTGAAATCGGCATATTTGAAAAATATTTAAAAGCTAAAACAAAAAATATTTATTGTACTAAAATTGCAAGCAAGCTGACAAGAACTTACACTGATAAACATGGTTTGCTAGATCTAACTAAAGATTTAATGGGTATAACATTAAACAAAACTTTACAAAGCTCTGATTGGGGATCAGAGGAATTATCAAAAGATCAGCTTAATTACGCTGCAAATGATGTTATTAATTTACACAAATTAAAAACGAAATTAGATAAAATGCTGGTGAGAGATAAAAGAGTAGAAATTGCAAAAAAATGTTTTGAATTTCTTGAAACTCAAGTGGAATTAGATTTAAAAGGATTTGAAGAGGATATATTTTCACATTAACGAGATGAAAAATAATAGTATTATAAAAGAAGCTCAAAAAACAATTTATACTGAAATTGATGCTTTAAAAAAATTATCATCAAGTCTGGGCTCTTCATTCTTGAAAACCGTAACCACAATTAATAACATCAAAGGAAGAGTAGTATGCTGTGGTGTAGGTAAGTCAGCAAAGATATTAAACAAAATATCAAGTACTTTTTCATCTGTTGGAATTTCTAGTTTTGTGCTTGATGTAACCGACGCAAATCATGGTTCGCTTGGGTCAATTAAGAAAGATGATATATTACTAATTGCTTCATTTAGTGGTAATAGCAGTGAATTAATAAACATTTTAAAATTTGCAAAGAGATTTAAAATTAAAACTATTGGTATTAGTTCTAATAGCAAATCCAAACTAATATCTTCTTCAGATATAAAATTAATTACTCCAAAAATAAAAGAGGCAGGTAATAAACATTTAAATTTTGTTCCAACTTCGTCTAGTACTATGCTTGTTGCATTAGGCGATGCAATAGCTATGACAATTGCTTTTAAAAGAAAATTTAAAAAAGAAAATTTTGGTCATTTTCATCCAAGCGGAAGTTTAGGAAAAAATCTTTCACCAGTTACAGATATTATGAAAAAAGGAAACGATATACCAATGGTTAAGGAAAATTATTCTATATCCAAAGTTATATTAGAAATTTCTTCAAAAAGATTAGGGTGTGCATTGGTGATTAATAAAAACAAAAAAATAGTTGGGTTTTGTTCTGATGGAGACTTAAGAAGATTTATGAGAAAAAACAAAAATTTTCATCATAAGTGTGCCAAAGATATGATGTCCAAGCAACCTATGACCATTAATGAGAAATCCTTAATTATAGATGCATTAAAAATTATGAATCAAAAAAAAATTACAGTTTTAGTAGTTGAAAAAAATAAAAAAATTAAAGGGTTAATACATATGCACGATATTATCTCCTTTCTAGGTATATAATGCCGAAAGCTTTTTTAGTTTTAATTGGTTTTTTAATAATTGTAATTGTATACGTATATATTCCATCTATTAATCCTGGATCAATCGAGAAAGAAAGTACCGACATTAAAAAAAATGAAAATAAAATAGATAACCAAAATACTTTTGTTAAACCAGAATATGTTTGGAAAACTGGAGACGGCAACTCCCTCATAATAAAATCAGAAATAGCAGTACAGAATAAAAAAGACCCCCATATTTTAAATTTAAAAAAAGTATATTCATACTCCAATCTTAACGATGGATCTAAAATTGAACTAAAATCTGAAAAAGCAATTTATAATCGTCAATCGCAAAATATTGTATATTACGACAAAGTGAAAATAGAAAATAAAGATGTACTCATCACGTCTGATAATGCAGAGTATATAACAAAGACAAACTTACTAACACTATATGGCAATGTAAGGGTTAAAAAAAATAAAGATTATTTAATTTCAGATACTGTGATATTTAATACAAAAACAAAAAACTTAAAATTTTCAATGAAGGATAAAAAGAAAAAAGTTTATGGAAAAAAGACGAAAAATTAAAGTAAAGGCTGCAACTTCCGATAAAAAAATCAATAAGCTAATACTGCATGAAAAATTTTTGGTTAAAAAAAAGTTTATACTAAATGAAAAATATTTAATTAAAAAAAAGTTTATACTAAATGAAAAATATTTAATTAAAAAAAAACTAAGACCAGTAGAAAATGTTATAGACTTCAAAAACACATCTAAATCGAATTTAGAAATAAGAAATGTTTCAAAAATTTTAGATAATAAACCGATAATTAAAAATATTAGTTTGAGTGTTGAGCCAGGTAAAATTGTTGGTCTTCTTGGACCTAATGGATGTGGTAAAACTACACTATATAATTTAATTGTTGGAAAATACTCAGTCGATAAAGGGGATATTTTATTAAATAATAAAAAAATTCAAGATCTTCCAATTTACCAAAGAAGTCGAATGGGAATTAGCTTACTTGAGCAACATAGGGGGTTATTAAATAATTTAACAGCTTTTGAGAACCTATGCGCAATTTTAGAGTTATATATAAATGACAAAGATAAAATTTATAAAAGAGCAAATGAATTATTAGCTAAATTTAATTTGGAATATTTGAAAAATGTGAGGGCTAAAAATTTATCTGGTGGTGAATATCGTAAGTGCGGTATTTTACAAAGAATTTGTAATAAAAATATATCAATACTTCTATTAGATGAACCATGCGCAGCCTTAGATTTAATATCTGTAAATAGCCTTAAACAATTTATCTTAGAATTAAGAAAATCAGGTATATCGATATTAATCACTGACCATAATTATTTCTTAATTGAGGATATTCTTGATAAAGTTTATATTATGAAGCAAGGTCAGATTATAACTAGTGGAACTACTAAACAAATAGAAAAAGATGAAAAAGCAATAAAATATTATTTAGGACAAAAAATATCTAATTAATTTCTTCTTCGTTTTCAATTTCAGCTTGTTCTTCTAAACTAATAATATTATCTTCTGAATTATCTGCCTCATCTATTTTATCTATATCAACCTCTTTTTTAATTGGCTGTTTAGCTTGAGGTTTTTCTACCTGAACTAAAGGTATTGCTTCAATTGATTGATCCTCCAAATTTTTACCACAGGAACATTTAGGATTAGGCTTTTTTAGCGTGTACCACTTTTTTCCACATTCACACGTAATTTTTTTTCCAAATTTAGGATCCATATTACAATATATTATTTCTTTTAATTTAAAACACGGGTTATATAATTGAAAACATAAATGGCAATTAAAAAATTTCCTTTAAATAATATATATTTAAAAGGGTCTATAGAACTAAGTGGGGATAAATCAATATCTATTAGAACAATATTATTGTCTGCATGGGCTCATGGTATATCAAATTTAAGAAATCTGGGGACAGGAGAAGACGTACGAACAGCGTTAAGTGCAATAAAGAAATTAAAAATTAATACCCAGGGCAATAGAGAATCTTTAACTGTATTTGGTGGTGGCTTTGGATATGATAAATTGAAGTCTGTCTCACTTAATATGGGAAACAGCGGGACATGCACCCGACTTATTGCGGGACAACTTGCGTCCAGTCCAATTGTTTCTAAGCTTTATGGAGATAAATCTTTGTCTCAAAGACCATTAAGAATTAAGAAAGTTTTAGAGAATTTTAACTGTAACTTACAAGCAAAAAAAAATAATTTTTTACCTTTAGTTATCAAAGGTAATTCAGATACGATACAATCTACTATAAAAATAAGTAAACCGTCTGCACAAATAATATCATGTGCTATTTTATGTGCGATGAATAGTTATGGAACTTCAGAAATTAGTGCCCCAAATAATTCTAGAGATCATACTGAAAAGCTACTTAAATTTTTAAAATATCCAATTACTGTAAAATATCAAAAAAAATTAAAAAGAATAATTATTGAAGGAAAAAAAAAAATTAATCCAATCTCTAATTATAAAATTCCCTCAGATCCTTCATCAACAGCGTTTTTGGTTGTTTTGGGCGTATTATCTGAAAAAAGCAATATAACTATAAAAAATGTTTTATGTAACAAGCACAGAATTAAATACATAAATATATTAAAAAGAATGGGAGCAAAAATTAAAATTTTTAATACAAAACAATATTACGGCGAAATAGTTTCAGATATTAATGTCAAGTCTTCCAAATTAAGATCTATAAACATTAGTCCAAGTGATATTCCTGGCATAATCGATGAGTTGCCAATTCTTTTCATAGCAGCGGCCTTTGCGAAAGGAAATACTTTTTTTCCAAATTTATCTGAATTAAAAATAAAAGAGTCAAACAGATTACAAACCATGTATGAAAACCTGAAAAAATGTGGAGTAGACTGTATATTAAAGACAAACTCATTAAGTATAAATGGAAAAAATAAAAATTTTTATAGTGTAGATGTACCAGAAATTGATAGTAAAAAAGATCATAGAATAGCTTTGTCTTTTTTAGTTTTGGCTGCAGCAACTAGAAAAAAAATAATAATTAACGATTATAACTTTGTTAATATTAGTTTTCCTGAAATTGAAGAAATAATTAAAAAGCTTAAAGTAAAACCAAATAAAGTTATTGTTGCTATAGATGGCAAAGTATCATCAGGCAAGACATCAATATGCAAAAGTTTACAAAAAAAATACAAGGGTAAAGCATTTTTTTTTGATAGTGGTACTCTTTATAGAAGATTAAGTTTTTTGCATTTAAGAAAAAAATTTAAAAAAATAAATATTGGTTTTCTTGTAAAACAAGCAAAAAAAATAAAAATAGCAGATTTATCAAATAAAAATCTTCACTCTAATGAAGTATCAAAGCTTGTACCAGAAATAGCCAAAATAAAAGAGGTAAGGTCTGCTTTGCTAGATATACAAAGAAAAATTATTTTTGAAAGTAAAAGTGATATTGTTTTAGTTGCAGGAAGAGATATTGGATCTAAAATTTTACCGAATAATTTTTCAGATTTAAAATTATTTATAGATGCACCAATAAAAATTAGGGCTTTAAGAAGATTTAAAGAATTAAAACATAAATTTCCAGGTAAAAAATTAGTATTTAAAAATATTTTAGCAGAGGTAAAAGCACGTGATAAAGTCGATTCTAAGAGGAAAATTAGCCCATTAGTAAAGGTTAAGTCAGCACACTTGATTTCTAATCATACAAAGTATATATCAACGCCCGTTATGAAAATAATTAAACTAATAAAAAAAGTATCGTAAGAGACTTAATGGTATCACGACAAAGCTTAAAAATTTACGATAATAAATCAAACAACGAGTTTGAAAAACTTCTAAATGAAAATCTAAATAATGCAGGTATTGTTGAAAATACCATTGTAAAAGGCATAATTGAAAAAATTGAAGATAAATTTATCACAGTTTATTGTACCGGAGCTAAAAGCAGTGGAATAATCGACAAGTCAGAAATTCCTGCCACAGAATTAGAAAATTTAGCAGTAAACAATGAGATTGAAGTCTACGTGGAACGAACAGAAGATAGATCAGGAAATATTATTTTAAGTATTGAAAAAGCTCGTAGAGCTAAGTCATGGAAAAAAATTAAAGATGCATTTGAAAATAAACAAAAGGTATCTGGTGTAGTTCAAAATGCGGTTAAGGGTGGGTTTGTAATTGAGGTAGAAAAAATATTTGCTTTTTGTCCTTCTTCTCAACTTTCTGATAGACCTGTTAAAAATGCAAATGAATTTTTAAGAAAACCTTTGGAATTTCTTATTATAAAGATTGATCCTGTAAGAATGAATGTAATCGTAAGTAGAAGAGCAATATTAGAAGAAGAAAAAAATGTAAATAAAGATCAAGTAATATCAAAATACAAAGTTAATGACACTGTCGAAGGTCGTATAAAAGCCATAACAAGTTATGGTTTATTTATATCAATAGAATCATTAGATTGTCTTCTCCATAGTTCAGAGGTGAGTTGGTTAAAAATATCAAACTTAAACGACATGTTTAACGTGGGTGATACAATTAAATGTCAGGTAATTGAAATTGATACAGAAGCAAAAAGAATGTCTTTAAGTATTCGTTCAATGTATCCAGACCCATTTAAGACAGTTAGCGAGAAGTTCGAAATTGGAAAAGAGTATAAGGTAAAAATAGTAAAATTAACCGACTGGGGTGCGTTTGCTGATCTTTCAGAAGGAATTGTAGGTTTAATTCACTCTAGTGAAATTAAACATATGCAAAAAAATGTTAATCCAAAGTCCGTATTTAAAATTAATGACGAAATAAACGTTAAATTAAAAGAGGTAAATGTAGAGAAAAGAAAAATAAGTTTAAGCTATAAAGATTGCCAACCTAATCCAATAGATGAATTTGTTAAAAAGTATCCAATTGGAAGTGTATGTGAGGCAAATATAGTAAACAAAAAAGATTTTGGATTATTTTTAAATACGGGTGATAGTGAAATTGATATATTTGTACATTATAAACAAATATCTTTTTCTGAAACTTCAAAAGATTTAGACGAGTATAATAAAAACGACAAAGTTAAACTAAAGATAATTGATATAAAAGATGGAAAAGTTAATGGATCTATACGTGCTCTTAAAAAAGATCCATTCACATTTTTTGATAACAAAAAAACAGGGGATGTTGTTTCTGTTAGAGTTGTTGAAATTCAGCCGAATGCT
The DNA here is from genome assembly GCA_003280495.1 of Pelagibacteraceae bacterium AG-359-E06. Classification (GTDB taxonomy): domain Bacteria; phylum Pseudomonadota; class Alphaproteobacteria; order Pelagibacterales; family Pelagibacteraceae. Next base: position 31,696 of record QCET01000004.1, read on the forward strand.
ATCAAAGTTAACGTTGGTGAAGAAAGGTTTCAAACTACAATAAAGAAATCTGATATAGCTTTAGAGAAAAAAGACTGTTCGCCGTCAAGGTTTGCACCTGGCGATACTTTAGATACAGTAGTGGTAGAAATTCTTCCTCAAACAAGAAAAGTAAAATTATCTATAAAAGAGTACGAAAAGCAGCAACAAGATGAAGCGCTTAAAAAATATGGAAGTACAACAAGCGGTCAATCACTGGCTGGAGTTCTTGGAGCAGCTCTTAAGAAAAAAACTACAAAAAAAAAGAAATCTTAGCTTGTTAATTTAATTTTTTGTGTTTTAATCTCAACAAAAAATTATGATTAATTCCAAAACCTATGTCAAATCAGACTTGATAAATTCAATCCAATCAAAATATGATAAACTACCGTCAGGAGATGTTGAACGTATTATTGATATTATCTTCAAACATTTGACAAACTCATTAGCTTCTGGATCTAACATAGAGCTTAGAAATTTTGGTTGTTGGCGAATAAAAAATATGAAACCAAAAATTGCAAGAAATCCGAAAACAGGTGAAAAAATAAATATTGGTGAAAAAAAAAAAATATACTGGAAAAGCTCTAAAGTTTTAAATCAGAGAATAAATAAAAGCAAAATTGAAACATAAAATTATTTTTATAGCACTTGATTGCAGTATTTCAAAAGCTAAATCTATTATTAAATTGATACCTAAAATTAATTCTAAGAAATATAAATTTGCCTTAAAAATAGGGTATCAAATATTTTTTACCAAAGGCGGCCGGGAATTTATTAAATCCATCAAAAATTTTAAAATTTTTTTAGATATCAAAGCTTATGACATTGAAAATACGATTAAGAACGCAATGCTTTCAATAAAAGATTTAAGTAACGTTGAGTATATTTCAGTGCACGCATCTTCAGGAATAAAAGCATTAAAGATTGCTAAAAAATTTGCTGGAAACAAAAAGATTTTAGCAGTTACAACCCTTACAAGTTTTAATCAAAAAAACTTAATAGAGATAGGCTATAAAAAAAAATTAAGTGACTTAGTCTTTCTTCAAGCCAAAAATGCAAAAAAAGCTGGTTGTTTTGGTGTCATCTGTAGCAGTCATGAAAGCCTCAAAATTTATAAAAAATTAAAAATTAATACAATCACGCCAGGCATAAGATTACCGGGGCGTAAATTGAATGAACAAAAAAGAGTATCAACCCCACTTAACGCTTTTATTAATAGCAAAGCTTATGGCATCGTTATAGGAAGAAGTATTACTGGCAACATAAAAAAAAATATTAATAAGCTTCTAACTCATCTGGGAGAATGAAAAGTATTGTTAAAATTTGTGGTCTTTCAGAAAAAAGCTCTATTGATACTGCTGTTAAAAATGGTGCTAGATTTTTAGGATTTATATTAAATTATCCTAAAAGCCCAAGGAATATAAACCTGGACCAATTAAAAGATATAACTCACGGTATTGAGACTAATAAAGTGGCAGTTATGGTCAATCCATCTGATGAACAAATTGATCAAGTTTCTAAATTTTGCGAATATTTACAATGTCATGGAGACGAGACGAACGATAGAATTAAAGATATTAAAACAAGATTTAATATAAAAATCATTAAAGCCATTAAGATTAAAAACGCGTCATCTCTTCAGGAAATTCCTAAATATTCAGCCGCAGATGAGATACTAATTGATACACCGGCAATGGAAAAAACGCAGACTTTCGACTTTAAAATTCTAAAAGGTTTAAATATAACTCGCTATTTTCTGGCAGGTGGCATTACCACTGAGAATTTAAAATTTGCTATGCAATATACAAACAAAATAGATGTATCAAGTGGGCTAGAAAGTGTTAAAGGAATAAAAGACAATAAAAAAATTGAAAAATTTTTAAATTTGGTAAAGAGTTATGAAAATTAAAAAAAATATTCCTCTAATTGACCAGCATGACAAAAATGGATTTTATGGTGGTAAATTTGGAGGAAATTATGTAGCTGAGACTTTAAAGAAACCAATTGATGATTTAACAAAATTATTTGAAAAATGCAGGTATGAAAAAAGTTTTATTAAACAGAGAGATGATTTATATAAAAATTATGTAGGAACTCCCACTCGGTTTATAAAATTACAAAATCTTACAGATCATTTAGGTGGTGCCCAAATATATGCAAAAATGGTTTCAGATGCAAACGGTGGGGCTCACAAAATTTATAACGCAATTACTCACGCAATGCTTTGTAGGAGAGCAAACAAAAAATATTTATGTACTGATACAGGAGCAGGCTACAATGGAAAGATGTTTTCTATGGTTGCTAAAAAATTTGGCCTGGGTCTTAAAGTATTTATGGGCACACGTGACATCGAAAGGCAAAAACCAAATTGTGATGCAATGAGAAGTAATGGGGCTGAAATAATTCCAGTAGATTCAGGAAGTAAAACGTTGGTTGATGCTGTAAGTGAGTGTATCAGATATTGGGTAGCTAATTGTGATAAAACTCATATGGGAATTGGTAGTCTGGTTGGCCCGAACATCTTCGTAAAAATATGCGGGTTTAGTACGGCACAAATTTCTAGAGAGTTAAAATTCCAGTTATATGATGAGTTTGGACAAATTCCAAAAAAACTAAAACTAATTAATTGTGTGGGTGGTGGATCCAGTGCTTATGGTTTCTGGAGCGAGTTTATTGATTACGAAAATAGCAATGTAGAGCTAATAGGTGTCGAAGCTGGAGGATCCGCAAAAAGTAAATTACACGCAGCGCCTTTGAGTAAAAACTCTAAGATAGGTATTTTGCATGGTGCCGCTGCCTATTGTGTTCAGAATTCAGAAGGGCAAATTGATGAAACAGAAAGTTGTAGTTCTGGACTTGACTACCCATCTTGCTCTCCCATCCATTGTTTTTTAAAAGATACAAAGAGAGCAAGATACACATATGCTACTGATGAAGAAGCTTTTAAGGCCTATAAACTAGTTACAGAGTTAGAAGACATATCTCCTAGCTTAGAACCGGCTCATGCCTTTGCAGAGGTAATAAAAATGGCACCAAAATTAAATGATGATCATGTTTGCATAATAAATAGTTGTGGGGACAGTTTAAAAGATAAAGATATAATAAAAAAACATTTGGGAAGTTATATTAGATGAACCAAGAAATATCTTTAGCTTTTAGAAAATGTAAAGATGAAAAAAGACCTGCCCTATTGACTTACATAGTTGCTGGTGACTACAATAAAAAGAAGTCTTCTCAAATTTTAAATTCAATTTCCGAGCATGCTGATATTATTGAATACGGTATGCCTTTTAATGCAGCAACAGCAGATGGTCCACAAATACAAAATAGCTCCTATAGAGCTTTAAAGGGTGGTATTAAATTAAAAGATATTTTTAGAATCATTAAAAATTATAAAAAAAACAAACTTTCAAAGCCCTGTATATTGATGGGTTACTATCAAACAGTATTTAATTTTGGCGAAAAAAATTTTATTCGTGAATGTAAAAGAAGCAAAGTGAGCGGGTGTATTATTGTTGACTTGCCATGGCCTGAAAATAAGAATTTTTCAAAATTATGTAAAAAAAATAACATAACTTTCGTGCAGTTGATCTCTCCTACAACAACATTGAAGAGGATGAGAGAAATCATCAAGAACTCGGATGAGCTAAATTATTTTATCAGCATGTTATCTACAACAGGAGGGAAGCTTAAAAGTTCCTCTAGTAAAATTTTAAAACAATATCAGAAGGTAAAAAGAATCAACCCATCAAAAAAGTTAGTAATTGGTTTTGGAATTACTAGAAAAACCATTAAATCCCTAAAAAATAGCGATGGTTTAGTGGTTGGAAGTGAATTGTGCAAAGGGATTTCAGATGCATTGAAAAAACGTCAAAATCCTATTAAGAAATTAAATAAGATGGTAAAAGAATTAAAAACACAAATAAGCTAAATTATGAATTGGATAAAAAATATTAGTAAGAAAATAAAGCCTAAGATTTCAAATTTATTTAAAAAGAAGTCTTTAGCGCCAGATGATTTTTGGGCAAGCTGTCCCTCATGTTCAAGTGTCATAGATAGAAATGATATCAAAAATAATTTTTATTGTTGTACAAAATGTAATGAGCCTCAACAAATTTTTCCTCGACAAAGATTTGAAATGCTATTTGATAATGGAGAATATACTGAATTAAAACCTCCAAAAGTCTCATCAGATCCGCTACAATGGTCTGATACGAAGAAGTATTCAGATAAAGTTAAAGCAGCAAGAAAAAAATTTGATCAAGATAATGCTGCTGTTGTAGCGGCAGGAAGTATTAATTCTTTACCAGTTGTATCTTATTGCTTGAACCAAAAATTTCTAGGCGGCTCGGTAGGTCTTGAAGAAGGTGCGGCTTTTGTTTTTGCATGTGAAGAAGCTGTAAGAACAAGATCATCTCTTATTGCTTTTCCATCGACTGGTGGACAAAAAATGCAACACTCAATTTTTGGATTAATGATGATGCCACAATCTATCATAGCTTTACAGGAATTAGAAAAAGAGAAACTGCCTGTTATCATTATGGCAGTAAGTCCAGTTAGTGGTGGAGTTACAGCCAGTTGGGTTTATGGACCATCAGTATTTTTATTTGCTGAAAGCGAGAGCACTAAAATTATGTTTGCAGGGCCCAGAGTTATTGAAAAAACAATTTCTGAACAATTACCTCCAGATTTTCAAACTGCAGGTCTTCTATTAAAAAAAGGTTTTGTCGATCGTATAATTCCAAGAAAAAAACATAGAGAAGAATTCAGTAATTTGATATCTATCCTTCTTCATAAACAAATTAATAAAGAAGATAGCTTATCAGATGCACAACAACAAGACACAATTCATACTAAATCAACTTTATCGGCTTAATCCGCCAGGTCGAATAGAACTTACATTAGATAGAATTAAAAGGTTGCTCAAAGATTTAGGTAACCCTGAAAAGAAATTAAAAAATGTTATTATTGTTGGAGGTACTAATGGAAAAGGTTCAACTATTGAATTTTTAAGATCAATACTTTCAGAAAATAACTATAGTGTTAATGTTTATACAAGTCCTCATGTTTTATCTTTTAATGAAAGAATTAATTTTAATGGAAAATATATTACCGATAAGCAATTTGAAGAGTATGTAATAAAAATTGATAAAGCTAATAGCGGTAAAGATATCACATTTTATGAATACATATCTTCAATGGCTTTTCTTGCTTTTTATGAAAATCCAGCAGATTTCAATTTAATTGAAGTGGGTCTAGGTGGAGTCGGAGATTGTGCTGCTGTTTTTGAAAAACCTGTAGGACAAATATTAACTCCAATTTCTCTAGACCATTTAGAATATCTTGGACCTACAATTGAAGATATCGTCAAAAATAAAACTGGGATTATAAAAGAGAATACCAATTTAGTTATATCTCGACAAAAAAGGTCTATCCAAAAGATAATCGACAAAGAAATCGCCAAAAAGAAAACAAAAAAATATATCTTAGGTGAAGACTTTCAGGTTGCAAAAGAAAATAATCGAATGATTTTTCAAGATCAGAATAGTCTGTATGATATCGACTTACCAAAAATGAACGGAGACTTTCAGTTGGATAACGCTTCCACAGCTATCAAAATGCTAAAATCTTTGAATATCAAGCTAGATAATGAGTCAATTAACAAGGGTATAATAAATGCGAGTATTACCGGAAGAATTCAAATTATCCATAAAGGCAATTTAAGAAATAATATTCACGATGAAAATATGCTTATTCTAGACGGCTCGCATAACGAGGATGCAGGTAAAGAACTTTCAAGCTTTCTTGAAAAACTTAAAGGTAAAAAAAATATTTATATGATATTTAACATGCTTAAATCAAAAAATATTGAAAATTATTTAAAATATTTTTCTACATTAATTAATGAAATAAAAGTGATTAAATGTGATGATGGTTTTTACGAAGTTAAAGATGCTATGAGCAAAATAAGCAAACTTGGCATACATGTTAACCCCTCAAAAAATGTATCATCAGCCTTATCTCAATTTGCAATACAAGATCCTGAAGCAATTATTGTCATTTCAGGAAGTTTTAGAATTATAGGTAAAGCTTTAGAATTAAACAAATGAAGAAAATTTTAATCTTATTTTTTATTTTATTTGCATTTGATAGCAATGCAGAAAACACGGTAGTTAGCTTACTAAAAGAAGAAGGAAAGATTATTTTTATTAGACACTCAATTGCACCCGGTGGTGGAGATCCTGAGAACTTTAGCTTAAACGATTGTATAACCCAAAGAAATTTAAGTAAAAAAGGTATTGAGCAGTCAAAACAAATTGGAGAATTTTTTAAGAAAAACAAAGTAATAATTTCAAAAGTTTTATCTAGTCAATGGTGCAGATGTAAAGACACTGCTTTCCATGCATTTGGAAAATATGAGGAATTCTTTGCTCTTAACTCAACTTTTCAAATTAAATTTTCTGGCAACTCAAAAAAGCAAGCTGAAGCATTGAAAAATTTTGTAAAAAAATGGGATGGTAAAGGAAATATTATTTTTGTTACTCATTATGTAATAATTTTAAAACATACTAATTATGCACCCAGCTCAGGCGAATTAGTTATTACTGATAAAAATTTTAATGTGTTATCTACGCTGAGAACAGATTAATTATTTGACCTTAGTCTCTAACCACTCTTTTATTGAACTTTTGTTAGCTGCCCCAACTTTTTGATCAATAACTTCTCCATTGTGAAAAAGTAGAAGGAAAGGTATTCCTCTCACGCCGTATTTAGTACCTGTTTGTAATTCTGAATCTATATTTATTTTTCCAATGGTTAACTTGCTTGACATTTCATTAGAAAGTTCTTCAAGCACAGGAGAAATCATCTTACAAGGAGCACACCATGGTGCCCAGAAGTCGAGTAAGAAAAATTTATCTGCCTTCAAAACTGTATTTTCAAAGTTGTCGTCTGTTATTTCTACTGTTGCCATTTAATACTCCTTAATTTTAAAAAAATTGGAAGTTAAGCATTAATCATTTAATGTCAACTACGTATATTTATATTTTTTTTCAATCTCCATTAGAAATGTGTTAACATCCTCAAGAAAATCTAGTTTCTCTTTGTTGTCTTCATGTTTAGCTCTGAGATCGTCTACCTCTTTGATCGCTTTACCTATGGTATTCCATTTTGCATCCAAATCTTCACTTAAAACTCTATTTGCAATACCGCGGTGAATTTCATTGTATAAATCTTTAGGTAACATATCCGGCATTTCTTCGTAGATTAAAATTTTAGCAAAATAATTGAATGTCTCATCTTTCATTTTATCTGCTATTGATAACTTATCTTTCCACTCTGCTTTATGAAATTCATTCATGGCCTGTTTTGTCTTTGGATCTATGTTTAAACCTCTTTTATAAATACTTTCTTCTGCCAGAATATCTAATTGTGAGTCCATATCTTCTTTTTCTTGAAATTCTTCTAATAATATTCTTGATACTTTATTGGCGAATTCTTTATTTTGTTTAATTTTTTTCGCACGTTCATTTAAGATATTTAGACCAATTTGCTTATAATTATCAAAATTTAATGCATAGTTTGGACTCATTATTATTGGATGCTTATTATGTTTTAAGCTTCTTAAAATTTTAGGACTTTTTCTCATTGCCTCCTTTAATATGGACATGTCCATATTAAAATAATCTTCTGGGTCATTTTTCAAATCGAAGCATTGCGGGTATTGATATTTTGGATGGTCACATACATAAGTAACTACAAATGGTCTAGCTTTTCCATAAAAATATTCATTAGTACAAAATAAATTCTCATCTTTGATGTGTTTTATAACGTCTTGTTTGCTAAAAGTTTTTAAACTAGAATTCCAAACTGATGGTGCTTTTTCTGAAACTAATTTTGCCATACCAATAGTAGCCAGAACATCACCCATTGCATCGTGTTTATTATCATGGGATATTCCATTCATAGTCGCAATTTCATCTAGTTTAAAAACAGGATTACCCTTATCAGATATAGGCGTTTTTATACAATCAGGGTAATAAAGATGTGCACTTCTAACTAATCCTAAAACATCACCTCTTTTATTGCCATTTGTATTAGTTAAATAAATATCGTGTAACGATTTAAAGAAAGCTTTACGTAAAAATTCTTCGTCAAATGTGATAGAATTATAGCCTATAAATACCCCTGGATTCCATCCAGGTTTTTTTAGATTATCTTTAATTAGTTGTAGCATTTTATAATGAGATAAATTTGCTTTTTTTAACATGCTAGTAGAGGTGTTATTTTTAAGCAGTGCTTCCGGTGATGGTATTACGCCTGGTTTAAGTGCACAACGAGCTTCAAATCTATCCAAAATTTCCAATGTATCGTTGACCAAAACAAAACCAACTTGAATTATTTGGTCCCATGACGAGCTTCTGCCGGTTGTTTCAAAGTCATAAAAAATATAATTCATAATCTACCCCGCAATCCTTGCTGCAGCTGGAGGATCATTGTCTGGGTCTGGATCATCATCTGGATCAATTTCTGGAATATCATCATCTTCAATTTGTGATTTCTCAGAAGGTGACAATTCGTTTTTAGTACTTAAGCCACCAATCTTTTTCATCTTATTAGCAGCACCTAATAAACTATCGCTTCCATCCTGGATTTTCTTTAACACATCCTGAATATGAGCATCCATTTGACCAAAAGACTTCGCCGCTTTTTGAGCTGATGTATAAACACCATAAGCTTTGTCATAAGTCTTGGTTGCTAAACGAATAACTTCCTGAATATTTTTATTTTGTTTTTCAACTTTCCAAAATTGATCTACAGTTTTTAAAACATAATAAATCATAGAAGGACCGACGATGGTAATCTTCTTTGATAGAGCAAAATCAGTAATCTCCCTACTATCTTTACCAAGCGACGTAATAGCATGTTCATTTGGAACAAACATAATCACAGCATCTAAACTTTTAACGCCAAGAATCTTTTGATAATTTTTCTTAGAAAGTTCTGTGATGTGAGTTTTTACAGATTTTATATGTCGATCTAATGCGTCTTTTTTTGATATCTCATCTGTAGCATTGATAAATTCATCCCAAGCTTTTAAAGAAACTTTAGAGTCAATTACAACGTCACGCCCTCCTGGTAAGTGAACAATGATATCTGGAATTTGACGATTATCTTCATCACTGAAACCTTTTTGTGCAGAAAACTCTACCCCTTTGGTCATACCCAATCGGTCTTGAAGAATATGCTCTAATACAAGCTGACCCCAATTTCCCTGAGCCTGGTTGCCACCTGAAACTAATGTTGTTTTTAAATCGTTAGCTACTTTAACCATTTCAGCTTTGCTTAAATTCATGCTGCTTAGCATTTCTTTCAAAGATCCTCGATCTTGAGCTATATTTTGCTGTATAGAATCTGTTGTCCCTTTCAGGGCAGTGATTTCTTCTTTAAACCCTTTAAGATCTAACACTTCTTCATTTTTTTCATTAATAATTTTAAGTTTATCTTTAAATGTTGATCGAGCAATCACATAAGCAATCCCTCCACCTAGAACTAAACCTATCAAAGTCCCAATTAGTATATTTTCCATAACACTCCTCTATCTGTTATCTCGAATGCTATGTGTGATTGAGAAAAGAAATATACAAACCACAAGCATAACATTACGAGGTTCTGCTTAGAGTTTAAGTTGTTATGTAAGGAAATATTTCTTCAGAATATCAGCTCTTACATTACAAGGTTAAACCGATAAAACTAATATATTTATTGTTTTAAAAATGTCAAATAAAAAAAAAGCCTTACTTAGTAGTTAGGTTCACCGAAATAAACCTAAAAACCAGTAAGGGCTTTTAGTTGGTTCGTCATTTTAGCACTACTGCCGAACCGCTACTCGTGAGTGTCTAAGTGCTACCTTCCTCACGCTTTCTGCATACAACATTTGGCCGAAACCTCTCCTTGCATGTCAGTTGAGGGTCACCCCTCAATTAATACTAATATATCAAACCTCTTAAAAATTTGTTATCTCCTTTTGATTGATTCTTTATTACTCTGTGAGTAGCGTGAATAAAAAAATAATGGTATTAGCGTTAAGGTTGAAAATAAATGACACTAAATTTTAATTTTAATAACACATATACAAGCCTTCCGGAGTATATGACTACTAAGTTATCACCCACTCCAGTAAAAAATCCAGAAATGATTATATTAAATTATGATTTAGCCGAAAATCTTGGTTTAAATTTTAAAAATGTTGATTTAAAGGAATTATCAAACATTTTCTCTGGAAGCAAATTACCACCTAATACTGAAACTTTTTCGCAAGCCTATGCAGGACATCAATTCGGTCATTTTGTAATTTTAGGAGATGGCCGAGCGCATATGCTAGGAGAACAAATTAAACCCGATGGCTCTAGAGTAGATATCCAATTCAAGGGTTCTGGAAAAACACCCTACTCGCGTTCAGGTGATGGAAGAGCAGCTTTAGGACCGATGCTTAGAGAATACATAATAAGTGAAGCAATGCATTATCTTAAAATTCCAACAACTAGAAGCTTAAGTGTAGTGAAGACTGGAGAGAGTATTTTAAGAGAAAGTAAACTTCAAGGTGCAGTTCTTACAAGAGTCGCGAGTAGTCATTTAAGAGTTGGAACTTTTCAGTTCGTTGCTTCTAATCAAGATATCAAAACATTATCTGAATTGGTTAATTATACCGTTGAAAGACACTTTCCTGAGATAAAAAATAATAAAAACCTGGCTTTAGAGTTATTTAAAAAAGTTTTAAATTTGCAAATTGATCTTGTCACAAATTGGATGCGTGTAGGATTTGTTCATGGTGTGATGAATACTGATAACATGGCGATCTCTGGAGAAACTATTGATTATGGCCCGTGCGCATTTATGGACAATTACGATCCTCAAACTGTTTTTAGTTCAATAGATCATTACGGTAGATATGCTTATATCAATCAACCGGTGATAGCACATTGGAATCTAGTAAGATTTGCAGAGACTTTGATTCCGCTGATCGACTCCGATCAAAGTATCGCTATAAAAAAAGTAGAAACAGAAGTTTTAAAATTTGACGAGCTGTACAAAGATTCATGGTTTAAAATGATGAAGAGTAAAGTTGGTATTATTGGAGAAGACGAAAATGATTTAAAACTTATAAATGATCTCCTAAGCCTTATGCATCGGAATCAAGCGGATTACACAAATACTTTTAGAAACATTATGAATGGTAAATTACCAAAAGAAAGTTTATTTAATGATCCAGACTTTATATTTTGGGAAGAGACTTGGAAGAATCGATTGAAAAAAAATAATCAGCCAGACGAAAAATCTTATGACCTGATGAAAAGTAGTAACCCAGTCCTTATTCCGAGGAACCACTTAGTCGAAGAGGTTTTGAGTGAGGCAGAAAACAATCAATTAGATAAATTGAATAAAATTTTAAATAAACTAAAAAATCCCTACAATGAAGTAGATGAAGAAGTATATTTAAAACCTGCACCTCCATCTGATAAAATTTATAAAACATTTTGTGGAACTTAAATGGAGAAAAATACTAAAGTTTTATTTTTAAGTTTTTTAATATTTGTTATTTCAATCTCAACAGTTTTAATTAGCTATTTCATATCTTTGAAATATAATTTTATAGAGGCTTGTATCCCGAATATAGATGGCTGTTTTTCTATATCAAGGGTAGGACGTAATCCACCAGCAATATATTTATTCAAAACGGGTCTCTCGATCGTAGCTCTTTTAATTTTTTATTTTTTTTGGCTATTAAGAACAAAAAACAAATATTCAGAAGTTTTTTACGTATTTAGTATTCTGGCTTGTTTTTTTTTATTACTTTATATTTTTTTCTTAGGAGAAAGTACTGCGTATAGATTTTTCAGAAAAATTGGAATATTTTTTTACATATTTTTAATAATTTTCTCACAATTCTTTCTTTATTTAAGCTTTAAAGGTTTAATCGATAATTACCTTTTTCGATATGGATATTGGCTTTCTATTTTAATTATAGCTATTGGAGTTGCGTGCATACCATTGATGTATGCTGTTTCAGGAGAATTTTCACAATTGAAAAACGCAATTTCGTGGAATTATTTTTTGTTAATTAAAATCAACTTTTTGCTTTTTGGTATTTCCTATTATAAGAGTATTAAATGAGAAATATTAAAAAAATTTATAAAAAAGTTAATAAGATTTTAAATAAATTAAATAGTGCTAAAAAGAAAAAAAAGAAAAACTAAATTCTATTGTTAAAATCTTGCAGTATCTGCTCGACTTTTTTGAAATTCTCAGATGTCTTTGTTTTAGGATCAAAATATATTTTGTCTAATTTACTTTTGTCGTAGTCAATATCCTCTAATAATCTAAGCCCTTCATCATGGGCCTTTTTCAAATCAAATGCAAGGCCTCGAAGTCTTACTTGGTCCTTCTCTGTTTCAATTTCTTTAGAAATCTCGCTAGCTTGTCTTAGCAGTTTAAATGCCTTTTCTCTTATTTTTTGATCCCTAGATTTGAATATATTTAAAAAACCAAACATATCTGTATTCTAATCTGATTTGCCTTAAAACTTAAACTGCTTTTTGAGCTGATCTACTTGTCCACCATTTATCCAAAATGAAATACCAGATAGAATTTGCAATTGGTTCAACTATAGCGTCTGTAAGTGCTATAAGAAAAGAAACATCAGAAATCAACATCAAGCAGGTTATGGCAATTATAAAATGTCCAATAGTATAAATTATTGTTCTTATGATAGACCCTCTATTCGATGAATAGATTGATTTTGCAGCGTTAAAAATACCTTTTTTAAATTCAGTCATAAAGTTTAGCCAAGGCTAAAATATATAGCTTTTGCTAATTTTTCAAGAAAATAATATAAGCTTATTGATAAATTAATATGAAAAGAACTAGATTTAGTAGTCCAAGATATTTTAAGCTGAGTAAAAAACAAAATTCTAATGAAATTTTAGAAGATTATGTTGAGGCTATTGAAGAAATTTCAAAAGATAAGAAAGATGTTAAAAACATAGATCTATCAAAACATTTTGGGGTTTCAAATGCTACAGTTAATAAAAATATAAAAAGATTAATCAAAGCGAAGTTAGTTACGAGCGAAAAATATAGGTCAGTTCATTTGACCACCAATGGTAAAAAGCTTGCATTAGATTCAAATGCAAGGCATGAAATTGTATTTAAATTTTTAAGAAAAATTGGTGTTCCCAAAAAGATTGCTGAGGAAGATTCAGAAGGTATGGAGCATCATATAAGTTTTCAAACGTTAAAGATTATGAAAGCACTTATATAATTATTTTAAAACGCTATATTGATAGCCCCACCATTTTATTAACTTGTTTTTTATTGGTAGAGTACAATTAACTCTTCCACGCCTTTTTTTAAAAGGCACTTTAAATAAAAGCTCAATATCATTATTATTTACAAAACTTGTCTCAGTATTTTTCCATTCTCCACCAGAGTTATCAAAACAATTTATTCCCTTTACATTTTCATTAAAAAATAATTTTATATTTATAGGATTCTCATCTTTTAACATTGTAATCTTTGGTTGATAGTCTTTAAGATCAAATGGTCTAGATCTTAATATTCTTTTAAATCTTTGGATTTTTCCATAATTTTCATTCATACTAAAACGCGGTAAATAATTAATATTTTCTTTAAGTGAGATAACTCCGCTATGTTGGCCAAACATAATTTTGTAACCTCTTTTTTTTAACAAACTTATAATTTCGGTATTTGTCTCTCCAAATGGGTGAGAAAAAATATCTGATATTTCTCCTATCTCTCTCTGATAATCAATTTGTGATTTTTTAATATCTTCATCGATTTCCTCGATTGACATATTTACAAAATACTCATGAGAGAAGCTATGTCCGCCGATAGTAACAAGGCCGCTTCTTTTCAATTCTCTGATCTGTTCCCATGTCATATAATTTGGATGATTAATATTGACCTCCCTAGTATTAACAAACAAAATGAATGGTATTTTTTTTTGCTTAAGTATTGGCCATCCATTTTCATAAAAACTTTTAAAAGAGTCGTCTATAGTCAAAAGAATTTTAATATTTTGAAATTTTATTTTTCCTGAAACATAATCCTTAAATTGCTGCGCGCTTATAAAACCATATTTGGACTCTTCTAATAGCTTTATATGCTCTTGGAACATTTCTAATTTAACATTTGTACTTACCAAGGACGGTTTGTTTTCATTAATTCTGTGATACATAAATGAAAGTACACCTTTGTCTTGCGCTAGCGCTTCAAAAGTTAAACAAAAAAATATTGTAAAAAGTGCTAAAAATCTTGTCATATACCTCTGTTTATATTGTTTTTGAAACTATATAAAGTTAAACAATAAAATATGTTACTAAGTATTACCATAAAATTATTCGAAGTGGTTTTCCCAGTTTTTTTTGTTATTGGAATTGGCTATTGGTTTGGAAAAAATAATCCTAGATTTGACACAAATGTAATAACAGACTTTGTAGGAAAGATTGGGGTGCCATGTTTATTATTTTATTCACTTGTCTCAACTTCTTTAGATTTTAATACTTTTATAAAGTTTGGTGGTATCACTTTTTTGTTTGTTAGTCTTTTTGCTATACCAGGAATAATTATACTGAAATTAATTAAAAGAGACTCAATTACCGAATTAGGTCCTTTAATTTTACCTAATTGTGGAAATATTGGGTTACCACTAGCAATTTTCGCGTACGGTTCGAATGGATTTGCAATAGGTGGGTCTATTGCATCGGTTATAATGTTATTACATTTTACCTTAGGAATTTTTTTAGCAAGCAAAAAGTTGAGTTTAGGACCTTTGCTGAAATCTGTTCCAATGTACGTAATATTTTTATCAGCATTTTTATTATATTTCAAAATCGAGGCTCCACAATTCTTAATTAATACAACTATGCTAATTGGTTATGCTGCAATTTTTCTTGTGCTTGCTTCATTAGGTATTGCTTTAAGTACTTTAAAAACTAAAAATATTTATGAAACATCAATCTTATCAGCGTTTAGATTACTAGTTGGTCCTATTGTTGGTTTTCTTATAATTGATTATTTTAATCTTAAAAGTTATGAGGCTGGGATCGTACTAATTCAATGCTCAATGCCATCTGCTATATTGAATTTTTTACTAGCAAAAATGTACTCGAGGAAAATTCATGCTACTAATATAGCCTCAGTTATCATGACATCAACAGCTTTATCATTCATCACTATACCAATTATAGTGTTAATTGCTTTAACCTATTATAATTAATTATTTTGTTTCTTTCTTCTTATCTGATTTAGGTTCAGAAGATTGGGGCTCATTTTCTTTTAAATATTTTGCAACTTTTCCCTTATTGAAAGTAAATAGATATGGATCTTGTCTAACTAATCCAGAACAAAAAGCTACAGGATCATCTGATTTTATTTTTGAGGATTTTATATCTTCTACGCAATTGTTGAAGTAACGCACCTCTCTATATTGCTCCTCCACTTTCAAGCCGACTAACAGAGCAATCTCAACTGCAATTATAAATAGCATTATCGATGTTGCTTTCATTACCAATCGGTAGTTTGTTTCTTTTAAAAAGTCAAATTTTTTAATTCAAATTATTAGCTTTACAAATAAGCTACTTTTCAATTATTATGAAACTAAATTAGGGGGATAAATGGCGCACAGTGAGAAAGCAGACGGGCTTCAAAAACCGGATAAAGAAACCGAAGGTTATGTTTTTAACCATATGATGTTAAGGATTAAAGATCCAAAAAAATCCTTAGAGTTTTATTCAAAAGTAATGGGTATGAGATTAGTAAGAAAAATTGATTTTCCTTCTATGAAATTTAGTTTGTATTTCTTAGGAAATTTAACCGATGAAGAAGTAAACAAACTTCCAAAAGATACGCATGAAAGAACAGCATGGACATTTAAACAAAAAACTATGCTGGAGCTAACTCATAACTGGGGTTCGGAAAATGATAAAAATTTAAAGCATCATGATGGAAATTCTGAACCAAAAGGTTTTGGACATATAGCTTTCTCAGTTCCAGATGTTTACGCGGCTTGTAAAAGATTTGAGAAATATGGAGTAGAATTTATTAAAAAACCTGATGATGGATCAATGAAAGGTTTGGCATTTATAAAAGATCCCGATGGTTACTGGATTGAAATTCTTAACGCAGAGGCAACTGCTGGCTTGGCAAAATAATTCAATCTTAGGTAGTATAAATTAATCAAATTCATAATGTTTTATTTGAGATTGATTCTCAAATTGTTGCAGAGCGACTTGCATTAAAAGTTTTATATTAATAAACTATTAACTATTAAGAAAAGTGAGAGAGGGGAGCTTGAAACTTTTATTAATATTTTTTATTGCAATTTTAATTCACCAATCACAAATTATTGCTGGTGCAAATGAACTGTTTATAAAAAATTGCGCTACTTGCCACTCTGTGCAAAAGGGCGACAAAACACTTCGAGCTGGCCCAAACTTATGGGGAGTGTTCGGAAGAAAAGCTGCAACACATAAATCTTATCCAATGTATTCAGAGGCGCTTCAAAAATCCAAAATTGTTTGGAATGATGATCATTTAGATAAATGGCTGACGAATTCAAGAGAATACGTCAAAGGTTCTATAATGATGTATGCTCAATCTGATGCAGGCGTAAGAAAAAACATAATAAATTATTTAAAAACTTTAAAATAATTTATTAAAAGAGAGGAGAACGCAAATGAGATTATTGAACAAAAGTACAATATCTCGAAGAACGTTTCTTAAAACTGGAACAGTAACTGCTCTTGGATTAACAATAATGGGACCGATGATAATCGGAAAAGACAAATCCTGGGCTGCTACTTTCAGTAATATAGGGGCGGATGATGCTGCTACTCTTATCCAGATGGCGAGAGATATATACCCTCACGATTTTTTAGCAGATAAATACTATGCTAAAGTAATCCAAGGATATGACTCTGCTGCCGGTAAAGATAAGGCATTAAAGTCAATGATTAGCAAAGAATGTAAAAAGATAAATTCTTCTGCTAAAAAGAAATATAAAAACAATTATCGCATGATCAATCGGGAAGTTGAGCGTGTAGATATCCTTAAATCAAACACTAAGTCACCTTTATTTGCAAAAGTTAGAGGCGACCTAGTTACTGGTTTATATAATAATAAAGAGGTCTGGCCAAAATTCGGTTACGAAGGTGAGTCGGCTTCAAAAGGCGGATATCTAAATCGCGGTTACAACGACATCGACTGGTTAGATAAAGTATAGGAGGACATAATGGCTAAATTTTCAAAAAATGATGACAGCTTAGTCGTTATCATAGGATCAGGTGCTGGTGGCGGTGTTCTAGGTATGGAACTAGCTATGAAAGGCATCAAAACAGTGGTACTCGAAGCTGGTGGCAGACACGGGCCTCAAGACTTTGTTAACGATGAATGGGCAAGCTTTGGTCAAATTAGTTGGTTAGATCAAAGAACGACGTCCGGGGACTGGAGAGTTTCTAGAGACTTTTCAGGATTACCGTCATGGATAGTAAAGGCTGTGGGTGGTTCAACACTACACTGGGCTGGTGCTTCATTACGTTTTCAACCGCATGAATGGAAAGTTAAGACAAATTATGGAAACATTAAAAACACTTCCATCATGGACTGGCCAATTGACCATAAAGAAATGGACAAATGGTACACTCGAGCTGAAAATCATATGGGTACACTAGGTACAGGTGGTAGAGAAAGATTGCCTGGAAACAATAACTATAAGGTGTTTGAAGCGGGCGCTAAGAGAATGGGATATAAAAATTTCCATACTGGAAATATGTCTATTAACTCTAAACCATACGATGGTCGTGTGGCTTGTCAGCAAATCGGATTCTGCTTTCAAGGCTGTAAATCAGGTGCCAAATGGTCCGCTGGTTATGTTTCTATTCCAAAAGGTGAAGCAACAGGAAACCTAGAATGTAGAACGAACGCTCAAGTTATAAAAATAGAACATGATAAGAGTGGTAAAGTAACTGGTGTTGTTTACGCTGATGCAAAAGGCAAACAACAGAGACAAAAGGCTAGAGTAGTATGTGTAGCAGGTAATTCAATCGAATCGCCTAGACTATTATTAAACTCTGAGTCAAGTATGTTCAAAAATGGTCTAGCAAATTCATCAGGTGAAGTAGGTAAAAACTACATGCGTCACATGACTGCTAGTACATATGCTATTTTTGAAAACCCAGTATACTTTTACAGAGGTACAACAATGGCTGGAATAGTTACCGATGAATCTATCAATGATCCAAAAAGAGGATTTGTGGGAGGATACGAGTTGGAAACACTAGCTCTTGGTTTACCATTTATGGCAGCGTTCTTAGATCCAGGACAATGGGGTCGAGGATTTGCGTCATCAATGGAAAGATATGATCACATGGCAGGATTATGGATTGTGGGAGAAGATATGCCACAATCTACAAACGCTGTGACATTGCACAAAAAACTAAAAGATCAGCATGGAATGCCGATACCAAACGTCAATTTCTCAGATCATGAAAATGATATTAAAATGAGAAATCATGCTTGGAAGCAATCTACTGCTCTTTATAAATCAGTTGGTGCAACAAAAGTCTTACAAACGCCTCCATATCCATCTACTCACAACCTTGGTACAAATAGAATGAGTGCTAGTGCAAAAGATGGGGTATGTAATAGAAATGGTCAAACTTGGGATATTAAAAATTTATTTATCTCGGATGGTAGCCAATTTACTACTGGGGCAGCTGAAAACCCAACATTAACGATTGTTGCGCTTGCAATGAGACAGGCTGAATTTATAGCTAAACAAATGTCTTCGAAGGCAATTTAGTTGTTAAAAAACTACTTAAAAAAAGGCCCCTTTCATGGGGCCTTTTTTATTTGTGCGTTTATTTTAGTAAGTAGTTGTGCGACTAAAAATAATTTTCAAAATAGCTTCACAATAAAACAACAAAAAAATGTTGAGATTTTTACTGTAAGGGACTTTTATACTCAAAATAAATATCAATTATATTTTGATGTAGTTAATAGGAATAAAGACGTCACAATTGCGAAAATTAATCTGTATGTTTTTGACGAGGATTGTAAAAATGTTAAAGAAAATGATAAATCAGATAAAATTTTATCTTCAACGCCTGTTTTTATAAGGCCAATGCAAATTGGAGTTGTCTCTTTTTATCCTGACAAAAGAATCACTTGTTATATTATAAGAAATATTGAAAAATATTAATGAATTTAAATTCAAAAAAAAATATGTTTTTTATTCTTAAAATCTTACTAGCCGCTGTAGTAATTGCGTTTGCAAGCTGGTTATCTGGAAAATATCCAAAACTAGCTGGATTTATTATTGCACTACCTTTAGCTACAATTATCGCTTTAGTTTTTTCTTACATTGAACATAAAAATCCTGAAAATACTATAACGTTTGCTAAGTCGGTTTTGGTTGCTGTTCCTGTTAGTTATTTTTTTTTCATACCATTTTTTTTCGCAAAATCTTTAAACAACAATTTTTGGTTAATTTATTTACTTGGGTTATTACTTTTAATAATAGCATTTTTCGTTCATAAATTTATAGTTTCTTTACTTTAATTTACAGAATTTTTCTCAAGGCAGAGGGAATGCATCTTATGATATCCTCTGCGATTAAACCTTTTCCAAATTTATTGGCAGCCTCTGAATGTAACCAAACGCCTGCGCACGCTGCCTGAAATGAACTCATTTTACTGTCTCCAACTAAACTTGAAATAATACCTGATAGAACGTCACCTGATCCAATTGTGGCAAGCTCAGGTGTTGAATTTGTATTGATGCATATTTCTCCGTTCGGTGATGCAATAATAGTGTTGTAGCCCTTAAGGACAATAACTGCATTGGAGCGTTTTGAGGCTAGCGATGCGGCAGTGATTTTGTTTTTTAAAGAAATTTTAGGAAAAATATTTTTAAATTCTCCTTCATGAGGTGTAAGTATTTTATTTTTATTTAATAATAAAAATAGTCTCCTTTGTTTATTTTTAAAGACTGAAAGTGCATCACCATCAAGTGTTACAAATTTTATTTTTTCTAATGCAAAGCATGTTATATCAAGTATTTTTTTATTTAAACCTGCTCCGGGTCCAATTAAAAAATTGTTAATTTTAAATTCCCTTAAAATATTTATAAACTGCTCAAAGGATTCACAATTAATTTTTAAAGATGAAGGGAAAATAATTTGTGCAAGTTTTATAATTTTTTTATTACCTAAAATAGTTACTGATCCTGTGCCAACTTTAAGTGCTGACATAGCAGATAATATTGATGCACCGGCTGTATCTTCGTCTCCACCAAATATATATAATTTGCCTCTAGTATATTTATGAGAACTTTTTAATTTTTTAGGAAATTTTTTTAACCATAAGCTTGGACAATTCTCATAGCAATAATTTTTTTTTACACTTTCTTTTAATCCAATTTTAACTACTCTTATTGCTCCAGCATATTCTTTTCCTTCATTTAAAATATGACCAAATTTTTTTGAGTGTATTGCAAGAGTATAATCAGCTTTAATTGCCTGTTTCATCGGTTGCCCAGTGTCACCATTAATTCCGGATGGAAAGTCTACTGCTATAACTTTATTTTTTGATTTATTTATTCTTTTGAAAAGATCTTTATACTTTTTTTTAATGTTTCTATTAAGACCAAAACCAAATATACAATCAACAATTAATTCGTTCTTATTAATCTTAGAATTAGTGTTTTCATCAACTTTAATATTTAATCGCTTAAGTGCCTTTAAAGCATCGCCCGAGTAATGGCTAAGATGAGTTGTTGATATAATTCTGACTTGATATCCTTTATTGATTAATTCATGTCCAATAATAAATCCGTCACCACCATTGTTTCCTGGACCACAATAAATAAGAAAGTTTTTTGATTTATTAATTTTTAAAATTTCCTTTGCACAACCCTGCCCTGCCTTTTTCATAAAAAAAAATGAGTTTTTATTTTTGAAGTTATTAGACTCAATTTTTTTCATTGTTTTAACGCTAATAACTCTCATAAAACTTTTAAACTAGGCGTTTCTTACTCTAGTTATCGGTCTCTCATCGATAGGTAAATGCATCAAGGTTGCAAAGAAGGACAGTCCGATTGAAATATACCAGGCATAATCATAGCTTCCCAGCTGATCGTAGAAGTAACCACCTAAATATGCACCAGCAAAACTTCCAAATTGATGACTTAAAAATACAATACCAGATAACATCGTTAAATATTTTACTCCAAATATTTGCGCAACAATTCCAAATGTTGCAGGTATGGTTGCAAGCCATAAAAATCCAAATCCTATACCAAAGCCAATCGCAGTAATACTTGATGCTGGTAAAAATAAAAACAAGATTAAAATTATTCCTCTAAAAAAATATAAGCCACTTAAAAGAAATTTTTTAGAGTATTTGTCACCCAAAAATCCCATAGTGAGGGTTCCGAAAATATTGAACAGGCCAATTAGACTTAGTATTGCTGCACCAGTCCATGACTCCAAACCTCTTTGAATAATATAATTTGGCACGTGTGTTGCAACTAAAGTGATTTGAAAACCACAAACAAAAAAACCAGCCATTAAAAATAAATATCCTTTATGGGAAAAAGCTTCATTTAAAGCCTCGATGAAATTTTGGTTTTTTACAACACTTGACTCATTTTCATCATTGGGTTTTTTTAATAACAAAGCAAGTAAAGCGGCAAAAATCATTACTAAAGTAAAAATATTAAATACATAGTTCCATGTTGTAATTTTAAATAAGGTATTAGATATCAAAGGATAAACAAACATTCCCACGCTCGCAAATGCTGTAACAATTCCTGCTACTTTTGCTCTATCATGATTTGGAAAATGTTTTGCAACAGTTGGTACAACAATAGGAGCTGCTGCGCCACCTAAACCAATACCAACCAACAAACCAAGATTAATTTGAAAAAATAATCCTGAACTTTCAAAGTTTGATATAAAAAATATGCCAGTCGCATATATAATTAAAGCAAATGAAACAACTTTGTTTGCACCAAATTTGTCTGCAATTAATCCAAAAATAGTAGCAAAAGTTCCCCACACTATTGCTTGTATACCAATTGATAATCCAAAACTTGAAGATGTAATACTTAGATCACTTTCAAAAAATTGAAAAAATAATCCATATGTTTGTCTAATCCCCATTGAAACAAAAACAACAAAACATCCAATTAAAAGTGTGATTAAAGCAAATTTATTAGGAAAAAAATTTTGGTTATTCATTAAATGACCCTGTTATTTATGAGAACCATCGCAAAATGGTTTTTTTTTTGTTTTTTTACAACTACATAAAAAATAATCTTTTGTTTCATCAACTGTAAAGTTTAATGGTTTCAACTCAGTACTTTTGTGCTTTCCATCACAAAGCGGCTGTTTTTCAGATAATCCACATGTACACCAAAAATAGGGTCTATCTTTTTCTAATTTTGTTTTAATTGGTTTAAAAGTATTTGAACTCATTTATTTTTTTTATCTAAAATAGTTCCTTTGTCGATATACTTTTGTATTCTTTCCTCAGTAGTAAGATCCGGACCAGAATATGGTATTTTTTTATTTGCTTTAGTAGTATGCATCACTTGTAGTCCCAAATAAAAAACCCCCATTAATATAAAAACTAATAAGACAGTACTAAAACCAAATTTTGAAATAGGCGACTCAGCTAATGCGTCTGTACCTAAGTTACGTACAGTTTTTACATATTGAAATTGTTTAAAGGTGTAGTACGCAACAAAAATTATCAATATATGAGCAACAAAAACACCGAGCCATCCATAGATAAACATGGGTACTGCAAACACCCATATACTAAAAACTGTACTCCACAATGCAGACAATACAATTAAAATTTGTAATCTAACTGTTTTAGGAAGCGCTCGAAGGTCATTTTTTGTATCATCAAACAAAACATACGCTGCTGAAGACAGCCAATTTTTAATTTTTTCCATTGAGTGTCATTCTTAGTATATTTTTCAGATATTAACAGCAGAAAAATTTCTTAAAAAAAGGCAATTTTTAAGATAATGTAAAAAAATGCCTGAACATTTAGACAAAGTACAAGACTCTATTTTTAACTTAAGCCAAGGTGAGTGGATTCAGCTTACATCTCTAATCTTAATTCTTATTTATCTTGTATGGAGATTCAAAAAATGATTGAAAAATTTCTTAGATTCTTAAGAGATAACAAAAATGAAGTGGTGTTTACATTTGCTCTAATTTTGTTATGTTTTTCAATAGCTATATGGGCAATTGCCATGAATGCGGTTAAATATCAAAATGTTATCGGTACCTATTAGTCTATGCGAAAACTGCATAGCTTATATTCCATGCAAAAATTTCATAACTAAATTTAAATCTAATCAAATCTAACTAATAATAATTTAGGTTACAAAGTCTTTTAACAAAAAAGGAGATGTTATGAAAAATTTAGGTAAAATTTTATTTACTTTTGTCGTCTCATTAGCACTTGTAGAGCCAGCTATAGCAGCTGAATCTACTGTTAATGCAGAAACACAATACGTATTTAATACTTTCCTATTTCTAGTTTGCGGTTTTTTAGTCATGTTTATGGCTCCAGGATTTGCGATGCTAGAATGTGGATTGGTTACATCTAGAAGTGTATCAACTATTGCAGCAAAAAATATTGGATTATATTCAATAGCCGGAATTATGTTTTGGCTAGTTGGCTACAATCTTGCCTACGGTATTCCAGAAGGTGGTTATATCGGTAGTTTTGCTCCATGGAGTGATGGATCAAAAATTGATACAGGTTATTCAGATAGTTCTGACTGGTGGTTTCAAATGGTATTTTGCGCAACAACTGCATCTATCGTTTCAGGAACACTAGCAGAAAGAATTAAAATTTGGCCATTCTTTCTATTTGTAATTCTTTTAACAGGAATATTATATCCAATCGAAATGGGCTGGCAGTGGGGTGGAGGCTGGTTAGCAAGTCTTGGTTTTTCTGACTTTGCAGGATCAACTTTAGTTCACGCAGCAGGTGGAGCAGCAGCATTAGCTGGAGCAATTGTTTTAGGACCACGAGTCGGTAGGTTCTCAGGAAAACAGTTGGTTCCTTTTGCTAATTCATCTATCCCATTAGCAACAATCGGAGTATTTATACTTTGGTTCGGTTGGTTTGGTTTCAATGGTGGATCGCAGCTTGCTCTTGGCACATTTGATGATGCAACAGCAGTGGCGAAAATTTTTATAAATACTAATTTAGCTGCAGCTGGTGGTGTTATGACTTGCGCGCTAATTACTAGGCTAATAGGCGGAAAAACCGATGTTGTACAAATGTTAAATGGTGCGCTTGGTGGACTAGTTGCAATTACTGCAGAGCCTTTAGCACCGATTCCATTTACTGCCATTATCATAGGTGGTATTGGAGGTGCAATTGTAGTTGCAGGTTCAGCGCTATTAGTAAAATTAAAAATTGATGATGTTGTTGGAGCAATCCCAGTTCACATGTTTGCTGGAATTTGGGGTACTTTAGCAGTTCCATTAACAAACGCAGATACAAATTTTGGTGCGCAATTGATTGGTGTATTATCAATCAATGTCTTCATGTTTGCGGCATCGTTCGTAATTTGGACTATTCTAAAATCAACAATAGGTATTAGAGTAAGTGACGAAGCACAAAGAAAAGGTACGGACGTAGCAGAAACAGGAGTAGTTGCGTACTCTATCAGAGACTAATTCTCCCTATAACCTCTCTGTTACATGCAAGATGGGCCTCTAAGAGGCCCATTTTGCTATTCACATTCCTTAAATACATAGAAGTTATGCTCACCTTGCAATATTAATTAAATTAAAATTCTATAATCCTCCATGGCTTGGGAGGAAAATTATGTTTAATTTAAAATCAATAACGCTACTAACTTTTAGCGTTATAACACTGACGTGTAGCGCAGCATTTGCTGATACTACAATGTCAAAAGAAGGACAATACATTTTCAATTCTCTAGCATTTTATATAGGAGGCGTCCTAGTTGCTTTTATGGCTGCTGGATTTTGTATGTTAGAGAGTGGTTTGGTAACAAACAAAAGTGTATCAACAATTGCAGCGAAAAATATTGGAAAATTTGCAATAGCATCAATAGTATTCTTTTTAGTTGGCTACAATTTAGCTTATGGAATACCTGAGGGTGGCTATATAGGTAATTTTTCAGTTTGGAACGAGGGTTCTAAAATAGATACCGGCTATTCAGACAGTTCAGATTGGTTTTTTCAAACAATGTTTGTTTGCGCTACAGTTTCAATAGTATCTGGTGCAGTTGCTGAAAGAATTAAAATTTGGCCATTCTTTGTGTTTGCAGTTATTATGGCAGGTTTCATTTACCCTGTATCTATGGGCTGGCAGTGGGGAGGTGGATGGTTAAGCACATCTGGTTTCTCTGATTTTGCTGGATCAACGCTTGTACATGCGTGTGGCGGAGCTGCGGCTTTAGCTGGAATAATAGTTCTAGGAGCAAGAACAGGAAGGTTTACAGGAACTGGAAGCAAAAGAGTGATGGTTCCTTTTGCTGCATCAAGTATACCACTAACAACTTTAGGAACTTTTTTACTTTGGTTTGGCTGGTTTGGTTT
Source organism: Pelagibacteraceae bacterium AG-359-E06 (assembly GCA_003280495.1). Taxonomy (GTDB): domain Bacteria; phylum Pseudomonadota; class Alphaproteobacteria; order Pelagibacterales; family Pelagibacteraceae. Next base: position 57,395 of record QCET01000004.1, read on the forward strand.
TAATGGCTTTAGTCAATTAGCTATGGGAACTTTTGATGATGTTACTGCAATTACAACTATCGCCGTTAATACTCATTTAGCAGGCGCAGCCGGTACTGTTGCTGGAGCAGCTATTACAAGAATTATCGGCGGAAAAACTGATGTAATAATGATGTTGAATGGAGCGCTTGCAGGACTAGTTGCAATAACTGCAGAACCGCTAACACCAAGTCCGATGCTAGCAATGTTAATTGGATCTATCGGAGCAATCATCATGTACTTTGGTACAAAAATGCTTGAAGGCTTTGGATTGGATGATGTAGTGGGAGCAATTCCAGTACACATGTTTGCGGGTATTTTCGGAACATTAGTAGTGCCTTTAAGTAATAGTGATACTTCATTTGGAACTCAATTCATCGGAGTTATTTCGGTTTGTGCATTTAGTTTTGTACTATCGTTTGGTGTATTTAAAATTCTTAAAGAAACGATTGGATTAAGAATTAGTAAAGAAGCTGAAAGATTAGGTACTGATAAAGCAGAAGTTGGGGTAGTTGCTTACTCAATAAGAGACTAAAAAAAATTAAGGTAGGGCCTAATTTTTAGGCCCTATCAATCTTCACAAATATTGTTTAAAAATGCTATAATTATTAATGATAAAAAAAATTCTTGTTATATTAGCTATTGTATCCCCGTTTTTAATTTTTTATCTATCCAATTTAATTTTAAAAAAAAAAACCAAGTATCCAATAATAAAACTTAGCCTTATCAGTATAATTTTGTTATTAGGTATATTGTTATACTTTAGGTTTTTAGATGATACTAAACCTGGTGAGAAATATAATCCTCCTAAATTAGAAAATGGTAAAATTATTAAGCCTTATAAGAAAAATTGAGCTTTATGCGACCATTAATTTGTTTAAAGTATTTTTGTCTTAGTATAAATTATTTGTTATGAAATACGTTAAAGTAATTAATGATTTAAATATAAATATTGAAAAATTAAGAAATGCATACGAAGACTGTACTAAAAACTTTGTTACGGATAATCCAAATTTAAAAGATTTTAACTGCATCTGCATTAATAGGAAACCTAACGATCCTAATTCAATTACAGGAGGAGATGTACGTGGATTATATTGGACCTACCCTAACGAAACTAAAAAAGAAGAAAAAAGATTAGAAAAAGTGGATGAGGCCTCTTACAATGAAATTTGCCCAGAATTTAAATCTACTTATATAGAAGAAGTTTATAATAAAATTACAAAAAAATTTAAGCTCGGAAGAGTAAGGTTTTTAATGAAACCACCAAGATCATGTTTATCATGGCACCGTGATCCAGAAATGAGATTACATATACCAATAATTACAAATGTTGGTTGCAGGATGATTATTGAGGAAGAAAGTTATCATCTTCCAGCAGATGGTAATGCTTATATTACTGATAATACAAAATATCATAATTTTTTTAATGGTAGTGAGATTAATAGAGTTCATTTGGTTGCAACAATTTTAGAAAACAAACATATTAAAGCAGCCTAATTGTTAATATCTTAATAAAGATTCAGATGTTCTTTGTTTGATTCTACTTTGATCAACAAATTAAACTTTTACGATTACTAACTTACTAACTTTGTGAGTAATTATGTTAAAAGCTGAATTATTTTCTTTTTTTCTTTTTTTTTATTTTCTTGGCACTTTTTTCAATTCGATCTTTAACTAAATTTAAAATTAGATAAATTATAAGTGCCCCACCACCTAATACCGCATATGAAAATATAATATCTGTTGTGGGCATTTAATCGTCCTCCAACCAGTCATCCATAAATATCTTCCAACAAGTATAAATAACTATTGGGATTGAACCAAAAAAACCTATAGCAACACCAATACTAATGCCGTATTTTGCACATGCAAAATGAGTTAATAAAGTTGGTGGTATTGTTGATACTAACAATAGAAAAGGTAATCTCCACTCTCTGGATGGTTTGTAATATTTTAAAAAATTTATTATCTTATTAATCATATTTAAGATGAAAATAATTATACATTATGTTTTAATACTATTATTTACATTGGTTAACTCAGCTTTAAGCGAAAGTAAATATCATCATATGCCACATGGAAAATTTAGGAACCCTGAAGGTTCCCCAATCAGAGATCCTAACTTTAAATGGTCATATAAGACTTTTAATGAAGAGAAAAAGAAAATTAAAATTTCCATACCTTCAGATCATGTCGTGCCAAAAAATCAGGTATTAGAAAATATTAATAAATTAAAAAATGAGGATTATATTCTATGGATAGGCCACGCAACTTTTTTAATAAAACTTGGTAATAATATGATTATTACTGATCCTGTATTTGAAAAAAACATGGGTCCGTTAATTTTTGGTCCTAAAAGGTATGTAGATCCTGCGATTGATCTAAAAAATTTACCAAAAATTAATTATTTTTTGCAAACTCATAATCATTATGATCACTTAAGTACAAGGACTATAAAAAATTTTCCGTTTAAAAATACAGAAGTTTTGATGCCTTTAAAATTATCAAAACATTTTGAAAAAAATAATTACAAAAAAATTACTGAATTAGACTGGTATGATAAAAAAAAATTTTCTGACATAACTTTTACTTTTTTGCCATCAATACATTGGTCCAAGAGGTCACTATGGGATACTAACAAGTCTCTTTGGGGAAGTTTTTTAATAGAATATAAAGATAAAAAAATTTTGTTTTTATGTGATACCGGATACGGGAAAATTTATAAAGAGCTAGGTAAAAAATACGGTCCTATTGATATTACTTTTATTAACATAGGCGCATATAACTTTTTTCCTATGGCTCCTAAGAAAGATTCATCTATATACCACACTAACCCTGAAGAGGCACTTCAGATCGGTAGAGACCTAAATAGTAAAAAACTTGTTGGTATGCATTGGGGAACAGTTGTATTATCATTAGAGCCAATAATGGAACCTGCACAAAGATTTAAAAAAAATGCCTCAAGGTTTGGGTATAATGAAAATGATGCAACATTGTTTAAAATTGGTGAGACAAAAAAAATTAGTGAATTAATAAAGTGACAGATTTAAACTTCGAAAGTTTTAAACATCAAGTTTTTAAATGTGACAAATGTAGTCGATTAACTAAATTTAGAAAATTAATTTCTCAAAAAAAAAGAAAATCGTATTTAAATCAAAAATATTGGGGTAAACCAATAGTAGGGTATGGAAAATTAAATGCTCAGATTTTATTTGTTGGTTTAGCCCCCGCTGCTCACGGCGCTACAAGAACAGGTAGAGTTTTTACAGGTGATAAATCTGCTGATTTTTTATTTAAGTGTCTACATAAAGCAAACCTTTGTAATCATCCTTACTCACTCAATAAAGATGATGGATTAATATTATATAATACATATATCACTACTGCTTTAAAATGTGTTCCACCTGAAGATAAACCCACAGCACAAGAACTTAATAATTGCTTTTCAATTTTTGACAGAGAGTTAATGTTCTTAAAAAACAAAAAAGTTTTAATTGCATTAGGCAAAGTAGCTTTTGATGCATGTATTAAATATTTCATAAATTACTATAATTTAAAAACAAAGTATAAATTTAAGCATGACGCTATATTTAAAATTGGCAATTTTTATTTAGTTGGCTGCTACCATCCTTCACCTAGAAATGTAAATACAAAAAGGATAAATCAACCAAAAATGGTAAGGCTATTTTTAAAAGCTCAAAAACTGATGAAACATAACCTTTCAAAATAAATATATTTAATATACTTTTTTAATATGAAAATTTCAGACTTAAAAAAATACAAACTCAAATCCGAGTTAACAATCTGTGAAAAAGAAAGACCAGTGAGTGAAATTGCACGAGAAATGAGAGATAGGAATATTGGGGCTATACCTATAACTGAAAATAATAAGCTAATAGGCATCGTATCAGAGAGAGATATTGTTACCAGGTTAGTTTTAGAAGGAAAAGATCCGGATTTAACCTCCGCATCGGAAATCATGACTTCAGATATTTTGACAGCGACCGAAGAAGATACAATCGATAATGTAATATCAAATATGAAAGAATATGGAATTAGACATATGCCTGTCAGTAATAGCGAAGGAAAATTGTTAGCATTTTATTCAATTCGAGATTTTTTAAAGGCCAAAATTGAGTCAGGACAAGAAATTAAAAAGAAACATAAAAATTTAGCAAAATATCAAATTGGTGTTCCGATTATTTTAATATTATTATGTTTTCTTGCGCTGATTTTAGATTTGTTTAGTCAAAAAAACATAATCATCATGTTTTCAGTAATATTTTTTATCATTGGGGTATTTTCAGTTTTAATGGCTAATAAAAATGTTAATTACGATAACGAAGATTGATTAATCTAGTTGCGACTCTACAAATTCCCAATTTACAAGATTTTCAATAAAACTTTTTAAATAATCAGGTCTACGATTTCTATAATCAACGTAATATGAATGTTCCCATACATCGCAACCTAATATCGGCTTCATATTATTTACTAAAGGGTTTGAGGCATTAGCAGTTTTTGTCACTACAAGTTTTCCTTTATCAATCGCTAGCCATGCCCAACCAGAACCAAATTGTGTTACTCCTGCTTGAATAAATTGTTCTTTAAATTTATCTACACCTCCAAAATCAGAATTTATTCTTTTTTCTAATTTTCCAGGTAACGCACCACCTCCTTTTGGCTTCATACATTTCCAAAACAAAATATGATTCCAATGTTGACCTGCATTATTAAATATTCCAATTTTTGATGGGTCCGCCGATGTTTTTTTAACTATCTCCTCAAGAGATGAATTCTCTAAACCCGAATTTTTTATTAAATTATTTAAGTTCGTTATATAAGTTTGATGATGTTTACCATGATGTAAATCCAAAGTTTCTTCCGACATATGAGGAGATAAAGATGATTTCGAGTAATCTAATGTTGGTAATTGAAAAGTCATAACTAAATTATATGTTGATTATAAGATTTATTCAAGTTTTAGGTTGCTTATAAAAATATTTTTTTTTGATAATATTAGCAATTAATACAAACAAACCAAGAGCGATTACCGGTATATAAATTTCAGGTTTTTTCAAAATTAAAAAATTAATATTTTCTCCAGCTCTTAAAGCTTTACCTATTCCAGAACATAAACTCACGAGAATTATAGTAGGTGTAAGTTCTGAAAAAAAAGTAGCTGAAAAATAGGATGATATTCGCATATTAAATATTACAGGTATTAAATTTTTAATAGCAAATGGAATACCTGGTATACACCTTAAAAAAAAATAATATCCAAAAATATTTTCATCTATATTCTTTACTATCATGGGATATTTATTTTTAATGTAATTAGAAATACTATCTTTAAATAGTTTATTAGCAGAAAAAAATAATAATGTAGCACCAATTGTAAAGGAGAATATCGATAATACTGAACCAAGATAAGATCCAAAAACTAGACCTGCAAAGATTGCAGGAATTGAAGCAAAGCCTAATAAAAAAACCCATATTATCGATGAAACAAAATAGATTGTTGCTATAATTATTTTATATCTATCGATATAGGAAAAAATACTATCTCTATTATTCATTAAATACTCTGGATTAAGAAATGAAGTGACGCCATAGTAAAAAAATAAAAAGACCACTATAGCCACAGTGGTAATATAAACGCCTAAAAGCATTATTTTAAATTTAGAAATTTGCATAAGTTATAATTTTATACTGTACATCCTATATTGAATTACCTATAAATGCTGAAATTTAAATATATCAATGAAGCGCACATTTCAACCTAGCAAGAAAGTAAGAAAGCGTCGACACGGCTGGCGATCTAGAATGTCAACAAAAAATGGTAGAAAAGTCTTATCCAGAAGAAGATCAAAAGGAAGAAAAAAGCTTTCTGCTTAAATATGACTAGTAGATTACAGCTAATTTCTTTAAAAAAAAAACAAGAATTTAAAGATATTATGAGCGCAAACAAAATATCAACTGAGTACTTCACAATATATTATCAAAAAAAAAGCTCTGAAAAGAAAAATGAGATTTTATTAAGTTGTGTATCTGCAAAAAAGCTGGGAAATGCAGCATATAGAAATAAATTAAAAAGAAAGTTAAAAAATGCAACTAGAGAAGCAATTAAAGATTTAAAAATAAAATTTAAAACTAATTACAAATATGCGATTTTTGCTAAACAAAAGATAAATAATACAGAATTTAAAAAAATTGTTGAAGAATTAAAATTTAAGTTACTTGAAATATAAATGTGCATAATAGATAAAATATTTTCTATACTAACGATATCTGTGGTTAAAATATATAAATTTTTTATTTCACCACTATTGGGAAATAATTGTAGATTTTTGCCAACATGTTCAGAGTATTGTATTGAAGCATTAGAAAAAAAAGGATTTTTTGTCGGAATATTTTTAACTTTTAAAAGAATTTTAAAATGTCACCCAATTAAATTTTTAGGTGCTAAGTCTGGATTTGATCCAGTAGAGAAAGATAAATTAAATGGATAGTAAAAATGTATTATTAGCAGTAATTTTATCAACTGCCGTAATTGTAATTTGGTCGGTAATGTTTCCCCCGCCTGAAATAGAAAACACAACCTCAGACGATACAACAATTGTAGAAAAGAGTGAAAGCAAACCAAAAGCTCCAAAAATTAAAATTAAAGAACCAGACAAAAAAATTACACGTCAAGATGCTATTAAACAATCTGATAGAATAAACATTAGCAATGGAAAAATTTTTGGTACAATCTCGTTAAATGGAGCATTAATAGATGATGTTACTCTAAAAAATTATAAAGAAACTTTAAATGAAGATAGTAAACAAGTTGTTATACTAAACCCAAAAAAATCTGAAAATGGATATTTTTTAGAAACCGGCTGGGCTACATCTGAAAATATAAAGGTCCCTAATCATAATAGTAAATGGAGAGTAATTGGAAATGATACTCTTGCTCCAAAACAACCTGTTACGATTCAATGGAATAACAATGAAGGTTTAATATTCAAAAAAAAACTTACCATAGATGATAAATATTTAATAATCGTAGAGGATTCAGTTCAAAATCTATCTCAAAAGAATATAAATTTATTTCACTATTCTCAGATAACGCGAAATAAAAAACCAGATGTACAAAATTTTTATATTTTGCATGAGGGTTTAATTGGAGTAGTAGGTGAAGAATTAAAAGAATTATCTTATGAAGATATTATTGAGAAAAAAGAAACCTACAAAAATAATAATGGATGGTTTGGAATTACAGATAAATATTGGTTATCTGCCATAATTCCTCAGAAGGGTAAAAATTTCAATGCTGAATTTACTTATGATAAGCAGTTCAAGGCAAATTATATTATTACAGACCCAACAATAATTAATTCAAATGAAACTAAAAAGAACGTAGCAACTTTATTTATTGGCGCTAAAGAAGTTTCTGTTGTTGACGGATATGCAGAGCAGTCAGGTATAAATAAGTTTGATTTAGCAATTGACTGGGGCTGGTTTTTTTATTTTACAAAACCAATTTTTTTTGTAATCGATTATCTACATAAAATTTCCGGTAATTTCGGTATTGCAATTATTCTGTTAACAGCTGCAGTAAGATTAATATTTTTTCCACTAGCTAATTATTCTTTTGTATCAATGGCAAAAATGAAAGCACTACAGCCGGAAATGCAAAGACTTAAAGATTTGTATAAAGATGACAAACAAAAAATTCAAATGGAAATGATGAATTTATATAAAAGAGAAAAGGTAAATCCAGTTAGTGGCTGCCTTCCAGTTTTAATACAATTGCCATTCTTTTTTGCAATTTATAAAGTTTTATTTGTAACCTTGGAGATGAGGCATGCTCCTTTTTTTGGATGGATACAAGATCTATCTGCACCTGATCCAACAACAATATTTAACTTATTTGGACTAATACCTTGGGATCCACCAAGTTTCTTAATTATAGGGATATGGCCAATATTAATGGGATTGACAATGTGGATACAACAAAAACTTAATCCTGCTCCTCCTGACCCTATTCAAGCAAAAATATTTATGTTTTTTCCTTTCTTTTTAACAATACTTTTAGCATCGTTCCCTTCTGGTCTTGTAGTTTACTGGACTATTAATAACGTACTTACCATGGCACAACAGTACGTGATAATAAGGAAAACAAAGACAAAAACAGTATAATGAATTTATCAGCGATTTGGCCTAAAGAAGCTCCTCCTATAGATGAGGCTAAAAAGTTTCTTGAAAAATATAAAAATAAGAAAATAGTTCTAAAGTATGGAGGTCAAGTAATGGCTAGCCTAAAGTTATCAAAAGCATTTGCTGAAGATGCTGCTGTCTGTAACAAGATTGGAGTCAATACAGTGGTTGTTCACGGGGGAGGCCCTCAAATCCAACAAAGATTAAATCAAAATAAAATTGAAAGCAAATTTATTGATGGATTAAGGGTAACAGATAATAATATAATAGGAGTTGTTGAAGACGTATTACTTAACGAAATTAATCCAGATTTAGTCAAATCAATAGAAAAATTCGGTGTTAATTCTGTCCCTGTAAACGCAAAAAATAGTGATATAATAAAAGTTAAAGGATCAAAAAACTCAAGCTTAGGATTTGTTGCAGATCCCGATCAAATAAATGAAAAAATAATAAACGAATTATTGGCGAATAAAAAAATACCGGTTATTGCGCCAATTGGAATTGATAAAACAGAACAAGTTTATAATATAAATGCTGACACAGCTGCAGGAAAAATTTCAGAAAAAATAAAAGCTGATAGACTTTTGCTAATGACCGATGTACCAGGTGTAAATGATAAATTTGGTAAATTGATTGAAAAATTAACAATTTCTGAGGCAAATAATTTAATTTCTAGCGGTGTAATTACCGGAGGAATGATACCTAAAATACTCACATGTATATCATGTCTAAAAGAAGGTGTCTCAGGTGTAGTGATAATTGACGGAAGAAAACCACATGCAGTTTTATACGAGTTGTTTTCTGAAGCTGGAGCAGGGACTCTAATAGTAAATGATTAGTTTAAAAAATATTAAATTCTGGATTTTTGATTTAGATAATACTTTATATTCTTCAACAACAAATATTTTTAGTAAAATAGATAAAAAAATGTGCCAATTTATTATTGATGAGCTTCGTGTTGATGAATCTGAAGCTTTAAAAATAAAAAATAAATATTTTCACGAGCATGGAACAACATTAAATGGATTAATGAAAAAACATAATATAAACGCTGAACGTTTTTTGGAATTTGTGCACGATATAGATTACAGTTTTTTAAATAAGAATGAAAAGTTAAATTATGAATTGAAAAAGCTACCCGGATCAAAAATTATTTTTACAAATGGGTCAAAAAAACACGCTGAAACAACAATATCGAAATTGGGTATTAAAAATAATTTCAGTGGAATTTTCGATATTATTGATTCTGATTACATTCCTAAGCCAGATATTGCGCCATATAAAAAATTGATTTCTAAATATAGAATCAATTGTTCTGAGAGTATTTTTTTTGAGGATATTGCTAAAAATTTACTACCAGCACACAAGCTTGGTATAAAAACTGCTTGGATAGAAAATGACGACAAATATTGCAAAGAAGGTTCCGATGGATATCATGTGGATTTTAGAGTAAAAAATTTGACTAAATTTTTAGAAGATATAAATAAGAAAGTAGCATGACTATAGAAAAAATTATAAATGAGGCATGGGATAATAAAGAAAAAATTAATACTCAATCGAGTAAAGAAATTTTAGATTGTATAAATGAAACTTTTGATCTTCTTGATAAAGGAAAAATTAGAGTTGCAGAAAAAAAAAGTGATAAATGGATTGCTAATCAATGGATTAAAAAAGCAATAATGCTGAGTTTTAGAACTAACCCAATGGATACACTTAGTGGGCCTTATAGTAGTTGGTATGATAAATCGCATTTATTGAAAGGTAAAACAGCAGGTTGGGGTAAGGAAGAGCATGAAAAAGCTGGTTTTAGATTTGTGCCAAATGGACAAGTTAGGAAAGGATCATTCATTGGAAAAGGGGTTGTTTTGATGCCGTGTTACGTGAATTCAGGTGTATACATTGATGAAGGTACTATGATGGATACTTTTTCACGAGCTGGTAGTTGTTGCCAAATAGGTAAAAATTGTCATATTTCTGCTGGATCAGGTATTGGAGGAGTATTGGAACCCGCTCAAGCTTTACCTACTATAATTGAGGATGATGTATTTGTAGGTGCTATGTCTGAGGTAGTTGAAGGGGTAATTGTTGGTAAAGGAAGTGTTCTATCAATGGGGTGCTATATTGGACAAAGTACAAAAATAGTAAATCGATCGACAGGCGAAATCACAAAAGGATTTGTTCCGCCCTACTCTGTAATTGTACCTGGTACTCATAAAGACTTATATGCAGTACACATTATTAAAACCGTTGATGACAAAACAAGATCAAAAACTAGCATCAATGAGTTGCTAAGAGATTAAGAAATGAACGAAATCAAAATTGCAAAAGATCTTGTGAGATTTGCAAGTGTAACACCGCTTGATAAGGGTGCGATTAACTACGTAGCTAAATCTCTCAAAAAACTTGGTTTTAAATGTAAAATTTTGGAATTCAAAGAGAAAGGTACATACAAAATTAAAAATTTATACGCTAAGATCGGCACGAAGAAACCTCATTTATGTTTCGCTGGACATACCGATGTTGTACCTATAGGTGATTTTAAAAAATGGTCTGTTAATCCTTTTGGCGGTCAAATAAAGAATGGGGTACTATACGGTCGGGGAATTGCTGATATGAAAGGTAATATTGCAAGTTTTATTTCAGCAACATATGAATTTCTAAAAGATAATAAAAAATTTAATGGCTCACTTAGCTTTTTGATCACAGGTGATGAAGAGAGTGTTGCTATTAATGGCACAAAAAAAGTTGTTAAATATTTAAAAAAGAAAAAAGAAAAAATAGATTTTTGTTTGATTGGTGAGCCAACAAATCCAAATAAGCTTGGAGAAGAGATCAAAATAGGTAGAAGAGGCAGTATAACAGGATATATAACAATTAGTGGTATTCAAGGTCACGTTGCTTACCCGAATAAAGCAAGAAACCCGTCAACGCCTTTAATTAAAATTTTAAATGAAATTAAAAATAAAAAATTAGATAATGGTTCAAAAAATTTTCAGGCATCAAATTTAGAAATAGTAAAAATTAATATAAATAATCTTGCAGACAATGTAATCCCATCAAAAGCGAGTGCAATTTTCAATATTAGATACAATGATAGACACACAAGTAAAAGTCTTAAGAGCAAAATATCTAAAATCATTAAAAAAGTTTCGAAAAAATACAAATGTAAATATCATATTAAATTTCAGGAAACAGGTGGCGTATTTCTTTGTAAACCCAACCCAACTGTTAATATGATTAGGAATATAATAAAAAAAAGTACCGGTAGAAATACAAAATTAACTACAGGTGGAGGAACCTCAGATGGCAGATTTATCAAAGATATTGCACCATGTATTGAGTTTGGTCTTGTAAATAAAACAATACACCAAGTAGATGAAAGAGTTCCTATAGCTGATTTAAAAAAATTAAAAAATATATATAAAAAAATTTTACAAAATTATTATAAGTGAAGACTTGTCTGATCACTACAAAAACATATCAAAATCATGATAATGGACCTGGGCATCCAGAAAATGTTAATAGAGTAACTTCAATCAATACTGCAATAGATAATATTAAAAATACAGAGTGGGTTGAAACAAAAAATTTTAGCACGAAATTGATTGAACTAGCTCATGACAAAAAATATATAGAAAAAGTTAATAATTCATTTCCTAATAATGGTTTAGCTTTTTTAGATTCAGATACAATTGTATCTCAAGGATCAAAACAAGCATCTTATGATGCAGTAAATTCTGTTCTAACTGCTATAGATAATGTCCAAGATGGATCTTATCAAAATGCATTTGTTAGTATAAGACCACCAGGACATCACGCGCACAGCAATTTTGCTGCTGGTTTTTGTATATTTAATAACATTGCTATTGGAGCATGTTATTTAGTAAAAAACTATAACTTAAAAAGAGTATTGATTTTAGATTGGGACGTGCATAGAGGTGATGGTACAGCTGAAATTATATCTAATAAAAAAAATATATTTTTAATTTCTTCACATCAATATCCATTTTATCCTCCTGGAGATGGTACTGAAAAGGTAAGAGGTCATTTTGATAACATACGTTTCTTTCCTTTGAAAGCAGGTTTGTCATCAAATGATTTTTATAAGATTTACGAAAAAATATTTATTGAAATCGACAAATATCAACCTGAATTTATATTAATATCCTGTGGTTTTGATGCCCATAAAAACGATCCTTTAGCCGAGATTAATCTAGAGTCAATTGATTATGAATATTTAACTTTTAAAGTAAAAAAATATGCTGCAAAACATTGTGCTGGAAAAATAGTTTCCGTTTTAGAGGGTGGATATGATTTAAAATCAATTTCTGAAAGCTCTAAATTTCACGTAAAGTCTTTAGCTAAAATCTAATTTTTTTTAAAAATATTTTCTGCTTGAATTTGATCATTCTTTTTCTCAGAAATTTTATTTTCAAGATCGACTATTTTTCTTTTATATTCCTTGATCAACTCTTCAATTTCAGAAATACTTAATTCATCAATCTTAATTTGTTTTTCCTTAATTATATCGTCTTCGTCCATATTAATTTATTTTCAAATTTTTAAAAAATTCAAGTGATCCTGGATTTGCTATAGCCTCTAAATTGTTAATCTTTTCTCCATTTAATATTTTTCTAACTGCTATTTCAACAATTTTTCCACTTTTCGTTTTAGGTATTTCTGGACATTCAATAATTATAGAGGGCACATGTTTTGGTGAACAATTTTGGCGAATATTAAATTTAATTTTTTCTTCCAATTCACTGTTAAGTATACTTGGATCTTTCAAATTAATAAAAAGAATTATTCTGATATCATCATTAAAATTTTGTCCAACAACTAAAGCTTCATTTACTTCACTAAAATTTTCTACTTGACGATATATTTCCGCAGTACCTATTCTCACTCCGCCTGGTTTAAGTGTAGCGTCTGATCTACCAAAAATAATATACCCGTGATTTAATGTTTTTTGAATAAAATCTCCATGATACCAAATATTAGGATACTTATTAAAATAAGCATCATGCATTTTTTCTGAATTATTGTCATTCCAAAATTTTATGGGCATTGAAGGGAAAGGTGTCTTAACAACTAATTCGCCTTTATGATTGTTAGAAAGTTTTTTACCATCTTCGTCAAAAACATCAATATCTAGACCTAAGCTTGGACCTTGGATCTCACCGGCATAAACTCCATCGTATAAATTACCTGCAACTAAACATCCAACTACGTCCGTTCCACCACTGATAGAAGCTAAATGAACATCTTTTTTGATATAATTATAAACATAATCAAAACTCTCGCTGATAAGTGGTGAACCCGTTGAGCAAATAGTTTTTAAATTTATTAAATCAAGATGTTTACTATTATAATTTTCATTTTTTAAATGATCTAAATATTTTGCGCCCACTCCAAACAATGTAAATTTTTTTTGTGAACAATATTTAAGTAATATATCAATTTCTGGGTATAAAGGTGATCCATCATACAAATATATAGATGCTCCGCAGGAAAGTGCAGCTACTTGCCAATTCCACATCATCCATCCTGTAGAAGTATAATAAAAAACCTTGTCATTTTTTTTTACATTACAATGAATTAAGAGTTCTTTTTTTTGTTCAATAAGTGCATTGCCAGATCCGTGAACAATGCATTTGGGTGTACCAGTTGTACCACTCGAGTAAAGAATATACACAGGATGATTAAAATCAAATTTTTGAAAGTTCGTATCTTTTTTTGAATTTTTAAGAATATCATAGTAAGACAAATATTTTTTATCGATCTTGGTATTATCGTAAGAAAATACTATTACTTTTTGAATAGAGGGAATTGATTTGGTAATAATTTCTACATTATTTAATATATTTATTTTTTTTCCATTATAATAGTAATGATCACAAGTAATTAAAACTTTTGGCTCAATTTGTTTAAATCTTTCAATCACACCTTGTGGACCAAAGTCTGGAGAACAGCTTGACCAAATACAGCCGTTTTTAGTTGAACCAAGAAAAGCTACGATAGTTTCAATTGTATTCGGAACGTAGGCTGCTACCACATCGCCTTTTTTAATATTTGTTTTAATCAAATAATCTGAAAATTTGCAAACATTACTAAATAATTCTTCCCATGTTATAAAATCCTCTGTTCCATTCTCTTTTAAGCTGAATACAGCAATTTCTTTAGAGGTTAATGGAATTAAATTTTCAGCAAAATTTAACTTCGCGTCTGGAAAGAAAATATTTTTGTAAAAGATTTTGTTTTTATCTAAAATTCTCTTACCCTTATCACCTTTTATATCTGAAAAATCCCATAGTTCTGACCAAAAAACTTCATTATTTTTAAGACTCCAATTCCAGAGAGAGTTAAAGTTTTTTTTAAAATTTAAATTAAATTTATTTTCAACTTTTTTTGAAAATTTAAAAATATTAGATGATTCAATTATTGTATTGGAGGCTTTCCATAGAAGATTTTTGTTCATCCCTAATATTGTACTTTGAAGAGATATAAACCACAAGGAGGAGCCACAGGAGGACAGCTATTTCTATTCTTTTTTTCAATTGCCTTCTTTAAATCGTCAATATTCCACTTTCCTTCGCCGACATATTTTATAGCACCAATCATTGATCGTACTTGATGTTGTAAAAATGATCTCGATTTTACAACATAAATGATTTTTTTATCAGATTTTTTGATCCTGGAGTATTCAATTGTTTTTATTGGCGACTTTGCATTACAGGACTTTGATCGAAAAGTTGTAAAGTCATGCTTGCCTAAAAATAGTTTAGCAGCATTTTGCATTTTTTTTATATCAAGTTTTTTTTTTACATGCCATGCTCTACCATTCATTAGAGAGAGGTTAGATTTTCGGTTAATTATAATATAATGATAAATTCTTAAAATTGCATTTTTTCTTGAATTAAATTTTTTTTTAACTTTTTGAACTTTAATTATACTGATATTCTTTTTTTTTAGAAAGTGATTTGTTCCCTCCAAAATCTTAAAGGCTTGTATCCGTCCATCGTAGTCAAAGTGAAATACCTGGCCAATGGCATGAACACCAGAGTCAGTCCTACCAGATCCAAATATTTTAATTTTTTTTTTTATGATTTTTTGCAAAGCAGTTTCAATACACTGCTGTACTGTATTCCTATGAGGTTGAGACTGCCATCCGTAAAATTTTTTGCCATCGTACTCTACGATACATTTAAATCTGCTCATCGAATTTAAATCCTAAGATAAAATTTTCTTTTAGTTGAATTTTCTTTCCACTTCTTTGCAGTTCTAATATCTCTATTGAGCGATCCTTACACGATATAATAATTTTTTTTGAGTCGATAATCATTCCAGGTTTACGTGACGTTAAATCAGAAATTTTAGCTGAATACACTTTTATTTTTTCATTTTTATAATCAAAATATGCCCCTGGTTTAGGATTTAATGCATTTATTTTAAAAATAATATTTTCTGCATTTTCATTCCAATCAATTTTCTCATCTAGCTTTGTAATTTTTTTTGCGTACGACACACCAATTTTATTTTGGGGAGTATATTCTGCAGTTCCACTAAGTACTTTATTAATACAATCAACTATTACTTTTGACCCCAACTCTGATAGACTTTTTTCTAATTGACCAAAAGTTAAATTTCCTGATTTAATAGATTTGCTCAGTAGGATTGGTCCACTGTCTAATTCCTTTTCAATTTTCATAATAGTTATACCTGTAATATTTTCACCAGACATAATCGATCTTTGTATTGGAGCAGCACCTCTCCATTTAGGTAATAGGGAGGCATGAATGTTAATAAATCCATTTTTAGATAATTTTAGAATTTTGCTAGGTATTATTTGCCCATAGGCAACAACAATAGCAAGATCAATATTGAGCTCTTTTAAATAATTATATTCATCTTCAATTCTGGTTGGGGTTTTAATAATTAGTTTGTTCTGCTCTGCAAAATTTTGTACTGGACTTTTTAAGATATTATGTCCTCTTTTTGCCTTTTTAGCTGACTGAGAAATTACACAACTTAATTTAAAATATTTATTAATTTCTTTTAATGCTGGAATTGCAAAATCTGGAGTGCCCATAAAAATTATGTTTGATGACATTTATTATAAGTGGTTTTTTTGAATTTTCTTTTGAATAATCTCTCTTTTTAATTGTGATAAATGGTCGAGAAACAAAACTCCATTACAATGATCTATCTCATGCTGAATACATCTTGATAATAATCCGCTTACATTAATATTATTTAGCTTTCCTTCAATATCCAAATACTCAATTTTGCAACTTTCATACCTATCAACATTACCATAGTATCCAGGTATAGAGAGACACCCTTCCTCGTTATTAACTAAAGTATCGGATTTCCATACAATTTTCGGATTAATCAAAAATATTGGATTTTTTTTCTCACCTTCTTTAGAAATATCCACCACGATAAGTCTTTTTAACACGCCAACTTGAACTGCGGCCAATCCAATACCTGGGGCGTTGTACATAGTCTCAAGCATGTCTTTTGCTAAATTTTTTATTTCTTCATCAATAACTTGAATTTCTGCCGACTTTTGTCTCAGAAGTTTATTTGGCTCTTTTAAAATATTTAAAATTGACATTTAATTTTTATTATTAAATGAATTTCTATATTTAAAAGCAGAAAACAAGGTTCCGTCATCTAAATACTCAATTTCACTTCCTACCGGTAATCCGTGTGCCAATTTGGTTATTTTAACATTTAGATTTTTTAAACTGTCATTTATGTAATGTGCAGTGGTTTGACCTTCAATTGTTGCAGATATAGCTAAAATAACCTCTTTAATATTACACTTTTTAATTCGATCAACTAATGAATTAATTAGTAAATCTTCAGGATTAGATCCGTTTATTGCGGAAAGAGTTCCTCCTAGAATATGATATTGACCTTTAAAAACACTTGTAGATTCTAATGCCCACATATCAGCGATATTTTCCACGACACATATTTGATCTGTTTTCATATCTAAACAAGTGCATTTGCTCTCCTTAGAAGTTAAATTACCACAAACATTACATTTTATAATATTTGTATGAACATGAGTAATTGCTTCACTCAAAGGTTTCATTAAGTTTGATTTATTTTTCAAAAGATAAAGCGCAATTCTTTTTGCTGATTTGGGACCAAGACTAGGTAACCTTGATAATAACTGAATCAAATTATCTAACTCCGGTTGTTTTGCGTTTGGCATATTAATTTAAAAAGGTAATTTTATTCCTGGAGGTAATTTTAAGTCTCCTGTTAATTTTGACATTTCTTCCTGCGTTTTACTCTCAACAGCTTTTTTTGCATTATTAATTGCCGCCACTATTAAATCTTCTAAAACTCCTTTTTCTTCTTTAAAAACTTTATCATCTATTTTAATACCTACCAATTCATTACTGCCATTCATGGTTGCAACCACAAGCCCTCCACCTGAAGTACCATCAGCTTTAATATTTTTTAATTTATCTTTCATTTCTTGAACTTTCTCTTGCATTTCTTGAGCTTGTTTAAGCATTTTATTAAAGTCCATTAGTCATCCTCGTTCACATTTTGTTTATTAATAAACTCAGCATCAGGAAAACTTTCCATAACAGATTTATAAACTTCTGAGCTCTTTATTTCTTCAAAGTCTTTTTCTTTATTCGCAAGACTATCGCGTTTATCGTTTGTGAAACTTATGACCCACTTTTTTCCTGTCCATTCAAAAAGTTTATTTGTTAGTAATTTAGGGAAATTTTTTGAAAGATTACTATTAAACTCAATATTTATTTTTCCTTGCTTAAAATCTACTACACTTACGTTGCTTTCCAGATCTTTTTTAAGTTCTATTTCTTGTTTTTTGATAGCAATATTAACTAAGTCTTCAATATTATTTATTTTAGAAACAAAGTTTATTATTTTGTTATCATTTTTTTTGCTTTCAGGAATCTTTTTTTCTTGGACAATCGTTTTTATTTGTGTTTTAACGACACCTTCTTCTTTAGAACTTAAAACATTTAGATCAACGTCTTCTTCCCGCAACTTTTGAGGGTCAGGCATATCCTTTAATCTACATAGTCTCGTGGTTAACATCTGTAGCGCTATAAATGAATCTGGAAATAATTTGAGATCTTCAATACCTTTCAATAAGTAATGCCATAAAATTGAAGTGTAAGTTAAATCTATTTTTTTTGAAAGCTCACATATTTGTTTTGACTCATTTTCTGAAATCGACAAATCAGACGAAATATTACTTAAGGTTTGTTCTCTAGATATTAAGTATACTAACTCTAATAAATTTTCTAAAACTAATTGTGGATCTGATCCATAATCAAATATTTCATCTAAGACTAAACTAGAAGTCTTTTCATTGCCATCTATGATATTTTTAATTAATTCTATTAGTTTATCTTTATCGGCTAATCCAAGCATTTTTCTAATATTCTCAGCAGAAATATTATTTTTTTCAATATTTATAATATTTGCTTGATCTAAGATTGATAAAGCATCTCTGACGGAACCTTCGGATGACTTAGCTATAAGTTGAATAGCATTGTTATCAATATTGATGTCTTCTTTATTAGATATATCAGTCAAAAATTTAATCATTTCTTCAATTTTAATTCTTTTTAAATCAAATCTTTGGCATCTTGAAAGTATTGTTATTGGTATTTTTTTTATTTCAGTTGTTGCTAATATAAACTTTAAATGATCTGGAGGTTCTTCTAAAGTTTTTAATAAAGCATTAAATGCCTGCTTAGACAACATATGTGCCTCGTCAATTATAAAAACTTTATACTTTGCAACAGAAGGATGATATTTCGATGACTCTAATAAATCTCTAATATCATCAACCCCAGTTTTAGATGCGGCATCCATTTCAAGCACATCTATGTGGTTTGATTTGGTAATATCATCACACTCACAATAAACTTCATTATTTTGTTGAACTCCATGCTCAAAATGCTTATTGCAATTAATAGCTTTAGATATAATTCTTGCTGTTGTTGTTTTACCCACCCCTCTGATGCCCGTCAAAATATATGCGTTGTGAAGCTTATTTTTTTTTAAAGCACTTTTTAAAGATAAAACCATGGACTCTTGCCCAATCAACTCTTCAAAATTTTTTGGTCTATATTTAAGTGGTAGTATTATTTTTTTATTCATAATATTAACGGGGAACTGAGTAACAACCTGAAAAATTTACGTTACGGCTGCTTTCTTTCGAACCTGACCGGGTTAGCGCAACATCCACCTGTCACCAATCCCCCAATAATAGAATATATCAATTTTAATTCAAATCGACCACAAAGATTTATGATAATTTTTGATATCTATATGAAGATGCAGGATAAACTCCTAAAATATCTAACTTTTCAGTTTGCTTTTTTAAATCATTAAGTGAATCTGAAATTTTAGGATCATCTGGATGTCCTTCCATATCAACATAAAATATGGCCTGAACAAAACTATTATCCAATGAAAAACTCTCTAATTTCGTTAAATTTATAGAATTTTTTGCAAATCCTCCTAAGCATTTATGCAATGCTCCTGGAATTGATTTTAATTTAAAAATACAGGTTGTTATGTATTTTTTATTTTTTTCAAAGTTCTCATCTTCACTTGAATTATCCATTACAAGAAAACGTGTAGTATTTCCTTCCATATCTTCAAAATTATTTTGCAATATTTTTAATTTATATATTTCAGCCGAGATAGATGAAGCAATTACAGCTATCGTGTCATCGGGGTTCTCTGATAATAATTTAGCAGATCCAGCAGTATCTGCGGTAATTACAGGTATAAGATTATTGGAATGAATATTTTTTTGACATTGACTAATCGCGTGTGAATGACTTTTAACGTACTTAATTTTATTTATGTTACTACTAGGATTTGATATAAGACAGTGTTCTATTCTTAAAAAATGTTCACGTATAATTTTAGGCTTATATTTAACAAGCAATGAGTGAACATCTACAACTCTTCCAGCTAAAGAATTCTCAATTGGAATTACGGTTTTAATATTTTTATCTGATTTTATTAAAGCAAACACATCTTCAAAGGTTTTACAAGGTGAGATATCAACATTACCAAATATTTCTTTAGCCGCTAGATGAGAGTATGCTCCTAATTCTCCTTGTATTGCAATTTTGGTTTTCATTTTAGCAATTTTCTAATATTGTTTAGATCCTCTACTGTATCAACACTTAACGGATTATATTTTGTTAACCCTATTTTTATATCAATATTGTTATCAATCAACCTCATTTGCTCTAAACTACGGCTAATTTCATTTTTAGATTTTTTAAGATCAACAAATTTTTTAAGCATACTTTTACGAAAAGCATATATACCAATATGATGATAAATATTAGTATTATTTTTTTCTGGCGTTCTAAAAAAGTCAATAGCAGAGTTAAATTGCCCATGATCTAAAGGTTTGGATGTTCTAACTTTAACAACATTTGGGTTATTATAATCTTCTTTTTTAATATTCCCAGCGATAGTAGCAACCTCAATGTTTGAATTTTTAATCATAAATTCATTTAATTTATTTATTGTATTCTTATTTATATTTGGCATATCCCCTTGAATATTTATGATGATGTCATATTGATTTTGAATTTTATTTAAAGCTTCGAAAATTCTATCAGTTCCATTAGTATGATGATTTCCGGTTTTAATTACCTCACCTTGATTTTTAATTATAATATTTGAAATTTCATCATCTGGAGTTGCAACGTAAACTTTTTTAATATCTGACTTCTGTGAGTTTTTTAGCACATGCAATATTAAAGGTAATCCATTTATATCAAGTAATGGTTTATTTGGTAATCTTTTTGCTTTCAAATGAGAAGGTATGATTATTACAGATTTTTCCATATTTTATAAGTGCGACATCTATATCTTTAGATTTTACTCTCAATATTAAATGAAATAATATAAGAATTAACTTTAAATGGATAGTTTTGAATTTAATAAAATCGCTGCAGCTATATTAATTGTTGCACTTCTTTTTATTGGAATTAAGGAAATAGCAAACTCAATATATAATGTAGATAAACTAGAAAAGTCAGCATATAAAGTTGAAGGTTTAGAAGATACTGATGATAATAAAGTTCAAAAACCAAAAAAAGTAGTCGAAAACTTAAAACCAATAACTCCATTACTTGCGTCTGCAAACATAGAAAGTGGTGAAAAAATATTTAAAAAATGTGCTGCTTGTCATAGTATTCAAAAAGGTGGTGATAATCGTATAGGGCCTGCTTTATGGAATGTGGTTGACAGAAAAGTAGGTTCCTTAGACGGTTTTAAATATTCAGTTGCTCTAAAAAATTATAACAAAAATTGGACATATGAAGAGCTTAATGGTTTTTTACATAAACCCTTAAAGTATATAAAGGGTACTAAAATGGCATTTGCTGGGCTAAGAAAAGAAATGGATAGAGCGAATATTATTGCTTATTTAAATAGTATGGGTGATAGTCCAAAGTCTTTAAAGTAATAAACAAATTAATAAAACCAGTTTAATTAATGAAGTCCAAATTTAAATATTTTATTGATCAAAGATCTATAAGAATGTTTTTTCTGGGTTTCTCTGCAGGGTTACCGTTGCTCCTTGTTTTCTCTACTCTCTCGGTTTGGTTAACAAAAGCTGATATTGAAAGAAGCACGATTACACTTTTTAGCTGGGTTGGTTTTGCCTATTCCTTTAAATTTCTTTGGACACCAATAGTAGATCATTTTAAATTACCATTTTCTGACAATTTTGGTCATAGAAAATCGTGGTTATTCTTTTCTCAAATAATGATTATTTTTTCTCTTATTTTAGCGTCTTTTTCAGATCCAAATCTAAGTTTATTTTTTATGGTAATATCTTTTATATTAATTGCATTTTCTAGTGCAACACAAGATATTGTTATTGATGCATACAGAATTGAATCAGTTAGTCAAAAACTTCAAGGGGCTTTATCCTCTATGTACTTGGCTGGTTATAGAATCGCAATGATAGTATCCGGTGCTGGTAGTCTATGGTTTGTTTCAATACAGTCAGGCGAAACATATTTATTAGATAGCTGGCAATTTGTATATAGAATTATGGCATTGTTTATGATTATTGGTATCGTCACTACGATATTATCTAAAGAACCTAATATAAAAAGAAAAATAACAGGTTCAAGTAGTGACCAAATTAAATTTATATTTTCTATTTTGACATCAATAGCAATATTTTTCATTATTTATCTTAATTTTCCTAAATTATCTTATGAAAATAAATTATTAAATTTCTCATATGATCTTATAAAAATTTTCATTTCATTTATTTCAATTGTATTGTTCTTAAATGTTTTTGTTAAAATCAATTTTATAAAAACAGATAAAGCAAAGATTGCTTACATACATCCCATCTTAGATTTTGTTAAAAGATATAACAA
>QCET01000005.1 GCA_003280495.1 Pelagibacteraceae bacterium AG-359-E06
TCCTGTAATGCCAAAAAAATCAGAATATTTTTTAAATTTACTTGGATTAAAATCTTTTAGTATAAGCAATTTAAAAATAGATATTCCAGAGGGACAAAAATTATCTAAACCAAAGATTTTATTCAAAAAATATTAATGGAACTAGTAGATTCACATTGTCATTTATATTATGAACCAATGCTTAACAATTATGAAGAGTTAATAAAAAATTGTAGAAAAAAAGGAATAAATAAACTTTTAACTATTGGGGTAAATCTAGAAACATCAATTTTAAATTCAAAATTAAGCGTTAAATATAAAGAAATTTATGCAACAGTTGGTCTTCATCCAAATAACTTAGATGAAATTTTTAATGATAAAGATTATCAAGGTTTAATAAATAAAAATAGAAAAATTATAGGTATAGGCGAAACTGGTCTTGATTATTATAGAACTAAAACCAAACTTGATATACAAAGAAAAAATTTCATCAATCATATAAATTTGAGTAAAAAATGTAACTTACCCTTAATAGTTCATACTAGAGATGCAGAAAACGATACAATTCAATTATTGAAATTGCATATGAAAAATTCTGAACCTAAATTAATTATTCATTGTTTTACTGGTACTAAAAATTTTGCTAAGAAGCTTTTAGATTTTGGTGCTTACATATCTTTCAGTGGAATTATTACATTTAAAAAAAATAACGAACTAAGAGAGGTTGTAAAATATGTGCCTGAAGACAGAATATTAATAGAAACAGATTCGCCTTATTTATCTCCAGAACCATACAGAGGTAAAAAGAATACCCCTCAGAATTTAGATATTATTGCCTTCGAAGTGGCAAAAATTAAAAATATTAATGAAAAAATGGTATATAAAATTACAACAAATAATTTTAATAAAATATTCAAATTGTTATGAGAAAAATAGCTGTAGTACTGCCTTTAACTGAAAATTATTCTATAAAATATTCTGGAGCTGTTTCTTTATTTACAAAAGAGTACACTCGTAAAAGCAAATTTAAATATAAAATTTATGGAAGCACAGAAAAGAAAGATATTGTTGATAGAAATTACAAAAATATTAAAATCGGAAAAATTAAGATAAGAAGTTCAAATGTTGAGTATGCTGAATTATTAGTTAAAGAAATCAAAAAGTTTAATCCTGATATTATAGAAATTCATAACAGACCGCAAATAGCAAATTTATTAAAAAATGAAATGAAAAAAAAAATAATTCTTTATTTTCATAATGATCCAATTAATCTCAGAGGTTCAAAAACAGTAAAAGACAGAGAATTACTTTTGGAAAGTATAGATAAAATACTATTTGTAAGTTCATATTTAAAAGATCAATTTTTTAAAGATATTAGCTTTAAAAACTCAGATAAAACCCAGGTTGTATACGCGGGAGTAAAAAAAGAAAATACTTTTCCATTAAAAAAAAATACAATAATATTTGCGGGCAAATTAAATACTTCCAAAGGTTACGATATTTTTGGCAAAGCTGCTTTACGTATCTTAAAAATTCACAAAAAATGGTCTGTTGAGGTAGTGGGTGACGAACCAAGAGAGAAAATTGTTTTTTCACATGCAAGATTTAAAAATTTAGGATGGCTAAAATATGCAGATACAATCAAAAGAATTAGAAAAGCCTCAATAAGCGTAATTCCTTCTAGATGGGAAGAGCCCTTAGGTCGTGTAGCTATAGAGTCTGGTGCTGCAGGATGTGCAACAATAATTTCTGATAAGGGTGGGCTGCCGGAAACTTTAAAATACAAGATAACACTAGATAAACTTGATGAAAATTCACTTTTTGATGCAATTAATAATATTATTAAAAATAAAAAATTAAGAAAAGATTTGCAAAAAAAAGCATTTAAAAACCATGTACATGATATTAATAAAATAAGTAAAGAATTAGATAGCATCAGAAATAATCTTATAAATATTAAAATTAATATTAATTTAAATCGACCTATAAAAGTAATCCATATAGCTGATACTCATATCAGGCACAATGGAAGGTTATATTATTCAACATCCAAGAAAATTAACAATGGTTTTTTGTTAAATAATTATAATGTACTATCAATAAGCGATAGAGATATTTTAAGTACATCAAAAAATATTTATGATTTAGAGGGAAAAAAAAATTTATCTAAAATAGTATTATCATCAGTCAATAATTTTAAACCAGATATTATTATGTTGGGCCACGCTGATAATTTAATGCTAGAACCTTTATATAAAATTAAGAAAAATTTTTCGGGAATTAAAATTTCACAATGGTTTCTCGATCCATTAATTAAAACCGGTCCTGATTTTGTAAAAAATAAAACTAGAATATTATCCAAAAGTGACATTGTTGATACAAATTTTGTGACAACATCACCTGATCAAATATCATTCTTAAATAAAAAAAATAGTTTTTTTATTCCCAATCCAGCAGATCCATCAATTGATGTTAATTGCTTTTTTAATTATAAAAAATCATTTGATATATTTATTGCTATAAGTCACGGACAGCATAGAGGTACGTTGAAAAAAAATCATTCGGATCCGAGAGAAAAATTTATAAAAAAAATAGTTAACAATTGTGCAGATTTATCATTCAAAATTTATGGAATGAATAATAATCAGCCAGTATGGGGTGATGAGTTTTTTGAGAAATTGTCATCTTGTAGATTAGCGATAAATATTAGCAGGGGAGAACCCATTAAATACTACTCAAGTGATAGAATCACATCAACCATGGCTAATGGTGTAGCAACTATATGTGATAGAAAATATCATTTTCAAGATTTCTTTAATAAAGACGAGCTTATAATTTACAGTAATGAAACTGATTTGATAGAAAAAATTAAATATTATAAAAATAACGAAAACGAACTTTCTAAAATAGGCAAAAAAGGTCGATACAAATATTTTAAGCTATTTAACAACAAATTAGTTACCAATTATATGATAGGTAAATCTTTAGATTTATCTTTTGATAAACGTGATTGGATGAAATAGTGATTTATTCAATCATTATTCCAACATTTAATAATTTTCATTACCTCAAATTAACTATTGATAGTATTAAAAAAAACTCTAATTATAATCACGAAATTATAGTACATGTTAATGAAGGATTAGACGATACACTTAGTTTTTTAAAGAAAAATAATATTGTTCATACATTTTCACCAAAAAATTTAGGACTCTGTTCTTCAACTAATATTGCCTCGAAAAAAGCTACTACAGATTTTATTTTATATTCACACGATGATATGTATTATTGTCCAGGTTGGGATCTTGCATTAGAAAAAGAAGTTAATAATTTGCAGCATAATTTATATTACTTTTCATCTACTATGATTGAACAAAATTCTGGTCATATTGCATTTGATTGTGGGTCAACTTATAAAAATTTTAATGAAAGTAAATTATTGGATAATTACAATAAACTTAATTATTACGATTATCAAGGCTCACATTGGGCTCCACATTTGATTCATAGGACTCTTTGGGAACAAATCAATGGTTTTAGTCAAGAATTCGATCCAGGTATAGGTTCTGATCCAGATTTAAATATGAAGCTTTGGCAAGCAGGTGTAAGAATTTTTAAAGGTTTGAATAAATTTAAGGTTTACCACTTTGGGTCTATATCATTAAGAAAAAAACCTGAACTTAAAGTAAATAAAGGAACAAACACATTTTTAAAAAAATGGGGTATAACACCTGTTTTTTTTACTAAACATTATTTAAAAGGTGGTTTATTCTCCGATAATACAATTAGGACTATGCCATATAGTGGGCCATTAAAGGAACCAAAAATAAATTTATCTTATGTGATGGGAAAAATAATCTGTGGGCTAAAATTTTTAAAATTAAAGATATTAAAAAAATAACAGATTAATTTATCGAAACTAAGCTTTTTTTGTATGTCTACTCATTTGATATTTTATTTAAAGCATTATTTTTAAATAAATCAGCTTCTTTTATATATCTACGCACCATGTCTACAGATTTATGACCTGTCATTGCCATTATATTTCTTTCACTAGCTCCAAGCTCTGCTGTACTTGTTGCAAAGCCGGATCGCAAACTATGTCCAGCATATTTTTTATCATCTAAGCCTGCGTTCGACGCGTGTTTTTTTATTATTAAAGCAACGTTTTTATCTGAAATAGGAAAAAGCAAGTCATTTTTGTTTATTTGCAGCCATTTTCTAAGATGATCAACTGGACAATATTCAAGACTTCTAAATGAGGGGATTGCTTTAATCATACCTTCTCCAGACTGATCTGATTTGGATTTTTTTACAAAAATTTTTACACCCTCTTTGACAAATTCAATATCATCTTTAGTTATAGAAACCAGTTCTGACCTTCTAAATCCGCCTGAGAAACCTATTAAAATCAAAGATTTATCTCTTAATTTTTTGAATTCACTTAACTCAGACTCATTAATTCCTTTAATTATTTCTTTTATATCGGCAAACATTAGTGGCTTTTTACTTTTTTGAAAAACGCCTATTTGTCTTTTAATGCCTAATAAATTTTCAACGATTATTGGATGCTTAGTATCTAAATAATGACCTTTATACCTGTGCATGATGTTAATAGAAGCCAGACGTCTTTTTAATGTGCTGTATTTTGATTGTTTTGACAAATATGTTAGGTATAGAGAAACTATTTTAGGCTCAGTAGGCATGCTTTTCATAGAATGTTTAGAACAAAAAATAGCAAAGTCTTTAAAATCTGATTTGTATGCGCGAATTGTATTTTTTGCTTTCGACAGTTTTAAATTGTCTAAAGTTTTAATCTCTAAATTCTTAATATCAGATGTTAAATTATTCATATTTTCTGATAACCATTAATTATCGGAATATATATACTAGGATTATTTTTTGTCAATACTTAATATTTAAATAAAATAAACAAATATAAAAATATTATTATTATTAAAATAATCAATAAATACAATGTTTTATATAAGATAGCTAATACATATATTAGAAATTAGGTAATATATATTGACCTAGACAAATTAAATTAAATAAATTAATTATTTATTCTTTTCCAGGAATCTTTGATTTAGCCATCTCTGTTCTCCTGGAAAAGCTAAAAAAACTATTTTTCAGGGTTTATAGAACCTGCAGACATAATAAATTTAGAAGCATCCTCAAAATTCATATCTAAATAGATTAAATCCTCTTTAGGAACCATTAAAAGAAAGCCACTTGTGGGATTCGGCGTTGTTGGGACAAAAACATTAACCAGTTTACGATTTAATTTATTACTGATCTCACCCTCATTTACATTAGTCGCGAAACCAATTGACCAGATACCTTTCCTTGGATATTCTAATAAAACAATTTTTTTGTTACTATTATCTTTGTTAGCAAAACTTTTGGTTAATTGACCCAATCCATTATAAATTGTTCTTAATATAGGTATTTTATTAAGTATTTTCTGGTTAATTAGTAGTAATCTTTTACCCAAAAATGTTAGGGACAATAGTCCAATTAAAGTTAAAATTATAAATGTTATAAATATTTCTAAGCCGGGTATATCAAAAGGTAAATATTGATTTGGATTTATGGATTTTGGGAGTATTTTCTCCGAGATATTAATTATAAAAATTGTCAAATATGCGGTTGCAGCTATTGGAATCATCACAACTACACCAGCTAAAAAATAGTTTCGTATTTTAGTTATAAAAGATTTTTTTTCTGGTTTTTCTAGAGTTTTATTGTTCATATTTATTATATTTGTAAATTCGTCTTGAATCGAGCTTGTAAATGTTTAATTTACACATTATTTTATTAATTTAAACATGAAAAGACGTCAATTTTTAACATATTTAGGCTGTGGGTGTTGCGCTTTAGCTATTAATGCATGTGCAACAACCCCTATTACTGGTAGAAAACAGCTTAAAATATACCCAGAATCTATGATAAATGCTCAAGCCGCAAAGGCTTATAACCAGTTTAAGAAAAAAGCTAAATTAAGTAAAGATTTGGCAACTTTGAATAGCATTAAAACTATCGGTAAGAAAATGGAGATTGCAATTGGTGAATATTTTAAGAAACAAGGAAAAATTGATCCTACCAAAAATTTTCAGTGGGAATATATATTGGTTGATGATGATAAAATGTTAAATGCTTGGTGCATGCCAGGCGGAAAAATAGCAGTATACTCTGGCATTTTAAAAGTTACAAAAAACACAGACGGATTAGCGAATGTGATGGGTCACGAGATAGCTCATGCTGTAGCAAAGCATTCTGTTGAAAGAGCAAGTGCTGCTACTGCTTTAAATGTGACAACGGCTGTTGCAGATGCATTACTTGGCGGTGCTATAAGCAGAACAAGAAACACTGTTGGACAAACTACAGGTGTAGACATTTTAAAAGTAGGTATATTTAACCCGTTTACAAGAAAACAAGAAACAGAGGCCGATTATTTAGGACTAGCGTTTTCCTCGCTAACTGGTTATGATTTATTAGAGGCTTCAGAGTTATGGGCAAGAATGGGAAAATTACAAAAAGGCAAGATCCCCCCTCAATTTCTTAGTACACACCCCTCACCCAGCAACAGAATAAGACAAATTAAACTTTGGATTCCGGAAATAAAAGCTAGGTTCCCCAGAATTAAGGGTATTTAGTTTTTTTTTTAAATTTTTTAAAGGTTTTCGTCAAACAACTATCACAGGTTTGTTTCTGTTTTGATCTATAAACTTGAGGGGATATTTTTACTTCTTTCTTGCAATTTTTGCACTCAACGAAATAAAATTTATTATCACTCATTATATTGGTGAGCCCGACAAGGTTCGAACTTGTGACCCATTCCTTAAAAGGGAATTGCTCTACCTACTGAGCTACGGGCCCACGTTTCATTTATATTTCTTTAAAGCCTATATTCAATGCGTTAAAAAAACATGTTAATAATAAAATTTTGTTAAAATATCAAGTAATTTGCTCAATTATTCAATATTTTAAAATTTTTTTTATAAAAATTATCAAAATTCTTTATACTTATATTATATCTTATTTTGCTCATCAAATCTTGATAAAATGCGATATTGTGCCAAGTTAACAGCGTAGACGCAAGAATTTCATTTGTGTTTACAAGATGGTTTAGGTAATTTTTGCTATAATTTCTTGATGCAGGACAATTTACATTCTCGTCTAAAACACTATCGTCATTAGCATATTTTGCGTTTCGCAAATTTATTTTTCCATTCCAAGTATAAGCTAAACCTGTTCTTCCAGACCTAGTTGGTAAAACACAATCAAACATGTCAATTCCTCGCATTACTGCTCCTAATATATCACCTGGAGTCCCTGTACCCATTAAATAATGTGGTTTATTTTTAGGTAGATAATTTTTCAAACAATCTAATGTTTTAAACATTTCTAATTGACTTTCTCCGACTGCAAGACCCCCAATTGCGTAACCATCAAACGATATATCAAGTAATTTTTTTAGATTGTCTATTCTTAAATCATTAAATATTCCTCCTTGTACAATACCAAATAAAAATTTATCATTATTGGTACCAAATTCTTTTTTTGATCTACAAGCCCATCTCAATGACAAATCAGTCGATTTTTGAATTAATTTTTTGTTCTTTGAATATTTTGGGCACTCATCAAAAACCATAACTATATCTGAATTAAGTTTTTTTTGAATATCAATGCTAATTTCTGGTGATAAAAAAATTTTTTTTCCATCTACATGTGAATTGAAATAGACGCCATCCTCAATGATTTTCGTATTTTTAGATAAAGACATTACCTGAAAACCTCCAGAGTCGGTTAGTATAGGTAAGTTACAATTCATAAATTTATGTAACCCACCCACTCTATGTATTCTCTCCACTCCGGGTCTGATACAAAGATGATAAGTATTACAAAGAATAATTTGAGATGAGGTATTTATGATTTGTTCGTTAGTAAGACCTTTTACAGTAGCCAAGGTCCCAACAGGCATAAAAGCCGGTGTATCTATTTCGCCTCTTTTTGTTTTTATTTTTCCTAATCTAGCATCGCCATCTTCTTTCATAAGATGAAAAGAGATTGACATATAAAATTATTTTATTTCTATTTTTTCAATATAATCCGGTTTATCTACAGATCCAGTACCGGGCTCTCCTTTTTTTATTTGATCTACAAATTCCATACCAGATATAACTTTTCCAAAAACCGTGTACTGCCTATCTAAATGTGGCGCTGATTTAAAACAAATAAAAAACTGACTATTAGCGCTATCAGGATTGGCGGATCTTGCCATTGAAACTGTGCCTCTTTCATGTGGAATATTATTAAATTCTGCTTTTAGATTTGGTAAATCTGAACTACCTGTCCCAACCATTTGCTGATTAAATTCATTTATATTTCCAAATTTAACATCTCCAGTTTGCGCCATAAAACCTTCTATAACACGATGGAAAGCAACACCATTATATTTTCCTTCTTTTACTAATTTTAAAACTCTTTTAACATGGTTCGGCGCATCTTCATGAAATAATTCAATCTCGACTTGACCATATTTTAATTTCATAATTAATTTGTTTTCCATTGTGTCTCCTTTATCTGAGGTTAATACAATAATTATCAATAATAATATATGAAATATTTTCATATTTTTTTAAATTTTTTTTTTAAAAGTAATAATACAGGTTTGGGTACAAATTTAGCTACATCCCCACCCAAGTAAGCAATTTCTTTCACCATATTTGAAGATATTGCTTGATTTTGTATGTCAGCCATAAGAAAAATAGTTTGAACATTTTTATTTAAATTATTATTCATACCGGCTAATTGAAATTCATATTCGAAATCAGCAACTACTCTTAAACCTCTTATTAAAATATTTGAATTAATTTTCTTACAAAAATTTATAGTTAATCCACTAAAATTTACAGTTTTAATTTTCTTTCTTGACTGTTTTGGCAATAATTTTAGAGTTTTTATAATAATTTCTTCTCTCTCTTTAATGTTAAATAAAGTTTTTTTATTCTTATTATGCGCAATACCAACATAAAGCGTGTCAACAATTTTAATTGCTCTTTTGATAATATCTAAATGACCGTATGTGAAAGGATCAAATGTGCCAGGATATAAAGCTATCTTTTTAGTCATCTTTTATGTGCAAACATGCAGATACAACTTTTTCATCTTGAGCTGTATTCAAAACTTTTACACCGCGACTTACAACACCTGTTACCCTAATTGTTTTTGCGCTGCAGCTTATTGTTTGTCCTTTATTAGTAATTAGCATTATACTATCAGCTTGATTTACTGGGAAGCATGCAACCAAATTACCATTTTTTTTATCAATTATTATGCCTTTTCTTCCTTTGCCACCTCTTGCTTGATTGTTGTATTCAAATGACGAAGTTCTTTTACCATAACCATTTTCAGTAATAGATAGTATATATTGTTCTTTGTTTTTTAATTCCATTAATTTTGTGTTTTTTTTAATTTTGCTATCTTCTTTTTTTAAAATAATTTTTTTCTCATTTTCGCTACTTTCCACCTTGTTAATTATAGAAAGAGAGATCACTTCGTCATTATTTGATAATTTTATACCCTTTAAGCCTTTTGAAGATCTACCCTTAAAAAGTCTTATTTTATTTATATTTGTTCTCAGACATAACCCATTAAAAGTGCTGATTAAAACGTCTTGATCATCTCTTACTAATTTCACTGCAGCTATCTCATCACCTTTATCTAACTTCATAGCTATGATTCCATTAGATTGAATATTTTGAAAGTCTTCTATATTATTCTTTCTTAATTTTCCTTTTTTTGTAATAAACAAGATTTTTAATAACTTTTGATTTTCATTTTGATCAGGTAACAACATGATTGATGTCACTTTATTATCATTATTTAACGAAGCAAATAAATTTGATATTGGCTTACCTTTTGATTGATTTGACCCTTCTGGAATTTTCCAGCCTTTAATTTTAAACACCTTTCCTTTATTAGAGAAAAATAAAACAGTTGATGTAGTATTTCCAGTAAATATTTCAGTAACAAAATCTTCTTCACGAGTTTTTATTCCTACCTTGCCTTTTCCGCCACGTCTTTGTAATCTCACTGAAGTTAATGGAGATCTTTTTATATAGCCTTGGTTAGTTAGCGTTACTACAATATCCTCGTGTTGAATAACATCTTCAATTTCTAGATTTGAAACTTGGTCACTAAATTGTGTAATTCGTTCTTTCCCGTATTTATTTTTAATATCGATTAACTCTTCTTCGATATATTCTAATAACAAACTTCTTTTATTCAAAATATTTTTTAATTTTTCAATTGTATTGTAAAGTATTTTTAGTTCTTCATCTATTTCATCAAAACCAATTGCGGTTAATCTTTGTAGCTTTAAATCTAATATTGATTTAACTTGTGTATCAGATAAATAATTTAGTTTTTTTTTATCTATATCAGAGATTTGAAGTATTTTATCTTCAATTTTTGACTTATTAAAATCCCATTTTTTTTTAAGTAAAAAAGTTTTAGCTTCTTCTGGATTTTTTGATTTTCTAATAATAGAAATAACTTCATCAATGTTTTCAATTGCAATAAATAATCCAATTAATACCAAAACTCTATCTTTAGCTTTTTTTAAGTCGAATAAAGACCTTCTTATTATAGTTTTTTCTCTAAATTTTAAAAAAGTATCTATAAAGTCTATTAAAGATAAATTTTGTGGTCGATTATCTTTTATAGCCAATGTATTAAATCCAAATGAACTTTCTAATGGGGAAAATTTATAAAGTTGATTTAGAATTATTTCATGATTAGTATTCCTTTTTATTTCTATTACAATTCTTACTCCGTCTTTGTTGGACTCGTCTCGTAAATCTGATATTCCTTCAATTTTTTTATCTCTAATTAAGGTAGCAATTTTTTCTATAAGAACAGTTTTATTAACTTGGTAAGGTATAGATGTAATAACAAGGAATGTTTTTTCATTTTTTTGTTTTTCAATGTCTACTTCGCCTCGTATTTTAATTGATCCTCTTCCATCTTTATATCCTTTATATATCTGTTCTGTCCCCAATATTACTCCTCCTGTTGGAAAATCTGGACCAGGAATTATTTTCATTAGATCTTTTAGTGTTATATTTTGATTTTTGATGTAAGCTAATGTACCGTCTATAACTTCTTTTAAATTATGGGGCGGAATGTTCGTAGCCATGCCCACAGCAATACCACCTGCTCCGTTAACAAGTAAGTTTGGGAATTGTGATGGTAAAACTTTTGGTTCTAATTCAGTCTCATCATAATTATTTTGAAAGTCTACGGTATTCTTTTGAATATCAGCAACTAAATGTTCAGCAATCTTTGCCAATTTTATTTCTGTGTATCTCATTGCTGCAGCGTTATCTCCGTCGATAGATCCAAAATTTCCTTGACCATCTAGCAATTTTACTTTCATCGAAAAATCCTGAGCTAATCTGACCATTGCGTCATATACAGCTTGGTCTCCATGTGGATGATATTTACCAATAACATCACCAACTATCCTTGCAGATTTACGATATTGCTTGTTCCAATCGTAACCACCTTTGTACATGGCGTATATTATTCTTCTATGCACAGGTTTTAAACCATCTCTAGCATCCGGTAATGCTCTACTTACTATTACACTCATCGCGTAAGATAGATATGATGATTTCATTTCATCACGTATATTACGAATAGCGGTTTTTTTTTCTTTCATTTAAAAAGTCTAAAATGGAACTTCGTCGTCTATTTTTGTTTTAGAAACATTTTCATCTGATGGTAAATTACTTGAAGTATCTTGATCGATACCACTTTCTATAGATTTATTTGAGCCTCCTAGCATTGTAAGAGTCGAATTGTATCCCTGTAACACAATCTGGGTACTAAATTTTTCTTGACCATTATTATCTGTATATTTTGTAGTGCTAATTTGACCTTCAACATATACTTGTGCGCCTTTTTTTAAATATTTTTGAACTACGTTAACAAGTCCTTCGTTAAATATAACTACACGATGCCACTCTGTTTTTTCTTTTTTTTCACCTGTGTTTTTATCTTTCCAACTTTCACTTGTAGCCAAACTAAGAATCGCAACACTTTTGCCATTCTGAGTAGATTTTATGTCTGGGTCGTTACCCAATCTGCCTATTAAGAATACTTTATTTAGACTTCCTGCCATTTTTTCGTTATTTTATTGGTTTATATAATGCTATTTATACCATATATCGCATATAAATAGAACAAATTAACATTTAAACCGATTAAGTATGTTGAAAAATATTGTTGTAAAAGGCGCAAAAGAACACAACTTAAAAAATATATCACTAGAAATACCACGAGACAAACTAGTAGTGGTAACAGGCCTATCTGGATCGGGTAAATCTTCATTAGCATTCGACACAATTTATGCTGAGGGACAAAGAAGGTATGTTGAAAGTTTATCAGCCTATGCAAGGCAATTTCTTGATAAAATGAAAAAACCCAATGTAGATCTAATTGAAGGTCTTTCGCCTGCAATATCTATTGAGCAAAAAACTACTTCAAAAAACCCAAGGTCAATTGTTGCCACAGTAACAGAAATTTACGATTATATGAGAGTTTTATATTCACGTGTTGGCACCCCCTATTCTCCATTTACAGGAAAACCTATTAAATCTCAAACTGTTAGTGAAATGGTTGATAAAATTTTAGATTTACCAAAGCCATCAAAAGTAGAATTATTTTCACCAATTGTCCGCGGTAGAAAAGGAGAATACCGTAAAGAGATTTTAAATTTTAAAAAACAAGGTTTCGAAAAAATTAGAATAGATGGTAAAATATATGACATTGATAATGCTCCAAATCTTAATAAAAAAATTAAACATAATATTGAATTATTGATAGACAAATTTATTAATAAAAAAGAAGATGAAAAAAGGATTTCTGAAAGCGTTGAATTATCATTAAAACTTTCTGATGGACTTTTGTATACAGAATATTTAGATAATAACGTTCCAAAAGAACATCAAAAAACGAATAAAATAATTTTTTCTTCTAAATTTGCATGCCCAGAGTCAGGTTTTACAATAGAAGAAATTGAACCTAGACTTTTTTCTTTTAACTCACCTTTTGGCGCTTGCACGGAATGTGATGGACTAGGTGTTGATCTATATGTTGATCCAAAATTAGTTATTCCAGATGAACGAAAGTCAATTGCTGATGGCTGCATTAAACCTTGGGCAAATTCTACAAGCCATTATTATGCTCAGACACTTTCGTCTTTAGCAAAACATTATAAGTTCTCTTTAACCGAGCCATGGAAAAAATTACCAAAAAAAATTCAAGATATAATTTTCTACGGATCTGATGAAGATGAGATAAAGTTTACATATGATGACGGTTACGAAACCTATAGCAATAAAAAAACTTTTGAGGGAGTAATTAATAATTTAGAGAGAAAATATCTTGAAACTGAGAGTGATTGGAAACGTGAAGAAATATCAAACTACCAGAGTGAAAAAGACTGCGAAAATTGTAAAGGAAATAGATTAAAAGAAGAGGCGCTATGTATAAAAATAAACTCTAAAAACATTAGTGAAGTAACAAAATTATCAATAAAAGACGCTTATAAATGGTTTAATGAATTACCAAACTATTTAAATGAAAGAGAAAATAAAATTGCAGTTCATGTGTTAAAAGAAATAAATGAACGTTTATCGTTTCTAGTAAATGTTGGGCTAGATTATTTAAATTTATCTAGAGGATCTGGTACCCTGTCAGGTGGGGAGTCTCAGAGAATAAGATTAGCTTCACAAATTGGTTCAGGGCTTCAAGGTGTATTATATGTATTAGATGAACCATCAATTGGATTACACCAAAAAGATAACATAAAATTACTTAAAGCTTTAAAAAGATTAAGAGATTTAGGTAATACGGTAATAGTTGTGGAACATGATGAAGAAGCCATGCTGAACTCTGATCATATTATAGATATTGGACCTGGTGCTGGAGTAAATGGTGGGAAAGTTATAGCCGAGGGTAATTTTAATAAAATTTGTTCTAATGAAAAAAGTATTACTGGTGATTACCTGTCAAAAAGAAAATTTATAGCAACCCCTAAAATAAGAAAAAGTGCAAAAAACGGTAGATATCTGAAAATTATTGGATCTACTGGCAATAATTTGAAAAATGTGGATTTGCAAATTCCACTAGGTGCTTTCTCATGTGTAACGGGTGTCTCTGGAAGCGGTAAATCCACATTAATATTACACACACTCTATAGAGCTTTAAACTTAATGATAAATAAACAAATCTCGAGAAAAATGCCAAAACCATTCAAAAATATAAAAGGATTTGAATATTTAGATAAAATTATTGATATAGATCAATCGCCGATAGGCAGAACACCAAGGTCAAATCCAGCGACTTATTCTGGAGCCTTTACTCCTATTAGAGATTGGTTCGCAAATCTTCCGGAATCAAAAAGCAGGGGTTATAAAACTGGCAGATTCTCCTTTAATGTTAAAGGCGGAAGATGTGAAGCGTGCGAAGGTGATGGAGTGATTACATACGAAATGCATTTTTTACCTGACGTATTTGTCGAGTGTGACGCTTGTAAAGGCAAAAGATACAATAGAGAAACATTGAGTGTAACGTTTAAAGGGAAAAATATTTCTGATGTTTTGAATATGAGTGTTGATGAGAGTGTTGATTTCTTTTCAAATATACCAACTATAAAAGATAAGCTATTAACATTACAAAAGGTTGGACTGGGTTATATGAAGATAGGTCAACAAGCAACTACACTTTCTGGCGGAGAGGCTCAAAGAATTAAGTTAGCGAAAGAACTTTCAAAAAGATCAACGGGTAGAACTATATATATACTTGACGAACCAACTACTGGATTGCATGTGCATGACGTAAAAAAACTTTTAGATGTTTTGCAAACTTTTGTAAATAAGGGAAATACAGTAATTGTCATAGAACATAATATGGAAGTTATTAAAACTGCTGATTGGATAGTTGATATGGGTCCGGATGGTGGTGATAGTGG
The DNA here is from genome assembly GCA_003280495.1 of Pelagibacteraceae bacterium AG-359-E06. Classification (GTDB taxonomy): domain Bacteria; phylum Pseudomonadota; class Alphaproteobacteria; order Pelagibacterales; family Pelagibacteraceae. Next base: position 15,026 of record QCET01000005.1, read on the forward strand.
TGGTCAAATTATTTTCCAAGGGACGCCTGAGAATTTAGCTAAAATTAACAATAGTTATACAGGACAATTTCTGAATAAAATATTGATAAATAAAGTAAAAAAAATAGCTTAAGGAGTATTGTCGATTTTCTCGCTCCAATCTCTTTTTAAATTGATATAAAGTAATATTGGAGTAGCTATAAAGATAGAAGAATAAGTTCCTATTATAACGCCCCATATTAAAGCAAATGAAAATCCTTTTAAAATTTCACCACCAAAAAAATATATTGAAATTAAAGCCAATAATGTAGTGACTGAAGTTTTTATAGTTCTTGGTAATGTTTCATTAATAGAGTCATTTAACAATATAGACAAATCTTTTTTATCAAATTTCTTTAAATTTTCTCTTATTCTATCATAGATAACTACAGTGTCATTCATTGAGTACCCAATAATTGTCAGAACTGCAGCTACAATTGATAAATTAAATTCATACTCCAATAAACTAAAAACACCAATTGTTATAAATACATCATGAGTTAATGCAAATATTGCTCCAACACTAAATTGCCATTCAAATCTGAACCAAATGTAAATTAACATGCAAATTAATGCTAGTGATACGGCAATTAGACCCTTTTCACTTAATTCCTGACTAATTTTTGGACCAACAATTTCAACACGTCTAAAATCTGCATTAGAGTTTAAATTATTATTTAAATGTGATTTTATATTAGAAATAAAGTCATTCTTTTTCCCTTTTTTTTCAATAATTGCTAAATGATTGTTAGACTTACCAAATTCCTTAACTTTAACATCACCCAAGTTTAATTTTAGAAGTTCTTTTCTTATCTGTTCAGATTTAATTTGTTTATCAAATTGCATTTCAATAACTGTCCCACCCTTAAAATCTATTCCGAGATTTAAACCTTTAAAAAAAAATAAAAAAATAGACAAAACAAATAATAAAGCAGAAAATATTATTAAATATCGATGCTTGTTAATAAATTCAAATTTATTTTGATATATATTCATATTAAAATATATTTTCTGCTCCTTTATTCTTTTTCAAATATAGAACCACTAAAAAACGTCCAAATACAAATGTTGTAAAGAAAGAGGTTAAAATTCCTATTGCTAATGTAATTGAGAATCCTTTTATTGGTCCACTTCCAATAGAGTAGAGTATAATAGCAGCGATAAATGTTGTTATATTTGCATCTAAAATTGTAGTAAGTGCCCTTCTATATGCCGAGTCAAATACTATCATATTATTATTTTCATATTTTTTTTCTTCTCTAATTCTTTCATAAATTAAAACATTTGAATCAACAGCCATCCCTACAGTAAGGATAATGCCTGCAATACCAGGAAGGGTTAAAGTGGCTTCAAATATTGATAGAACTGCAATTAATAAAATTAAATTAATAGTTAGAGAAATATTTGCAAATACGCCAAATACTTTGTAATTAAATATCATATAGATAATTACTAAAACAAAACCGAGCACCAATGAAAAAAATCCTTTTTGTATACTTTCCTTACCTAAATCAGGCCCTACTGTTCTTTCTTCTATGATTTTAATAGGTGCGGGTAATGCTCCTGATCTAAGTAAAATTGATAAGTCATTAGCTTCTTGGACAGTAAAATTTCCTGATATTTGTCCATTCCCTGTAGTTATTGCATCTCTAATAACTGGTGCACTAACTACTTCATTATCGATTACAATGGCCAAATTTCTTCCAATATTTTTTTTCGTAATGAAACCAAATTTTTTAGCGCCAAAGGTATCTAACTTAAAATTTACTACAGATGAGTTGTTAATTTGATCAAATCCAGGCTGTGCATCGATTAAATTTTCGCCAGAAATAATTATTTTTTTTTCTACTTTGTAAGTTCTACTTGGATCTATATTTGATTTTAAAATATCAACACCAAATTGTTCTTTTTCATTAATGGCTAAAAATCTAAATGTTAATTTAGCAGTTTTTCCTAAAAGTGATTTAATATATGCAGGATCTTTTAATCCAGGTAATTCAACTAATATTCTGTCGCTTCCTTGTGCAATAATTGTAGGTTCTTTAGTTCCAAGTTCATCTATACGATTTCTGACTATCTCAAGTGATTGCTCGAGTGCATTTTTTTTAATCAAATCAAAAAATTCTTTTGTAAATTCTAACTTAATTTGATTTTGCTCAGCAGAAACAGAAAATTCTTTACTGCCATTGGATAGTAAATTAATATCTTTTTCATTTAGTAAACTTTTAATTTTACTTTCTTCTGATTTGTAATTAAAAACTAAATTACCTTTTTTTATTTTAAAACCAGAATAAACAATATTGTTTTTTCTCAATTTTTTTTTAATTTCGATTATTTTCGATTGAAACGTTTGCTCTAAAATAGGCTTTGTATCTATTTCTAATAATAAATATGAACCACCTTGCAGATCTAAGCCCAAGGTAAACCTTTTTGGTTCAAATGAAATAAGTTTTTTGCTTATAAAATTTGGAACAAAAAAAAACAAACCAAGTACAATAACAAGAAATATTGAGAAAACTTTAAATTTCGAAAATTGTAACACTCTACTTTTTGGTATCTGTTTTACTTAACACTTGTGAGATGGTTGATTTGACTATCTTTACATTGACATTTTCTGCGATTTGAACTTCTACTTTCTCATCATCTAATAAACGTTCAATTTTTCCAACTAACCCTCCTGCCGTGATAACCTGGTCTCCTCTATTCAGTGCATTTACCATTGCCTTATGTTCCTTAATTCTTTTTTGCTGAGGTCGAATAAGTAGAAAATAAAAAATAACAAAAATTAAAATTAGAGGTATGAATTGTCCCAATGCTTTAGCGTCCATAAATCAGCTATTTAAACTAAATTTACGAAATTAACAACTAATATTAGAATATATTATTTTATAACATGTAGTTTTAGTTTTTTAGATAAGGCTATTGCATCAATATCATCGTTCTTTTTGTTAAATACAAGCCAATCATTAATATTTTTATCTGAAAAATTCAAAATTTGCTCAAATTCTTTAAGTTCGTCGTCTTTAAGCGTGGTTATATTTTCTTTTAAAAAACCACCTAAAAATAGATCCATTTCTTTTGTGCCTCTGTGAGTAGATCTAAAAAGTAATTTTTTTAAAAAATAGTCTCTATTTTTCATATATTTAAATATTATATAACCATATGAATAATAAATTATTTGATTCTATTATTAAAGCAAAAGGAGTAGGTCAAATAATCTCAAAAAAACTTAATGAAAAAAACATATACACTAAAATTGATTTGCTTTTGCGATTGCCAATTGGCACGATAGATAGAAGATTTTGCCCAACCTTAGATCAATTAGAAATAGGAAAAATTAGCACAATATTTGTTAGGCCAATTAAATATAATTTTCCAAGAATTAGAAATTTACCTTTTAGAGTCACTTGTGAAGATAACTTTGGAAAGATTGATATAGTTTTTTTTAATGTTAGAGAAAATTATATCAGGCAACAACTACCTTTGAATACTGAAATTATAATAAGCGGAAAAATAACAATTTATAAAAATAAATTTCAAATGACTAATCCAGATTATATCCAAACAATAGATAAAGAAATGAGTATTAAAAAAATAATGTCTAAATATTTAAATATAAGCGGCATATCTCCAAAAACTATTCAGAAGATTTATTTTGAAGAAAGTAAAGATATTAGTGAAATTGAAGAATGGCACGACAAAAATTTTATCAATGAAAGGGGTTGGTCATCTTGGTCATCCTCAATTAAAAAATTGCATAATCCTGAAACTAATGACGATATTAACAAAAATTCTAATTACTATGAAAGACTTGCGTTCGATGAAATTTTATCAAACTTGTTATTATTTAAAAAAATCAGAAAAAGAATAATTAGAAAAACAAAAATTAACAAAGAGATCTCCAAAGAATATTTAAATACTATTCAACAGAAGTTACCTTTTAAGTTAACTAAAGACCAAATAAAAGTAATAAACGAGATTAGTATTGATCTAGGCTCGTCAAAAAAAATGATGAGATTATTACAGGGAGATGTCGGCTGTGGAAAAACTATAGTAGCTTTTATAACTGCAGCTTGTGTTATAAAAAATGATTATCAAGTTGCAATTATGGTACCAACAGAAATATTAGCAATGCAACATTACAAACTATTTAAAAATTTATTTAAAGATGAAAATATTAATGTTGAGCTAATATCTAGTTCTATTAAAAAAGAAAAGCAAAAAACTATTTTAAATGAATTGCTCAGTGGGAAAATTGATCTAATTATAGGAACACACTCATTATTTCAAAATAGAATTAAATTTAAAAAACTTGGATACATTATAATTGATGAACAACACAAATTTGGTGTAAAGCAAAGAATAGAATTGGCATCTAAGGGTGATACCAATACTGATGTATTATTGATGACAGCAACACCGATACCAAGAACATTAATTATAACAAATTATGGTGATTTAGACTTGTCCACTATAAAAGAAAAGCCATTTAACAATAATATAACTACTTTCTTAAAACCTAATAGTAAAATTGATGATGTTTTGAATTTTATTGAAAAAAGAATTAATAGTTCAGATCAGGTATATTGGGTTTGTCCTATTATTGATGAAAGTGAAAAATTAAATGTTAAGGCAGTTAATGAAAGATTAAAATTTTTAAAAAACAAAACGTCATATAAAATGGAATGTATTCATGGAAATCTAAAGGAACAAGAACGTGACAAAATAATGATTAATTTTTTAGAAAAAAAATTAGATTTAATTGTCTGTACAACTATAGTCGAAGTTGGTTTAGACAATCCAAACGTAAACACTATAGTAATTGAAAATTCTGAAAGGTTTGGACTTTCTCAATTGCATCAACTAAGAGGAAGGGTTGGTAGAAGCGGTAATGAGGCTTGTTGTTTATTGGTATATCATAAGAACTTATCGGAATTATCAAAAAAAAGACTTAAAATCATTAAAGATAATTTGAACGGATTTTTAATAGCTGAAGAAGATTTAAAATTGCGAGGTTATGGTGATATTTTAGGTTTTAAACAAAGTGGTGAGAAAGATTTTTTAATAGCCGATCCTATATATCACTCTCACCTTTTTGATTTAGCAAAAGAATATGTTGATAAAATCGATGATACTAAAAAATTTGAAATACTATTAAAGATTTTTAACAAACAAAAAATATATAATATTATTGACGCTGGTTAAGCTTTAATAAAATCTTTTTCGTTTTTGTTTAATTCAAGTCTTCTTTCAAACTCTCTTAATCTTCTATGTACAGATATTAATTCAACTATAATTGGCCAACTTCTTACTAAATATTGTAAAGAGGTTTCTACTCTAGAAAATGCCCTAATTATTTGTTGGACAAAACCTAATGTTACAACGCCAGAGACAATTGTAGGAGCTAAAGCAATATAGGGAACTATTACCATTCCTTGAAGATAACTCCATTTTACAGCATTAAAATATAAATAATGAAAATATTGTTTATAATGAATCTTTCTTACTCCTCCATAAAGATCTAAAACTGTTTTTGGTTTAGCTCTTTCAGATGAATCCTCTCCTAAGACTAGCTCTTTTCTATAAGCCGCCTCCTCTTTCTGTATATCATATTCAATACCGGGTAATTTGATACCAACACTTGCCAATAAAATTGTACCACCTAACGCAGCAATAATAGCAACCCACACCATTGCATGATCAACTTGTCCTATCCAAGGTAACTCAGTAATTTTTTTTGATAATCCCCATAATATGGGTGTGAATGCAATAAGTGTCATAATGCTTCTTAATAACTCTGCGCCCAAGCCTTCCATGATCCTTGCGAATTTTAATGTATCTTCCTGGACCCTTTGCGAAGCTCCCTCTATTGAGGATGCGTATGTCCATTTATCATGATAAAATTCAGCCATAGCTGTCCGCCATCGAAAAGTCCAATGACTTGTAAAATAGTCTGCAAAAACAATTACTAGAATATATATCGCAGCTAATTTTAGGAATGTATAAAGATAAGAAAGAAATTCACCTAATGTTACAGAATTTGGGGATGTAAGTGCTTTTTGTAATGCGTCGTAGAATTCCCCAAACCATTTATTAATTTGGACATCAATCTGAACTAATGACCATGTAGCAATTAAAATTAATAAGGTTCCCCCAATGCTCCAAGTAAACCATTTTTTTTGTGTAAAAAATTTAAACATTATTTAAAATTATCAGCATAAGATTTTATAACAATTCTTCTCCTTTTTGGTTCAATCAATCTAAATTCTATTTTATTCCTATTAGCGTAATTAATAGCTTCATTTTTACTCTTAAAAAAAATTTTTACTTGTTTTTTTGTATTTTCAGTAGAATTCCAATTCATAAGATAATCTTTAGAATTCGAAATCCCAGGATATTCAAGGACCCATCTGTTATTATTTTTGTTCCCAGATTGCATAGCTGTTTTGGTTGGTATATAAATTCTTGCTATCTTCATATTATTTAACAAAAAGTTTGTTATATTTTTTTATAAAATTAATTCTATTTTTTCTACGCATGCCAGCTAAGTGTATAATAATTGGATCGAAATAAAAATTCGACAACTCGGTATCATCCGGTTTTAAATAATTTTTTTTTGGCATACTATTCCAGGTTCCTGGTAAAAATTCAAATTTGCTCAAAATGCTTTTAGATGGCTTATTATCAGATAATTTATTAATTTCAGCTTTAAATCCTATCACGTCTAAAAATGCCGCATTATCTGGCCAATAATGATCTAGGTATTTTGTTTTATTCCAAACTTTTTGAAAAAAATCTAACGACCACTTAGTATTTTTTACTAAAATAACACCAACGTTAGGACCCCAAGTTAAATAATTAGTATTTTTATAATTCGTCTTATGAACAGACTTGACTAGATGGTTCACTATATGAATATGTTTTTTTTTATCTATATGTTTTAAAATATTTTCATATTTACAAAAGAAAGCATCAGCATCAATCCAAAAAATATATTCGTATTTTTTTGATTTTAAATTGTCAATAATTGCTTTGATTTTTAACCAATAAAAGTGTCTTTCAAATTTAATATTTTTTATAATTTCATAATCAAATTTGAAATAATTAGCATATTTAATAATAGTTTTTTCAGAGTGCTTTCCAACATTCCTATATCTAAAATTGTAGCCAGAAATAATTTTTAATTTTGATTTACTTAATTTATCTGATTTTAAAAAATTAAACATCGATACATTTAATACGTTTTTATACCATTTACAATTAGATCATTAATATTTAAGCAACTATTTTCTTAAGTATAAATGGAATATTTCTTTTAAAATTAAAGTAACCTTTATTACAAAATTGATAAGATACTAAATCTATCGTTCTATATATAAATTTAATTTGAATGTTATTTTTAATAAGATAATCCAAATTCTCTCCAACATTAGGATACAATGAAATTGACATTGATATATCAATTTTTTTTAATTCTGAAATATCAATTATTTGAACAGGCTTGATATTCTCAATTCTTGACAACTGATCCTCAATTAACTTTGTTTTAAAATCCATAACTTTTTTGTCATAATCTAATTTTCTATGATTTACGTTTTTTACAATGAATATATTTTTAAAATCTAAAAATAAATCAAAATTCTCAGCTGATAAATTATTTTCAAATATTACAAAATTTTCATATTGCTTAACATCAATGTTTTGAAAATCTAAAAAAGCCTCTTTATAAATCTGATTTTCATTCATTGGTAATGGGTTTTCCACTAATTTAATATTACTGTACTTATTATTAGTAAATTTTTGTATATTCCATGACTGAGCAACATAATGCTTTCCTTTTGTTTGTAGACCTGCAACCCATCTCCAGGATAACGTATTGGATGCATAATCACCATCGTATAGATATTTCATAAATATTTCAGCTCCAAGTTCCCAAGGTAATTTTAAAGTGAATATCCATATACTAGCAAACCACATTCTTGTATGATTATGAAGATATCCATATTTCTTTAATTCATGTATCCAGTCATTAAAGCAAGGAATGTCGGTATTACCATTAATTGCGTTAGTATAGTTTTGGTCACAATTTAACTCTTTTTTTAATTTATTTAAATTTTTTAAATAATCACTCCATACAGCTGATCTTTTTTCTAACCAACCCTTCCAGTATATTCTCCATAAAATTTCTTGAATAAATTTTTCTATTACTTCATACTTAAATTTTGCCAATGAGTGTTTTATAATTTCTTTCTCAGTCAAAATTCCATGAGTAATAAATTTGGATAAATTCGAGGTATTTTTTCGATTATTTGGACCATAATCGTAATTTCTTTTACTTGAGTATTCTTTTAAATCAGAGTTAATAAACTCTGTTAAAGAATGTAAAGCATATTGACGTATGTTTTTATTCATAAAATTGGTCGGGGCAGCAAGATTTGAACTTGCGACCCTCTGGTCCCAAACCAGGTAAACCAATATTCTCAATGGCCTATTTGGTTTGGAAACATTAGCATATATTAGACTCCGTGTGAATCCACAAAATAATTGTCACGACATTGCACTTACAAAATAAATAACCTTCAAAAACTTAATGATTTCATATCTTGAATCTGATTATAGTTTAGAACCATAATCAATAGAATTTTTCTCAAATAGAAATGTCTCAATTTTTATTGGAATTTTTGGATCAACAATATTTCTCAGATAATTTAAATTTATTAATTTCCTTTTTATCAGACTTTTATTATTTATTTTATATTTATAATTACAAAAATTAGGATTTTTTAAAACATTATTTATGTAATCATATGAATAATCACTGTTAACGAAAGGTTGGTTTACAGAATGTTTATAAAAATCTTCATCTCTATAAAAATTAAGATCTTGTATATCAATTTCTTTCAGCTTATTTAAATTTTTAATAAAATTTTTCAAAAAATCCAATTTTATATTCAGTAAATCAACTGGGACTATTAGTTTATTACGTTTATCTGAGTAGTGGTTAAAAGACATTGCTACACAATTCAATCTATTAAACCTTAAATAATGACCAAATTTTTGTGTTGTTTCTAATTTCTCAATTTCATCATTATTTGGATAAGTATAACTTAACTCTAAATTAAAATATTTTATTTTATTCTTTCTAATCTCAAATAGTTTTTTATTTTTTTTTATTAAAAACAATAAATCATTTGAAGAATCTACACTTTTTCTAAGAAACAAATCACCACACTCAGCTTCTGCATATATTCTATCACTTTTTTTGTTTTTTAAATCATGATCAATAAATGGTTTCTTTATATTTTTTGTATAATATCTACCATCGAACATCCAGTCATCATGTTCAAAAGAAATATCTGATACGTTTGAATATAATTTTTTAAAATCTGATTTTTTTTTTGATAATTTTCCTACTTTAATTATTTCGTCGACTCTGCTTAATAATTCTTTTAAAAAAATTGCATCTGGAAAAAACTTAAGATTAAAGATAATTTCTTTTTTAGTTTTTTTTGATAAATAATTAAATCTTTTTTTAAAATCAGTTTTCATCAAAATAGCTTAACACAAATTTTAATACTTTTGATGGTGGGGCAGTAAGATTTGAAGATGATTTAATTAGGCTAATTTTTAAATTCATGGGATTCCTGAACATATTGTATTATATCGAGACAATTATAGATTTCACCAAAATATAAACTTGAAATATAATAAACGATTAAGTCATAAAGCCAAACTACTAAAATTAAATATATTAATCCAAAAATATTCCATTTTACTGGGCTTGTATCATATTTATCATAATCATCTTCAGATGTTTTCAATTTAGTGCAATATTTATTTAAAAATCTAATGCCTATTATATAATATAATGGAAATGCAAAAGCTAAAGTTATCCATGAGTAAAAAGCTTTTAGTCCAAACAATTTTAACCAGCTTACATAACCTCCATAGTGAATATCCTTATAAGTATGATCAGTAATTACCCTACAATCATCAAGGGGTTTTGTGTAAAAATGTTCATGCAATAAACCAAACCCGATACTATCTTCGTATCCAACCACTAAATCTAAAATCAAAAGTACTAAAAAGGAGCACGCAGTAAATACTAATAATTCTGTATAATCGTAAAGTGTCAATTTCTGTTTCACCATTAAGCGAGCTAGTCTATTACTCTAAATTTATTTTTAAACTTTTTCTTAGCCTCTTCTTTTGTAAAATCATCTAAGGCAAACTTACATTTAGCAAATCTTAGTATAAGCATCATTTCTTCAAATTTCGTTAGATCCTTCTTTCTTGACGGCAATTTATGCCAATAATCCAATGTATGTAATTTTTTAGTGCCTGTCCTATGATTAATCCTGCTGAGTAATGTTTTATCTATTTTTTTGATGATATTAAATTTAACTTTATATGGAGTGTTTTTAAATAATTCTAAAATATTATCTCTGTAATATTGAAAATTCTTAGACTCAAAAATTGACTGATCTTCGTTCTTTAATTGCTCTTCAGTCATTATAAAATTTTTTAAATCATCATCCCGCATAAAGAAATTATTTTAAAATATACATTATGAACCATAGAACTTACAGTTTTAATGTAAAAAATTTGCCCACATAGAACAACATCACGGAAACTATATTTCTGCACCTACATTGCACCTACAAATAATCTCCAAAAGGTTTAAAAGGTAACTAAAATATAACTTTCTAAATTCTTCCAAAAGTTATAGAGCATGCGGAGAACCGCGTTGAAATATGGTCGGGGCAGCAAGATTTGAACTTGCGACCCTCTGGTCCCAAACCAGGTAAACCAATATTCTCAGTTGCTCATTTGGTACGTAAACTTTAGCATATATTAGACTCCTTGTGAATCCACAAAATAATTGTCACGACATAGCACCGACAAAATAGAATCTTTGTGAATAAAAACTAAACATTTGCTTACATTGGCTGCATCAATTGCAGTGCAAAAAATAAAATAAAAACTTACGTAAAATAACAATTCTAGAGTCTAAAAAATTTTCATAAAAGATTAATAAACTTTATATAAAATCTTAATAATGTTTATTTAAGTAATTGTCATATGAAACTTTCAAACTTTAGATTTGTCCCCTGGGATCAAGATGAGCTTGACACAAGGCTAAGGCCTCTTGAGCCAGCAGCTTGATTTCATATAATTTAGGCTGACATGTGTTTTACTCCCTGTTAGAAAATATTTTGTCAGCCTAACCAAAGCTTGATTTCATATAAGCTAGGCTGACATGTGTTTATCCACTGTTAGCAAATATCTTGTCAACATTTTGTTTTATCAAATAAATATTAATCTTTTAAGACATTAGTTGAATATAAAGTAATAATCTCATAATTAATTTAAATATTTTGGTATTTATAAATTGGCACTGCAAAGTTTAAATTGCAAGCTTTCATGCTTTCTGTCACAAAATTTGTTACCGCTGTATAAGCTGCATCATCTGAATGATTATTAATATTAAACCACATTTGCGCTTCTACTTGTATACCAGAGCTCAAAACTTCATTGGTAATTATTTTAGATCCTTTTTCTTTAAGAATAATATTATCATCAGGTTTTTGTTTTAATTCAGAAATTAGTTTTTCTAAATCTTTGCTATCAAAAGTTTCTACAGTAAATTTTACAGTAATTCTTGTAATGGGTGATGGAGAGGAAAAGTTGGTAATCGACTGAGTTGAAACAACGCTATTAGGTATCGTTACTTCATTTCCATCTCGAGTAAGAATTGTCGCTGATCTCCAATTTGTGTTTGTTACTTTACCATATATAACAGCTGCGGTTGCAGCTCGTGAGGCTCTAATTTCAATCCAATCACCAATTTTAAATGGTTTCTCAACATTTATCATCAAGCCAGCAAAAAAATCTAAAATTAAAGTTTGCAATGCAAAACCTAAAATAAAAACAATAATACCAGAAGTCGCCAAAACCTGTGTAAGATTTACTTCTAAAATCACAAAAACTACTGCTGAAATTATTAATAACGAAATACCTATATTTGATGAAGTTTTTACAATTCCAGGAACTGGTAGTTTAGTTTCAATCTCAATTTTTCTGAAATATTTATTTAAATTTTCAATTAATATATTACCTAATGCAAAAACTATACCTGCATTAATGGTTTTATCGACAACTACCGTAGAAAAATCTGTATCAAAATGTATCCACCCTGCAAAAAAAATAAATTTTGCTAATAATAAATTTGTGAGTAGTAATAAAGTTCCAATCGTTGCGGATTTTTCACCAAGATAATTTCTTCCTTTTTCTAATACCCCAAAAAATATTGATAAACCCGAAAGAATTATTCCGATCATAAAAGAAAAAAGGATTAGAATTTTTGATGAATTTTCGGTAGCCGATCTCCATTCAGGAGAAATATTAAAAACAAATCCTAACTGTGAAAATTGTCTTTTATCAAAGCCCTGGGATTTGGATGAAAAACCCGTAATTACTAAAAAATTGTGAGACTTTTGGCTAGTTTCTAGCAACTTTGCGTCTTTGCCTGATCTAATCATTCTTGATGGATTTGGAAGTTTGCTTGGGACCAAAACTAACTCGTCTACATCCATAAAAGAATGTCTGATATCAATTTGCAATTTATCCATGCCAGACTTTTCATCAGTTGCACCTGATATCCTTTTTGCATCAATCTCAACTTCACCAGCTAAAGTGCTCCAGCCATTGGCCTGGCTGAACTTGAAATTTTTTTTCTTGTTTTCTATTAAAACATTTCCAACTTTTATTTCATCAAAAATTTCTGCTTTAGACTTTGTTGCAAAATCAATAGAGATATTGACTTTAGACCGGTCAAGATCATCATCGACTTTTAGTACTTCGATAATATCAGTATTGACAAAAATAACATCAACAGGTGATAACAAACCCGTATCTGAATTAATTAAAACCTGTTCACTTGATACGGTCAAGTAATCAGCTTCGTTCGTCAATGTGAAAATTGATGTAAAAGCATTTCCATCAGGATCAAAATATATAGGACCAATTGATGTCTTTATAGAGGATGAAATTGATATTGCATTTGACCATTTTTCTAAAATTTTTTCCCTTGCAAAACTAACTCTCTTATTCTTATCTATAGATAGGATTTCATTAATCTTATTATTCAAACCATTTGATATGACTTCTATAGCTGCTCGACCATAAAAATAACCCCACGTTGGCGGTTTTTTGTTATTTTTTAAAAATGACTGATATTGTAATCTCGCTTTCTGATTAGCTAAATCAAAAGCAAATGGACTAAACACATAAAATGTAGCAACAGGTTCACTAGTTTTTAATATTTTTTGTACTTGGGGAATGAAATCCTCAATTGCTAGAATTTTAGTGTCATACTTGATTAGTTGATTTGCGATTTCTGTATTAAATTTATTGCTTCCAGATAACAAAATTGCTGAAGTATTTGTTTTTATAATCTTGCTTAATGATGATTTAACGTCACCTTCTAACAGTACTCTATTAGGAATCTTTTGATTAATAAAATTTGCAAAGGCTGGACTAAGTCCAGATCCATCAGTCACAACATAAAAATTTTCGATATCTCCAAGTTTTTTTAAAAAAGCAGTAATAAAATCTGATAATAATTCTTCGTTATAAATTAGTCTATGAGCCCAAGGATTAAATTGTGTAAGGTTAAAATGTTTTTCTTGTATTGATATAAAAGGTGTTTTTGTAACTAAATAATTATCTGCAGATGTTTTTGAATTACGATATCCTGAGTGACCAACTACAGAAACATATTTACCAGAATTCCCAATTTCAAGAGAAAGATCATCGGCATCTTCTTGATCTTCTTTGGATTGGTAAATATCCAGGCCAATTTTAAAATTTTTATTTTTCTTGTTAGTTTCGTATAGTTGATCTTTTATACCCTGAAGAGCCATAAAGTCTTCTTCTGACTTTTTATTAATAACTACTGCGATTTTAAATTCTGGTTTAAATGATAACTGAGGTAAAGACTTTAAAATTTCAAAATCATCAGATTGTTTGACAATTCCCAATACAGAGAAAAATATCAAAATTATTGCTAACAGAAAACGTGATAATCTTGTAAATCTCATTGATTAAAATTATCATAAATAATTTTATAAATATATTACAATTTTTTTTAATTCAAAACTCTTATAGGTTGACCATCTAAAAAAGCTTGCAAACCTTCTGCCATTTGGTTGTACCACTTGGCATAATTGTCCAATGTTACATATCCAATATGAGGGGTTAACAAAACATTTGGTAAAAATCGTAATTTATGATTTTCTGGTAATGGTTCTATTGCATAAACATCCAGACCAGCACTTGTTTGTGATAAGAAATTAAGTCTATTTATAAACCTTACGTATGACAATGCATTGAGGGTGTGATGATTTTGGTTGAATACTTAAATAACTGGGTAGAAATAAATAATTTGGTAATTATTCCAGCTATTCTAAAATGCTACTTGGAAATCTCCTTATTGCATTTATTTCAAGTTTTTTAGCTCCACTATATCTAAAAAATTCATATTCATTTACTGTTTGGGATACTAGTTTTTGACATTGATATGATCCTACGAGTTTTTCACAACTATTCTCCTCTTTAACTCCGTCAAAAAAAATAATCCTTTGAGGCATAGTTTGTGTTTCAAATGCAGATTTATATCGAGAAATAAAAGAAGAATACAAACCATATCTTAAACTTAATTCTGTCCCCCTTTTAGTATTAGAGATACCTTTAAAATCTATTTTTAATTTTCCATCAATCCAAACTTTCATAAAACCTTTTTCCGATTTTGGATGCCAATTCGTATTAAAAATAATTTCTGTCCAATTTCCTATTAATTCTTCATTACGCTTTAGTACGATGTATGAGTTTTTAAAAGAATCTCCATTTCTATTAAAAGTTAATCCAGCGTGCATATGCTGAAACATCACTAATACTTTTGATGGATTATGTCTTTTCCATTGTATTAATGACATTTTTGCAGGTGCTACAGAATTATAGTCTTTTGGAAAATATATATAAAATCGATACCAACGTTCTTTTTTCCAAAGTTTTTTGTGATAATATAACTCTGTACGCTCTCTATCATTTGTACAATCATTCCAATTTGGTTCCTTTCCACATTCGCCATTATTAGACTCAAATCTAATTGATTTTTTTCCAACAATTGAAAAATCACTTACAGACACAGGATTGACTGCTTTAGGTGAATTTAAAATATGAAAACTTTTTGGAATTGCCTTTCCATATCCATCTTCTTTTAAAGCTTTTTCTACGTCAGAAAATTTTGTTTTAGCAAAGGTATGATTGCTACACATGAAACCAAATAAAAGTATAAAAAAAATTTTCATAAAAGATTCATAAAATTTATATGTAATCTTAATAATATTTATTTAAATCGCTGTCATATGAAATTTTCAAACTTTAGATTTGTCCCCTGGGATCAAGATGAGCTTGACACAAGGCCAAGGCCTCTTGAGCCAGCAGCTTGATTTCATATAAGTTAGGCTGACATGTGTTTTACTCCCTGTTAGAAAATATTTTGTCAGCCTAACCAAATACAAACTCAATTCTAGAGTCTAAAAAATCGCGATTAGAGTCGTCCTGGACGGACTCCACAAGGCCCGCTATGTGTTGCGCTAGGTCGCGCAACGGCTCGCTAGGCCGCTCGCCGCGGGCGGTGTTTAATGGACTCTATAAGCCCGTGTACGCGTTGCGATCTTGCCAGGGGTCTTTGGGTCCCCGTAGAGGTCCCATGGACTCTTAAACGTTTCTGAGTCCGTTTAATGCATGTCCTGGTGGAGACATAAGAGGTATCATATACATGTATATATATTGGACTTTTGCAGATAGTTAACCTTCAAAAACTTAACGGCTTCATATCTTAAACCTGAAAAAAATATTATAAAAATTATTCCATATGTCCTATAATCTCCTAGATGAAAAAACTCATAATGTTTTTACCAAGTGCTTTATTAATAATTTTTACGTCCCAAGCAAATTCATTTGATGCTACAAAATATGCAATTTGCTATGATGAAATGACAAAGGCCCATAAAGCAAGAGGTTTTCACCAACGCAATAGAATGGCCTCCATAAAAGTTAAAGAAACTGTATGCAAAGCTTATGCGGAGGGTGAAGATCTAAATTATGAAGGCAAGGGTCAGTAACAAATAATGTCTACCTCATAACTTATGAAAAAGCTTTTAACAATCATGGTTCTGGGTTTGTTATCGAGCGGGAATGCTTACGCAGAAAACAAATGGAAATTTACTAGTAACGATAACGCTGTAAGAGCTGAAATTAATGGTGAAAAAAGTTTTGGTGATAAGTTTATCTATGCGCTTCTCAAAGAAAAAAATAAATGCGAAAAAATGATTATTTTATTTTCAATTATAAGTAACGGAAAACATGATTTAAATAAAATATTAGGTCAAAAGATACCTATAAAAATAAATGGAATGGGTCCTCTAAGTGCATTGATTGTTAGAGTGACATCAGCATTCGAAAATGTAGAAAATGCTCCGTTAGACTTAACACAAGAACAAATTGACAGAGCAAAAAAAACTCAAATAGTGATAATCCAAATAGGCGGGGAAAGATCAATTGATGGATATAATTTTAAAAGAGTTGCTATGAAGACCACTATTGATTTAGTTAAAGTTGATGAATTCGATCCATCTGAATATTTTCTTAATTTATCTAATACCTGGGACTTGACAAAAAATCGTTCTGCTATTGATGTTGGATTAGGAATGTGTAAATTATAAAAAACTTTAACAATACTGGTATTGATTTAAACTATGTTTAAATGGTTAAGAGATAAAATAAATACAGGTTCAGAAAATGAGTATAAGAATGGCCTTGCAAGAAATGCAAACTTCCTTAATTTCCTAATGAACGAATTGCCTACTAGGCCAGAATTTAATCATTTAAATCATGCCCGAATTTTAGGTGATATTGATATCACGAAATTGTTAAAGGAAAATAATGAACTTCTAAAATTAGGATATAGCAAAGAAAATATGGCACGCCTACTTGATTTAGATATGAATTGTAGAAGATGTTGGGGAAACGTTTTGAGTCAAAGTGATTTAAAATATAATAAAACATTTGATCCTAAATAAATGAAAAAGCTTTTAGGGATCATGGTTCTGGGCTTGTTTGTTCTTGAATTAAATGTTGGAGCGAGAGAAGTATTAGAAAGCAAAAAATTAGATGCTTGGAAAGTTGATGGTAAATTTATCATTCCAGAGTGTTTGGTGTATGAATGGTATTCTGGAGATAATTATGAAGAATTTTATGAAAAATATTTTAATAAAAAAGGAGATCATGCAGATCCAAAATTTAAAAATTTTATAAAAAATATAGGTTTGTTTTTAAATAAGGAGGTTCCTTTAAAAAACACGATTAAAACAGGTTGGAGTTCTCCAAATGAGGAAATATCTTTAACCAAAAATGTATCTGATTGTTTAAGCAAAAATCCTGAAACATATGTCACTGGTCCTTTTATAGGTACATACGATGGCTATAAAGTTATAAAAACAATAGATATTCAGAGAGGTTTAAAATTAGCTCCAAATATAAGCCAAAAATTTTTATCAATTAAACTTATTGAGCGGATCAATAGACCTGGGAGAATGGGTTCGAGATATCATTATAATATTTATGGAATAATTAATTTAAATGGCGAAAAGGTAATTGTACCTTTAAAAAATGAGCAAAATGATAAGTCTGTTAGAAAAAAATTTTAACAATCCTGGTTGTGGGTTTGTTGTTTACAAACAATCTGCCTGCAGAAAATTTAGGTATAGACAAAACAGTTAATGATTATTGATAATTTAATTCTAGGTATTGGGATATTGATGTTATTGTTTTTAGCCTATTGCGCAATAGCTATACCTTACTACTACTTTAAAAAAATTTTTCTAAAAACTAAAGGGATAAAAAAATCCGAAAAAAACATACATAATGAATTTAAACACACGGAAATATATAAGATCTTAGGACCATTTTCTTATTTAATGGTTATATGGGGTGCTCTTACAGCTTTTGAACTTTCATCAAATCTTTTAGGTTATGATTTTTATACAATAGGAAAGGTTTATGCATACGTATTACCTGACCCGGTATTTGAACAAGGTACAAATATTCTTCTACCAAGAGCCATTAATTATAATTTTATGCATTATATATTTACGTTTTTTTATTTAATAATATCATATTGTTCATTGGGATATTTTTTGATTTATACTTTTTGTGTTTATGCAGTTTGGCGAAGTAATTGAGATGACTAAAAAGTTAGAGCAGTACGAATTAAATCAAAAGTTTACAGAAGCATATTGTAACGACAATAAATTATTTGGATTAACTTACGATAAAGGTTGGTTTATCTCAGGAGTAATTCTCGGTGTTTTTGTTGGTGTGTTAGGACTAGTGATTGATGAAAGAACTGGCATAACACTTAGTTATGTTGGTTTTGCAGTAGGAGCCGCAGCGGATTACTTCATGAGAAAAGAATACGAAAAGGAATTAAAAAAATTTAAAGAAGGTAGAAGCACTTGGAACACTATAATTCACAATGAAGATCATTAAGGAAATTAACAAAAAACTTATAACACAAGCATCGTTCATTGGCCCTCTCTGGTTTCGGTGGTTAATGATGTTTCCTGGTTTCTTTTTTTGGTTTATTGAGCCGCTTAGCCAATCAATTTTTGACTTTAAGTTAGCCTGGCATTTTTTAAGTTTTGGTGAAGTATGGTTTGATAATAAACAGCATTTATTATTTTTTTTCTTTGCTTGTTTTATGTCTTTTTGTGTTTTGTCGTTCTGTGTTTTCTTTCCTAGTTTTTGGATAATGTTAACCGGGATTATTTTTAAAGGGATACTAAGTACAAAATCTGTTTTGTTTTTAACCTTCCCACTTTTAGGCGCTATATTTTTTTATGATTTATTTAGGCGAGTGATTGATTGGATTAGATAATTTATTATCTTTTTTTCTTTTATAGAATTTTTCTTCATTTAAAATGCTCTTATTGTCTTTAAGCCATTTATCCGCATAATTATTTGCAAGTTCTTTTTGATATGAGCTCATCTTACTCATATTTTCTGACACACGATCAGCTGTTTTAGAATTATATTTAATTTTATTTGCAATAATAAAGTGCTTTGTGGATTGTACCAAATTTCGTGGAATGACGGAACGTTCACCCCACAAATAATATAATCCTAACATTTCGTGAGACTTATCATCACCCAAATTTGATCCTTCTACTGCTACATCAATCGCTTTTTTGTACTGTTTTTGCTTTAAATAAAGTATAGATAATCTTAAATAACTGTCTTTAACTTTATATTTTTTTGTTTCTTCTAAAATGCTGATTGCTTTAGAAATATCTTTGTCAGGATTGTCATCATAAGCATACGTTCTTCCGATCCAATAACGTGCCTCATAATCTCCTTGCTCTGAAGCAAGCTTTAAATATTTGAGTGCCTCTTTATAATTTTTTTTTGCACCCATGTCATCACCTAACAAAGCTATTCCAGCTAAAAATTGAGCATCTATAACTCCCTTGTCAGCAGCAATTTTAGTGTAATAAAAAGATTTTTCATCGTTTTTTCCTGAATAATCCTTTTTAGCTAGAAGAATTGCCAACGCGTAAGTTCCTTGAATAATGCCTTTTTTATGAGATATTACAAAATATTTTTCAGCTAATGATAAATCTAAAGTTAAACCATCACCATTAAAATAGGCTATACCAACATTGTATGCAGCTCTTCCATGACCCTTGTTTGCAGCTTTTAGGAACCAAGAATTAGCTTTTTGAAGATCTTTACCCAATCTGTCATCTCTTTGGTAAAGCAAACCCATTCCATACATACAATTACTGTTACCTTTATTGGCACATTCTAACCAAACGATTTTCGCTTTATTAAACTTTTTCTTATTAAATAAATCCTTACCTTTTTTAAATTTATCAAATAAAGCAAAAGAAGGTTTTTCCTTTTTAATAGTATATTGATCTTTTACTTCAACCTTATCAACAGATGAATAAAGACCTAATACCATAAAACAAAAAACAGCAGCTCCAAATGAAGCATATATTGAAGTCTGATTAGTTTTTTTCGATTTTTTAATTAATTCTGGATCAGGACTGTAATTAAAGTCATCTATAATTTTTTTTTCTTTTATAGAAGCAGGTTGATTTTCATCATAAATTTCCTCATCATATCTTTCTGAATTATCGTTTAACGATCTTGAGCCTACACTAACAAGTCCATAAGCAATTGCTCCAATAATTAAAGGAGAGACTTTTGATATAGGTCCAGGAAGAAAAGGTGTAATATTAATGCCAACCCAAGATAATGCAAAATCGGCAAAAGCAAAAATACCCAATGCATACCCCAGCATCAATGATAATTTTTCTAATGGCGTATGATTTTCACCACTATAACCTTCAACTACTTTGCTTTGATTTTGAATGCTATTTTCCAAAACAGCTACCTGAGTCTCTACTTCGTCAACAATCTCTTCATTTATAATTTTATCTTCTTCCACCTTTTTTTCTTTTTTAGTAACTCGTTTTTTTTTAGTCTTAGTTTTAGATTTTGGTCTTGAGAAGATTTCTTTATCTACTTGTTCATCTACATTTTCTTCAACAACTTTATTCACCTCTTCCAAAGTTGTTTTTTCAACAATATTCTCGTCTAATATTTCTTTCACATTTTCTTTTTCTGTTTGTGAAAATAATGTTTTAAGTTCTTCGATTTCTGTTACTGATTGCCATTTCCCTCTTAAACCTTTTTTAACTTGAGTAGTTTTTTTTATGATACCGTCCTTTATTAATGATTTTACGGAGTCTATTGAGTTTACTTTTAATTGTTCACCATTTTCTTTTTTGAAAATATAAATCATTATTTAACCTGGAAATTCTATTTTACCTTTTTGTGAAACAACATATGTTGGGCCAATTTTCTGTAGTTTGGCATTCATTCTACAGGTAAATATTGAACCTGATGCTACATCAAATATTCCTCTGAAATCTCTTTGGGCTTTCTCAAAATCAAGATTCATGTAGGTCGACATATTTTGTTTAACTGCTATTCCTGGCAATGCAATTGATTGATCCTGAAGATCAACAACCCAAATTTCAGCCTTTTCAAATGACCTTTGGGAAGGAACAATAATTGTTTTTCCTCCATCCTGTCTTTCCTTTCTAGAAAAACCTTTAGCTTTCCACTTTGATAAAAAAGACGCTACTAATTCAAAATTATCTAAAGTATTTAAATAATCAGATATAACTTCTTCATAAGGATTTGTTTTAACTGACTCTGATTTTTTTGAGTCTCTAGATAAACTAGATGCTCTCCTTTGTGACACATTTGACCGACTTAAATTTGAAGCTAAATTTGAGAATTGTTGGCTTGAGGATTTTTTTAAATCATCAATCTGATCAAGTAATTTATCTTGGAAATCCTTTAATTCTTTAACTTTTTTTGAAGTTGATAAATACATAATTAAAAAAACAACAAACAAAATAAAGAAAATAAAAGAAAGAACAGAAACTAAATAACTTCCATAACTTTCAAAAAAACCCTTTTCTTCAACTACGGTATACTTTATCTGATCATCTGAATCTTTGTCTAATTCACTGATATTTAATAAGTATTTTTCAAGATTACTTTCCAATTCTTTAGACGCTTTTTCAATATCATTTAAATCTTTTTCTTGTCGTGAATAGTCCGCAATTTTTTTTCTATTCTTTTTTGAATTATCTAAAGATGTTTTCTTTTCTTCAATTTCATCAATAAGCTTATTATATCTATCTATATTTTTGGCTAATTTTTTCTCAAATAATTTTAAATCATCATATTTCTTTTTGTAGTTTTGAAGAAACTTTTCTACAAAATCTTTTTTTACAGCATAGTCTTTTGGTGCAGGGTTTGGCATAGATGATACGAAATTATTTAAATTAAGAATTTTGGCATCAAACTCTTTTGTAAAAATCATTAATTTATCATTGTAATCATTAAATTTTTTTTCATATTCTTCTTTTTTATTGTTAATTTTTACAATAAAATTTGTTAATTCTTCAGTCAGCTTTTGAGTAACTTGTATATCTGTAGCATTTAATATTTGTATTTTTTTTTTATCCGCAAGTTCAAAATCTATATAATCAGTTGGTATTTTATATTTAATACTTTTTTCAAATTTCAAAAGAAAGGTATCATCAAAATTAAGTTTTTTATCGTTTAAAGTTTTTTTCTTATTTTCAAAAGCTTTTTTAAATAATTTTGTATTATCTTTATCTAAACAAAAATATTTACTCAGGTTTTTGGATTTTGATCTAATTTCTTTGTCAATTTTTTTATAAATAGTAATTGATCCACTAGTTCGGGTACCGCTCGTTAAATTTTCGCAATAATTTTTACTTTTTAAATTCTTTAAACTAATTTTTGTGTCATTTTTTTTTTCTTTATTTTCTATTTTTTTATCATCTTTAGATTTAGTTTCACCTTGAGAATATGAAACTATTGAAAGACTAATAAAAATAATAAAGATAGTGAATAAAATTTTTCTCATTATATTTTAATTTTATTTTCTATAATTTTATAAATAAGTTCTTTAATCGAAATTATAAATAATGGTTCAGTAACTGCAGAATTTTTCATTAATTCATCTGTAGAAACTTCACCACCGCCCGCTTTGCTATCATCAATTAATTTTTGTAATCTAGATTTTGTATTTACAAGTTCAGCATTCATTGATCCAATCATATCATTTTTAAACTTTGTGGTAACATTCGGTTTTATCTTGCATGTAGCTTGTAGTAATTCTAAATAACTTTCTAACTCTGAAAGTTTACTTATTCTCCAAGTTTTTTCAGCAGGATCGAGCTCAGATAACAAGGAAGACGATTTTCCACCAATTGTAATTTGTTCACCAAGAACAACTTCGTTGGATTTTTCTTTTACATTTAAATCTGTTGCGCCTTCAGTATTAACTAAAAGTCCATGAGAAACTTCATGTTTTGGAAATTTTGTAAATTCAAATGAAATTGATTTAAATACCCCTTTAGTAGCTTTTTGAACTAACTTTGCAATACCTGCTTGCTCTTCTTCATCTTGAAAAATAATTTTATACAAAGAGCTAGCTTTTCCACCTAAACAAATTTTTAAACCTGAAGATAAAGATTTTTCGAAATTTCTAGCTTCAACAAGATGGTTAATAACATTGGAAATATAATAAAGGATGCCTGAAAGAGCTATTTCGCTTACATCTCTTAATTTTTTTCCTGTATCAGAACCGCTTACAATCTCAAATCTACTAGAAAAAGCCTTTGAAAATTCTGGACTATTCACTAATAATTCAATACCATTTTTAATTTTTTCTTCATCGCTCTTAATCGTTTCTAAATCATCAAATGTTGATTGTAATAACTCATCATTTCCTGAAATTTCTTGGACTAGAGGTAAATTGTTACTTAAAAATTTAATCAAAACATCTCTACCAGCAAGTTGAAAAGAGTTTCTCCATATTAAATTTAAATTTTGCCATATTGATACATCTGAAGTTCCACCACCAATATCAATAGTCACAACATTTTCTGTAAAAGAAGTTTTTTGACCTGAGGCAAAGTACAGTGCGCTAGATAAACTTTCAGGACGATATTTTGCAACAGAATTCACTGCTTCTTCATTTAAAAAAGCAATATTAATTGATCGTTTAGATATACTCTTGAATGCTCTGTACTGATCATTTGAAAAGGCTTCTGGATATGAAAAATTAAAGCTTAAATTTTCTTTACGAATACCTTTTGCAGCAGCTTCAGCAGCTGCTTGAAGAACTACTTGGGATAAGAAATACTGAACTTTAACCCTATCTTGCTCAGCTTGAGACCATTTTAAATTAAATTTTAATGGTCTTTGATTGTCTGGCAAATCCTGAATAGCAAACAAGACCTGGTCGACGTAATAAATAAAGTTACTTCTAAATGGATAATTTTCCAAAGTTGTCTCTTTGTTAACTCTTTCTCTAAGAATAGTCATAAAGGGAATATCTACTTTTTGTGCAGGAACAAACTCTTTATGAGCTTGTACTATCTCGTCAATATCATCCTGGGTATTACCTGGAATGTAAGGAATATTAATATGTTCATCAAAATTTAAAACTTTAGGATCGTTTGCATTCTCTTTAAAATAAACACATGAATTTGAAGTACCAAAATCAATTCCAATAGCCCATTGATTAGAATTTTCATTAACTTTTTTAGGTTTAGGAAAAATGATCAAACCAACATCAAGGCTTTTCTGTTGAGTTACAACTGAGCACATAACTGCTTCAGGTGAAGATTTTAATACTTTTAATTCAGTCACAGTAGATGATTCTTCAATTGGAACGTCAATACCTACTGTAACGTGGTTATCTCCTAGATCTTTACAGAATTTTACTTTATCTGCACCATTTAGTTTAAGAAGTCGATCTCTAATATCAGAAACAGCAAAAATATTATTTGGAACAATGTTAACTTGATTGTTTCCATCGTAAAACAAATAATACTGATCCCAACTATCGCTTGCAAAATCAGGCCAAGAACTAAAGGCATTAGGAACAGTTCTATTTTTTACTATATCTTTTGCTTTATAAGATTTTTCTAAATTGTAACGAATAGTATTTCCGTTACCACTTACCAGCTCAAGAATGATACTAGCCTTATAGTTTTCTCCATCCTCAATTAATGAAAAATTGTTAATAATTTTTGATGGCTCATAAAAAAGCATAAAATTTGATTTGATTGGATATGCATACTGGTAATTATTTAATTTTCTGTGTTCCTTTAACGAGCTGACGTCAGATGGAAAAATACATAATTTTTCAGTAAAAATATCCTCAGGCTGCAAATATAAAAAACCTTTGTCTGCGCATGACGTTCTAATTTCATCGTGAAGTTTAGGTTGTTGTTTGATTGAGTTTAACGAATAATTATCCCATACTATAAGTTCAGATAATGATTTACCAGTCGATTGAGAAATTTTAAAATCAGCAAAAATAGCTCCTTTAATTTCATTGGCAAACTCTGGTCTTGGCGTTAATCCTAGATCAAAACTATCTTTTCCACCTGTTTCTCCAATAAAGACGTCGGTTACTCGATCATAAATTGGCTGTGGAGGAAGGTTTAAATTTAAATTTTGTCTGGAATACCCTGATACTCGAGATGCACTTGCTAAACTTTGACAATCATTTTTAAAATTCTTTAGTTGTAACATAACGGCATTTAAAACTTGCGTATTTTGTGCTGTTACACCTGAAATACTATTGATTAAATTTTCCAAGTAATGACCTAAAATTGCATAATGCTCGTTTGTTATATTTTTGCACTTACATGGATTTTGCAAATAACCATCAATATACCAAGGTAAGTTTTGTAAATTTTTTACTCCTGTATAATCTTTAGATGCTGCAAGTATTGTATAGGGATTAAATATTGCAATAGGATCGTTGTTAAATTCCAGCAAACCTAATGTTGACCAATCCTGTCCTTGAACCATTGTATCTTGTGGAAGTACATCAACTAAAATTTTTGCAAAATCCCTATAATCATTTTGACCTTGTGCAGCAACTGAAAAAGGATTATTTTTTAACTCATTCAAATTAATGATCTTTGAAGAAAGTTTATAAACATGACTGTAATATGGAGCTAATCCAACAAGCGCTAAAGTGCCTCTCCATTCATTAATGGTGGTTTTAACTTCGTTTAATAATCCATTCCTTACAATTAATAATCTTGCCCAAACATCAGGTACAGAATTTAAATCGGTATGAATATTGTCAGATTTTGGAATTTTTAATCCATTCGCTAATTGAGCTAAAAAATTATAATCTTCAACTTTCCATTCGCCTGATGAGGATAAGTTTGGTACTTGGTTAGCTTCGTGAAGCGGCGGAAGTAATTTTTTAACCATAATTAAATACAAGATCTAAATAGCGTATCAACAAAACTACCTAAACCACTTTGCTCCTTAACTTTTTTTAAATAACTTAAATTTGCCATCACATCTCTTAATGAACTATTGTAACTGTCATAAAATAAGTCCGTAAACTGCTTCTTTTGTTCATTCGTTAAGTTTTCACTTAATTTAATCCTATCGCTAAATTGCTTTGGATCATAATTAACAATTGAACGAGCATCTGTAAGATTAAACTTTTGACCTGATCCTCTCTCTGAAGATAAATTCAAGTCAGATAACCATTTAATGACATCTATAGATAGCTCTTTTAAATCACTCAATAATGCTTGCTTTTCTTCAGTACCTAGATTTACATCACTACGATTTAAATGTCTTTTAAACCAATTTTCATTTGTAAATTTTTTCCAATTACGCTTTGTTAAAGATGGAGCAAATAACCAATGATATGAATAGGCAAATTTAAAGAGTTGAACAATTTTCTCTTTTGCATCAATTTTAGATGAGATATTGGGAAGATCAGACCATCTAAATTCATTATCCTCACTTTTTCCTATATGTAAGATTTGTTGATTGCCTAACATCTTGTTTTCTTCGTCAAAAAATCTTAGTGCTCCTAATGCTCCATATAATTCTGGAATTAGTGGAGGGTTGTTTTGTAAGTTTCCACCAATTTTGAAATTATCTAATTTCATTAAAGGCTCCCATCCTACAACATAAACCTGATCAAAAATCTTTTGATGCTGAAATAACTTTGAATAATATTCCAATGCACCGCGTGTTTGATCTAAAAATTCATCAGGTGAGGCATGTATTTCATTAAAATCATCTGGAACTTTGTAATTAAAGTAAGGTAACAAAAGAGCTCCACCGATATGAACATTACCAGTTACATTCATATCATTTTGGATATTTTTAATTTTTCTTGCAATATTTGGAAAACCAGATGCCCCTGTTCCTCCAAAGATAGAGCTAATTAAAAATATTCTAACCTCTTCTCCGCCTCTTGCCTTTTCAAGTGCTGAATAAATATTTTGCCAAAAAGACTCATCTTGTTCATTAACTGACGCGAGCATTGCAGCAGCCCCTATATTCGGTCTTGCTCTAAAGCCTTCTGATAGATTTTGCTCTCTTTCCTGAGTATCGTATAAACAATCAACCAAACCTTTAAGTTCAGGTTTTAATAGTGCATAATTAATAACTTCGGATAACTTAGGATCGGCATCTTTTAATGGTAACCACAAAGCATCATTTTTATTTACTGTTATTTGAGTTTTAAAAATATCGCTTTCAATACTAACATCATCTTTTCCCGTTGTTCTTAAGCGCTCTCTTAAATCAATATATTTATTTAATAAAATTTTAGATTTACTGACATTTCCATTTGCTTGGTCTTGATCTACCATACCAACCCAAAGATGTTCAGGACCAAGTCCAGCAATACAAGAATGCAAAATACCTTCTAAACATTTAGCTCCAGTACCACCAATAGAAATTAAAAAATTTTTCATTACAAGTTACCTGGAAGTTTAAAAGCTAAAAAGACTGAGCTTCTGTTATGTCTAGCAGTGCCTAACAAAACAATTAAATAATACATTAATACATAAAAAACTGACAAGCCAATTGTTAATGTAAATGCTCCTTCACCAGATATATATTGAGAACCTAAAAAAGAGTCTCCACTAAAAAAAACGAATGTACATAAAATAATTAATATGGCAGTAAATA
Organism: Pelagibacteraceae bacterium AG-359-E06; assembly: GCA_003280495.1. Classification (GTDB taxonomy): domain Bacteria; phylum Pseudomonadota; class Alphaproteobacteria; order Pelagibacterales; family Pelagibacteraceae. Next base: position 42,758 of record QCET01000005.1, read on the forward strand.
CAGCTGAATTAATAATCCAGTATATACTGTAAATTTTTGATTTGCCTGGCCCGTCAACATTTAAAAAATGTGAAATCACTACCCATCCAAAACCAAATATTAAAGTAGTAGCTAAACTAGTTACAATTGAATAACCAAATACATTGCAAACGGGCCCAGCCGCATCTGCAAGTGGGGTCCCTTGAGACTCTATCTCATCAGTAATTATATGATTACCTAAAAAATTAATTGTCCCACCTTCCACGGGATTGCTGAACAATAGAGTTGAAAAAGAAATACTTATAAACCCAAAAACTGCAGCTATAATTCCAGGATAAATTAGTGATTTGATTAAATATTTTATTTTCATTTTTCCAAATCGAATTGTAAATTTAATGCAGCTATCAAAGTGGGTTTAAATTCTTCCTCTGCTACACTGTTTAGTACTCTTAAAATTTTTTTTAAATTCAATGTTTTGAAATCAGCAGGTTCTGTATTTTTAAAATCTTCAATAGCCTGCTCTTCAATATCCCATTCTAAAAATACGTTCTCATTATTATTACCTATTTTATTTGCTATAACTGAGACTTGTACAAAATATTGCCTACCATAGAACATTTTATCCAAATTTTTTGTTCCAAAGATTTTTACACTTAAATTTTCATTTGATGCTGAAACATCACTATATTGAATTTCTTTGAACTTGCTCCATGATTTATTACAATTTTTTGTAGACCATATATTTTCAATAATTTTATATTCAGAAATTCCATTTGAGTCTTGAATTAAAAATTTTGATAAAGGCACATCAAACGTAAGTCTTTTTTTTTTTCTTGATATGCTAAAATTATATGTTGGCAAATTACTATAATTGGCAACTTTTACATCTGTGTTTTGTAATATTGAAAAAGTATTATTATTGAAAAATTTTTGATTATTTAAATTATAAGAAATTAAATTACTGGTAATAATTGAAAATTTATAATTTTTTTCATCATAATCAACGAGCGTTTGTTTAATAATTTTATTTTTTATATCCACGATTTCTCTATCATTCCCAATAATTAAAATATAAAAAGGTCTTCTCTTCGCCCCAGAGTAAGTTGCCTCAGTTCCGTCTTTTTTTGGGATATCGTATATAGTTCCTTTAAATGAAGACATCACACCTAACAAACCAATTGATTTCCCATTTTGCAAAATATCTTTAAGCGGTCTAACTAATGTGGCCCTTCTTGAACCCACTAAATGTTTAGATGATACAAATAAATCTGTAATAACAATCACAGTTGAGTCCTTTTCTTTTTGTGCGGCCTTAAAAACTAAATCTAATCTTGTTTCCTGATTGTCCAAAGCGCAATCACTTGCAGCAACTTGGCAATTATAAAAAGTTGGCTTAGTAACTTTCACTACTTGATTTTCATCAATGGGTGTAATTCCTTTACCGAAACGATGATATTTAGTTGGACCTGCAATTTCAGCAATTTGAGTAAGATCGTCAATTAAATCTATAAATATATTTTTTTCACCTGGCTGATTTTTTACATATCCATCCATACTTTGAGATCCGTCAAAAAATACAAAAACATTTTTTTTTGAATTTGTGACTTTATTTTTTAGACTGTTAGTGCTAACTTTTGTATAATTGGGAGGTTTGCAAAAATCTGCATAAGACGGACTTATGAAAATTAATAGAAATAATACCACTAAAGGTAACCCGTTTTTTCGTGCTTTCATTTTACTTCCCCTAATGGGTATACTACTAAATTCTTGTTCGGAAAGTCCAGATAAAATTTCTAAGGGCCATCTTGAATCTATGTCATTTGAATGCAAAAATGATACTGATAAAAAGCTCTGTATCAACGAATTAAAGACCAAATTCTTTAAAGATGGTAATAATTATATAACATTTGAGGACCTAAATAAATCACAGGCGCGTAGAGTCAAATTAAATTGTCTTAATTATAAAAAAAGGGGTCTTGTCACCTATAACAACTGTCTAGCTGAGCAAAAAGAATTTGCTCTTACTGGAAAACTTACCGATCAAAAAAGAAAGGAGATTTCAAAAAGTAATATAGAAGAGCTTTTCAAAAGTTTTTTTTATATATTAGTATTTGACTCAAATAAAAAACCAATTGGACAGGGCTCTGGAATAGCAGTAACAAAAAATATAATTGCATCTAATTGCCATGTAGTTGGTTCACCAGTAATAAAATATATAAATATTTATTCTGTTTCTGCTAGTAGAAAAAAATCAATCAAACCTCTCTATAGTGCTAAGTTAATCAATTCAAATTATAATGCCGACACCTGTTTAGTCAAAATTAAAAAAAATAATCTAAAACCTGTTAAAAGAAGATCTTTTAAAACATTAAAATTTGGTGAATTTGTTCGAGCTATTGGAAACCCAATTGGAATTGTTGGTCACACCTCTACAGGCGAAATTAATAAAATTGATGAAAATTTTATAAATGACGAAAAGTTTAAAAATAATAAAGTGATTATTCATGATGCAACGATTGGAAGCGGGAGCTCTGGTGGTCCATTATTTGATTTTAAAGGAAATTTAATTGGACTTAATACTTTTGGATTTACCACATCCAAAGGTGGTCTAGTTGGTGGAGCTATAAATGTAGCGGTATCAGCAGATTATATAGATGAACTTTTAGATTAATTTTTAACTTTTATATCAAAGGTTAGATTTTGTATTTTAGTAGTATTATTAAATGCAACAACTCTAACTTGAAGACCTTTTTTTGGAACATTTAATGTAGTGCTAAAAGAGTTATCACTTTCTATAATTGCTTCTTCATTATTAATCGTAACTTTATTAATTCCATTTTTTTTATTTACAGCTCCTGTTATGGATACAAAACCATCACTTTTTACTTGAATTAAATTTGCAGATGTCCATTGGGGGTCTGTAATTACTATATTTTGATTTTCTGATAAATTAATCTTTGCAGAGCCAAGATTTATTAATTTTGCTACAGAAGATTCTTTTACATAACCTTGTTCACACTTCTTATTATAAACTAAATACCACTCAGGAAGATTTTGAAGCCTGCTAATAATTGCAATTTTATCATCTTTTGTAATTTTTGAGATAACTTCCGCTTTGTCTTTTGGTGATATTAATAAATTCGTATCTTTAGAAATTTTTGCATTTGGAGATAAATAGCTACACTCAGGTGTTTTTCTTGCTAATTTTTTCCACTCACTTACTTCTGCTTGTGATTTATCAAATGTCTTCTTAGTAATTAAACCAAAATTTTTTAGAAAATCATCTACCACCTTACGTGAATTCTCTTTAAAAGAAGGTTTGCCTTGTTGTTTTGATCCAGACGTGGTCTGGTTAGGACAGCCATACAACAATAATAGAGCTAAAATTAGTGTTATAATTTTCATAGTTAATTTTAACAAAATAATATTGTATTACAATTTATTTCAAGCAAGAATACCTTAAAAAAAATCTCAGAAACTATATTTCTGCACCTACATTGCACCTACAATTAATCTCCAATAGGTTTAAAAAGTAACTAAAATATAACTTTCTAAATTCATCCAAAAAGTAGAGAACATGCGGAGAACCGCGTTGAAAATTGGTCGGGGCAGCAAGATTTGAACTTGCGACCCTCTGGTCCCAAACCAGATGCGCTACCAGACTGCGCTATGCCCCGAATATTTTTAGATTTTAAAAGTATATACATTAATTTATAATCATATTAAAGAATTAAGAATTTAATTTTTTCTAATAAGATGCTAAATAAATGAAATGATCGCTAAAACAACCTCCTTTTTTAAATGGTTCATAAAACAAGAAACGTCAGCTGGTATTGTGTTAGTCTTTATGACAGTAATTGCGCTAATAGTCAGCAATTCAGTTCTTTCAGATACTTATTTTTCAATTTTAAAAACTTATATCCCCCTAGGGTTTAGTGAATTTAAATTAAAACTTTCTGTATTTCACTGGATTAATGATGCATTAATGGCAATATTTTTTTTAGTAGTAGGTCTGGAAATTAAGAGAGAATTTGTTGAAGGTGAATTGTCTAGACCAAAACAAGCTGCCTTACCTATCTTGGGTGCGGTTGGCGGAATGCTTGTACCTGCGCTTGTTTATGTTGCATTTAATTATGAAACACCAGAAACTTTAAGAGGTTGGGCAATTCCATCGGCTACCGACATTGCTTTTTCGATTGGTATTTTGTCTTTATTGGGATCCAGAGTCCCACTGTCATTAAAAGTTTTTTTAGTAGCCCTTGCTATTATAGATGATATGGGCGCCGTTATAATTATAGCTATATTTTATTCTACAAAATTAAATATTTTTTATTTAACTTTGGTCCTGGTGAGCTTTTTAATTTTAATGGGATTAAACAAATTTAAGATCAAAAGTTTTTTTCCCTTTGCAATGGTAGGAACCTTTATGTGGTTTTTTACTCATGAGTCTGGAATTCATGCAACAATTGCAGGGGTCTTGTTGGCCATTACAATTCCACATGAAAAAGAAATTCATGGTCATACACATTCAATGTTAAAAAAAGTGGAACACTCTCTTGCTCCGTATGTATCATTTATAATAATGCCAGTTTTTGCATTAGCAAATGCAGGAGTTAATTTAGAAGGTGTGTCATTTATTGACCTTCTAAGTCCTGTTCCATTAGGTATATGTTTAGGATTATTTATAGGTAAACAAGTGGGTGTATTTGTATTTTCAATAGCTGCAATAAAATTTGGTTGGGCCGAAAAACCAGACAATTGTAACTGGGTAAGCTTTTACGGTGTAGGTATATTAACTGGAATTGGTTTTACAATGAGTTTATTTGTAGGAAATTTAGCTTTCCCTAACTCTGATATTATTGATGGTGTTAAGATCGGAGTCTTACTAGGATCTTTATTTTCAACTGTAATGGGTTATATAATTTTACTTCTTTCAACGAAAAAAAATGCGAATATTTAAATTCTTTTGTTTAATTTTAAGTTTGATAATATCTGGGAATTCAATTTCTATGGAAAAAAATTTATATGATATAACATTTAAAGATTTGTCAGATAATTCAATTAAAATAAGCGATTATAAAGATAAAGTCATATTAGTGGTAAACGTTGCAAGCCGATGCGGATTTACAAAACAATATGAGGGTTTGCAATCTACTTGGGATAAATACAAAGATGAAGGTTTAGTAGTCATTGGAATTTCATCTAATAGCTTTAATCAAGAATTAGATACCTCAAAAGAAGTAAAAGACTTCTGCGAAAGTAAATTTGGAATAACTTTTCCAATGACAGAAACTGTAGATGTAAAAGGGGAAAATGCCCATGAATTTTATAAATGGGCGCTTAAATCTTACGGTAAATCTACGATCCCCAAATGGAACTTTTATAAAATATTGATTAATAGAGATGGAAAAATCGTTGAAACTTTCTCATCAATGACAAGGCCTACAAGCAACAATTTATTAAAAAAAATTGAAGAACTGCTTTAATTAAGCGTGATTACAAATATCTTTAATCACAGGTGTATTCGCACAATCTGTACATTTAGTAATTTGAACTAAACAACCGCCGCTTAACTGTTTAACATCAACAACCCTGTCGCATTTCGAACAGGTGCTTGTTAAACTCATTCCGCATTTTTTACAACTGTATGTATTTTTTTCCATAATAACTAAATAAGAAGATTATTTTTTTTTTCAATAAATTTTTTTGAGATTGATAATAGTTATCATTCTGATTTGGCGGTCCCTAGGGGAATCGAACCCCTCTTTCGAGGATGAAAACCACGTGTCCTAACCGATAGACGAAGGGACCATTTATATATCTTATTAATTCAATACTTTTAAATCTAACAAAATCAACTGTAAATTTTGTCTATTATTCCAATAATTAAGTGATGCTTTACAAACAACGTCAAATCTAGATTTTTTTGCATTTAATAAATATTCTCCTATAGGTTTACCTACTGAATTGAAAGACATAACATCAATGTATCTGTCAATTGTTTTAAAAAAACATTTTATATGACTTTTTTTTACTATATTAGCTTTGATAACTTCTATATTGTTTAACATCAAAACTGGCTCTTTATTACTTGATCCAAATGGTTCCAACATTTCAATATATTTTATGAAATTATCATCCAAAGCTTGGGGCGATAAAGCAAGATCAATCAAAAGATCATTATTTAATTTAGTATCAATTTTATTAAATAAATGATTGATTTGAAATTTAAATATATCAATATTTTTTACCTCTATTGAAAATCCTCCAGCCATTGTATGGCCACCTCCCTTGATGATTAAATTTTTTTGCTTTGCTTTAATAATGGCCAAACCTATATCAAAACCTTGAACAGATCTTGCTGAGCCTTTAGCTATATCTTTTTGTGTACTTATAACAATGCATGGTTTATTGTATAAATCAACAATTCTACTTGCTATTATTCCTATAATTCCTTCGTGCCAATCATTACTATGCAAAACAATTATATTATTTTTTTTTTCTTTATCTGCTTTGTCAATGGCATCTAATAATACTTTATTTTCGATATCTCTTCTTTTTAAATTAAGATCATGTAGTTGCTTAGAAATTAAGTAAGCCTTCTCTGGTTCGCTAGATAATAGTAAATTAACACCTAAGTCTGATTGACCAATTCTACCACCAGCATTAATTTTAGGACCAATTTTAAAACCTACGTCTTTACTAGTGGGCATATATGATATTTCAGACATGTCAGATAAAGTTTTAAGACCTAAATTTTTTCTTTTAGACATAATTTTAAGTCCTTGTTTAACGAATGCTCTGTTTAATTCGATTAATGGCACAACATCACAAACTGTACCCAGCATTACAATATCCAAAAAATCTAATAAATCTGGAATAATTAAATTATTTTTTGTAAAGTATTTTTCATTTATAAGATGCCTATTTAAAGCAACTAAAAAAATAAATACTAAACCTGCTGCGCACAGGTATCCATAAGCGCCATCTTCGTCAAATCTATTAGGATTAATTACTGCGTGCGCCTTTGGAATAATTTCAATAGATTTATGATGATCAATTACAATAGTATCAACTTCTTTTTGATTGGCATAGGCAATTGAGTCAAACGATTGGGTTCCGCAATCTAGCATAATTATTAGTTTTGATTGATTATTAATAATTTTTTCAAAAGCCTTAATATTAGGACCATAACCATCTTTTACTCTATCAGGTATGTATATGTCATGATCAACACCTAAGTTTTTTAAATATTTTGACAAAATTGCGCATGCAGATGCACCATCTACATCGTAATCACCGTATAGTGTTATTTTGTTTTTGCCGATAATATGGAAATATATTTTTCTTATAGCCTCTTCCATATCTTTAAATATAAAAGGATTTGGTAAAAAATTTTTAATTTTAGGATCGATATAATTGTCATAATTACTTTCTGAAATGCCTTTTGAAGTTAAGATCTTAGAAAAAAGGTGATTTAAATTTTTTTTTTGACATAAACTTTCAATGCTTGCTTGATTTGCTTGTTTAATAACCCATCTCCTATCTAAGACAGATAGATTGCTCATATAACATATTCTTTTTTAATTTTTTTTATGGTTTTAGACTGAAAATGCATACTAAAAGTTTCTGTGGTAAATCTGTTTTTAACTTTTTTTATACCTTCTACTAGATCACCATTTGTAACGCCTGTACAAGAAAATATTACATCATCTTTAACTAAATCGTTTATTGAGTAAATTTTTTCAAAGTTTTGAATTCCCATTTTTGAAGCTTTTACCTCCTCATCCTTGCTGTTAAATACTAATCTACCTTGAAATTGACCACCTAAACATTTTATTGCAGCGGCAGCTAAAACTCCCTCAGGGGCGCCTCCAGTTCCTAAATACATATCAACGTCAGAGCCATTAAGCGAGGCTTGCATAGCTCCAACGACATCCCCGTCTGAAATTAATTTTAATTTGCAATTCATATTTTTTAAAATATCAATTTGTTTTTTATGCCTGGGTCTGTCTAATAGACAAACTTTAATATTTATAATATCTTTTTTTTTTGCCTTCGCTAATCTTTCAATATTCTTCGTAAGAGGATCCTCTAAATTTATGATATTATTAGGCAGCTCAGGTCCTACAGAGATTTTTTCCATATACATATCTGGTGCTCTTAAAAAACAATTACTATTTGATATTGCTATAACAGAGACCGCATTGGG
>QCET01000006.1 GCA_003280495.1 Pelagibacteraceae bacterium AG-359-E06
TTAGCTGTTGAAAATCCTTCTCACCTAAATACAATTTACTACATTTTATAATGTTAAGTAATTTTTCCATAACATTTAAAACACCTAAAAAATGCCCCTTACGAAATTTTTGCTCCATTATATTTTGTATATTTGGAAATTTAGTTTTTTTATTTTTCCAATTATAAACTTCTTTAAAATTTGGAATAAAAAGTAAGTCCACTCCATTTTTTCTGCATACAATTTTATCTTTCTCAATATCAAGGGGATAGGTTTTTAAATCTTTCTTATTATTAAATTGTTTTGGATTTAAAAAAATACTCACTATACATATTTTGTTCTGTTTTTTTGCTTTTTTAATTAGAGACAAATGGCCCGCATGCAAAGATCCCAAAGTAGGTACAAAACCAATTTTTTTGTAATTATTATTGCAAAAAGTGTTTATTTGATTAGATTTTTTTACTATTTTCATTTATTTATATTAATACTTAATGATAACTCAGGCAATAATACCTTTAGCTGGTTTAGGCACAAGAATGTTGCCATTGACTAAGGCTGTTCCAAAAGAATTATGGCCTATGGGCAGTAAATCAATTTTAGAAATTATTCTTGATGAGTGTTTTGATATTGGAATAAAAAATATAATACTGGTGATTTCAAGTGAAAAAGAAACCATTAAAGAATTATTTAAATTTAAGAAAAAAATAAATAATAAAATTAAGAATAAAGCCGACATATTTGCTAGAGTAAAAAAATTAGAAAAATACGGAAAAAAAATTAAATTTGTATACCAAAATAAACCAAAAGGTCTTGGTGATGCAGTTTTAACATGTAAAAACTTGATAAACAAAAGTCATTTCTTATTATTACTACCTGATGATATTATAGTAAAAAAAAATTGCTCAAAAGAACTATTGCATATACATAAAAAACGAAAATGTTCTGTAATTGCATTAAGAAATGTTAAAAAAAAACAAGTAAGCAGATATGGAATAGTGGGTTTTGAAAAAAAAATTAGAATGAAAATTTCCAAAATGGTTGAAAAGCCATCAATAAAAAAATCTCTATCTAATTCAGCAATAATAGGAAGATATATACTCTCAAAAAAAATTTTTAAGTTTTTATCATCTCAAAACAAAGGTAGTTTAGGTGAAGTACAAATTACAGATGCAATAAACGCAATGATAAAAGTAGAAAAAGTATTTGGATGTAAATTTAAAGGTAAATATTTAGATTGCGGAACAATTGACGGATATATTAAATCTTTTAAATATTATAATTCTATATGAAAATCACAATTATAGGAACAGGTTACGTTGGTCTTGTTTCGGGAGTATTATTTGCAGACTTGGGAAATGATGTAATTTGTGTAGATAACGATAATAAAAAAATTAATTTACTAAAAAAAGGTATAGTCCCTATTTACGAACCTGGTTTAGAAGAAATACTTAAAAAAAATATAAAATCTAAAAGAATTAAATTTACAAGCAATATATCTGAAGCGATTAAATTATCAAAAATAATTTTTATCGCTGTAGGCACGCCAACTGCCAAGGACGGAATTTCAGCAGACCTAAAAAACGTTTATAAGGTTGCAAAAGATATTTCAAAAAATATAAATAATTATAAAATTATTGTAAATAAATCTACTGTGCCTATTGGTACAGGCGATGAAGTAGAAAAAATTATTTTAAGAAAAAATAAAAAAAATAAGTTTGATATTATTTCTAACCCTGAGTTTTTAAGAGAGGGTGAGGCAATTAGAGATTTTAAATATCCTGATAGGATTGTTATTGGATCAAATAATTTAAAAAAAACAAAGCCTATTTTAGAAAAGTTATATTTGCCAATAATAAATAAAGGTGCAAAGTTTTTGGTGGTAAGCAGAAGAAGTTCTGAATTAATAAAGTATGCATCTAACGCTTTTTTGGCAACCAAAATCACCTTTATTAATGAAATTGCTAATCTTTGTGAATCAACAAATACAAATGTCGAAGATATAGCTATTGGCATAGGAACTGATCAAAGAATTGGATCAAGATTTCTTAGAGCTGGACCTGCTTTTGGCGGATCATGTTTTCCAAAAGATATAAGAGCTATCGTTAAAACTGCAAATAAATTTTCAGTCGATTTATCAATTATAAAAACTGTAATTAAAAGTAATGAAAATAGAAAAAAATTAATTACAGATAAAATTATAAAAATATTAGGTTCAGTAAGAAGAAAAAGAATTGGTTTTTTAGGGGTAACATTTAAAGCAAATACCGATGATATGAGAGATAGCCAATTTTTGAAAATTTACCCAAAATTATTAAAAAGAGGTGCATTACTATCTTATTATGAACCTACGGGAAAAAAATACGAAATTAAATCAAGTAAAATTAAATTCGTAAGTTCCATAAAACAAATTTTAGAAAACAATGACATGATTGTTATACATACAGAGTGGGATGAATTTAGATCTATAAACTTCAGTAATTTTAATATTAAAAAAGGAACTAAGATTTTTGACCTTAGAAACTTATATAAAATTAAAAATATTTCAAATAAAAAAATAAGGTATTATTCCATTGGCAGGCCAAATTATGAATAATTTGTTGAAATTACCTAAGAATATTAGAAAAAAAAAAATTAATGTACCAAAAAAAATTGCCCTTTATTTGTTGAATGATGATTTTACAAGCATGGATTTTGTTGTTAAAATTTTGATAATGTATTTTAACAAGAATAACCATGAAGCTGAAAAATTAATGATGAAAGTTCATACTTATGGCAAAGCTTTATGTGGTATTTATTCATTAGATATTGGTATAACAAAACGTAATGCAGTTAATAAATATTCTAGGGATAATTCGTACCCATTGAAATGTATATCTAAAAAATATAATGGCTAATTTTACAAAATCATTAGAAAAAGCTATTTCAAGTGCTTTTACTTTGGCATCTGAAAAAAATCATCAGTACGTCACGTTAGAGCATTTATTATTTTCTCTTATAGATGAGGAAGACTCCCAAAATGTAATGAAGGCATGTAGTGTAGACACAAATTTATTAAAGGAAAATTTAGAATTTTATATTGATAACGAATTAGATAATATTGTAAATTCTGAAAACAAGAATGATCCTCAACCCACTGCAGGTTTTCAAAGAGTAATACAGAGATCTATTGTTCATGTCCAATCATCCGGAAAAAATGAAGTAACAGGTGCAAATATTTTGGTTTCGTTGTTTGCAGAGAGAGAAAGTCATGCAACGTATTTTTTACAGGAACAAGAAGTGACCAGGTACGATGTTGTAAATTTTATTTCTCACGGCATTACGAAAATAGAAAATTTTAGCTATACTGAGAATTTAGATACTAGCACCGAAACTAAAAAAAAGTCTGAAAAAACCACATTAGATACTTATTGTGTAGACTTGATACAAAAAGCATCTCAAGAAAAAATTGATAAGTTAATTGGAAGAGACGAAGAAATTAATAGGTTAACTGAAATATTGTGTAGAAGAACTAAAAATAATCCTCTACTTGTAGGTGATCCAGGTGTTGGCAAAACCGCGATTGTTGAAGGCTTGGCTAATAAAATTTACAAAAAAGAAGTTCCTGAAATTCTTAACGGATGTAAAATTTTTTCACTAGATATGGGTTTACTAATTGCTGGTACAAGATATCGAGGTGATTTTGAAGAGAGATTAAAACTCATAATGATTGAAGCAGAGAAAAACGAGAAAAACATATTATTTGTTGATGAAATACATAATTTAATTGGTGCTGGTTCAACCTCTGGAAATTCAATGGATGCAGCTAATATGCTAAAGCCTGCACTTCAATCAGGAAAGATTAAATGTATTGGATCAACGACATTTGTGGAATACAGGAATTACTTTGAAAAAGACCGAGCACTGCAAAGAAGATTTCAAAAAATAGATGTTAATGAACCATCAGTCGAAGAAACTTATCAAATTTTATTTGGGCTTAGAAAAAAATATGAAGATTTTCATAAAGTTAAATACTCAGACAAAGCGATCAAAGCAGCTGTTGATTTATCGTCAAAATATATTGGTAATAAAAAATTACCCGATAAAGCTATTGATATAATAGACGAGTTAGGAGCATTTGAATCTCTAAAGCAATTAAATAAAAAAAAACAAACATTAGATGAGCTGGATGTTGAAGGAATAGTGGCTAAAATCACAAAAATACCAAAAAAAACTATAACATTACAAGACCAGGAGTATTATAAAGAATTACCTAAAAATTTAAAAAGACTAATATATGGTCAGGATCATGCGATTGAGTCATTATCTAGTGCTATTAAACTGTCTCGATCAGGCTTAAGAGAAAGTAGCAAAACTATAGGAAATTATCTATTTAGTGGCCCAACTGGTGTAGGAAAAACAGAATTAGCAAAACAATTATCTATAATTCTTGGTGTTGAGTTAATTAGATTCGACATGTCGGAGTTTTCCGAAAAACATACCATTTCAAAATTAATTGGAGCACCACCAGGGTACGTAGGTTTTGAACAAGGCGGATTATTATCTGAGTCGGTTGAAAAGAATCCTCACTCAGTATTATTATTAGACGAAATTGAAAAAGCTCATCCCGATATATTTAATTTATTGCTTCAAATTATGGATTACGGAAAAATGAAAGACCAAAATGGAAAAAATATAGATTTTAGAAATATTATCCTAATACTTACAACAAACGCTGGTGCATATGATTTAGAAAAAAATGAAATTGGATTTGATAAAAAGAAGACAGGTATAGTTGACATAAATTCAATAAATAAATTATTTAGTCCTGAGTTTAGAAATAGATTAGATGCAATAATTAATTTTAATAAACTTGAAAAGAATATTATCAACCAAATAACAAACAAATTTATTATGCAACTTGAAACACAACTAAATCCTCGTGACATAACAATTCAATTAACAGAGCCTGCATATGATTTAATTAGTAAAAAAGGCTACTCTGATACTATGGGAGCAAGACCAATTGGAAGAATAATTACAAATGAAATAAAAAAACCTCTTGCGGATGAAATAATTCATGGAAGATTAAAAAATGGTGGCTTCGTAACTATTCAAACAAGTGGAGATAAATTTGAGATTAAAGTTAATTCAAAGATTCGATTAAAAGCTAATTAATTTCAAATAAACTCTCAATTTCAATCATTGCACCTAATGGAAGGGACTTAACCCCGATTACGGCACGTGTATGCTTACCTTTTTCTCCAAAAATATTTACAAGCAGGTCTGAAGCAGTATTTAAAACCATCGGATGTTTTTCAAATTCCTCATTTGAATTAATATATCCAATTATTTTTATGCATTTTTTTACTTTATTTAAATCCCCTAATGCTTTTTGAAGATGACCAATTGCATTTAGCATACAAAGTTTTGCAGCCTCATATCCTTTATTTAAATCTAAATCATTATTAATTGTTCCTTTAATTAATTTACCATTACTATCAATCGGTAACTGACCCGAAATATAAATAACCTTACCTATTATATTGTATGCAACGTAATTACCAACTGGCGCAGGAGGATTTGGTATTACAATTTTTAATTTTTTTAATTTTTCATTTATATCGGACACTTTTATTTTTTCTTTCTTTTCCACCTTTTTTATTTGCATCATACGCTAATCTTTTTTCTATTAAATCCAATGCTTCTTCAATAGTGATATTTTCTGGATCTTTATCATCAGGAATTGTTGCATTTATAGATTTATATTTAATATATGGTCCAAATTGACCTTTCATTACTTTTATGGGTTTTTTATCAATAGGGTGTTCACCTAAATTTTTTATTTCATTTGATGATCTTCGTCCAGGTTTAGCTTCTGCAATTAGTGTTATTGCTTTATTTAACCCAATGCTAAATATATCAGATGGAACCTCTAAAGATGCAGATTTTTTTCCACATTTTAAGTAGGGTCCATATCTACCATTATAAAGCAAAATATCTTCATCATTCTCAGGATATTTTCCAAGGGTTTTAGGAAGTGAACACAAAAATTTTGCTTTATCTAAATCAATTTGTTCTAGCTCAATACCCTTGGGTATAGAAACATTTTTGGGTTTTTTTTCATTTTCACCAGACTGAAGATAAGGTCCAAATCTTCCATTTTTTAAGATTATTTTTTCTCCTTCGTCATTCAATCCTATTTCTTTTGGCTCTGATAGGAATTGTTGTTCTGCTGCTTTAATTCTTGATAACGGTCTAGTAAATTTACAATCCGGATATTTTGAGCAACCAATAAAGGCTCCGAATCTTCCAATTTTTAAACTAAGTTCTCCATCACCGCAAGTACACACTCTATTTTGTTCACCATTATCTTTTTTATCGAAAATAATATCTCCAAGAGAGTCATTCATCATATCCAGGATTTCTCTTGTTCTTAATTCTTTTACTTCATTTACGTTGCTGTTGAAGTCATTCCAAAACTTTGTCAAAACATCAACCCATTGTATTTTTCCTGATGTAATATCATCAAGACTATCTTCTAATCCTGCTGTAAAATTATAATCAACATATTTATTAAATAATTTATCTAAAAATGCTGTTATTAATTTTCCCCTATCAGTTGGTATAAATTTTTTATTAGTAAGCTCTACATAATTCCTAGTTGATAGGACTGATATGATACTTGCATAGGTAGAAGGTCTACCTATTCCTAATTCTTCTAATTTTTTAACTAGACTTGCTTCAGAATACCGAGGTGGTGGTTGGGTAAAATGTTGTTCATTAATTATTTCATTTATCTTTAAATTTTCATTAGATAATAATTTTGGCAATTTATTTTCTTCATCATTACTATCTTTACTATCGTCATCTTTGATTTCTTTATAAACTTTTAAAAATCCGTCAAATTTTTCAACAGAGCCATTTGCTCTAAAAATATTTTTTTTTGACTCGTCTGCTATATCAACAACTGTACGTTCAAATTCAGCACTCTGCATTTGCGATGCAACTGTTCTATTCCATATGAGTTCATACAATCTCATTTGGTCTCTATCTAGTATAGATCTCAAGTCGTTAGGCGATCTTTTTATATCAGTTGGTCTAACAGCTTCATGAGCTTCCTGAGCATTTTTTGCTTTTTTACCAGAATAACTTCTAATTTCATTTGGTAAATATTTATCCCCAATATTTAATTTTATATAATTTCTACAATCTTCAATTGCTTCATTTGATATTTCTATGCCATCAGTCCTCATATATGTAATTAGTCCAACAGTTTCACCATCAATATCAATTCCTTGGTACAATCTTTGAGCAACTTGCATTGTCCTTGAAGCACTAAAGCCTAATTTTCTAGAAGCGTCCTGTTGCATTGTGGATGTTCGAAAGGGTGCATAAGGATTTCTTTTATACGGTTTACTTTCAATGCTCTTTATAGAAAAATTTAAATTTTCTAAATTAAATTTTGCTTTATCACTCTCGTTTTTATTTCTAAAAGAAAATTTTTCAATTTTTTGATTATTTAATAGATTTAATTTTGCATTTATTTTTTCATTTTCATTATTTTGAAATATACATTTAATTGTCCAATATTCTTCAGGTTTAAATAATTCAACTTCATGCTCTCTCTCAGAAATAATTTTTAGTGCAACTGACTGGACCCTTCCTGCGGATTTAGAACCAGGCAACTTGGTCCACAAAATGGGTGAAATATTAAATCCAACCAAATAATCTAAAGCTCTTCTTGCTAGGTAAGCGTTTACAAGTTCAATATTTATATCTCTAGGATTATTGATTCCATTTGTTACAGCTTTTTTTGTAATCTCATTAAATACAACTCGCTCAACTTTTTTGTCTTTAGTTAAATCTTTTTGTTCTAATATGTGTTTCACATGCCAGGCAATTGCTTCTCCCTCTCGGTCAGGATCCGTTGCTAAAATAATTTTATTTGCTTTTTTTGCAGCATCAGTAATTTCTTTTATATATTTTTTTGAGGTAGAATCTATTTCCCATGTCATATTAAAATTATTTTCAGTGTCGACGGAGCCATTTTTTGAAGGAAGATCTCTAACATGACCATAGCTAGCTAAAACTATGTAGTCAGAACCAAGGTATTTATTAATGGTTTTAGCTTTTGCAGGACTTTCTACAATTAATAAATTCATTAAAAATTAACTCGCAAAAAAAACGATTTTTGTCAAATTAGAATTGTAAAAATAAACAAAAAACCAAGAAAACGATCAACTTTTTATTTTTGTTTCCTCACCTTTGACCATTCTCAAGATGTTTTGACGATGTGTAAAAAAATTAATAATTAAAAAAAATGACATTAAAATTATAAAATCTCTTCCTTCAAATATTGTAGAATAAATAAAGATTATCAGGAATGATATTAAAGCAGACAAAGAGGAGATTTTAAATAATTTTGCTATTATTACCCAAGTAAATAAAAATAAAATACAGATTTTAAAATTAATAATTAATAAACCGCCTATAAAAGTTGCTACACCTTTGCCACCTTTAAATTTGAGCCAAATTGGAAATATGTGCCCCAGGTAAACAAATATAAAAGATAAAAACATTAAATCGTTAAAGAAATATTTTGTAAGTATTAATGCTAATGATCCTTTAAAAATGTCAAAAAAAAGAGTAATAGATGCCGCCAGCTTATTACCAGTCCTTAAAACATTAGTTGCACCAATATTTCCAGATCCAATCTTTCTGATATCACCAAGTTTAAAAAATTTTGTAATTAATAATCCAAAAGGAATACTGCCAATAAAATAAGATAATATTGAAATTATTAAATAATTCATTTGTTATCAAACACTAGATTGCCGTTTAGAAACGTTTTTTCTACTTTACCCTGTAATTTCTTATTTTCTATAGCAGTATTTTTTGATTTGGATCTTATATTGTCTTTTTTTATAACCCAGGGCTTATCCAAATCTAGTATTGCAATATCTGCTGGAAAGTTTTTTTCCAAGCTACCTGCATTAATATCAAATAATTTTGCTGGATTTGATGTTAAAGACCTAATTATAGTCATTAAGCTACAAGATTTATTATGATATAACTCTAAAGCTAATGATAATAGGGTTTCAATACCAGAAGCACCTGATGCAGCTTGCTGAAAGGTTAATCTTTTAGACTCCTCATCTTCGGGTTTATGATCAGATACTATAATGTCAATAAGTGAATTATTTAATCCTTCAATTAAAGCCAATCGATCCTCTTCACTTCTTAATGGAGGTGATAATTTTAAAAAAGTTCTAAATTCTCCAATATCATTTTCATTTAATGATAAATTATTTATTGAAACCGATGTAGTGAAATGTAGACCTCTTTTTTTCCAATACTCTACAATAGACAATGATTTTTTTGTTGAAATTAGAGATGCATGATATTTAGATTTATACTCACTTAACAACCTTAAATCGCGGTCTAAAATTATTTGTTCAGCTACGCCCGGTATTCCTTTTAATCCTAGCCTTGTAGAAACTAATCCCTCATTAATTACTCCATTTTTAGACAATTCGTTATCTTGGATGAATTGAACTATGAGAGAATCTTTATTTTTCGCGTAATTAAAAATATGATCCATTACTCTATTATTTTGAACACAACGCAATCCATCAGTAAATCCAAATGCTCCTCTTAAATTTAATAAACCAAATTCACACATCTCCTCACCTTTAATATTTTTAGTTAATGCTGCCAGCGGATATATTTTAATTATCGATTTATCTCTTGCTCTTCTTTTAATAAAATCGAGTGTAGATACATTATCAATTACTGGGTCTGTATTAGGCATTGTTACCACTGAAGTAACACCTCCTGAGAGAGCTGCTTCACTTAAAGTTCTATAATTTTCTTTATATTCGAAACCAGGCTCTCCAACAAATACTCTTGAATCAATCAGACCAGGTATAGCAATTTTATTTTGACAATTGAATATCTGGATATCCCCAACATTTTCTTTTGTAATTTCAGGCCCAGACTTTTCAATTTGTCCAAGTTCATTAATTAAAATTCCACCTACTTGATCAATATTATTTTTTGGATCAATGATTCTTACATTAACAATAGCTTTTTTTTTCATTTTTCTAGTAATAAAAGTTTTAAACATGCCATTCTTACCGCTACTCCCATCTCTACTTGTTCGATAATAATACTTCTATTAATATCGTCAGCTAAATTTGTATCAATTTCTATTCCTCTATTCATTGGACCGGGGTGCATAATTAATGCATCAGCTTTTGCTTTTTTTATTTTTTTATAATCTAGCGCGAAGAATTCATAGTATTCTCTAGTAGATGGAACGTATGACCCATCCATTCTTTCGGTTTGCATCCTTAGCATCATGATTATATCTGCATTTATTAAACCCTCTTCCATGTTGGTAAAAGATTTTACTCCAAGCTTTTCTACATTGCTCGGCATTAATGTTGATGGACCGATTACTCTAACTTCAGCTCCAAGCATATTTAATAAATATATATTTGACCTTGCAACACGTGAATGCATTATGTCTCCGCAAATCGCTACAATTAATCCTTCAATTTTTCCTTTTTTCATTTTAATTGTCATTGCATCTAATAAGGCCTGTGTAGGATGTTCTCTTATCCCATCGCCTGCATTTATCACAGAGCAATTAACCTTTTGAGACAATAGGTTAGCTGCTCCAGAATCCTGATGTCTGATCACTAAAATATCTGGATGCATAGCATTAAGCGTCATTGCAGTATCTATAAGAGTCTCACCTTTTTTAATGGCTGAATTTGAAACATTCATGTTCATGACGTCTGCACCTAATCTTTTTCCTGCAAGTTCAAAAGAACTCAATGTTCGTGTCGAACTTTCAAAAAAAAGATTTATTTGTGTTTTTCCATTCAATAACTTAAGTTTTTTTTCAGACTGTCTGTTTAATTCAACAAACTCTAAACTTGACGCCAATATTTTTTGAATTGTGGGAATAGATAGATCTTGAATACCTAAAAGGTGAGGTGGTGATTTTTTAACAGCTTGTTTTTTTTTCATTACAGCCATTAAAACCAGGGTAATAGGCTGATTTTACAATTTTAGCAAGTTATTTATTTAAATAATCTAAAAAGCCTTGCAAAATAAACCCAGCTGCATTTTCATCAAGTTTTTCAAGTTTTTTTGTAGTATTTACATCTAAATTGGACATCATTTTAAATGCCCCTTCGCTTGACAATCTCTCGTCCCATAGCGTTAGAGGTAATTTTGTTATTTGAGATATATTTTTAGCAAAATCCTTAGCTGATTGAGATCTCGGTCCACTAGATCCGTCCATATTTATCGGATTACCGATCACTATTCCTTTAATTTGATATTCAATTATAATTGAATTTAATTCTTGTACAAATTTCTTAAACTTTTTTAAAATAACAGTCTTGTGAGGAGTCGATATTTTTTGTCCTGGATCACTTATAGCAATACCTATGTTTTTTTTCCCAGGATCAATACCTAATAATCGACAATTTTTTCCTACAATTCCAGAAAAGTCTTTATTCTCTATTATGTTGATTGTTTCCATCTAAATGATATTTTAAACTAAAATTTCGTTAAGTCTAATGACAATTACAAAAGATACAGTCAAAAAAATTTCAAAGTTATCAAGAATTTCAACAAATTCTAAATTTGAAGAGGAAATGATTAAAGATTTGAATTCAATTATTAAATTTGTTGACCAATTAAATGAACTTAATATCGATAAAGTTGAACCATTATCATCGGTAGTAAATGAAAAAGCTACTTTGAGAGAAGACGAAGTTAAAAAAATGAATGCTAAAAATGATATTTTAAAAAATTCTCCTGAAGATAACGAAAATTACTATGTGGTACCAAAGGTTATAGAATAATGAGTGATATTACTAAACTTTCACTAGTTGATACGGTTAATAATATAAAAAATAAATCGATATCGTGTGAAGAGGTAACCAGCGCTTATATTAAAAGAATAAATAAATCAAAAAAATTAAATTGTTATATTGAGAGTGATTTTGAGCAAGCAATTAATAAAGCAAAAAGCTTAGATAACAAATCAGATAAAAATAAAAAATTATTTGGAGCCCCTATAGCTGTCAAAGATTTATTCTGCACAAAAAATTTACAAACTACGGCATCGAGCAAAATATTAAAAGGTTTTAAGCCACAATATGAGTCTACAGTCACATCGAAACTTTGGGACCAAGATGCGATACTTCTTGGAAAATTAAACTGTGATGAATTTGCTATGGGATCCTCTAATGAAACTAGTTTTTATGGAAATGTAATTAATCCATACAGAAATAAAAATGATTTAGTTCCAGGAGGCTCATCTGGAGGATGTTCATCAGCTGTC
Source organism: Pelagibacteraceae bacterium AG-359-E06 (assembly GCA_003280495.1). Lineage (GTDB taxonomy): Bacteria > Pseudomonadota > Alphaproteobacteria > Pelagibacterales > Pelagibacteraceae. The sequence continues at coordinate 12,323 of QCET01000006.1, forward strand.
GCCGCTAATTTAACAGTATCTACGGTTGGAACAGATACAGGCGGCTCCATAAGACAACCCGCATCATTCACTGGTATAGTTGGATTGAAACCTACATACGGAAGATGTTCTAGATGGGGGATAGTTGCGTTTGCATCATCATTAGATCAAGCTGGTCCAATGACAAAGAACGTAAAAGATGCTTCATTAATGTTAGAAGTTATATCTGGCTATGATCAAAAAGATTCCACATCATCAAAAAAAAATAGTGAAAACTTTTTAAATAATTTGTCAAAAAATATTAAAGGAACAAAAATTGGTATTCCAAAAGAATACGTTGTAGAGGGTATGTCTAAAGAGATTCAAAAACTTTGGGATAAAGGTATAGAAATATGTAAATCATTGGGATGTGAGATAATAAATGTTTCTCTTCCACATACAAAGTATGCTCTTCCTACTTATTATATAATTGCGCCTGCAGAAGCATCATCTAACTTAGCAAGGTATGATGGGGTAAGATATGGTTTTAGATCAAAGGGAAATGATTTGATAGAAATGTACGAAAATACAAGGGGTGAAGGTTTTGGTCGTGAAGTTAAAAGACGAATACTTATAGGTACTTATGTTTTGTCATCTGGATATTATGATGCCTATTATCTAAAAGCACAAAAAGTAAGGAGTATGATTAAAAAAGATTTTGATGATGTTTATAAAGAAGTAGATGCAATATTGACACCAACAGCACCATCATCTGCTTTTGCAATTGGAGAAAAAACTAGCGATCCTATTTCGATGTATTTAAACGATGTATTTACTGTACCAACAAATCTAGCTGGTTTGCCTGGAATATCCATTCCAGCAGGTTATGATCAAAATAATCTTCCATTAGGATTACAAGTAATAGGAAGACATTTTGATGAACAAAAAATTCTTGATATTTCTTATGCTTTGGAAGATGAAATAAAATTTAAAGCAAGCATAGAGGACTGGTGGATTAATGAATAATAAATTTAATTATTATTTAAAAGGTAAAAAAGGGGAGTACGAAGTTGTAATTGGACTGGAGGTTCATGCGCAGATTTTATCAGAGGCTAAGTTATTTTCACCCTCAGCTACTAAATTTGGTCAAGAACCAAATTCGCAAGTTAGCTTGGTAGATGCTGCTATGCCAGGCATGTTACCGGTTATAAATAAATTTTGTGTTGAACAGGCAATCAAAACAGGGTTAGGATTAAATGCTAAAATAAATAACTTCTCAATTTTTGACAGAAAAAATTACTTTTATGCAGATTTACCTCAGGGCTACCAGATTTCTCAATATAAAAACCCAATAGTTGGAGAAGGAAAAGTAATTCTAGATATGCCATATGGTACGAAAGAAATTGGTATTGAAAGACTCCATTTGGAGCAAGATGCTGGTAAAAGTTTACATGATCAAGATCCAAACAATTCATTCGTAGACTTAAATAGATCAGGCATAGCTTTAATGGAAATTGTTAGTAAACCAGATTTAAGTTCTCCTGAAGAAGTTAGTGTTTACATAAAAAAATTAAGATCAATAATGAGATATCTTAATACGTGTGACGGAAATATGGAGGAGGGTTCGCTAAGAGCGGATGTAAACGTTTCTGTGAGAAAGAAAGGTTCAAAAGATTTTGGCACAAGGTGTGAAATTAAAAATATGAATTCTATTAAATTTATTCAACAAGCTATTGATTTTGAAGCATATAGACAAATTGAACTGATTGAGGATGGTAAGGCAGTCAATCAGGAGACAAGATTGTTTGATAATAAGAAACAAGAAACAAGATCAATGCGCTCCAAAGAAGATGCGCACGACTATAGGTATTTCCCTGACCCAGATTTATTGCCATTAAAATTAGATAGCGACTTTATTGAAAATATTAAAAAAAAATTACCAGAATTACCAGATCAAAAGAAACAAAGATTAATAAATGAATTTAAGTTATCTTCATACGAGGCAGGTGTTATAATTTCTGACAAAGAAACGTCAGCTTATTATGAGAATGTCGCAAAAAATTCTGATTATAAACTTGCAAGCAATTGGTTGACAGTAGAATTATTTGCAGTTTTAAATAAACAGAACAAAAATATATCTGATAGTCCTGTGTCATCGATTAATTTGGCCAAATTAATTAATTTAATAAAAAACAACACTATCTCTGGTAAAATTGCTAAAACAGTGTTCGAAGAAATGGTTAAAACAGATGGGGATCCAGAAAAAATTGTTATAGACAGAGGATTAAAACAGCAGTCTGATCCAAAGGAATTAGAAAAGATTATTTCAAAAATTTTAGAAAATAATGGTGACAAAGTAAAACAGTATAAATCTGGAAAAGAGAAACTTTTTGGTTTTTTTGTAGGACAAGCTATGAAAGAGACTGAAGGAAAAGGCAATCCAAATCTTATAAATGATATACTAAAAAAAATGTTAAAATAATTTATGAATACATTTTTTGAGACGAATATACAAAAAAAACTTAGAGAGTATGTTAAAAATAATTTCTATCATGCTTCTCATATGCAGATAACACCAGATCAGGCTCATTATATTTGCTCCATACTAAATAATAATAAATGTAAAAATATTTTAGAGATAGGAACACTGTATGGATATAGTGCTTTAAGTTTTGCTATTAATAGTCCAAATGATGCTAAAATAACATGCATAGAGAAAGACAAGTCATCTTTAAAAGTAGCAGAAAAATTTTGGTCAGAAGCCAATATTTCGCATAAAATCAAAATAATTAATGGCGACGCCATGAATATATTAAATAATATAGATGAAAAATATGATCTTATATTTATTGATGCTGATAAAAAAAATTACATAAATTATTTTGAAAAATCCCTGCCGTTATTGGAAAAAAACGGGTTACTAGTATTTGATAATGTTTTATGGAAGGGTCTGGTTGCTCAAAAATCAAATAATGATAGAGTAACAATTGAAATTAGAAAATTTAACGAGTACATTAGAAAAGATAAAAGAATAAAAACTGAAATAGTTTCCATAGGAGATGGATTAGCTATATGCAAAAAAATTTTAAAATCTTAAGCTTTTATAAATTTATAAATTTAATTGATCTAGATAATAAAAAATTTCAAATCAAAAAAAACCTTATAGATCTTAAACTTAAAGGAACTATTGTTATATCTGAAGAAGGCATAAATGGTACGATAAGTGGTTTAGCAAATAGTATTAAATCATTTGAAGTATTCATTTTTCAATTGCTATGTTTCAATGATTTTGATGTAAAAAATTACTCCCATTCGAATACAGATCCATTTGTAAAACCAAAAGTTAAATTAAAAAAAGAAGTTGTTCCTATTGAAAAAAAAACATGGGAGAGAAAAGGAAAATATATAAAGCCCCAACTTTGGAACAATTTTATTTCTGATCCAAATGTTTTGACAATTGACATAAGAAAGCCATTTGAATATGAAATGGGTACCTTTGTAGGTGCACTAGACCCTAATGTTAAAAACTTCAGGGAGTTTAAAATTTTTTTTGATAATTTAATTAAATCCAATATTAAAAAAAAATTAGCAATATTTTGTACAGGCGGAGTTAGATGCGAAAAAGCCTCCGACTATTTGTTTAATAAAGGTTTTAAAAATGTTTTTCAATTAGAGGGAGGAATATTAAATTATTTAAGCAATACTGGCATTGATAAAAGCAAATGGAAAGGGGAGTGTTTCGTTTTTGATAAAAGGGTAAGTGTCAATTCTTCTATGGAGAAGGGTACTTACGAAGTTTGTTTTGGTTGTAGAATGCCAGTTAATCAGCAAGGAAAGAAAAGTCATAAATACGAATATGGAGTTTCTTGCAATAAATGTCACGATTTTTTAACTACTAATCAAAAAAAGAGATTTAAAATGCGTGAAATTAATTTGAGGGAAAAAAATCATGAAAATCGTTCCTAATGTAAACTTTATTTTAAGAGAAAATGGCAAATATATAAAAAAGAGTTCAGAATTTTTTTTCAAAAATAAAAAAATTGTTTTTTTTGCTTTGCCCGGTGCTTTTACACCCACATGTTCTGATTATCATTTACCAAGTTATGAACAAAGATATGATGAGATTTTACAATATGGAGTAGATGAGATTTATTGTTTAAGTATGAATGATCCCTTTGTTCAAAATGTGTGGAAAGAAAACTTTCAAATTAAAAAAGTGAAATTCATTCCTGATGGTAATGGAGAATTTACCAAAGCTATGAATATGCTTAGTAACAGATCTGAAGCTGGTATGGGCACTAGATCTTTGAGGTATTCCATGTATGTTGATGATATGAATATTTTAAAATTATTTAAAGATGAGAACGGAAAATTTGATGTCAGTGATTCTAATACAATGATTAATTATCTTAAAACTCTTAATGGGTAAAAAAAATTTAAGGCCTATAACTAAAGTCAAAAATCCAGAACCAAAAAAAAAACTTTCTGTTGATTGGATTATATGGGCAGCCTGGGCTGATCGTATAACTTTTGAGGAAATAAGGGAAAAAACTGGCAAAACAGAGAATGAAGTTATTAAAATTATGAGAAAAAATTTGAAAGCTAGCTCGTTTAGATTGTGGAGGAAAAGAGTAAACAAGATTTCAATCAAGAGTAGAAAAAAATTTGAGCAAAATCGACGTTTTTTAAAAGATAAGTCCTGGAAAAGATTATATTGAGAATCATTCTCAATATAATTGACATTGATAATCATTCTCAATATAAACACTCAAAAGTAAATTTATGAACAAAATAATAAAACTAGTTAGCGTCTTTATGATTATTGGATCGTCTTATTCAATAGCTAAGGAGGTTAATTTGTTCACATCAAGACACTATGACTCAGATGTAGAACTTTACAAAAAATTTACCGTTAAAACTGGAATAAAAGTTAATGTTGTAAGTGGTAAAGCAAAAGCACTAGAAAAGAGACTTTTATCAGAAGGGAAGTCATCAAGAGCTGATGTATATATAACTGTTGATGCAGGAGCTTTAGGTTCTGCTAAAGCTAAAGGAATTTTTCAAAGAATTAATTCAAAAACTTTAAATTCTAAAATTCCAGCTAATTTTAGAACAGCGCATTGGTATGGAGTAGCAAAAAGGGCAAGAATTATATATTACAACCCTAAACTAATTTCTGCATCAGAAGCAAAATCATTAAATTACGAGGATTTGTCGAACCCCAAATACAAAAATTCCGTAGTTATACGAGCATCAAGTAATACTTATAACAAATCCTTAGTTGCATCTTTGATTGCTAATAATGGTTCAGGTAAAACAAGTAGCTGGGCTAAAGGGATAGTTAATAATATGGCAAGAGATCCTAAAGGTAATGATAGAGCACAAATAATGGCTGTTGCAGCTGGTAAAGCTAAATTAGCAGTAGCAAATTCATATTATATTGCTCTAATGTTGTCTGGCAAAAAAGGTCCTGAACAACAAGCTGCTGCAAAAAAAGTTAAGCCTGTATTTCCTAATCAAAATAATAGAGGTACACATATGAACATCAGTGGTGGTGGAGTTACAAAATATGCTCCAAATAAAGCTAATGCTATTAAATTCTTAGAGTTTTTATTAACAAAAGAAGCTCAACAACACATTGTTAATAATACATACGAGTATCCAATGATTAGTGGAGTTAAGCCAAATAAACTAATTGGTCAGTTTGGCACTTCATTTAAACAGGATACAAAAACAAAAGTTTCTACTTACTATAAAAATCAGAAGAAAGCCCTTGCTCTGATGAAAAAAGCAGGTTGGAAATAAAATATGAGATTAGGTGAAACCCGTTTGGTATCAAGTTCTCCTCTCGATTACTTTTTTATCTGTGGGTCTCTCCTAATTTAAAAAATGAGAAAATATTTTTTAAGTACAATTATAAAAATTAGTAGTGGACTTCACTCTTGGGCTCATAAACAAAAATATAGTAAAGACCAGAAATTTTGCACATGTGAATCAAAAAAACAGAAATTATCGATTAAATCTGATGAAAAGAGTACTAGATTACAATAGTCATAGCTTCACTTATAATATAATTAATAATCAGGTAGTAAATTTGAAAGGCCTCGGCTATTTAGATCTGCTATACTTAAATGAGAATAGAAAAAAAATCGAGTGCTATATTTTAAGAATTGAAAAAAGAAATGCAATTTTATCAAAATTACTTTTCAAAAATAAAGATAAACTTTTGGCTAATTAGTTCATTATTAATTTCATCATTAATTTGTGTACCGATATTAATAATCTTATCTAGTTTTTTTACTGAATTAAGCGGATATTATAAATTATTAACTGAGACTTATTTATACACATATGTAATCAATACAGTAATACTTTTTATTGGTGTTATATTATTTTCATTTGTTTTCGGTGTCGGTATTGCTTACCTTGTTTCTTTTTATATATTTCCAGGATCAAAGTTTATTACATGGGCAATAATACTCTCTTTTGCCGTACCAGGATACATTTACGCTTACTCATTAACGGCTTTTTTTGAATATTTTGGAAATTTGTATTCGTTATTAACATTTTTATTTGGTGAGGCAGACTACAATAAATATATGCCAAGAGTAGATAGTATGTTTGGTAGTATTTTATCAATATCTTTCTCGCTTTTTGTTTATGTTTATTTGATAACAAGAGTTTGTTTTATTTACCAATCACAAAACCAAATTGATGCAGGTAGAAATATGGGTTTTAGTAAATATCAAATTTTTTCTAAGATTTTAATACCGGCTGCAAGACCAGGAATAATCGCTGGCCTTTCTTTGGTTGCGATGGAGACAATATCGGATTTTGGTACTGTAAGTTTTTTCAATGTGCAAACTTTGACGACTGCTATATATGATAGTTGGATATTTTATGACGATCTAAATACAGCTTATCAACTATCATTTTTCTTAATTTTATTTGTATTCATTTTTTTTAGTATTGAAAAATTTTCAAGGAGTAGATCACAATACAATATACCCAATAAAGGATATAAAACAGTAGAAAAAACCACACTTAAAGGTAAACAGGCTTTTATTGCATCCTTTTTTTGTTTTTTTATATTTTTTTTGTCATTTGTATTTCCAGTTTCTCAAATGTTATTTTGGGTTTTAAAATTTCCAGCATCTTTTAATTTAAACGAAATATTGACATTAAGTTTTAATACTTCTTTTCTAGTAATAATAACCACCTCTATATTAATATTTTTATCTTTCTTAACTAATTATGGAATGAGAGTCACTGATAGCAAATTACTATCTACTGTTACAAATTTTTCCATAAGTGGATATGCCATTCCGGGTATTATTTTGTCAGTTACTATATTAACTTTTGCATCGCTTTTAAGTAATTTTTTTGGAAATTCTTTTTTTAAAATAATTATTATAGGTACTGTATTTGGAATGATAACAGCATATTGTATCAGGTTCTATGCTTTAGCAATAAACGGAATTAAATCTGGATACGAAAAATTAAATAAATCTATAGATGATGTTAGTTATTTAATGGGATATACAAAATTTGGTACGTTTATAAAAGTACATGTTCCTTTTTTAAAACAAAACCTCGTTATAATAGGTATGATGGTATCAATCGATATATTAAAAGAGTTACCTATAACCTTTATACTTAGACCCTATAATTTTGATACATTCGCAACAAAAGCTTATGTTTTTGCCTCACAAGATATGCTAGAATATGCGGCATCTCCAAGTCTATTTTTAATTTTATTTTCTTCAATTTTTATATTATTTTCAAGAAAATTTATTTTAAAAGGTTTCTAAGTTTAATGAAAAACTATCTTGAAATTAAAAATTTAGATTATTCGGTTAATAGTGAACATATTTTAAATGATGTAAATTTTAATATAAACAAAAAAGGTGAGATAGTTTGTCTCCTAGGACCCTCTGGAATCGGTAAGACTACAATATTAAGATCAATTGCTGGTTTGATAAAACCACGTAATGGTAAAATAACTTTAAAAGATAAGACTTTAACAAGTGATAATGAGTTCGTAGAGCCCGAGGACAGAAATATTTCTTTAAGTTTCCAAGATAATTCTCTGTTTCCTCATTATAATGTTGAAGAGAATATTAAATTTGGGGTCAAAAGATCTTTATTTTGTTCAAAAAATAAAAACGGTCCTCTTGGGTATTCAGTAGATGATTTATTGGATTTATTTTTTATTAAAGAACTAAAAAAAAAATATCCACATGAAATAAGTGCAGGACAAGCTCAAAGAGTAAGTTTAGTTAGATCAATAATCCACAATCCAGATTTATTGTTGCTTGATGAACCATTAGCAAATATTGATCAATATCTTAAAAATAAAATTCAAGACAATTTAAAGCAAGTTTTAAAAAAATCGGGGTTAACTACAATAATTGTGACACATGATAAATTTGAAGCCTTTTATCTTGGCGATTATTGCGGTGTACTACTTAACAAACGAATTGTACAATTTGATAGCCCCTATAATCTTCATCATTTGCCAAAAAACAAAATGGTTGTAGAATTTTTTAATAGAGGTGTTTTAATACCTGCAAAAATCAAATCCGACGATACTTTATATAATGAAGATCTAGGAGAAATAAAAGGCAATTTCTCAAATATAGATTTTCAGGGTAGAGACCAAGTAGATCTTTTAATACAACCCGAAGATTTAGAGCACGACGATAAAAGTAAACTCAAGTTTGATGTGGTGGATAAAAAATTTAGAGGATCTAGTTTTATTTACATTTTAAAAACTCATTCAAATTTGATGCTTCCAGTGTTTGTTCACTCCCATCATGAACATTTGCATCAAGAAAATGAAAAATTTGGTATAAAACAGCCAATATATATTGATCATTTAGTGTGTTTTTAAATTTGAAAATACATATAGCTTTGTGTAAATCTATTTTAGAAGGACAGGTGGGTGAGTGGTTTAAACCAGTCGTTTGCTAAATGACCGTACGGGTAAAACCGTACCGAGGGTTCGAATCCCTCCCTGTCCGCCAAAATTATGAATATAGGTTCTATTTTAAGCCAATCATTTAAGTATGCTTTTTCTAACTTCAGCAAAAGGATTAGAGAAGGTTTTCCACCTGTTTTAATTTTAACAATTGCTTTTAATTTATTGGATTATTTAATTAGTAATGAGATAGCTACTAAATTCACAATCATTATATTTTCTATACTAATAACACTAATTACAAGTGCTATTGGTGTCTGTGTCCACGAAGAAATTTTATCAAATAAAAAATTTAATTTTTTAAATGAATTTTTTTCAAAAAAAAATATTAAATATCTTGCAGGATTTATATTGATAACTTTAATAGCATTATCTCCAATAATTATATTTTTTGTTTTAAAGGATAATTTAAATATCAATCAAAATACATCCGCATTATTTATAATATTATGGATATTTACAACGATTTTTGCATTAAAATTAATTTTTGTTTTACCAAAAATTGCAACTCAAGAAAATTATAAATTAAAATTAACTGAAATAAATGACATTGGTAGTCAATTATTTATATTGATATCCATTATTACAATAGCATTCTTATTTCCTTCCTACATATATTTATTTTTACAAATATCTATTCTTAAATCTTTTACAGAAACGTCTAGTTTTTTAAAACCATTATTTGATTTGGGGTCTTTTTATATAACATACATGAACTATTTAGTTTTTTTTGCTGTTATATCTTTTTCCTATAAAACGACTTTAATTAAAAAGTAGCTGATCTATATTGTTTGATACGTCTTTTTTTTCTAAAACAAATTTATAAACCTGAATATTTTCAATAACTCTTTGTACATAGTTTCTAGTTTCTGAAAAAGGTATAAGTTCAATCCAATCTATCGGGTCAATTTTGTCTGTCCTTGGATCGCCAAATCTTCTTATCCATCTTGTAACACGATGAGGCCCAGCATTATAAGCTGCTAAAGCCATGTAAATAGATCCATTGAATTCATTGTATAAATTTGTAATATAAAAAGATCCAAGTTGAAGGTTATAAAAATCATTTTCTGTTAATTTTGCTCTACTATAACCAAGACCTACCTTTTTACTTAATAATTTTCCAGTTGCAGGCATTATTTGCATTAATCCTTTTGCTCCTGCAAAACTATTTGCTTTTGAGTCAAATTCACTCTCTTGCCTAATCAATGCTAAAATGAATGGATCATCAAGAATTTTTAAATTTTTTACTTTATTTGGTATCTTTATAGTAGGATAATTGAGATCAATTAAATTTATGTTTTTGTAAGATGACTCTTTTGCAATTTGTATTGCAAAGTCTAATCTTTGAAGTTCTTGTGAAAGTCTACCAGCTAAGGCTTTTTCTCTTGTTGATTTTTCTTCCCCACCTAAAAATCTAAGTATATCTTTTGAATACTCGCTACGATCTAGCTCTTCTAATAAGATAGCTACTCTAGCAAGTTTTGTTTTTTTAAATTTTTTGTATTCCTCTATATCTAATTGAAAGTCATTTTTAACTTTAAAATTTTTTTTATTTAGCTTTGTTGCAGCTAGTTGACCATAAAATGTAGTATTAAATTTTGAAGCCTTACTATACCAAGATCTTGCTTTTTCCTTGGTCCCTAGTGTTTCGTATGAATTACCTAGCCAATAAGCTGCTCTAGATTTACTAATTGGATAATTAACATTGTCAAACATAGTTTTGAAATGTTTAACAGATGCGTTTGGATTGTTTAAAAATCTTAGTGATAACCAGCCGGCATGCCACTCAGCCTCAGCTAATAATGAGCTATCTTCAACTCCATGATTTATAAATAATTGATATGCATCTTCAAATTGTTTTTTATTAATCATTCTTCTTGCAATTATAAACTTTTCTTTAAACCATAAATCTGGTTTGACTAATTCATTTGTATTCTTTGGCAGTGTATTTATAATTTCCAAAGCTGAAAGATGCCGCCCTCTTTTACGTCTCCATTTAGCTCTGTCGTATTTTAGTCCAACGTCATTTATAAACTTTTGAGGTACTTTAGCTATCGCAGCATCAACTCCATATGATCTAGTCATCAATGCAAATCTTGCAAAATAGAGTTCTTTATAACCAGCAGGTAGATAACGAATAGTTCTTTTTAATTCCCAATAATCTTGCTCCCATGCCAAATATTGTGCTCTATCTATATAATTTTCAGGATTTAATATATACTTATACTTTTTATTAAGGTATCTCAAATCATCTCTACTTAATTTTGCTGTTTTGAAACCTTCAATTATTAATTTCTCTCCTTTAGATTTTTCCCCCTTAATTAGATAGGCCTCTCCTAATTTGAGTTTTCCAAAACCACTAAACGGTTCTTGGTCTTTAAAAAAATCAATAACATCATTGGATTTTACTTTTTTGAAGTCAATCTTGTGTTCAGCTAAATATCTTAGTCGATTAATTCTTGGCCACTCTTTATTAAAATTGATGAAATTCATATAATCGTAAAAACTTGCTTTATTTACTCTCTCTTTTAAATACATCCACTGGACTAATAATTTTAATTCTTTACTTTTAGATTTTTTCACTAATTTGTTAGCTGTATCCCATCTCTTTCTCTTAATATTGTTAAAGACTCTTTGTGCAATCAAAAAATCTTTTTCAGATAAAATTACTGATTTTTTTGACAAAAGACCAAGGTCGTCAGGTTTTTTTTCAGGAAATAAAGTATTGGTTTTTGAACTTATTAAATTTTCTCTCTCTTTTGTTATTTTTTTTTCTTTTATTTTTTTTTCTGTTTTTGCTTTGTTTTCTTTTTTAAATTTATCTCTGTTGATTTCTTTTTTGGACTTCTCTTTAACAAATTCTTTATTAAGTTTTTTTATCTTTGCATTAAAATCCTTGTTTGTATCTACCTTACTTTTTTTTGTATTTTGATTACTTTTGTCTATATATTCATTTGGCTTAGGCTTAGGTGGTATAACTTTTGAATGTATAATATCTGAGTTAAAGAGTATTAATAAAAAACATAGAAAAATTAGTATTTTTTTCATATATATTTAATTTCTTATAAATTAAATGATGATAAAGTTAAGTATTAAAATATTATGTTTAAAGGTTCAATTACAGCATTAGTTTCCCCATTTAATAATGGAAATATAGATATTGGAGCCTTTGAAAATCACATTGAATTTCAAATAAACAGTGGCTCAAACGGAATAGTTCCTTGTGGGACAACTGGTGAGTCGCCAACATTGTCTCATAATGAACATCAACAATTAATTGAAAGATCTGTAAAAGTTTCAAATGGGAGAGTTCCTGTTATTGCTGGTACTGGATCAAATTCAACCGAAGAAGCTGTTGCACTTACAAAGCATGCAGAAAAATCTAAAGTTGATGCTGTGTTAGTAGTGACGCCATATTATAATAAACCAACCCAAGAAGGTCTTTATCAACATTATAAAAAAATAAACGATAACTGCGGAATACCAATTATAATTTATAATATACCAGGAAGATCTGTTGTAGATATGAGCGTGGATACAATGGCAAGGTGTTTTGAATTAAAAAATATAATCGGTGTTAAAGATGCTACGGGTGATTTAGATCGTGTTACTCAACACAAATCAAAGATGGGTGACGAATTTTTAATGTTGTCTGGAAACGATGAAAATACTTATGAATTTAATAAAAGAGGTGGTTCTGGATGCATTTCAGTTTCAGCAAATGTAGTGCCAGATATGTGTTCAGAATTTCATAGTTTGTGCAATGGTAAAAATTTTGAAAAAGCTAAATTACTATTTGATAAATTGCTACCGTTACATGACATACTATTTATTGAAAGTAATCCAGTTCCAACAAAATACTCTCTTAACTTATTAGGGAAAATGAAGGAAGATGTCCGTTTGCCACTAGTCACAGCAAACTCTAAATCTAAAGAAAAAATTAGAAAAGTTTTAATACAACTCTCATTATTGTAATGAGCAAAAATGAAAAAAAAATTTCAAATATTGTTTGTCAAAATAGAAAGGCTTCTTTTAATTATTTTTTTCAAAATATTTATGAAGCTGGCATAGAACTCTTAGGTCCTGAAGTTAAATCATTAAGATTAGGTAAAGGCAATATATCCGAGTCTTACGCGTTAGATAGTAAGGGTGAGATATTTTTATATAATTCATATATCCCCACTTACAAAGAAAGTAGCTATAATAACCATGAGCCAAGAAGATCAAGAAAACTTCTTTTAAAAAAAAAGGAAATTTCTAAACTTATTGGAAATATTAATAGAGAAGGTTTTGCAGTTGTGCCTACTAAAATCTATTTTAATAAAAAAGGTATAGCGAAGGTACAGATTGCTGTTGGAAAAGGAAAAAAACATTATGATAAAAGACACACAAAAAAAACTAGAGACTGGAATAGAGAGAAATCTAGAATATTTAGAAAAAATTAAATAAATTGATAATACTTTCATTTGGTTCAAACTTAAAATCTAATATAGGAAACAGAAAGCAAAATATAGAATTTGCATATAGAGAGTTAAAAAAAAATAAAGTTAGAATCATAAAGAAATCTGCATTTTATGAAACGAACTCATATCCTAACAAAAAAAATCCAAAATTTATTAATACTGTTGCTATAGTTGAGACAATTTTAGACGAATTTAAATTACTCCAAGTTTTATTAAAAATTGAAAAAAAAGCTGGTAGAACCAGGAATATAAAGTATGACCCTAGAACTCTTGATATAGATATTATATCTTTCAATAACCAAGTATTAAGTATAAAAAAAAATAATAAAAAATTGGTTATTCCTCACAAGCATTACAAAAATAGAGAATTTGTTATTTTGCCATTAGAAGAAATTGCTCCAAATTGGATTGATCCGCAAACTAATTACTCCATTTCACAAATAAAAAGTGAACTTGAAAAATCTAAGTTAGATAATATTAGAAAACTTTGAAAAATTTGATATAAATCAATTAATGCTCAACGAAAATCAGCTAATAGATAAAATTAAATCTTACAATAATTTTGTTGATATAAATAAACTAAAAACAGCCTACAAGTTTGCTCATAATGCTCATATTAAACAAAAGAGATATTCTGGAGATCCTTATATAAGCCACCCCATAGCAGTAGCTAATATTTTGGCAGAATTGAAGCTAGATGGTCCAACAATTACAACAGCACTTTTGCATGACACAATCGAAGATACAGAAACAACTTTTGAAGATGTAAAAAATAGATTTGGAGAGGAAATAGCAGAACTTGTTGATGGAGTTACAAAGATATCAAAACTAGAAATGCAAAATAAATCTTTAACGATTGCTGAAAATTTTAGGAAATTAATTCTAGCTACATCAAAAGATATAAGAGTTTTATTAGTAAAACTAGCAGATAGACTTCATAATATGCGAACAATTGAATCTATTAATGACTTAGAAAAAAGGAAGAGAATTGCTAAAGAAACTATGGAAATTTATGCACCGCTAGCACAAAGAATGGGGATACTAAGAGTTAGAGATGAACTTGAGGATTTGTCTTTTAAAATTTTAAATGAAGAAGCTAGAAATATGATTGTTAACAGAATTAAGGAAATTAACCCAAATACTCTTAAAACATTTAAAGAGATTTCCTCTGAAATAGAAATTTTATTATCTAAATCAAACATAAAGTCAAAAGTTACTGGAAGAGAAAAGACACCTTTTTCAATTTGGAGAAAAATAAATGAAAAAAGAATTTCTCTAGAAAAAATTACAGATTTAATTGGATTCAGAATAATTGCAGAAAATATTGATGATTGCTATAAATCTTTAGGAATCTTTCATCAAGAGTGGAGAGCTGTACCAGGAAGATTTAAGGATTATATATCAACACCTAAATCAAATAGTTATCAATCATTACATACTACTGTGATAGGACCAAAGAACCAAAAAATTGAGATACAGATACGAACAAGTCTAATGCATGATTTTGCCGAAAGAGGTATAGCTGCCCACTGGGTTTACAAAACTAATGAAAAAGTAAATACGAAAACTAATTTTGCTTGGCTCAGTGACTTAGTAGAACTTCTCGAGTCAGGAGAAAATCCGGAACATTATTACGAATATACTAAATTACAGCTATACGATGACCAAGTTTTTTGTTTTACACCCAAAGGTGCGATCATAAGATTACCGAAACAAGCATCACCTATTGATTTTGCTTACGCAGTTCACACTGAAATAGGGGACAGTTGTATTGGGTGCAGAATTAATGGAAAGGACTCGCCTTTGGAAACGTATTTAATGAATGGAGATAGTGTAGAAATAATTAGATCAAAAAAAATATCACCTTCTTATCATTGGTTATCGTATGCAAAAACAGGGAAAGCTAGAGCTGCGATTAGAAGATACTGGCAAGATAAGTTGCCAGCTAATAGGGATAAAAAAATTCATAAATCAAGTATTTGGCTTTTACTTAGCCATAAGGCTGGAACTCTAGGGGAAATTGCGACCCTAATCGGTAAACATAATTGTAATATTTATAATTTAGAATTAGTAGATAAAAAAGAGGATTATTTGAGCTTTATTTTTGATGTCGAAATAAAAAATTTAAAAGATTTTACTAATTTAATTTCAGATTTAAAAACTAAATCAATTAATTTTAAAATAATAAGAAATAGAAAGATTAATGATCTCAGAAACTGATATAATTAAAATTTTAAGAGAGACGGATGCTCTGATGAAAGGACATTTTATTTTATCTTCTGGGCTTCATAGCGCTGAGTATTTGCAATGCTCTAAGTTAACAATGTATCCAAAAAAGCTTGAAATTTTATGCAAGTCTTTAACCGAGAAAATAGAAAACAAGTATAAAAATATCGATATGATCGCTTCACCCGCATTAGGCGGCATTATTGTTGGTTATGAAGTATCTAGATGCCTAAACATACCTAATGTTTTTGTTGAAAGGGTAAATCAAATTTTCGAACTAAGAAGAAATTTTTCTGTAAAAAATAAAAAAATTTTAATTGTTGAAGATGTAATAACAACAGGCAAATCAAGCTTAGAATGTGCAGCATGTTTAATTGATGAAGGTGCAGATGTATTAGGTTATTCGTCAATTGTAGATCGATCTGACGGAAAGTCTTTAATAAAAAATGAAATTATCTCCTTAATAAAGTTTGATATACCCTGTTATGACCCAGAAAATTTACCAGAAGAATTAAAAAAAATAGAACCAATAAAACCCGGCAGTAGAGCTGCAATATAATTTATAGATGATAAAACTCGGGGTAAACATAGATCATATAGCAACCATTAGAAATGCTAGGGGCGAAGATCATCCGGACATTATTAAAGCCGCAAAGTTTGTTTCGAATTGTGGTGCAGACATTATAACAATACATAGAAGAGAGGATGAAAGGCATATAAATAGAAAAGATGTAATTAAACTAAAGAAAAAAATTTCTAAACCAATAAATTTAGAAATGGCAGCAAACCAAGATATGCTTAGGCTTGCGCTTAAAATAAAGCCTAAATATGTATGCATAGTCCCTGAGAAAAGAATGGAAGTAACTACTGAGGGTGGTTTAAATCTAAAAAAAAATAACTTAAGACAAATAATAAAAAAATTGAAATCATCAAAAATTGAAGTTTCATTATTTGTTGATCCCAGTATATCAAATATCAAATTAGCCAAAAAATTAGGGGCAGATTCTGTAGAGATACATACGGGCAAATTTGCAAAACTATTTAAATTAAAGAAAAAGTCACAGCTTAACAAAGAATTTATAAAAATTGCTAGATGTAGCAACCTAGGAAAAAAAATTAATTTAAATATAAAGATGGGTCACGGTCTAGATTATGACTCAACAAAATATCTTTGTAAAATAAAGGAAGTGTGCGAATTTAATATTGGCCATTTTATTATTGGAGAGTCTATATTTTTTGGTCTTAAACATGTCATAAAGAAATTTAAAAAAATTATAAAAAGATAAATGGTCATAAAACTTAACCAAGAAAAAAAAGAATTCATAATATTAATTATATTATCATCAATTTTTGCTTTGACAGTTCAGCAAAATTATTTATTTCAGGGAAATCATGCTCATTTAATTCATTCTTTGAAAAACATTAATTTCATAGATTTAAATAATGATTGGATTTCATCAATAACTAATCATGTGCCTATATTCACTTTTTTTAATTACATTTTTATTAAATTTTTTTCTATAAATATAATATATATAATACATTTTCTACTTTTGATAATAACTGCAATTTCAATATTTTACATTTGCAAAAAAATTTTAAAGAACATCAATTTTTCTGCTTATTGCTTTTGGTTTGCTTTTTTTATTATATTATTTCATGAAAAAACTTTTTTTAATGGTGTAGCTGGGCAAGGTGTTTTGAACCATGTATATCAACCATCAAGTTTTGGAGTTTTATTTTTTTTAAGTTTTGCATTATTTATTCATGGTAAGTATTATTTGTCAATTTTATCATTAGTAGCAAGTGTATACTTTCATCCAACGTACTTATTACACTCTGGTTTTTTCTTTATTGGTTATATTTTGTTTCTAATAAGTAAAAAAGAAACAAAAACTTTTAATATTATAATTACATATTTAGCTTTAATCTTACCAGTAGTATTTTTTCTATTTAATAACTTTATAATCTTTGATCAAACAATTAACGCACAGGCACAAAAAATACTCGTAGAAAACAGAATTCCTCATCATGCAAATATTTTTTCTTGGTTAAGTATAAAAGATCTTAGACCACTTATCTTAATATCTATTTCGCTTTACTTAGTAAAAAATTTTAAAGAGATTTTTATTCCTTTGCTTTCAGTATTTTTATTATCGATATCACTAAGTATAATTCAATACATCATTAATAATTATTGGTTAGCTTTGCTGTTCCCTTGGCGTTCTTTTGTTTTTCTCGTGCCAATTTCAAGTCTTATAATTATAAGTTTTGTTAAAAATTTAGATAGCGGAAGATTTTCTAAATTAATTTTTATTTACCCCTTGTTTATTATTGCTGTATTTTTAAATTTTTTCATAGATTCTAAAATTAATTTAAATAAAGATAATTTAGCCTTTAAAAAAAATTCTGAAATTTATAATTATCTAAAATCAAATAAAAATGACATAAAGAAGTTGCTTGTGCCGCTTGACCTCCCAGATATTAGATTAAATACTGGTATTCCAATATTTGTCGATTGGAAGCATCATGCTTTTAAAAATGATGAAATCATACATTGGTATAAACGTGTGAAATTAAATGAGAGCTTTTACAACTCTAATAATGACAAAGATATGCTTGCAATTTTAAGAGAAATAAAAAAAATAGATGAAATATCACACGTAATTTTTAAAAAATCGAATAAAACGAACAATTTTAGAATGTGTGAGAAATTTGGTGTATTTAATGATTATATTATTTATAACTTGAAATTGTGCAAGCCTAAATTGTAAATGTTATATAAAATTAAATTACTTATTCTAAGAATACTTGGCTATGAAAAGCCATTAAGAGTTGCCTTATTTAAATATTTGTCATTAAAATTTAAAAAGTTTAGGCCTCATTACGAAACAGTTTTATATGAATCGTGTAAAGTTGCTAAAAAATTGGGCCATGATGATTTGTGTGTCTTAGAATTGGGCGTTGCTGATGGCAATGGTATTCTATCGTTAATTAAATATAAAAGAATTATTGAAAATGAATTAAACGTCAAAATCAAGGTTTATGGTTTTGATCTGGGATCCGGTTTACCTGAAATTAAAAAAAAAGAAGACCTGCCTTTTTTTTGGAAACAAGGAGATTATAAAAGCGAAGGTTTTGAAAAACTTAACAATATAAAAGATGTTAAGATTTATCAAGGAGATATAAAGAACACTATTTTAGATTTTGCCAATTCGAATACATCTAAGATAGCGTGCATTTTTTTTGATCTTGATTTGTATTCATCGACAGAATCGTTCTTATCAAATATTAATAATTTAGAAAAACACCTTTTGCCAAGAACTTTGTGTTATTTTGATGATTTATACGTTGCTGACAATTGTGTTGATAATACAAACGGGGAATTATTAGCTATTGCTGAATTCAACAAACAAAATAGTAATTTTCAACTAGGAAAACCCGTTGATCATTTAAATGATTTTAAATTTCCACTTGCTAAAGGTCAGCTGTATACGCTTCATAATTTTAAAAATGAACAATACAATCAATATATAGGGATATATTCACCTGACTCACTTACTGGAAGTAACAATAAAATTCGTTCTTTATTAGACGACTAATTAGTTTATGAAACTTAATTATACTGTTTCAATTATAATTCCTATTATAAACGAAATTATATCACTTAAGAAAACATTATTAATAATAAATAAAATTCCAATTAAAAAAGAATTTATAATCATATATTCAGAAAAATTAACAAATAAAAAAACTTTAGATGAAATTAAAAAAATAAAAAAAAAATATAAAGATTTAAAATTATTTAAACAAAAAAAACCATATGTTGGAGGGGCAATTATGACAGGCATTAAAAAATGCACTAAACAATATATAGTTATAATGGCTTCAGATTTAGAAACAAATCCATATGAATTAAAAAAAATGATTAAAACTTCACAGAAATTTCCAGATTCTATTATTTCTGCCGACAGATGGGTATCTGGAGGTAAATTTAAAAATTATGGACTATTAAAGTTTTTGGCAAATTTTACTTTTCAGAAATTACTAAAGTTATTTTATAAAAATGAAATTTTAGATTTTACTTTTGCATACAGAGTATATCCACATAAGGCACTTAAAAAAAACAAGTTTTATGAGTTGCGTCATGGTTTTGCTCTTGAAATGTTACTAGCTCCTATAAAACGTGGATATAAGGTCATAACCGTAGCATCTACATGGAAATCTAGATCAGAAGGCAGTTCTTCTATTACTTTACTAAGTTACATTTCTTATTTAAGAGTGTTATTTAAATATTTATGATTTATATTGCTACAACTACTATTAATCCTCCCACAAAAGCTTTAAAAAAATTTGCATCAAATAAAAATTGTAAATTAATTGTTGCCCTAGATAAAAAATCTAAAAAATTTAAACTTAAAAATTCAATTGTGTTATCAACGTCATATCAGCATAAAAAATGGAATAAATTATCAAATATGATTGGATGGAATTGTATTCAACGAAGAAATTTTGCTATTTTAGAGGCTTATGAAAGAGGTGCAGAAGTAATTGCATTAATTGACGATGATAATATTCCATACAATAATTGGTTTAAAAATATTTATGTAAATAAGAAGATATATTGTTCAAAAGTAAATACTAATAAATTAGTTTTTGATCCAGTCGGATATACAAATCATACTAATCTTTGGCATAGAGGTGTTCCGTTGGAGCAGGTAAATAATAGAAAATACAAAAAAGCTGGTAAAAAAATAATTAAAGCTGATATACAGGCAAATTTTTGGGATGGAGATCCTGACATAGATGCAGTGTGTAGAATGATTTATAAACCAGAGTGTAAGTTTAAGAAAAAATACTTCCCTTTTTTTTCAGACAAAATATCACCGTTTAATTCACAAAACACTTTGATATCTAGAAAAATGATAAAAGATTATTTTTTATTTCCTCATATTGGAAGGATGGATGATATTTGGGCTTCATTTTACGTTACTTCAAAAAAATATAAGGTTGTTTATAATGAGTCTACCGTTTACCAGGCAAGAAATGTTCATAATTTAATAAAAGATTTTAAAGATGAAACAATAGGTTATGAAAATTCTTTAAAGTTAATTGAAGCTTTATATAAAAATTCTGAAAAAATTTATGACTTTTTACCCCTATTAAGTTCTAAAGCATTTGATGAGTGGAAAAAAATTATATCAAAAATTAAAAAATAATTAATAATTCAATGCACAAAGATTTTTTTCATAAATTAAGAATTTTTGACGGTGGAACTGGACAAGAACTTATAAATAGAGGATTGATACCACAAAAAAATCTCTGGTCTGCTACAGCATTACTAAACGAAAAATATCATAAGTTTATACTAGATACACACCTAGATTTCATAAATGCAGGAGCTGAAATTATTTTAACTAATACATTTGGTTCAAGAAAAAGAAGACTAATAGAAAACAATTTATTAAATAGATATCAAGATTTAAATACTATAGCAGGTAAAATAGCTAAACAAGCGGTGCAATCCTCAAAAAAAAATATTCTTATTGCGGGAAGTATTCCCCCACAAAATTTTACTTATCAGTCTGATTTAGGAAATGATTTAAATTTTATACGGGAAGCCTTTTATCAACAAGCTAGCTATTTAGATCCTTACGTTGATTTTTTTTATTTAGAGGTAATGTGTAGTAAAAAAGAGTGTGAATTAGCTATTGAAGCCTTGCAACCACTAAAAAAAAATATAGTTGTTGGATTGCATTTAAAAAGCAAAGGATTGTTACCGTCTGGAGAAAAGTTTATTGATGTTGCAAACTATCTATCAAAGTTTGATCTATCAGGTATTACTGCATCTTGCGTAAATCCGGATGAGTATGATTTTATTAGAAATGATATTTCAAAATTATCCGTACCGTATGGATTTAAATTTAATGCATTTGAACAAATTCCTGAAGGTTGGAAGCCTGATGGAAAAAATACCTCGTTACTAGGAAAACGTAACGACATTACCCCTGATGAATTTTTAAAAATTTGTGAGAAATATGCTAAGTTAGGAGCCACATTAATAGGTGGTTGTTGTCAAATAACTCCTAGTCACATTTCTAAATTAAAAAAAATTAAAAAATCCTAGGATGAACTTGTTAAGTCTATAATTTTAGCATAAATAGTGGTGAAACTTATACGTGCCCTCGTGGTGGAATTGGTAGACACAAAGGACTTAAAATCCTTGCCCTTCGGGGAGTGCCGGTTCGAGTCCGGCCGAGGGCACCATAATTAGACATCTAAATTTAAATTTTTATTTGCATTATCAGAAATAAACTTTAATCTATTTTCTGGATTTTTACCCATGAGGTTATCAATAAATTTTGAAACTTTAGAAACTTTAGATTTCAAATTTGGCAAGGTAACTTTTATAAGTTTTCTTGTTTCTTTATTCATCGTAGTTTCTTTTAATTGAGCAGGCATCATTTCACCCAGCCCCTTGAATCTACTTATTTCATAATTTTTACCATTTTTTTTAATTAATTTGTCTTTCGCTTTGTCGTCATTGACATATATAACTTCTTTTCCAGACGATATTTTGTATAACGGTGGGACTGCTAAAAATAATCTTCCATCTTTTATAAGTTGTGGAATTTCTGAAAAGAAAAATGTTAGTAATAATGTTGAGATATGATCTCCATCAACATCGGCATCAGTCATAATAATAATTTTTTCATATCTCAAATCTTTTGAATTATATTTTTTTCCTCTTTGACACCCCAAGGCTTGTAAAAGATTGCTGATTTCAGTATTTGCAAGTATTTTTGCAGCATTTGCATTTTTAACATTTATTATTTTCCCTCTTAATGGAAGGATTGCTTGTGTTAATCTTTCTCTAGCTTGCTTTGCGGAACCACCTGCCGAGTCTCCTTCAACAATAAATAACTCGGTGCCCTCAATTTTGTCACTAGTGCAATCTGCTAATTTCCCAGGCAATCTAATTTTTCTTGTTGCTGATTGTCTATCAATATTTAAATTTATATTTTGTAAATTTTTTTCTCTTATGATTTCCTCAAGATAATTGATAATATTTTTTGAATGTTTTTGATTTCTATTTAGCCATTCTTCAAAAATGTTTTGAGTTATCTTTTCGGCTATTTTTTGAACAAATGAAGATGATAACTTATGTTTCGTTTGTCCTTCAAATTCAGGATTTTCTATAAAAGCAGATAAAATAAAAGAGCAATTTTGAAAAACATCATCCGAAGTTGCTTTTGCTACGAGCTTATTTTTTCTTAAAGAAGAGAATTTTCTAATCGCTTTAGTAATTCCTGTTTTAAATCCTACTTCATGAGTACCCCCGTTTATATTATATACGGTATTACAAAAAGATTTTTTAATTGGATTAATTTTTTGGTGCCACTGTAAAGCAAATTCAAATTTGCTTTTTGTGTCATTATCATACCCTTTGCCAAAACCTATTTTGTCATTGATTGCAGTTTTTTGACTAAGCTCTGTTTCTAAATAATCTTGTATTCCATTTTTAAAACATAACGTTTCTTTTTTAGGAATATCAGAATTTCTTTTTATTAACTCTCTTTTGCATTCCCAATTAATTTTTACATCTTTTATCAAATATGCCTTATTTTTACATACCTCATAAATTTTGGTGATATCAAAACAGATATCATTTTTAAAAATTTCTTTATCAGGTGTAAAGGTAATAGAGGTTCCTGAGTTTTGTTTTTTCTTTATACCTTTTTTCAAAATAGTTAAAGCCTTACCTTTTGAGTACTTTTGAACGAAAGATTGTTTTTTTTTAATAATTTCTACAATTAATTTTGAACTTAATGCATTAACAACTGATAGTCCTACGCCGTGTAGTCCAGCAGATGTGTTATAGACACCAGATTTAAACTTTCCACCTGCATGTAGGCTAGTCATGACAATTTCTAAGGCTGTCTTTTTCTTCTTTGGATGTTTTTCTATTGGTATACCTCTACCGTCATCTGAAATTTGTATAGTTTGTTTATTTAAAACTTTAACATCTATGGTTTTTGCGTGACCTGCAACGACTTCATCCATACTATTATCGATAATCTCTGAAAATAAATGATGATATGCGTTTTCATCCGTACCACCGATATACATCGCTGGTCTTTTACGGACTCCGCTTAGACCTTCTAATATTTCTATATCTTTTGCTGTGTAACTGGAGACCATTAAGTAATACTAATGGAATTTGAGCTATATTTAAACTAATATTAACAGCTATAATACATTTGAAACTCTATAGGATGTGGAGTGTGTTCAAAGTTTTGAACCTCTTCCATTTTTAATCCAATATAAGCATCAATTTGGTCGTCAGTAAATACTCCACCTTGAGTTAAAAAAGATCTGTCTTTGTCGAGGGACTCTAAAGCTTCCCTTAATGAACCACAGACTGTTGGTATTCCGCTCAATTCATTCTCTGGTAAGGCGTACAAATCTTTATCTAGTGCATCACCAGGATTAATTTTGTTTTTTATTCCATCTAATCCCGCCATTAACATAGCCGAGAATGTAAGGTATGGATTTCCCGCTGCATCTGGAAACCTTACCTCAACTCTTTTGCCTTTTTCACTGGTGCTAAAAGGTATTCTACAACTTGCTGATCTATTTCTTGATGAGTAAACTAATAATACAGGAGCTTCAAAGCCAGGTATTAATCTTTTATAGCTATTTGTTGTAGCGTTGGAGAAAGCATTAATCGCTCTTGCATGTTTAATAATGCCACCAATATAATGTAAACATTGATCAGATAAACCAGCATATTTTTTTCCTGCAAATAATGGTTTTCCATCTTTCCATATTGATTGATGAGTATGCATACCTGAACCATTATCGCCTTTCACTGGCTTAGGCATAAAGGTTGCAGATTTACCAAAAGATTGTGCAACATTTTGAACTGCATACTTATAAATTTGCATCCCATCGCCTTGGTAAGTTAGAGTATTGAATAAAGTTCCAAGCTCATGTTGACTTGGAGCAACTTCGTGATGGTGCTTTTCGACCTTTACACCCATATCCTTCATGGCTTTTAAACATTCCGATCTTAAATCTTGAGAACTGTCAACAGGGGGAACTGGAAAATATCCTCCTTTTACACCGGGTCTATGTCCTAAGTTTCCATTTTCATATTTTTTTCCAGTGTTATATGGACCTTCAATACTATCAATTTCAAAACCTGTTTTATTCATGTCATTGTTGTATTTTACATCATCAAAAACAAAAAACTCTGGTTCAGGTCCAAAATAAGCAGTATCACCAACACCAGACTTTTTTAAATATTCTTCAGCTTTTTTTGCTGTTGAACGAGGATCTCTTTCATAGAATGTTTTTGTAATAGGATCCATAATATCACAAAACAAACAAAGGGTATTATGCGAAAAAAAAGGATCTACGTATGATGTAGTTAAATCAGGTTTTAAAATCATATCAGATTCATTAATTGCTTTCCATCCAGCAATAGAAGAGCCATCGAAAAACACTCCGTTATTTAACATATCTTCATCGACAGTAGATAAATCCTGTGTTAAATGCTGAAGCTTACCTCTTGGGTCGGTAAATCTTAAATCAACGTATTCTATTTCTTTATCTTTAATAATCTTTAAAATTTCTGATGCGCTCATTAAAATAACTCCTTAATTATAATTGTTTAGCATGTCTTTTAATGATACACCAAAGAATTACACTATATTTTTAGTTATGTCAGATATGCGTTATATTCAAGCTCAACTAATAATTGAAATTTTTTAATAATAAATATGAAATTATCAATTTTAATACCGGTCTATAATGAAAAGAATACAATCAATTTAATCTTACAAAAAGTACTAGACACAAAATTAAATTATGAACTAAAAAAAGAAATTATTATTGTTGATGATTTCTCGAACGATGGAACAAGAGAAATTTTAAAAGGTTTAGATCTTAGTTCAAATGAAAATATCAAACTATTATTTCATGATATAAACAGTGGCAAGGGCTCAGCTATCCAAACAGGCCTTAAGGCCGTGACAGGTGAATTTACAATAATTCAAGACGCCGATTTAGAGTATGATCCGAATGATTACAATAAATTATTACATCCCATTATAAATCAAGGAGCAGATGTAGTTTATGGCTCTAGATTCGTTGGAGCAGGTTCAACTAGAGTACTTTTTTTTTGGCATAGAATTGCAAACGGTATTTTAACTTTATTAAGCAATATGAAGTCTAATTTAAATCTTACCGATATGGAATGTGGTTACAAAATATTTAAAACTTCTGCAATTACATCAATTAAATTAAAAGAAAAGAGATTTGGATTTGAACCTGAAGTTACACTTAAGCTAGCAAAACAAGGTTTCAGTTTTTATGAAGTCGGGATTTCATATAATGGAAGAAATTATGACCAGGGAAAAAAAATTGGTATTAAAGATGCATTTGCTGCACTTTTTTGTATTCTAAAATATTAAATTTAAACAACTAATGGTTGTATCTTTTAAATTGTTTTGTGAAAGAAATAGTTAATTAATTAAAACTTAAAATAATACTTTTCTAAATTTAATAGTTATCTATACTAGTTCTAATCTTAATAATTATTAAAGAAGGGGAACAAATGAAAAAAGCATTAAAGTTAATTTGCGGCTTCTCTATATTTGCGTTTTTATTAGCGTCATGTGGTGGAGATAGCTCAAAAAATAACACTTTAGAGGCTACAAAAAAACAAGGATTTGTTAAATGTGGAGTCTCTCAAGGTTTACCTGGATTTTCAAATGCTGATGAAGCAGGAAAATGGTCGGGTATAGACGTGGATGTATGTAGAGCAGTTGCAGCTGCAGTTTTAGGTGATGCAAGCAAAGTTAAATATACTCCATTAAGTGCTAAAGAAAGATTTACAGCACTACAAGCTGGTGACATAGACGTTTTGTCAAGAAATACTACTTGGACTCTAGAAAGAGATGCAGGTATTGGTCTTACATTCGTAGGTGTAAACTTCTATGATGGTCAAGGATTTATGGTTAGAAAAAATTCAGGGATCACATCAGTAAATGGTCTAAACAATACAAAAGTTTGTACTAATACTGGAACAACAACAGAGCTTAACATGAGAGACTTTTTTAAATCTAAAGGTTTCAGTTATGAGCCAGTTGTTTTCGAAAAAGCTGACGAAGTTGTTGCAGCGTATGACTCAGGCAGATGTGATACATATACTACTGATAAGTCAGGTCTTGCAGCACAAAGAACTAAAATGAAAAATCCAGATGAACATGTTGTTTTACCTGAAACAATATCAAAAGAGCCATTAGGCCCTGTTGTTAGAGAAGGTGATTCAGCGTGGGAAGATGTTGTCAGATGGTCTTTAAACGTAATGATTGAAGCAGAGGAGTATGGTGTAACTTCAAAGAACATAGATTCAATGATGAGCACTGAAAACCCTGCTATCCAAAGGATCATTGGAGCTGAAGGATCTAAAACTGGAGAAGGATTAGGCTTAGATAACAAATGGAGTTATAGAATAATAAAACAAGTTGGTAACTACGGCGAAATTTATGAGAAGCATGTAGGAGCCAATACTCCAATTGCACTTCCAAGAAAAGGTTCTGCAAATGCTAGCTGGAGAAATGGCGGAGCTTTATACGCACCACCAGTTAGATAAAAATCAAATATCCAAAAAAAGGGCTAGATTTTCTAGCCCTTTTTTTTATAAACTCTCTGTATGATCAGTAATGCATTAAAGTCATTTAATATTTTTTTAGAAAATAACCCTAGATTTAAAGTATATTTTCCTCAAGGATTGTTAATTTTTTTCCTACTCATAGTTGTTTTATATTTTTCAATCAATGCCGGGACCAATATGGCATCTAGGGGCATTGAAACCGGATTTGGATTTTTAAATAAAAAAGCACAGTTTGATATTCAGTTTAGTTTAATTGAGTACGATGGAGGCATGTCCTATGGGAGAGCATATCTTGTTGGTTTATTAAATACGATTTTAGTATCAGTTATTGGAATATTTTTTGCAACAATTTTAGGTTTCTTTTTTGGTATATTGAGGCTCTCCTCAAATCCTTTGGCATCGGGATTAGCAACAGGCTACATTGAGCTATTTAGAAACATTTCTTTATTATTACAAATTTTCTTTTGGTACTTTGCTGTTTTAAGATTGCTCCCACCACCTGAAAATTCTTTAATAATTTTTGATTTTGTATTCGCAAATATTAAAGGAATATATATACCTCGATTTGATTGGACTAATTTAGATTATTTTTTATATGGATTATTATTTACGTTTTTACTGATATATTTTTTTAATTCTTACACAAAAAAATTAAGAAATATCACAGGTAAGCAATTGCCAAATATATCAATTTCTTTTTTGATCCTTTTCTTGGTACCGACAATAGTAATATTTTTATTTAATGTGAAACTTGAGTTTATTTATCCGGAATTAAAAATGAGTAAAAATATATACAATTATGAGGGTGGAGTAACTATAATACCTGAATTAATAGCATTAGCTTTTTCGTTGTCTTTATATACATCAACTTTTATAGCAGAGTGTGTAAGAGCTGGTATTTTGGGTATAGATAAAGGCCAAAAGGAAGCTGCGGCATCTATAGGTTTAACAAAAAACCAAATATTAAGATTAATTGTTATCCCGCAAGCTTTAAGAATAATTATTCCTCCAACTACAAATCAATATTTAAATCTTACAAAAAATTCGTCTCTTGCGGCTGCAATAGCATATCCAGATATTGTTTTAGTTTTTGCTGGAACAGCTTTGATGCAAACTGGTAGGGCTATTGAAATAGTAAGTATTACAATGTTTACATATTTAACTTTAAGTATATCGATTTCAATTTTAATGAATTGGTATAATAAAAGAATTTCAATAACGGAGAGATGATGAAAAACTTAAATTTATTATGGTTTAAAGAAAAGTTTTTTTCAACACCATTAAATGCCTTTTTAACTATAAGTATAATTTACCTTGGATTTATTACAATTCCTCCTTTAGCTAATTGGATTTTTTTTGATGCAACCTTTATTGGATCTAAGAAATCAGACTGTGTTTCGGGTGGCGCTTGTTGGGTATTTGTGAATGTATGGTTTGAGAGATTTATTTATGGTCTTTATCCAGCAGAAGAAATTTGGAGAATTAATTTAGCCTTCGGTATTTTGGCTGCAAGTATTTTGGTTTATAATTTTGCCAATCAAAAAATTAGAAAATATATCTTAATATTCTTATTTGGGGTATTTCCATTTATATCGTTATTTTTATTTCATGGTGGCGCATTAGGCTTACCAGTAGTTGATACGCGAGAGTGGGGAGGGTTATTTCTTACGCTTGTAATCTCTGTTTTTGCGATTATTTTTTGTTTTCCATTGGGTATAATTTTGGCCATGGGCAGAAGAAGTACACTCCCAGTCTTTAAGTATTTCTCAATAGGTTTTATTGAATTTTGGAGAGGCGTTCCATTAATTACTGTTTTATTTATGGCGGGTGTAATGTTTCCATTATTTCTCCCTGCTGGAAGTAATTTAGATAAATTAATAAGAGTTATAATAGCCATTACTTTATTTGAAGCTGCTTATATGGCAGAAGTAGTAAGAGGTGGTCTGCAGGCCATAACAAGAGGGCAATATGATGCTGCAAAATCACTTGGTATGGGTTATTGGAAAAGTCATTTTTTTATAATTCTTCCTCAAGCACTTAAAATAGTTATACCAGGAATAACTAATACATTTATCGCATTGTTCAAAGACACACCGTTGGTTTTTGTAGTTGGACTACTGGAAATTTTAGGAATGATAAATTTAGCAAAAACTAACCCAAACTGGCTAGGATTAGCAACCGAGGGTTATGTATTTGCGGCATTTGTATACTGGGCCTTTTGCTTTTGGATGAGCAGATATAGCCTTAAGCTAGAAAATAGATTAAAAACATCTAATTAAAATGGAAAAAATAATCGAATTAAAAAAAGTAAATAAATGGTTTGGCAAATTTCAAGTTTTAAAAGATATTAATTTATCAGTTTCAACTAAAGAAAAAATTGTTATATGTGGACCGTCGGGATCCGGCAAGTCTACTTTAATAAGATGTATTAATAGATTAGAAGAGCATCAACAAGGAGAGATAATTGTTGATGGTATTAAACTAGACGGAAATACAAAAAATATTGATAAGATTAGAAGTGAGGTTGGAATGGTGTTTCAGCAATTCAATTTATTTCCTCATTTATCAATTATAGATAACTGTACTCTGGCACCTATGTGGGTTAAAAAAAAATCAAAAAAAGAATGCGAGACACTTGCAAAAGAGTATTTAGAAAAAGTTCAAATTTTAGATCAAGGTAATAAATTTCCTGGACAACTTTCTGGTGGTCAACAACAAAGAGCAGCAATCGCTCGTGCACTTTGTATGGAGCCAAAAATAATGTTATTTGATGAACCAACATCCGCGCTAGATCCTGAAATGATTAAAGAGGTTTTAGATGTTATGGTTGATTTAGCAAAAGGTGGAATGACCATGTGCGTCGTAACACATGAGATGGGTTTTGCAAAAGAAGTTGCTGATAGGGTAATATTTATGGATGAAGGCAATATAGTTGAAGAAAAAAATACAAAAGAATTTTTTGAAAATCCAGAAAATGATAGAACAAAGCTATTTCTAAGCCAAATTTTGTAATTATGCATGTTGAATGTCATAATTGCGGAATTGTTTATGATGTTAATGATAAGGATATACCTTTAAGCGGCAGAGAAGTACAATGCAATGAATGCAAAAAAGTTTGGATAATTAAGAAAGATATTAAACAAAAATTTTTAAAGGATTATGAGTCTAGTATTCCAATTAATACAGAGGATCTAATTACAAAAGCTGAGAAATCAATTGAATAACTTCCTTCATAAAGAAATTTAAATTTTTAATTAATTGATAGTTTAGTTGATAAATATAGTCATAAAATATATTCATAGAAGGATTTAATAGCAATATTTCCTTTTTAAAAGTAATCATTACACCAACAAAAACTAATATTAACAACAAAATTAAAAATAAATTAGCAATATAGTGTTTCTTTCTAATAATTTTTTCAACTACTCCATGTGGTTTTTGTAACCATTCTAAATTGCATATTCCACATTTAACGATCCTACCATTATTAGGTATTTCATTTTTTTTAATTAAAAATTGGAACTTTCCACATTGACAACTAATGATCATTTTTTTTTACTTTCCCAAATACCTTTTTTTAAAAACGTGAAATTTATTTTTTTTCCGACTATATTGTCCAAAAATAAAATCTTTTCATCATCAGGTTTATATTTTAATATATTGTTTAACAATAAAACATCATTTTTATTTAGAATTTTTTTTGTTTTCTTTCTTCTTTTTATTTTTTTAATTACTTTTTTATTAGAAATTATTTTAACTTTTTTGGTTAGTAATAAAGGATTCTCACCAAGAGGTTTTTTGGTTTTATTTTGATTTGTTCTTTTAAAGTTATCAAATATTAAGTTTGTGGCATCTATTAATTCTTTTTGTGCTATTTTCTTTTTCATATATTAATCGAAGTATATTATGTTGAGATTTATAATTTAATACAAAAATTTCAAGATTTGATTAATATCATAATACAAAAAAGCCTATTTATAAGTTGTTAATATACAAAAAAACTAGTATTAACAAAACTCAGCCCCTGTAGCTCAATTGGTAGAGCAACTGATTTGTAATCAGTAGGTTCGTGGTTCGATTCCGCGCGGGGGCACCATAAATTATTTTATGAAAAGTAATAAAATTCTAGTGCTTGGATATGGGGTTGCCAGCAATGCATATCTTTCACTTTTAGAGAATAACAATCAAAATACAATTGTTCTTGGTTCACCTTTGGATAAAAAAAAAATAACACGAGCAAAAACTAATTTCAAAAATTTTTCAAATAATATTTCATTTTCAAAAAAAACTAAATTTTATTTTCATAATGAACATAATAAATTAAATTTTAATAAAATTAATTACATAATTATTGGCACGAATTCTAAGGGGATTAAATGGGTGTGTGATATTATTAAAAAAACTAACATACATACAAAATTTCTAATTTTAACAAAGGGTTTAATGTTTTATCAGAAGAAAATTATAACGATAAGCGAATATTTAAAAAAAATTACTGGAAGAAAAAATTTTGTAATGTCTGCCGGTCCTTGTTTAGCTAATGAATTATTAAATAAAAAATTTACACAAACAATTTTTTCTTCTAAAAATATTTTGAATGCAGAAAAATTTAAAAAAATTTTGTGTACAAAATATTATATTCCTGAAATTAATAATGACTTAATAGGTTCTGAAATATGCTCTGCTATAAAAAATATTTATGCAATAATTATAGGCTCAAGTTTATCAAGCAATAAAAAAAAAAACTTAACAAATTTCAACACTTCGTCTTACTTATTTAATCAGAGTTTAAAAGAAATGAGTATCATAACAAAAAAATTTGGAGGAAATCACAGCAGCGTATTTGGAATTGCTGGGGTTGGAGATTTGTATGTAAGTATTTTAGGGGGACGAAATAGCAAGTTAGGATCTTACCTAGGTGAGAATTTAAATTATAAAAATATTTTAAAAAATAAAATGAAAAATACAACTGTTGAAGGGGCTGATCTTGTAATATCCCATGGAAAATTACTTATCAAAAAGATTGGAAGAAAGAATCTTCCCCTGTTAAATTCATTATGCAATTCACTATTAAGCAATAAAAAGTTAAATTTAAGCATAAACAGTTAATTAATTAAGCTTTTTTGTGTTTTTTATGACAAAAAAGCACACTTAAACTCTAACGATTAAAAGATATATATACGCTAATGTTATATGACTTTTTAAAAGATTACGCGACTATCTTAATATTCTTATTCATATCAATTGGAATTGGAGTAGGATTTATATTTTTAAACCTACTATTTTCTCCCAATAATCCAGATAGTGAAAAGTTATCAGCTTATGAATGTGGTTTTGAAGCATTTGGAGACGCTAGAATGAAATTTGATGTAAGATTTTATCTTGTAGCTATATTATTTATTATTTTTGATTTGGAAGTAGCTTTCCTTTTTCCATGGGCTGTCTCACTTGGAAACATAGGCTTACTGGGTTTTTGGTCTATGATGTTTTTTTTATTAATTTTAACTGTTGGTTTTGTATATGAATGGAAAAAAGGAGCTTTAGATTGGGAGTAATGATAGAAAGTAAAATTAAACAAATTCCGCCAGAATTTAAAGACGTTGCTGAAAATTTTAGCAGGGACGGTTTCGTAACTATAGCAAGTAATACTTTGATAAATTGGGCTAGAACAGGATCTCTACATTGGATGACATTTGGTTTAGCATGTTGCGCTGTTGAAATGATGCAAACTTCTATGCCTAGATATGATTTAGAAAGATTTGGTGCTGCACCCCGAGCATCACCCAGACAATCAGATGTAATGATTGTTGCAGGCACATTAACTAACAAAATGGCTCCGGCCTTAAGAAAAGTATACGATCAAATGCCTGAACCTAGATATGTTATTTCAATGGGTAGCTGCGCAAATGGAGGAGGTTATTATCATTATTCTTATTCAGTTGTCAGAGGATGTGATAGAATTGTACCAGTAGACATTTATGTTCCTGGGTGCCCGCCCAGTGCGGAAGCTCTATTGTATGGAATTTTACAATTACAAAAGAAAATTAGAAGAGAAGGTTCATTAAAAAGATGATAAATAAAGAAACAGAAAATTTAATCAATTTGTTAAAAAATGAGACTAAATTAAATTTTCAAAATTATACAAGCGTTAATAATTTCGTTGTATGTTTGGCTGAAACAAAGGACTTATACAATAATTTAA
>QCET01000007.1 GCA_003280495.1 Pelagibacteraceae bacterium AG-359-E06
GAGTTACAAAAAAACGGTAGAATTATTTATGCATACATGAAAAATAACGGTAGAGATTATTCTTTATACTATTTCAAAGATAAAAATAATAAAATTGGATACTTTTTTCCGGATGGAAAAAGTGTAGAAAAAGCTCTAATGAAAACTCCAATCAATGGTGCTAGACTTTCCTCAAAGTTTGGTATGAGAAAACATCCAATTCTTGGTTATAACAAAATGCATAAGGGTACAGATTTTGCAGCTAGGAGAGGTACTCCTATTATGGCATCTGGATCAGGTGTTGTGGAAAAGGCTAGGTGGTTTGGAGCATACGGAAAATATATTAGAATTAGACATAACTCGACATATAAAACTGCGTATGCTCATTTAAGTAAATTTGGAAGAGGTATTAAAGAAGGTAAAAAAGTTAGACAAGGACAGATTATTGGCTATGTTGGTTCAACTGGCAGATCTACGGGTCCACATTTGCATTATGAAGTTTTAATTAGAAATAAGAGAGTTAATTCTCAAAAATTAAAATTACCGTCTGGTAAAATCTTAAAAGGAAAAGACAGAGAAAATTTTGAAGTTGCTAGAATTAAAATTGATGTTATGAGATCGAGTTTAGTAAGTAATTAATTTAATTTAATCTTCAGTATTACTTGTGTCTTTAATTTGCTGCGTATCGTCCTTAACATTTGCATTTAAAGAGTTGTCATCAACCACCTTAGTGTCTGGCATTACTCTAGCAAAATGGTCAGCATGCTGATAATAACTTTCAGCAAGCACTTTATCTCCAGCAGCAAGTGCATCGGATGCAAGCTTAGAATATTTTTCATACAACTTAGCTGCATTACCATTTGATCTTCTTACTCCACGGTTAAAAGAGTTATTTGATGTACTTAAATTTATTACTTGAGATCCATTCCTTGATCCAGAGTAATTTCTTCTTCCATTTCTTCTAGAACTATTGCGAGTTCTTTGTCTTCTATCAAAACCTGGCATTTAGATTTAATTAATAATAATAATTTATAAATTGAATATTGCAAAAGAACATAGATTATTTTAAAAGTCAAAAGAAAATTTTATATTTTTGTTGCTATAATGCAACGTATATCATTGTTTATAAGATTAAATGATTTAAGAAGCCTAAAACGATAATTTTGCAACAAAAAACCTACTTTTTTAAACTGATAGTTACCGATCTCTAATGCTAAAATTCCATTTTTTTTTAAATTGTTTCGGTAGTTTTTTATTATAAAATGCAAATATTTCAGGCCATCATATCTATCGGCAACAAGTGTATTTTTTGGCTCGAAATATTTGATTGATTTACAAATGTTTATGAATTCTCTTTCTCTTAAATAAGGAGGGTTAGATATCAATAGATCAAATTTTTGAGTAAATTTATTATTGAGAATGTCTTTTTTTTTTAAAATAATATTACTTAACACATTGTTTTGTATTAAATTTTGCTTACAAATTTTTAAAGTTTTACTACAATTATCTATTGCAATACCCTTAATATTTTTAATTTCTGATGCTAGAGCTATAGATATGCACCCTGAACCTACTCCAAGGTCTAAAAAGGTTGGTCTTTTTTTATTTTTTAAAAAACTTAATGTCATATCGACAAGCACCTCTGTCTCTGGCCTTGGTATCAAGGTGTTTTTATTTATATGCATTTTTTTGCTCCAAAACTCTTTTTGTTTGGTTATATAGGCTATCGGTTCAAAATTAGATCTTCTTATTATAAAGCTCATATATTTTTGATTTTGGTCATTGGTCAGAGCCTTATTTTCAATATTAATCAAATCAAGTCTGTTCTTATTAAGAATTGAGCATAATAATATTTCAGCATCTAGCCTTGGGGTAGATGAAGATTTTTTCAATTTCTTAGCTCCTAATTCTAAAGCTATTTTAATATTTTTCATTCTACCGTCTTTAATAATTCTTCTTGAAATTGTAATTGTAGCTGATCTGATATTTCTTCAAATATATCACCCGATAAAAATTCATTTAATTTATGTAATGTTAAATTAATTCTATGATCAGTAACTCTCCCCTGAGGAAAATTATATGTTCTGATCCTCTCAGATCGATCTCCAGAACCTATTTGGCTTTTTCTAGCAACCGCTCTTTCTTTCTCTAGTCTTGACCTTTCATAATCATATAGCTTTGATCTTAAAATTTTAAGTGCTTTTGCCTTATTCTTATGTTGTGATTTCTCATCTTGTTGGGAAACAACTATTCCAGTAGGTAAATGTGTAATTCTGACTGCACTATCTGTAGTGTTTACTGACTGGCCTCCAGGACCACTAGACCTGAAAACGTCTATTCTCAAATCATTATCGTCTATTTTGATATCAACATCCTCTGCTTCCGGTAATACTGCAACAGTCGCTGCTGAAGTATGTACTCTTCCTTGTGTCTCAGTATCTGGAACTCTTTGAACTCTATGAACACCGGACTCAAATTTTAATTTTGAAAAAACATTTTTACCATTTACCAAAAAAATTATTTCTTTAAATCCGCCTGCGTCACTCTGAGAGGTATTTAATATTTCTATTTTCCAATTATTTTTTGATGATACTTTCTGATACATAGAAAATAAATCAGATGCAAATAAAGATGCCTCTAGCCCTCCCGTTCCAGCTCGGATTTCAATAATGGCATTTTTTTCATCTGCCTCATCCTTTGGTAACATAAAATATTTAATTTTCTTTTCCAAAATAAGCTCTCTTTTCTTTGCCTCATTAAGTTCACTTTCAGCTATCATTTTTAAATCTTTGTCTGATTTTTGATCATTTAAGATTAATCTAAGTTCATCTTTATCTTTTAAAATTTTTTGATACTCTTTAGCTTCTTTTATTATTGAGCCAATTGACGAGTACTCTTTGGAGTTTTTTACAAATTCTTTTTTATCGATATCTGCTTTTGATAAGAGTTTTTCAAGTTCATCATATCGCAATATAATACTATTTACTTTTTCTAACGGAATCATACTTACGAATTTCTTAATTCTTTTGCTTTTTTTTCTACTAACTCAACGATATGATCGATAATATTTTCAGAAGGAACTTTGTGATTTTGTAGACCCGACAAATAAACCATATTATTACCTTTGCCTCCTCCTGTTAGGCCAATATCAGTTTGGGAAGCTTCTCCTGGTCCATTAACCACGCAACCTATTATAGACAAAGTTAATGACTCTTTAATATGAGATAATCTTTGTTCTAAAATTTCTACTGTTTTTATAACCTCAAATGCTTGTCTGGCACATGATGGGCACGAAATAATTTTTACTCCTCTATTTTTCAAATTTAAACTTTTTAAAATCTCCAAACCTGCTTTGACTTCCTCAACTGGATTTGCTGATAAAGAAACTCTTATTGTATCTCCAATTCCCTCCATTAAAAGCAAACCTAAGCCAATAGAAGATTTGACGGTACCTGGGAAATAACCACCAGCTTCAGTAATCCCTAAGTGTAAAGGATAGTCACATGACACTGCTAGTTTTCTATATGAGTTAACTGCTAAAAAAATATCAGACGCTTTAACGCTAATTTTGAAATTAAAAAAATTATTATCTTCCAATATTTTTATATTTTTTAAAGCACTTTCTACTAAAGCTTCTGGGCAAGGCTCTTTATATTTTTCTAAAATATCTTTCTCCAATGATCCTCCATTAACTCCAATCCTAATAGAACAATTATAATCATTTGCTGCTTTTATAACTTCTCTAACCCTACTAATAGATCCAATATTACCTGGGTTTATTCTAAGACATGATGCACCAGATTTTGCTGCCTCAATCGCTCTCTCATAATGAAAATGAATATCAGCAATTATTGGTACGCTAGAATGTTTAATTATTTCCTTAAGAGCTAAGGTAGAGTCTTTGTCTGGACAAGAAACCCTTACAATATCTGCACCTGCTTCAGCTAGTTCTGAAATCTGAGTAATAGTACCTTTAACATCTGTCGTAAGAGTGTTTGTCATTGATTGAACAGATATGGGACTATCACCTCCTACAGCTACTTTTCCAACAAAAATAGTTTTTGATTTTCTTCTTTTAATATTTCTAAATGGTCGAATGTTATTCATAATCAATCTAAATCAAAAACTGAATGTAGTTTATTTACAGCATTTTCTACATTGATTTCATCAATCAATACTGAAATTTTAATTTCAGAAGTTGTGATTGCTAAAATATTTATATTCTCTTTATAAAGTGAATCAAACATTTTATAAGCTACTCCAGGATAAGTAATCATTCCCGCTCCTATTACTGATACTTTTGATACTTTATCATTAGATATAATTTTTTCATAATCCAAATTTTTTATTAAACTTTTCATGATTGAATTTGTTCTTTCAAAATCACTTCTTTTAACCGTAAAAGTAATATCAGTTTTCAATTTATCTGCAGATATATTTTGTACTATCATATCAACGACAATATTGTTTTCATATAAGGGTTTAAATATACTAGATGCTACACCTGGTTTATCTTTTACCCCCTGTAAGGTTATTTTGGCGTCATCTTTTGTAAAAGCAACTCCCGTTATGACTTTATCGTATGAAATTTTATTTTGATTGATTATTGCTGTTCCATCTGTGTTTTTAAAACTTGATTTCACATAAACCTCAATATTATTAAGCATTGCAGATTGCACAGAAGAAGTTTGCATAACTTTTGCTCCTAACGAGGACATCTCTAACATTTCATCATAAGAAATTTTATCTATTTTTTTTGCTTTAGAATTTACGTCAGGGTTTGTAGTAAATATCCCATCGACGTCAGTAAATATTTCACATCTTACAGCGTTTAAACATTTTGCTAATGCAACAGCAGAAGCATCTGATCCACCTCTACCTAAAGTATTAATTCTTAATTGTTCGTTAATACCTTGAAATCCAGGTATCACAACTACAAAGTTTTGATTTAAGAACTTTTTAATAATATCTGTATTCACAGATATAATTCTACTATTAGTGTGTTTGCCTTCCGTCACAATTGGTATTTGCCAACACATTAATGTTTTAGCTTTTATTTTAATCTCATTTAAAGCACCTGACAGGAGTGCTGTGGATACCTGTTCACCTGAAGATAGTAATAAGTCACAATCTTCTGGATTGAAGTTTTTAGAAATATTTTCAGCTTTTTTTTGCAATTCATTTGTTACACCTGCCATAGCTGAAACCGCAACTACAACAGAATTGCCTTGATCAACGCTTTTTTTTACAATTTTTGCTACATTTTTAATACGGTCAATATTTCCAACTGACGTACCACCAAATTTCATTACTATAATGCTCATAATTTTTTTTTGTTACATAAATACTCTTGAGAAGTGAATTAAACAATACTAAGTCTTGATTATGAATATAAAAAACACTGTTAATAAAGAAGAAATAGATAAATTTTCAAAACTTGCAGATGAATGGTGGGATCCAAGTGGCAAATTTGCTCCATTGCATAAATTTAACCCTATAAGACAAGAATACATTATAAATGAGATTTCAAAAAATTTTGACATTAATATTGACAATCCCAGCTCATTAGAAAAATTAAAAATATTAGATGTAGGATGCGGTGGTGGCTTACTTTGTGAACCACTGTCAAGACTTGGAGCGAAAGTTACAGGGATTGATGCTTCAGAAAAAAATATAGAAATTGCAAAGGCTCATGCACGAAAAGGAAATATAAATGTTAATTACATTTGTACTAGTCCAGAAAAAGTAAATGAAAGTTATGATGTCATATTATGTATGGAAGTTGTTGAACATGTTGAAGATTTAGATTTCTTTTATAAAAGTTGTTCAAAATTATTGAATAAAAATGGATTAATATTTTTTGCTACAATTAATAAAACTATTAAATCTTATATACTTGCAATTTTAGGAGCAGAATATGTATTAAGATGGTTACCAATTGGTACACACGATTGGAAAAAATTTGTAAAGCCCTCTCATATGATTAATTCATTATCCCAAATAGGATTATCTCATAAAGACATTATTGGAGTTGTCTTTAATCCTCTAATAAACAAATGGAAATTAAGTAAGGATTTGGATGTTAACTATATGAGCTATTTTAAAAGAAACTAATTGTGATTTTTATTTACCCACGGCACTGAATTTACCTCAATACCTTCTTCAATTAATTCCTGAGTTTCTTCTTTAGTAGCTTTACCATAGATGCTTCTTACATTTTTTTTATCATAGTGGATGGATCTAGCCTCGGATGCAAAATTATCACCTACATATTCCGCATTTTCTTTAATTAAGTTATTTAGTTCTCTTATTTTTTTTTGCAAATTTTTATAAAAATTATTTTTTTTCTTAAAATCAACGTTTTCTTTTTTTGATCTAATTTGTGGGGACATAAGAGCTTTTGAAACATTGTTAGATCTTCCGCAAACGCAGTTTAACAATCCTTTTTTTTCGAGTTTTTCATATTCATTTGAGCTTGCAAACCAGCTTTCAAAATTTTGTCCACATTCACACTTTAAGTTATATTTTATCATACTATATAGAATAATTATGAAATATATTTTTTCAAGTTCTAAGCTTATTCTTTTTCAAAAAATAAGATTACCTTACCTAATGTAATTCCAAATTTTTTTACTTTTGCTATGTTTATAAGATAATTTTTTTCCTGAAGAAACATCCAGTCATCAAAATCGACCTTAACAGTTTTATTGCCTATTTTTAAATTAAACTTATATTTCCAATTAAATGCATTACCGTTTGTAGAACCCTCTGCTAAACCTACAACTCCGTCTGCATATCCAGAATAAAAATTACTTTTGGCTTTATCTTTTTTAATTGTCCACTTTCTAAACTCTTTTGTTCCGTCATTATAAACAAAATTTTCCTCTAAAATAAGTGTGCTACCGTCCCACTTGCCTACAATGTCAACTTTAAAGTATTTTTTAATATTACCAAATCTATCCTCAAAGACTCCTCTGGCTACAGTTTTTCCAGAAAAAAAATCCTCTAATATTAACTTAGGTTCATTATTCTTATAATCTTCCAAATTCATTGTTGAGCAATTGTTAAGGTAAATAAAAGAAACAAACAAGATAAAATATTTTATAATATTACGCATTTAATTTCTATAGTCTGCATTGATTGAGATGTAATCATGCGTAAGGTCACATGTGTAGGCCTTGAATGATTTCTTTCCAGTGCCAATAGAAATTTCAATATTCAAAAATTTGTTCTTCATATATTTTTTAACATTCTCCTCGTTATAATTCTTATTTATTATTCCACTCGAGAAAATTATGTAATTTCCTATTTTTAAATTTATCTTGTTTACATTTATATTTTCACCGCTTTTACCTGCAGCCATTAAGATTCTTCCCCAATTTGGATCCTCACCTGCAATTGCAGTTTTCACGAGTTGTGAGTTAGCAATCGCGAAAGCTATTTTCTTTGCAGAGTTTTCGCTTTTTGCATTATTTACATTTATCTCAATAAATTTTTTAGCTCCCTCTCCATCCATAACGATTTGTTTTGACAGATTAAGCATGACTTCGTGCAGATTTTTTTTAAAATCAATAAATTCTTTACTATTTGTTTTATCTATTATTTTGTTCTTTGCTTTTTGTGTAGAAAAAACAATTACCATATCATTTGTAGATGTATCACCATCCACGCTTATCGCATTAAAAGTTGAATTTAAATTTTCTTTTAAAGCATTACTTAATAACTTTTGACTGATTTTAATATCTGTAAAAATAAATCCTAACATAGTACCCATGTTAGGAAAAACCATTCCTGACCCTTTTGCAATTCCTGAAATAGAGTAAATTTGTTTATTTATCTTAAGTTGGGAGTAAGTCATTTTAGGGGTGGTATCAGTAGTCATGATTGCTCTTGCAGATTTTATCCACTTTAATTTATTCATTGATCCAAGGTTTTCGGTCAATTCTTGAATTTTATTCTTTATTGTATCTAAAGGGAATTTCTCTCCGATAACACCCGTTGATGAAAATAGTATTTCATTTTTCTTAAATTTTAATTTTTTTGATAATTCATCTGCTAATTGACTGATAGAACTATAACCTTGTTTTCCTGTTAAGGTATTTGCATTTTTTGTATTAACAAATAATGCTCTAATATTTTTGCTTTTTTGATTGTTATTCCATTTTATACATTCAGAACATACTTTGGATGTTGTGTAGACTGCAGAAAAAATTGAATTTTGAGGTAGAGTAAATAATGTAAGATCATCTCTATTTATATCGTTATATAAATTTGCACTTAATGATGAAGCTTGCAATCCTTCAATATGTGGTAATTCTGGGAAATCTAACGATTTACCAGATAAATATTCTTCATTATAAATGTTATTTTTATCGGTCATTTTATTAATTGATAACTTGGAGGTTTATAAGA
Organism: Pelagibacteraceae bacterium AG-359-E06; assembly: GCA_003280495.1. Classification (GTDB taxonomy): domain Bacteria; phylum Pseudomonadota; class Alphaproteobacteria; order Pelagibacterales; family Pelagibacteraceae. The sequence goes on from QCET01000007.1 coordinate 8,392, forward strand.
TAGAAATACTATTTTTACTATTACAAATTTAAAACAAAAAAAATGTTAAAAAAAATTAAATTCTTAAAAAAGATATTTGGATCTTCAAATGACAGAAAATTGGCTGAAATTAATCCAATAATCAATCATATCAATAATTTAGAAAGTCAAATAGAAAAATTAAGTGATAATCAGCTTAAAGATAAAACATCCTATTTTAAGGAAAAATTGAAAAACGGTAAAAACCTAAACGATATCTTAGTTGAGGCATTTGCGGTGGTAAGGGAAGCAGCAAAAAGAACTATAGGTCAAAGGCATTTTGACGTTCAGTTAATTGGTGGTGTTTGTCTTCATCAAGGTAAAATAGCTGAAATGAAAACTGGCGAAGGAAAAACTTTAGTTTCTACGCTTGCAGCCTATCTAAACTCATTAGATGGAGGCGGGGTTCATATTGTAACTGTAAACGACTATTTGGCTAAAAGAGACTCGGTGTGGATGAGTCAAATTTATAAATTCTTAGGTTTGTCGGTTGGTTGTTTAACAAGCGAGGTAGGTGATGATGAAAGAAAGTTAATTTATAGATCTGATATAGTTTATGGAACAAATAATGAATTTGCATTTGACTACTTAAGAGACAATATGAAATTATCTTTAAAAGAAATGGTACAAAATAAATTCTCGTTTTGTATTGTAGATGAGGTTGATAGTATTTTAATTGACGAAGCAAGAACCCCTTTAATTATATCGGGTCCTAGTGATGATAATTCAAATCAATATTATCTTTGTACACAAGTTGTAAATGAGCTTGATAAGCAACATTACCAATTAGATGAAAAAGACAAAAATGTAAGTCTGACTGAGGTTGGGATAGATGAAGTCGAAAGAAAACTTAAATCACTCAACAAATTAAAAGGAGAGGGGTTTTATGATCCTAGAAATTTGTCTTTAGTTCATCACATAAATCAAGCCTTGAAAGCAAATCTCATATTTTTAAAAGATAAAGATTATATAGTTAGAGAAAATAAAATTGAAATTATTGATGAGTTTACAGGCAGAGTATTAGATGGCAGAAGATACTCTGATGGATTACATCAAGCTATAGAAGCTAAAGAGGGTGTTCCAATCCAAAATGAAAATCAAACTTTTGCTTCTATTACATATCAAAATTATTTTAGATTATACAAAAAACTTTCTGGAATGACTGGTACAGCCATTACAGAAGCAGAAGAATTTTTCGATATATATAAATTAGATGTATTAGAGATACCAACTAATCAAAACATGATTAGAGAGGATTTAAATGATAAAATTTATAGGACCGAAAAAGAAAAGTTAAATGCAATTTTAGAAGACATTTTAGATGCAAAAAAAAAATTGCAGCCTGTTTTAGTTGGAACAACTAGTATCGAAAAGTCTGAACAAATATCAAAAATTTTAAATGCAAAAAAAGTTGGCCATGAGGTTCTAAATGCAAAACATCATGAAAAGGAAGCTAATATAATTTCAAAAGCTGGTGAACCAGGAGCAATAACTATTGCAACTAATATGGCTGGTAGAGGAACTGACATTCAGCTTGGTGGTAATTTAGAAAAAAGGTTGGAGAATTCAGAAAATCAAAGTGAAACTATAAGAAAACATAAAGAAGATAAACAAAAAGTAATAAACGCCGGCGGTTTATTTGTGATTGGTACTGAAAGACATGAAAGCAGAAGAATAGATAATCAACTAAGAGGAAGATCTGGTAGACAAGGTGATAAAGGTAAATCAATTTTTTATTTAAGCTTAGAGGATGACTTGATGAGAATTTTTGGCTCTGAAAAAATTGATTTTATGTTGCAAAAGCTAGGCCTAAAACCAAATGAGGCATTAGATCATCCATGGATAAATAAGGCACTTGAAAAGGCTCAACAAAAAGTGGAGTCTAGAAACTTTGAAATTAGAAAAACTCTATTACAATTCGATGATGTAATGAATGACCAAAGAAATGTAATATATGAACAAAGATATAAAATATTAAGTGATAAAAACATTTACAATATAATTGATGAAATTAATTCAGAAATTATGGATGAAAATATAAAAAACACAAATGACGATATCAACAAAGAAATCCAATTAGCAAAATTAAATAGATTTTTAAAAGAAAAATTATCAAATGAAAGTTTTGAAGAATTTTGTCAAATGTCTAAAGCAGATAAACTCAAAAAACTAAATCAAAAATATCTTAATAAAAGAAAAGATAGAATTCAAATGGTAGGTGATGATATTAATCGAGATGTAGAAAAAAAGATTTTTCTTCAGAATCTTGATTTTGAATGGAGAAACCACTTACAAAATTTAGAGCAGCTTAGACAAGTAATCGGTCTAAGAGGTTATGGCCAAAGAAATCCCATAGATGAGTATAAAAAAGAAAGCTTTGATTTATTCCAAGAATTATTGTTACGAATTAAAGAAAATATAATAATTTTTTTGTCAAATATCAATTTAAATATTAAGGACAATATTCAAGAGGATTTATCAAAAGAAAACATTAATATTAAAAAAATTAATCGTGATGAGATACCTAAAGTCTCAAGAAATGAAAAATGTCCTTGTGGATCTGGAAAAAAATATAAAAATTGTTGCGGCGCCCTAGCTTAAGTAAAATAATAAACCTAAAATCGTAATTATCAAAAAAGAGATTAAAATAATTTTCTTATTTTTAGACATCTGTATAATTTCATCTTTGTTGAATTTTCCAAAAGATATATCTGCGGGTAAATCTTTACCTATCTTCATAAACTTCTCTTTTCTGTCGGCTCTAATATTTATATCATTTCTATTGTTATAAAATTCTAAATATTTCAATAATGAAGACTTGATAGAATTAGCACATCCGATCGGATCTCTATGTGCTCCTCCGGTTGGTTCTTTAATAATTTCGTCAATTATATTAAACTTAAATAAATCTTGTGCAGTAATTTTCATAGCTTCAGCGGCTTCGTTTGATTTAGATACATCCTTCCAAAGAATTGATGCGCATCCCTCTGGAGAAATTACAGAATATATAGAGTGCTCCAGCATCAAAACTTTGTTTGATGTAGCAAGGGCTATTGCTCCTCCTGAACCCCCCTCACCAATTATTATTGAGATTGTAGGTACGTTTAAAGATAAACAGCAGTCAATTGAAGAGGCAATAGCTTCAGCTTGTCCCCTCTCTTCAGCTCCTTTTCCTGGGTACGCTCCAGGTGTATCAATAAACGAAATTATTGGAATATTAAACTTATCTGCTGTTTTCATTAATCTCATACATTTTCGATACCCTTCAGGTCTCATCATCCCAAAATTTCTTTTTATTCTACTCTCAGTGTCATAGCCTTTTTCTTGGCCGATAACTAATACTGACATGTTATCTAATTTGGCAAATCCTGTGATTACAGACTCATCTTCGGCATAATATCTGTCACCAGAGATTAATTGAAAATTTTGAAATATATTTTTTATATAATAATCAGATCTTGGTCTTTTTTCGTGTCTCGCCACTTTTGTTTTTTGCCAACTATTTAAATTAGAATATATTTCAATTATTTTTCTATCAATTGTTGATTGCAGATCTGTTATTTTGTCTTGGTTTATTGACGAGATACCCTCGCTTTCATAAGGATTTTTTAAGGCATCAAGGTTTTTATCTAATTGTTCAATTTCCTTTTCAAAATCTAAGTAAGTCATTATTATACCTTGCCAGATTAAACTATTATATATATCACCTGGTCGTAAAAATTAAAGTAAAACAAAATCGAAGAAAATCTTATATTTTAATAAAATAAACAGTACGATATGAAATATACTCTTATAGGAAAATCTAAAATCAATACTAATTTCTATGATTTTGTAAATAACGAAGTATTACCTGATACAGGTTTAGACAAGTCAGACTTTTGGCAAAATTTTATTTCTGCAGCAAATGATTTGGTACCTGAAAATAATGATTTAATTAATGAGAGAACAGATATCCAGAGTAAGATTGATAAATGGATGATAGATAATAAGGGCAATTTTGATTATAATAACTATTTAGAGTTTCTAAAGGAAATAAAATATATTGTAAAAGAAGGTCCAGATTTTAAAATAGAAACTGAAAACGTTGATGATGAAATTAGTATTATTGCTGGTCCTCAATTAGTTGTGCCCATAGATAATGCTAGATATGCATTAAATGCTGCTAATGCAAGGTGGGGTAGTTTATATGATGCATACTATGGAACAGATGCTATTAAAGAAACAGATGGTTTACAGAAATCAACTAAATATAATCCAAAAAGAGGTTTAAAAGTAATCGAAAAAGGTCGGGATTTTTTGGATCAAATTTTCCCATTAGAAAAACAAAAGTGGAGTGATGTAGAAAAAATTTTCGTAGATAAAGAAAACTTATTGTTTAAATGTCAAAATAATTCACAAGATAAACTTAAAAACATAAAACAGTTTATTGGTTACAATGGAAATAAAGAAAATCCGATTAGTATCATTTTAAAAAATAACAATCTTCACATAGAAATTATAATTGACCCCAAAAGTCAGGTAGGGAAAAATGATAAAGCCCATATATCAGATATTCTAGTCGAGTCAGCAATTTCAACTATTATGGACTTAGAAGACTCTGTAGCTGCCGTAGATGCTGAAGATAAGGTTAAGTGTTATCGAAATTGGCTAGGCATAATGAAGAATGAACTAAAGACTACTGTAAACAAAAATGGCAATAGCTTTGATCGTAAACTGAATGAGGACAAAAAATTTATTGATATTAATGGAAACGAAAAATTTCTAAATGGTAGATCTTTATTGTTAATCAGAAATGTTGGACATTTAATGAGGAACAATACAATTATCTTAGATAATGGAGAAGAAATACCTGAGGGTATTTTAGATGCATTTACAACTGTGTTATGTGCTTTACACGATTTAAGAATTAAAAAAAATTCAAAAAAAGGCTCAATTTATATAGTAAAGCCAAAAATGCATGGTCCAAAAGAAGTGGCTTTTGCAAACAAAACTTTTTTGAAGGTTGAAAATGTCTTAAAGCTTAAACCTAATACAATAAAAATTGGCATAATGGATGAAGAGAGAAGAACAACTGTAAACTTAAAAGAATGTATAAGAAATGTAAAAAAAAGGATTGTTTTTATTAATACTGGATTTTTAGATAGAACTGGAGATGAAATGCATACTTCTTTTGAAATGGGTGCAATGATTTTTAAGGGAGAGATGAAAAAATCAAAGTGGCTTCTAGCATATGAAAATTGGAATGTTGATATTGGATTGTTATGTGGGTTTACAGGTAAAGCACAAATAGGAAAAGGCATGTGGGCTATGCCTGATAAAATGCAAGATATGTTAGATCAAAAAGCTTCACATCCACTTGCAGGAGCAAATTGTGCCTGGGTGCCTTCTCCAACTGCAGCAACTCTTCACTCAACACATTATCATAAAATTAATGTTTTTGAGAGACAAAGAGAGCTTTCAAAAAGGAAGCGAGCAAATATTTCTGATATACTTACTATTCCAGTTTCTGATAGGCAAAATTGGTCTAAAGAAGATATAAATTCTGAAATAGCAAATAATGCTCAAGGAATATTAGGATACGTTGTTAGATGGATTGATCAAGGCGTTGGTTGCTCAAAAGTACCAGATATAAATAATATTGGATTAATGGAAGATAGAGCAACTCTAAGAATTTCATCCCAACATATTGCAAACTGGCTTCACCATAAAATTGTAAAAAAAGAAAAAGTTTTAGAGATCTTAAAAAAAATGGCAAAAGTTGTAGATCAACAAAATGCTAATGATAAAAACTATAAACCAATCTGTGAAAACTTTGAAAAATCTATTGCTTTCAAAGCTGCATGCGAGTTAATCTTTGATGGAAAAGATCAAATCTGTGGTTATACAGAGCCTATTTTACACAAAAGAAGAATTGAAAAAAAAAAATTAAGTGAAGCTTAATTCATTTAAAACAAATATATTTTTTAAATTTCTCATTTCAAGTTTATCAAATATCTTAAGAACTATTAAAAAATTTTTTAAATAATTCTCATTATTTTCCAATTTATTTATAAAATTTAGAGTTTCTAATAAAGCCAAATTTTTTTTCTTTTTTTCTATTAAATTAAAAATATTATTAGGTATATAAATTTCCCCTTCGAAAACATTTTTCTTTAAATTGTCAGGAAGTTTAATTTTTTCTTGATAAATATAGTTTATAAAGCCTAAATCCTTATTTGTTAGTTTATATTCTTTATCTTTTATTTTTTTAGAAAATAATTTAAAACTTTTAAAAGCATTTTTGTCTTTTCTATTATTGATTAAATTAACAGCTTCTGATTTATGCAAAAGTTCATCTGTTACTTTTGCATTACTCGTCTTTTTTTTTATTAAAGCCTTATCTTTATCGGATAAAATATCCTGATTTATCTCTGTTAATTTCTCATTATAAAAGGCGTCTGCAAGGCTAATTAATCCGTTAAGTTTCAACTTATTATAAAAGCTTTGTAAAATTTCATATTTTATAAAATCATCCTGAGATAAAATAAATGCTTGATATAGTAAAGCATGCGAGACCGGCCTCTGATACTTTTTGCTAGCTGTTTTAGGATTAATTAAGTCATCAATTGAAAAAGTTAATTTCTTATAAAGACTTAATAAAATTTTTTTATCAATTAAATTATCATTTGCGGATCTTTCTAAAAAAATTATTATTTTATTTAGGTTATTTTCTTCGACTTTATTTATAAAGTTTTCATCTAAAAAGTTTTTATATAGGTTGCTTTTGAAATAGTAATTTCTTAATTCGCTCTTCTTTGAAAAATTATTATAATTGATCTGATCCACAGGAGAAGAAATTACAGACAAGTGAGCGTTTAATAAATTACTATAATTTACTTGATTAGAATTTTCTATTCCAGTTATTGAATTTACTTTTTTTATAAAAAATTTATCAAATCTGTTATTTTCGATGCCTAAATCTAATTTGCTTAAAGCAATTTTGTACTCCTTTTTATGCAGATGGCAAAAAATTTTATATTTATCTAAATTTTTACTATTCAAATCAGATGTCATAAGATTCGTATAACTGCATGCTTTATTAATTTTATAGTTTGATAAATAATGATTAAATAAAAATTCCAATAATTCTGTATTCTTATTAAGTATTTTATTTTGGTAAATAACTTCATCAATTAATTCCATTTTTTTATTTTTCATTAACCATTTTGACAAAAAAGATAGGTATAATTCGCCATCGTCGTCAAAGCTTTTTAAATTAATTTTTGAAAAAAATATTTTTTGCTTTAAATCAACAAGATTCTTTTTGCTCGAAATAATTTCATTTAATGACTTAGATAAAGTGGTTGTCTGTATTCCTGACCAAAAGTTTATATCAACTTGAGTTTCCTCAGGCTCAAATATTCCAAAAATTACCTCATCTTCTTCTGTAATTTTAGTCTCATTTATAGATGTCGTCTTTAAATTTAAATTTTTATCTTTTGTAAAAACTGTTTCTGGTAACTCGGGTTTTGATAAAGTTTTATTTTCATTGCTCTTAGTTTTTTTTTGATTTTTTATTTCCTTTGAACTCTGCCAAATATCTTTTGGCTCAGAATAGGCAGGATTTGAAAAGTAAAAACAAAAAAGAATTAAAAAAATTATCCAAATATTATTTAATTTTGACGATGACATCATTTTTTATTTTTTTTATTACATCTTTTGTTTCAGGAGATAAGTCTAGGTAATTTACAAAATACATAAAACCAAATATAACTGATAATAGAAATGCTGATTTTAAAAAAAACTTTGTTTTAAACATATATTATTATTAAGTATATAAACATTTTAGTCAAAATTGTGTTATTAAATTATTATTAAAATTTTAGCAATGGTCAAAACAATTGTATTAGTTGGAATGATGGGTTCGGGTAAAAGCTCAATTGGGCGTCAAATATCAAAAAAAACTGGTCTTTGTTACATTGATATTGATGAAGAAATTGAAAAAAAAACGAAGAGTAAAATTAAAGATATTTTTAAAAAGAAAGGTGAAGTGTATTTTAGAAATATTGAAGAAATAATTTGTAAAAAATTTATAAATGGTGAAAAAAAGATTGTATCAATTGGTGGTGGGGCGTTTATGAATAAAAATATTAGAGCTATTATCTCAAAAGTTGGAAAATCGTTTTGGATTGATGTTAACAGAGATATTTTGTTTAATCGTCTTAGAAAATCTAAAAATTTAAGACCTCTACTTGACTATAGTAATTTAAAAAAATCTATAGATGATATTATCAAACAAAGAAAAAGCACCTACGCAAAAGCTGACGTAAAAATTAAGGTATATAAAACTAACAAAGAAAATATTGCTAATAAAATTATAAAACTTTTATGAAAAAAATATATGTAAGAGTAAAGTCTAGTAAATATCCAATTTATGTTGGATCCAACTTGTTACAAAAGATTCAAATTTTGCACAAACAGAAACTTTCAGGAGTTAAAAATGTAATTTTAATATCCACTAATAAAGTGCCCAAAAAATATAAACGAATGGTTAAAAAATCATTTGCGAAGAAAAATTTTATAAGTTTAGATATAAAAGACGGCGAAAAATCAAAAAACATTAAAAATATTATTAATATAAATAATAAGTTATCTAAAAATAATTTTTCAAGAGATGATTTAATAGTATCACTTGGCGGCGGTGTTGTTGGGGATTTGTCTGGTTTTGCAGCCAGTATATTTAAGAGAGGAATAAAATTTATTCAAATTCCTACTACATTGTTATCTCAAGTTGACTCCTCTATTGGTGGTAAAACCGGAATAAATAATAAATATGGAAAAAATCTAATTGGAACTTTTTTCCAACCAGATTTAGTGATCATAGATTTAGAAACACTTAAAACGTTACCCCAGAGGCATATAGTTGCTGGTTTTGCGGAAATATTAAAATATTCACTTATAATGAATTCAAAGTTTTTCTCTTGGTTAGAAAAAAATACTAAGTCAATTTTAAAAAGAAGGGATGCTAATATTATTTCAAAAGCAATTATTGAAAGTTGTAAATGTAAAGCTATTATTGTTAAAAAAGACGAAAAAGAAAAAAATATTAGAGCAATTTTAAATTTCGGTCATACATTTGCACATGCCTTAGAAACAAAATTTAATTATTCATCTAAAATAATACATGGAGAGGCTGTTTTAATAGGAATGATAGTAGCTTGCAAAATATCATTAAATAAAAAATTTCTTTCAATACAAGACTTTGAAAGAATTATAAATTTTTACAAAGTAAATAAGCTTAATTATAATTATAAAACCTTTATAAATAAAAAAAATATTAAAATATTTTTAAAAATTATAAAAAACGATAAAAAATTTAAAGGAAAAAAAATTAATTTGATTTTATTAAAAAAAATAGGGCAATCAATTATAAGAAGTTCAGATATTAATAATAGCTTCATGCCATTAGTGAAATAAAATGGAAAATCTTAATCTTGTCTCTGTAATATATATTATCTGCTTAATTGTAATTTCTGCTATATTATCAGGATCGGAAACATCCATAACTTCAATTCGAAAAAGTAAAATCCATAAGTTAGCAAATAAAGGAGACAAAAATGCTTTGAGAGTTTTAAAACTCATTGAAAAAAAGAATGATCTTGTCAGTTCAATTTTAGTTGGTAATAATTTTGTAAATATTTTAGCTTCTGCTTTGGCAACCGCTATACTAATAAAGTTTTATGGTGACGATGGTGTAATTTATTCAACCATTGTTATGTCTGTTCTAATTGTAATTTTTGCTGAAATACTTCCAAAAAATATCGCTTTGTTAAAACCAGATAGATACGCCCTAACCTTGTCATTTATACTAACACTTTTTTTAAAGTTTTTTAGTCCTTTCGTTTACATCATAAAGAAATTTAATCTGCTAATTTTTAAAATATTCAATATTGAAAAACAAAAAGTTACAGATGCTTCTGTAAGAGAAGATATAAGAAATATTATAAATATGCACGAAGATGAGGGAATTCTTCTTAAGGATGAAAGAGACATGCTTAATGGAATACTAGATTTAAAGGAAATGACAGTTGAAAAAATTATGACCCACAGGAAAAATATTTACTCTATTAATATAGATCAGCCAGAGGAATATTTTAAAAAAATCTCACAAAGCTCTTTTAGCAGAATACCTGTTTGGAAAGAAAGTCCAAATAATATTTTAGGAGTTGTTCATGCTAAAAAACTTCTCGCAAATATAAATGAAAGTGGAAAAATAGATTTAAAAAATATTAACGATAGTACATTAGATCCATGGTTCATTCCTGAAACAACTAAAGTTAAAGATCAATTAAATTCATTCATTGACCGTCACGAAAAAATTGCATTTGTTGTAGATGAGTACGGTGAATTAATGGGGCTAATATCTTTAGAGGATATCATAGAGGAAATTGTTGGAAATATTTTCGATGAAAGCGACTTATCAACAATAGGCATTAGAAAAATTGGAAAAAATATTTTTAGAGTAAGAGGAGATGTCAATATTAGAGATATGAACAGAACGCTCGATCTGAACCTAAATGAAAAGAATTCATCTACTGTAGCAGGATTTTTGATTTATGAAACTGAAACGTTTCCCGATGTTGGACAAACTTTTAAATTCAACAATATTTTATTTGAAATATTAAATAAAAAAAATAATCAAATAACACAATTAAAAGTTACTTTACCTGAAAAGAATAAAATTACTCATTAATTTTTATTTCCAGTGCATGAATAATTCTCATTTCTTCTACTAACGAAGAATAAATCATTCTATGAATTTCTAATTTATTTTCTTTGGACAAAGTTTTGCTTTTTATTTTAATTAGGAAATGGCTATTGTTATTGTTAGGAGAATCTTTGTGGCCTTGATGGTAATGTGAATTATTTATAACTTCTATATCTTCAATATTTAAACTTTTTACAAGTTTTTTTTTAATATTTTCTTCTAATCTCATTAAATTATTTATAATATATATTAAATGAAAAAAAAATGTGAAAATATTAATTGTACAGAACCTTCGTACAAAAAAGTTTTGATTCGCGATAAAAAGAATAAAGAATATAAAAATTTGTGTTACGACCACTATAATCTTCATCTTAAAGAAAATAAAAATATTTGCTGCGATTGGGAAAACTGTGATCAAATTGGTGAATTCAAAGCGCCGTCAAAAAATAGCTTACATTATCTTTGGTTTTGCGAGAAACATATTACAGATTATAACAAAAAATGGGATTTCTTTGACGGTATGTCACAAACAGAAATTGAAAACTTTATGTACGATGATATCGTTGGCCATAGAAAAACACAAAAATTTGGATCAAGAGACAATTTTTTTCAAAAGTTATGGAGTAATGCAATTGAAGATGAATTATTAATTTTTTCAAAATTTAAAAATAATTTAAATAAAAATAAGTCAAAATATAACGAGAAACAGTTATCGGCACTAAAAAAAATGAATTTAGATGCTAATGTTGATTGGTTTGGGATTAGAGAACAATTTAAAAAACTTGTTAAAAAATACCATCCTGATATGAACTCTGGGAATAAAGAATATGAGGAAAAATTAAAGGATATAACAATTGCATATACATACTTAAAAACAACAATTGAGGAACAAAAAAATATAGCATGAGCCAAGTAACATTCGAAAACCAACCTGATTTAAAAATATCTGTTAAACAAACTTTCAATATTGACACGGACATTGAAGTTAAAGCGTTCTCAAAAAAAAATATGTATGTCCCTGAAATTGATGAAAATTATATTTTCGATAAAGATACTACTTTAGCGATACTCGCTGGATTTTCAAACAATAGAAGGGTTTTAATACAAGGTTTTCACGGAACAGGAAAATCAACACATATAGAACAAGTAGCTGCAAGACTTAACTGGCCTTGTATCAGGGTTAACCTCGACAGTCATATTAGTAGAATAGATTTAATAGGTAAAGACGCCATTGTAATTAAAGAAAACAAGCAGATCACAGAATTCAAAGAAGGTATTATTCCTTGGTCATTACAAAATCCAGTTGCGTTAGTATTTGACGAATATGATGCTGGTAGACCTGATGTTATGTTTGTAATTCAAAGAGTTTTAGAAAGTGATGGAAAATTTACTCTTCTAGATAAAAACAAAGTAATTAAACAACACAATTTTTTTAGACTATTCGCAACTACGAATACAATCGGATTAGGTGATACAACTGGATTATATCACGGAACACAACAAATCAATCAAGGGCAAATGGATAGATGGAATATTGTAACAGCCCTAAATTATTTGAAACAGGAGAAGGAGGAAGAAATTATATTAGCTAAATGCAATCATTTAAATAATTCAGAAGGAAAAAAAATAATAAGCAATATGGTAAAGACCGCTAACCTTACAAGAAATGGTTTTGCTAATGGAGATATATCAACGGTGATGAGCCCTCGAACTGTTATTACATGGGCAGATAACTACAAAATTTTTAAAGATCTTTCGCACGCATTTAAAATATCTTTTTTAAACAAGTGCGATGAATTAGAAAGAGCAATTGTATCAGAGTATTATCAAAGATGTTTTGGCCAAGAAATAAAAGACAATATTTCTGATAATCAATCATCTGATAAAGATGAATAATAATCTAGAAAAGATAAAGAATGCACTACAGTCCACAGCTAAAGCCTTGGCTAGAAAAAATATTAAAGAAAAAAAAGAAAAGTTTAATACAATAAATCCACCTCAACTTTTTTCGTTAAAAAACAAAGAAGAAATAATTGAAGCTCGAGTCACTTTAGATAGTCAGGCTTTAAAAATCAAATACAATGATGAGAACATTTCAAAAAAAAATGAACCTGCGGGACAAATAAGCAAAAGTTTATATAAGATTGCTGAAAAAATTAGATACGAAAAAATTGGTAGTGAGCAGTACGATGGAGTAAAAAAAAATATTAATGATTTTTATACAAAAAAAATTACAAATAGCGAAATCCACTCTCAAAATTTTATTGCCGACGCATTTGAAGCTTATTTAAGAAAAAAACTAATGAATTTTAAAGTACCTAATAATAAAAAAAAAGATTTTGATCGATGGGATGAATTTTTTAATGAAAAGATAATGAATAAAGTATCAAATCTTAGCAAAAATATAAATGACCAAAAACAATATTCCGACAATATTAATTCTATTATTCAAGATTTGGATTTAAAAGATCAAGATACAAACCCACAAAATGTTCAAAATGATGAAAATGAGGACAACAATGATCAAAATGAAAATCAGCAACAACAGTTAGAAAATGAACAGGATCAAAACTCTGACGAACAAAATATAGATATGGAAAATATTGTTCCTGAAATTGAATTCGATCCTGAGATGAATAATACAGAGGTATTCTTAGAAGATAGTGAAGATAATGATATGCAAAATATGCAACGGAAATCATCAAAAGATGGTAAAATTAATAAATATAAAATTTTCACAAATAAATTTGACAAAACTATCGACGCAAAAGATCTGATAGCAGGTGATGAAATATTTAAACTAAGAAATAATTTAGATTTACAGATGTCAAATCTTCAAACGTTTATATCAAGACTAGCTAATAAACTTCAAAGAAAATTGCTAGCAAAACAAAATAGATCATGGAACTTTGATCTTGAAGAAGGTTTATTAGACTCTTCAAAGCTACCAAGAGTTATCATGGACCCTTTTAATTCTTTATCTTATAAAAAAGAAAAAGATATTGATTTTAAAGATACTGTTGTAACTCTGCTAATAGATAATTCTGGTTCTATGCGTGGTCGTCCAATAACCATAGCCGCAATATGTGCTGATATACTATCAAGAACACTCGAAAGATGTTCTGTCAAAGTAGAAATATTAGGCTTTACTACTATGAATTGGAAGGGCGGAAAAAGTAGAGAGATTTGGATGAAAAATAAAATTGAAAATCCAGGAAGACTTAATGATTTATGTCATATAATTTACAAATCAGCTGATTTACCTTGGAGACGAGCAAAAAGTAATTTAGGTTTAATGCTAAAAGAAGGCATATTAAAAGAAAATATCGATGGTGAAGCAATTTTGTGGGCTCATAGTCGCTTAAAAAAAAGAAAAGAAGAACGAAAAATATTAATGGTAATTTCAGATGGTGCACCTGTTGACGACTCTACATTATCTGTCAATCCCGGGAATTATTTAGAACTTCATTTAAAAAAAGTTATTAAATGGATTGAAAATCATTCAGACATCGAAATTAATGCAATTGGTATCGGACATGATGTAACAAATTATTACGATAATGCATTGAAAATTGCGGATGTGTCAGAGCTAGGAGATGCTATCGTTGATAGACTGGTTGATCTTTTTTCTAAAAAATCAATTAGAAAAAGGTCGATTAACTAGAAATAAATTTAAAATAATTAATCTAAATGGTATTAAAAGCAATAACGCCATTAACATTTTTACACAAAAATCACCTATTGATAAAGTAATCCAAGGAACACCTGTATTGTAAAAGGCTATAGAGAAAAATATTAGTGTATCGAAAAATGACGCGATTGATGATGATACAATTGGAGGAATAAACCAACTCTTGAGATTTCTAAGTTTATCGAAAATCTTAGCATCCATTGTTTGCGCAACTAGAAATGCAATCCCAGAACCAACAACAATTCTTATAGATATGAGATCAATAGCTTTTAATGAAAACAATGAAGATATAAAAACACCCCAGATAAATCCAATAATAATAATTTTTTTTGCAAAACTAAGTCCATAAATTCTATTTGCAATATCGGTTACTAGAAATGCTATGGGATAAGTAAAAGCTCCCCAAGTTAAGATATTTTGTAAATTTAAAAAATTAAATTGAAACTGCACGAGGTAGTTTGATGCTAATACTATTAACATCATTGCTATTACAAAAGGAACAATTTTTAAGTTCTTTTTCAATTTATTTATTTTTCGAAATGATAATTTTTCTTAATTTTTTTATTTTAGGAGATAGGTTTTTATTTTTTGCCTTAAGTAAGTACTCATCTAATCCTCCCTTAAAATCGACCGCTTTTAACGCTCTAGCAGACAATTTAACCTTAATATTTCTTTTTAAGATTTCACTTTTCAAAGAAACTTCTTTTATATTCGGATAAAATTTTCTTTTAGTCTTGTTGTTTGAGTGACTAACATTATTGCCGCTCATAGGTTTTTTACCAGTTAATTCACAAAAATTCGCCATAATTTGTAGAGGTATATTTTGATAAAATATGTGGGTCAAGGTTTAATTTATCCTATTTGACATTTCATTAACCAAGGAATAATTGATTAATAATAAAATAAATAAATGTTTGATATTTATCTTCCAATAGCAGAAGTATTTATAAACGCGCCATTATTGCTTTTAATTAGCACAATTGTCGGTCTTTTAACGGGAATGCTTGGTATAGGAGGAGGATTTTTAATGACTCCAATTTTAATTTTTTTTGGAATACCTCCGATATATGCTGTGGCGAATGGAGCCAATAATATTTTAGCAGCCTCTGTCTCAGGAACTTTAGCACATTATTTTAAAGGACAACTAGATTTAAAAATGGGTGCCCTAATATTAGTTGGGGGTATAGTTGGATCAATAATCGGTATTGAAATTTTTAATTATTTTTTGAATGAGGGTTCAATAAATAATATAATTTCAATACTTTTTTTTGGGTTATTAACTCTGGTGGGTCTGTCAATGCTTTTTGAAAGCCTGAGTGAGATTAGAAGAATTAAAAATAGAAGATTTATAAGACGAAAGCTACATAAGCATTATTGGATACATAATTTACCTTTTAAAACTAGAATCAGATCCTCTAAACTTTACATAAGTGTAATACCTCCAATATTTTTTGGAATATTAATAGGATTATTATCCTCAATTCTTGGTGTAGGTGGAGCTTTTTTATTAGTTCCAATTTTAATTTATATAATAGGTATGCCTGCAAAATTGGTACCAGGAACTTCATTGTTGGCAATGATATTTGTAATGATAGGAGTTACACTGCTACACGCATTACAAAATAATACAATCGATTTTTATCTTGTTTTAATTTTGGTTTTAGGATCTGTTACTGGTGCACAAATAGGCACATATATTAATATTAAAATGAAAGGTGAACAACTGAGAGCTATATTATCAGTTGTCGTGCTTGGTTGTGGATTAAAATTTGGTTATGATTTATTTCAGCAGAAAATTATACCGGCAGTTAACATTACAAATTTAAAAGGTCCAATTGAGTTAAATTCTTTCTCTCAGGGTCTGATAAATATTTCAAATCAAAATCCTGAAATTTATGCGATTTTCTCTATAACTGTAGCAATCGTATTAGGCATTATCGTAGCATACAGTTTTAAGAAATTATTTTAATGGTAAATAAAAAACTAATTAATACCTTGTCTTATTTAGGTTTAGTCCCATTCTATGTAATATTAATTTTTTATTTTTTTAATAAAAATTTCTATTTAATAGATATATTTTTTTACTATTCTTTAGTTATCATAACTTTTTTATCAGGTTGCTCGTGGGTTAGGCTTATTGAAACCAATAAAATATCTTTAATTATAGTGACTATTTTTACACCAATATTAAATTTAGTTGCTGAAATATTCCTCAGTTCATACCTTAAAGGAGTACTATATCTTATATTTTATTATTTAATTTTTTTCATTGATAAAAAATATATCACTTACTCACCAGATTATATTTTTATGAGAAGAAATTTAACTTATTTAGTAATGCTATCTCAAATTATAATGTTAATTGTTATTTATACCAACAACCTCGGATAAATTTTTAAAGCCATCTCTATCTAAAAGATTACTTAGTTCTTCATTTATTGATGATGCTATTAAAGGACCTTGATAAACTAGTGATGTATAAAGCTGTAACAGTGATGCTCCACACTTGATTTTTTCGTAAGCTGTTTCACCATCAAATACACCTCCCACTCCAATTATGGGGATTTTTTTACCAATAAACTTATAAAATATTTTTATTTTATCATTAGAAATTTTAAAAATAGGAAATCCTGATAGACCCCCACTCTCTTGCCTATTTTGATTAATCAATTTCTCACGATTTAAAACTGATGTATTTGTTAAAATTATACCATTCACACTTTCCTTTAAAAGAAGTTCACACATCTTCTCTATATTTTTATTTTCAAAGTCTGGAGATAATTTAATTAAAATCGGAATTTTTGAATTATTACTATTAATATTATTAATTTCACTTAATAAATCTCCTAATTTATCAAGGTCATGGAAATCTCTTAAACCCTCAGTATTTGGTGAAGATATATTTATTGTTATATAATCAGCTAAGTCCTTAAGTTCTTTAATTAGATATAAATAATCTTCTATTTTTTGAGCATTACTTTTATTTGGACCAACATTTATTCCTAAAATTCCTTGTGGTTTGTCATTTAATATTCTGCTTTTTAATTTATCAAAACCATCATTTGGAAATCCGAGTCTGTTAATAATTGCTTTATCTTCTGATAAACGAAATACTCTAGGTTTAGCATTTCCATTTTGTGGTTTAGGAGTTACTGTACCAACCTCCACGAAACCAAAGCCAAGTTTTAAAAATTTATTATAAACTTCTGCATTTTTGTCAAAGCCGGCTGCAAGACCTATAGGAGATTTAAATTCTTTATTAAATAATTTCGAAGCAAGATTCAATTTTGGTTTAGAAACTAAAAGATTAAGTGGGAGTAAATTACTTTTTAAAGCCTTTATAGCAATTGAATGGGCAATCTCAGGGTCTGTTTTTTTTAAAAATGTATTAATTAAATCATATATCATAACTATTTTATTTTTGACTCTATTAATTCTTTTGTTTCTTTTGTCCCATAAAATTTAATAAACGAACCCATTCTTGGTCCTTGCTGGTCACCAAAAACTATTTCGTAAATAGCTTTAAACCAATCCCTAAGTTTTTCTTTAGGATAATATTTTTTTCCAATCGTGAATACTTCAGTTTGAATTTCAGATGATGTTAATTTTTCGTCTAATGAACTAAGTAATGAAACCAAATCATTTAAAGCATTCTTTTCAGTATCATTTGGTTTTCTATATATTTTTTTTGGCTTCACTATATCCTTATAGTAAACTATAGCTTTGCCAATTAAAGTTTTCAAAATAGGAAATTCATCTTTATTTAACTTCGTATTATAATTTTTAATGAATTTCCAAATAATATCCTGATCTTCAGCATTGCTAGCACTGACAAGATTTAAAAGTACAGCAAATGAGATAATAATTTTTTCTACTGGTGGCTTCCCATTATGAACATGCCATACTGGGTTGCCTAATTTTTCTTTTATATCTTGATCAATGAATTTTTCTAAAAAATTTAAATACTCATCCACTGCTTTTGGTATTACCTCAGGATAAAGTTTCTTTGCTCTTTGTGGATTTTGATACATATAAAATGCAAGACTTTCATGTGATGCATACTTAAGCCAATCCTCAATTAAGATTCCATTTCCTTTTGATTTAGATATTTTTTCTCCTTTGTCATCTAAAAAAAGTTCATAAAAAAAACCATTAGGTGGTTGAGCTCCTAATAACTTACAAATTTTTGACGAGAGCTCTGCACTTGGAATAAGATCTTTTCCGTACATTTCAAAGTCGACATTTAATGCATACCATCTCATTGCCCAATCGACTTTCCATTGAAGTTTACATTTGCCTTTGGTTACCTGAGTTTTTATTTTTTTTCCATCAACTTCGTAGACAATTTCTCCTTTGTCTTTTAACACTTCAACTATTGGAACTTCTAAAACCCTACCAGTAGTATTACAAATAGGCAAAAATGGACTATAAGTTTTTCTTCTCTCTGGTCCTAATGTAGGTAAAATTAGGTCCATAACTTTTTCATAATTCTCCAAAACCTTTAATAATGATTTGTCAAATTCACCCTTTTGATAGAGACTTGTAGAACTTTTGAAATCATATTTAAATTTAAAATCATTAAGAAACTTTTTTAGCATTTCATTATTGTGCTCACCGTAACTAGAAAATTTATTAAAGGGGTCAGGTATTGATGTCAGTGGTTTTCCGAGATGATTTTTTAAAATTTCCGAATTTGT
The DNA here is from genome assembly GCA_003280495.1 of Pelagibacteraceae bacterium AG-359-E06. Classification (GTDB taxonomy): domain Bacteria; phylum Pseudomonadota; class Alphaproteobacteria; order Pelagibacterales; family Pelagibacteraceae. The sequence continues at coordinate 27,545 of QCET01000007.1, forward strand.
AATATTTTCTGGAATTTTTCTTAATCCATCCAAATCGTCTGAAAATGTAAATAACTTTGTAGGTATCTTAGAAATCTTTTGAAAGGCTTGTATTACCATTGTTGTTCTGCACACTTCGCCGAACGTCCCGATATGCGGTAATCCGCTGGGTCCGTAGCCTGTTTGAAACAGAGCATAACCTTTATCTTCAATTTGTTTTTTTCTTTTTTTGAGAAGATTTTTTGCCTCTACAAATGGCCATGATTTACTGTTTAAATAATCATTATTCATCTTTTTCTTATAGGCCAAAATTGAATAAAGTTAAATTGGTATAAGTTGTAAAGACTGTAAGTCAAAAGCGAATATTGTTATATTTTTGGTTGTTATCAAAATGAATTCTGGAATAAAAACGGTCTTTTTAATATCTGGTTATTTATTAATCATACTAAGCTGTGTGATGATTATCCCTTATGTTGTGGAGCAATTTATGGGTGATGGTTCACACGTATTTGCAATCTGTTCTGTGTTAACTGCATTTATAGGTATCTTATTAATAATTACGAATCAGACAAAAAATAAGAAATTAAATATACAACACGCTTTTTTAATGACTACTTTAGCTTGGTTATTTATATCTTTGTTTGGATCACTACCCTTTATGTTCTCTACTCTTAACTTAAATTTTACAGACGCATATTTTGAAACTATGTCGGGTATAACTACCACGGGATCAACAATTTTAATTGATGTCGAGCGATCCTCAAAAGGGATTTTAATTTGGAGAGCTCTATTGCAATGGCTTGGTGGAATTGGAATAATTGTGATGGCTATTACAATTTTACCATTACTCAATGTTGGAGGGATGCAAGTTTTTAGAGCCGAAAGTTCTGACAATTCTGAAAAAATACTTCCTCGATCTAGAGAAATTGCTTTAGCCATATTTAAAATATACTTTGTCCTAACTATAGCTTGCGCGTCGTTCTATTTTTTATTCGGAATGAACGTGTTTGACTCAATCGCACATTCAATGACGACTATTGCAACAGGTGGCTTCTCAACTTACACAAATTCTTTTGGTCACTTTGATAGTTTTGAAATTGAATTGGTTGCTATAATATTTATTATAATGGGAAGCATCCCATTTTTATCTTATATAAAATTTATTAAGGGTGATAGATTAATATTTTTTTCTGATAAACAAATTCAAGGTTTTATATTTTTTCTTATTTTATCTATTTTAACAATATTAATTTACTCAATGCTTTATCTAAAAAGTGATTTAGTAACTGCTATCAGAACAACCTTATTTAATGTTACGTCGATTATTTCAGGCACAGGGTATACAACTAATAACTATAGTGGATGGGGTAATTTCGCTGTTTTTTATTTTCTTTTATTGATGTTAGTAGGAGGATGTGCTGGATCAACCACCTGCGGTATAAAAATATTTAGATTTCAAATCATTGGTCAATTCATAAAAAAACAAATTAAAAATATTTTTTATCCTCATGGAGTATTTCCTGTTAAATATAATAAACAGGCAATTGATGAAAAGTTTTTGTCGTCTGTTCTGACTTTTGTTTGTCTTTACATTGGTTTATTTCTCTTATTGTCTTTGCTTTTATCTTTGACTGGTTTAGATTTGATAACATCTATATCAGGGGCTGCAACATCTTTATCAAATGTTGGCCCAGGTCTTGGAGATACAATAGGACCTAGTGAAAATTTTGCATACATATCAAATGTTGCTAAATGGTTTTTAATAGTTGGAATGTTATTAGGAAGGTTGGAATTATTTACAGTTTTAATTCTTTTTCTTCCATCGTTTTGGAAAAACTAATTTAACTTAAGCACCATTCTATAATTGCCTTCTGACAGTGTAATCTATTTTCAGCTTGGTCCCATACTACAGAATTTTTTCCATCTATAACCGAGTCTGTAACCTCATCACCTCTTGCAGCAGGAAGTACATGCATGAACAAACAATTACTTTTAGCAAGTTTAAGAAGCTTATCGTTTGTCTGATATTTTTTTAAAATACTCTTTTTTTTCTTTATATTAACTTTATCACCCATTGAAATCCATTTGTCTGTCATAATACAATCAACATCTTTAATCCCTTTTTTTGGGTCATTAAAAACATTAATATTTCCTTTTTGAGATTTAGCCCAACTCATAATCTTTTTTGAAGGCATATAGTTTTTTGGAACACATAAATTTAAAGAAAAATTAAATTGTACTGCCGCCTCAATTGCGGAATTCGATACATTATTTCCATCACCAATCCATGCAATTTTAGCACCTTCTATTGATCCTTTTTTTTCTTCAAAAGTCAAAATATCACTTAGTAGCTGACATGGATGACTGTGATTTGTTAATCCATTAATTAGTGGAACCTGAATTAATTTAGATAACTCTACCAATGTTTTATGCTCAAATGTTCTTAGCATAACAATATCAGAAAAACCCGATATAACCTTGGCTGTGTCATCGATAGTCTCTTCACCTTTGCCTAAATGCATGTCACTTGCATTAATCACTATAGTTTGACCACCCAATTGTCTCATAGCTAAATCAAAAGATAATCTTGTTCTGGTTGAAGGTTTCTCAAATATCATCAATAACAATTTATCAGCTGCATTTGAATTTTGAGATACAGAAACCTTTTTATCTTTTATGTAATTTGACTTAATTCTTTTTGCTTCATTCACAATATTTTTTAATTCAGTTTTATCGATTTGTGAAAGGTCTAAGAAATGTTTCATTTAAATTCCTTTAAGGATTTGTCAATTATATTAATTGCTTTTTTAATTTCCTCTTTTTTCACAATTAATGGTGGTAATAATCTAATTACGTTATCCGCAGCTTTTACTGCTAATAATTTATTTTTAAACATATGTTCTAAAAATTTATTATTATTAATCGATAACTTTATGCCAACCAATAGTCCCTTGCCTCTTACATCTAATATTTTGTTTTTATATTTGTGTTTTAATTTAACTAATTCATCTTTAAAAAATTGCCCGTTTCTCTCTACATTTTTAAGAAAACCTTTTTTCAAAATAATATCTAAAACTGCATTCCCGACTGACATTGCTAATGGATTTCCTCCAAATGTACTTCCGTGTGTACCTGGCTTCATACCTTCAGATGCTTTTTTATTTACTAAGCAAGCTCCTAGAGGAAAACCTCCACCAATACCTTTTGCAATAGGTACTATATCTGGTTTTATCTTTGCATAATCAAAAGCAAATAATTTTCCTGATCTCCCAATCCCACATTGAACTTCATCCAATATTAGAAGTATTTTTTTTTCATCACAAATTTTTCTTAATCCTACTAAACATTCATTCGGAATGACTTTTATTCCTCCCTCTCCTAAAATAGTTTCAACCATTATAGCTGCAGTTTTATTAGTAATTGCTTTGTTCAAAGCTTCATGGTCCCCAAACGGTACTTGATCAAAGCCTTCAACTCTTGGCCCAAATCCCTTTGTATGATCTTTATTGTTAGCTGCAAATAAAGCAGCAAGAGTTCTTCCATGAAAAGCTCCTTTGAATGTTATAATTCTATTTTTTTCGGGCATACCTTTTTCAAAAAAATATTTTCTTGCAATTTTAATACTTGCTTCAGTGGCTTCGGCACCTGAATTAACAAAAACAACAAAATCTGCAAATGAATTCTTGGTTAGTCTTTTGGCTAGTTTTTCTTGCTCAGGTATCTCAAAAGCATTCGAAACATGTATTAATTTTTTTGATTGTTTTTGAATTGCTCTGACCATATGGCTATGGCAATGTCCCAATGAATTAACAGCAATTCCAGATACAAAATCTAAATATTTTTTTCCGTTATGGGCATATAAATACGCTCCCTTACCTTTTTTAAAAGATATTTTTTTTCTGTTGTATGTTCCTAAAATTGCACTCATCTAATATTTAATTTTATAACCGTTTTTAAATAATTTATAACTAATATATACAGCTATTATATTACATACTGTGACAATAATAAGACCGTGCAATACATTGCTGTCTGATGAACCTAGAAACCCATATCTAAATCCATCTATGACATAAAAAAACGGATTAAATTTACTAATTGTTGCAAGTGTTGAATTTAGATTAGCTATAGAAAAAAAAGTACCAGACAAGAAAGATAGCGGTATTACTATAAAATTCGTAACAGCAGCTAAATTATCAAATCTATCAGCCCATAACCCAGCAATAAATCCAATGCATGCCAAAAGCAAAGATCCTAGCAATGCGAAAATAAAAATATAGAAAATGCTAAATATTGGCACTTTAATGAATAAAATTGAAACTAATATTGAAAAAAAACCAACTACAAGCCCTCTGGTCGTGCCCCCTAAAAGCATTGCTGAAGTTACCTCTCCGGGGGACAAGGGTGGATATAGAAAATCTACAATATTCCCTTGAACCTTGGAAATAATCAATGATGACGAGGTATTTGCAAAAGCATTTTGAATGATTTGCATTGCTATTAATCCTGGTACCAAAAAAGTTGTAAAAACATGTCCTAATACTGGTGCTCTGTCAGTTCCAATTGCTAAACTAAATACGTATAAAAAAAGCAAATAAGTAATAATTGGCGATACGATTGTTTGAATCCAAACCGTTACAAATCTCATTACCTCTTTATAATAAAGAGTATAAAATCCTACCCAATTAACTGAACCAAATCTTCTTTCGCCGAATTTGTGTTTTTGTTCAAATGTGCTCATATTGATAAATATCAATAAATTTAAAAAAATGTATAATTATTGTGGATATTCGGAGTTTTTTTAATAAATCGTTAATTTTCAAGGGTTTTTATATCAACATATAGTATTGAATTTAATTCAAACCAACTAAATGTGCTTATATAAATGCATATAAATGCCTTGGGATACTAAAACTACAGAAAAACTTAAGAAATTATGGGCCGAAGGTCATACTGCTAGTCAGATTTCAAAAATGTTGGGCGGAGGTATTTCTCGTAATGCTGTTATAGGGAAGGCCCATCGTTTAAGTTTAGGCGGAAGAACTCAGTCTAGAATGATATCTTCTCCAAGGATTAATAACTTTAACAATCAAAATAAAATTCAAGGTCAAAAGAGGATAAGAAGACCAAGAGGACTTAGAGCTATAGTTATTGAGAAAGATTTTGAAGCGGAAAAACCAACTACATTAGAAAATCTGACAGATAAAACATGTAGATGGCCAATAGGACACCCAAATGAAAAAGACTTTTATTTCTGCGGTAGGACACCCATGGAAGATAGGGTTTATTGCAAATTACATGTTTTACATGCTTATCAACCTAAAGGCTTTAAGGGTGATGAAGACAAAGGTCCAGAGGAACTACCCAATTTTATTGAGAAGAAAGTAAAAAAACGAGTTAAATCAGCGTAAGTCGTGACACTCAAAGTCACTTAATAATGGTTTGTAACATTATTGTAATAATTCCGACATATTTTTTAAAAATGAAAAAAGTTTTATTTTTATGTACAGGAAATTCAGCAAGATCTATTATATCAGAATGTCTATTAAATCAAATGGGTAAAAATAGATATCAAGCATTTAGTGCTGGATCAAAACCAGTGGGTAAAGTGAATCCCTATTCAATAAAAATTTTAGAAAAAAATAATATAAATTATGAAAAGGTTTCAAGTAAAAGCTGGGATGATTTTTCAGATACAAAGTTTGATACTATTGTTACAGTTTGTAACAATGCAGCAAATGAAACATGCCCTGTTTATCCTGGATCGCCAAATAAATTACATTGGGATCTAGAGGATCCTGCTGCTTTTAATGGAAATGATGAAGAGAAATTAAATCAATTTCAAAGAACGTTTGATCAAATTCATAAATATATTAAAAAAGAATTTATAAATAAATGAAAAATTTAGACAAATATTTCTCAGAATTTTTAGGTACATTAATTTTATTACTATCAATTGTAGGATCTGGTATGATGGGACAATCCATGACAGAAAATGAGGCAGTAATCTTATTAGCAAACTCTTTGGCCATTGGATTTACTCTTGTTTTTTTAATTATTACTTTTGGTAAGAAATCAGGTGCTCATTTTAATCCTGCGGTTACATTAGTTATGTTATTACTGAGAAAAATTAAAACACAAATAGCTTCCATTTATGTTTTAATGCAGATTATGGGTGCGTGTACAGGTGTTATAATTGCAAATATCATTTTTGGCTTTGATGCAGTGGAACTATCAACAAAATATCGAAATGGATCAAATATTTTAATATCTGAGATCATTGCAACATTTGGATTATTAATGATTATTTTATTAAATCTTAAAAATAAAATCGAGGTGGTTGCGGGTTTAGTAGGGCTTTACATTGGAGCTGCAATTTGGTTTATGTCATCAACTGCATTTGCAAACCCAGCCGTTTCGATTGCTAGAACGCTGACCAATACTTTCACTGGCATACATTATTCAAATATTATTTACTTTATTATTGCACAACTTATAGGTGCATTTTTATGTATGATTGTCCTAAAAAGAATTTACAAAATTTAACTTTATTATAAAATAATAAATATTTTTAATATAAATACGGGGGCATAAATGAAAAAAAAAATAAAAAAACAAGAGAATAAAAAACACAAAGTTTTAAAAAAAGTAAGCAAACTTAAAAGTAAGATTATAGCTCAAGAAAAAAAGATTTCTAAAATTGAAGCGAAAATAGCTAAACTAGAAAAAAAGGCAGCTGAAAAAAAAAACAAAAAACTAGCTAAGTCAGCTTCTGCACAAACATTTTCAACACAATTAAATAATTAATTTTTAAGAATAAATAATTTTGAAGTCCGACTCCATTTCCCTGGACAAGGACTTTAATCTTTTTTGAACAGATTTAGTTACAATCTGACTATGTTGATTAGATACTGAAAGTACAATTGTATTCCCCTTTTTAGATAATGATAAATTATCAAGAAATATAGTTGACATTGCAGCTATACCAGAAGCCAATCTTAATGCTGCACCAACTTGTCTTGAAATCAAAATTTCATTATTTGAAAGCAAGCCTAAATAATCGCGATCTGGATAATGTTTGACAGAGCAATGTCGCCAAAACCCTGCCAAAGCTACTTTTATACGGTCACTATGACTTAGAGATAATGCAGGTGTATTTAAGATTTGTGCAAAAACAAGTTCTGCCTTTTGAAAAGCTCCAAGCCCCCAATCTATATTACTTAAAGAGCATGTTGGTTTTAATAACCTTATTGGAAAATTTTCATTATCCTTAAAAATATCTTTTATAAAATTATAGTATTTTAAATAGTTTTCTCCATAGTCGCCTGTTCTAAATGCGGAATAATCAATAAAATTATTTAGTAGATCATGCGCAGTCAACTTATATCCTGATTTGACGATCAATGTTCCTTCTCTTACGCCAGATATTGAGCACTGTAATTTTTCTGGTGCTATCATCAGCAAGAGCTGTTTTAAAATGTTTGTTGCAATAGGAATATAATTTGTTCTTGATTTAGTAATATGATCAACTTTTAAAGATCTTAGCTTTTTTTTATCATCTAAACTTAAACAAAGATCCAAAGCTTCTTCCCTGGTAATTTGATATTGATGCAAAACATTGAGTGGATATTTTTTTAAAAAAATATCTGCCTTTAGCAATGTTCTCCAAACCCCACCAACAACATATAAATTTTTAGCTTTAGTTTTTTTTAACCAACCAATGCTTGATAAGTTTTCACTAATTATTTGACTTATTTTTTTTGTTTTTTTCTTTTTTGGTCTATTAAATAATCTCAGAACACCTATGGGCAAAGAGGCTTTTTTTTCAATCAATCCATTTTTTACTTTTGCAATATCTAAGCTTCCACCCCCAAGATCAGCTACAATACCATCAACCTTTTCAAATCCTAAGATTACTCCTAACGCGGATCGTTCAGCCTCTTGCTCACCAGTTAATATTTCTACCTGATTGTCAAAAATTTTTTCAACTACGCTTTTAAAATATGGTCCATCTTTGGCATCTCGAACAGCTGCTGTTGCAAAAATATTTATATTACTTACCCTTGAGTTACCTAAGATATTTTTAAATCTTTCTAAAACGCTTATGGAATATTCAACACCTATAGGATCTAATTTTCCTGTCAGTTCCAATGAACTACCCAGAGAACAAACCGCTTTTTCATTAAATATTGGAATTTGGGATTTTTCAAAATCTTCATATATAAGCATTCTTATTGAGTTGGAGCCAAGATCTATAACTGCTTCTTTTTTTGCTGAAAAAATTTTTTGTTTAATAACTTTTTGTAACAACATTTAAATTTTTAAATTCATTATTTCTTCTTTGATAATTGATTTGCCCTGACCAGACAAGCTTGGATTTTTCATGAAGTATTCATGTGCTGAAAATACGTCGTCACCTGCTTTTAATATTTTATAATATTTTTTATCTTTTAACTCCCAGCTCGACTTAATATCTTTAAAATTTGCCATCATGATTTGGTCTAAAACCTGGGCGTGTACTGTTTCATTTTTTATTGGCAACATAATCTCTAATCTGCGATCCAAATTTCGCGGCATTAAATCAGCTGATGAAATAAAAACTTTATTTTGTCTTGATGGCATTTCTTTACCATTCGCAAAACAGTAAATTCTTGAGTGCTCTAAAAATCTTCCTACAATACTTTTAACATAAATATTTTCTGACATCTTTTTTATTCCAGGTTTTAAGCAACAAATTCCTCTGACAAATAAATGAATTTTAACACCATGTTTTGAGGCTAAATAAAATCTATCTATTATTTTAGGATCTACTAATGAATTCATTTTTGCCCAAATTTCTGCGGGCTTTCCAGATTTTGCGTTTTCAATTTCATTGTCAATTAAGTCATTTAATTTTGGTCTCAAAAATCTTGGGGCAAGTATCACATTTTCTAATTCTCCAGGATCTCCATAACCAGTTACAAAATTAAAAAACTTTTCAATATCATTTGCATAATCGGGGTCTGCACTAAATAATGACAGGTCAGTATAAATTTTTGCGTTTATGGGATGGTAGTTTCCTGTTCCTATATGAACGTATTTATTTAAGACTCCATTTTCTAACCGCACAACCAAACTAGATTTGGCATGTGTTTTTAAATGAACAAAACCATAAACAACCTGAACACCTGATCTTTCTAAAGATTTTGCTAAACTTATATTTGCTTCTTCATCAAATCTTGCTTTGATTTCAACTATTGCTGTGACTGACTTTCCATTTTCTGCGGCAATTTTGAGAGCTTTTACAATTGGTGAGTCTAAAGTTGTTCTATACAAAGTCTGTTTAATTGCTTGAACATTTGGATCATTTACCGCCTGATTTAAAAATTCTATAACTGCATCAAAAGTTTCATAAGGATGATGTACAATCATATCCTTAGATTTAATTGCTTTAAAATAATCACCATTAAATTGATTTACTCTTTCAACTTGTCTTGAATTAAATTTTTTGAAATAGAACTCTTTTTTGCCTTGTTCAAGGATTTGTGAGATTTCGTAAGTTCCAACAAACTCCTCAATCTCATCCACTGTATCTGGGTCTGCTTTAATTTTTTTTATCAAGAATTTTTTTAAATGACGTTCAGATCCTTTCCTTAATTCCAACCTCACAATTCTGCCTCTTTTTCTTTTTTTCAAAGCTTTCTCATAGAAAACCACCAGATCTTCCGCCTCATCTTCAACTTCAATATCGCTATCTCTTGTTACACGTGCAGATATATAATTTTTGATTTCATAACCTGGAAAAAGATTTGAGCCATATGAGCTTACGGTTTCTTCTAATGATACATAATTTTTTACAGCTTCAATGTTGCTGACATTGTAAAATCGCTTTAAATTTTTAGGTAAAATAATAATTGAATAAATTGATCTTTTTTTTCCTTTTTTTTGCATTTCCATAAGCAAAAAGTGTCCTTGGTTAAAAAGAAATGGAAAGGGATGCGAAGGATCAATGGCTTGAGGTGTTAAGACTGGTGCTATATTAGTATTGAAAATATTTAAAAGATTTGATTTCTCATCCTGATTAATTTCTACAAAACTTTTAAAAAATATTCTTTGTTTTGATAAATCTTTTTTTAATTTTGACCAAATATAATTTGATTTTTTTAATAACTCGGATGATTTGATTTTTATTTTTTTCAATTGCTCCTTAGGAGATAATCCATCTATTGTTTCGTGTTTAATTTTTTCTTTAATCTGTGCATATACACCTGCCACACGAACCATATAAAATTCATCTAAGTTATTAGAGGCAATTGATAAAAATCTTAGTCTTTCAAAAAGTGGCAGATCAGTATTGCCTGCTTCGGATAATACCCTTGAATTAAATTCTAACCAGGATAGCTCCCTATTATTATATCTTTTTGTCATAAATTTTTAATTATTTAATAATATAATCTAGAAATGTTAATTTTATATGTCATGAGACACGCAAAATCTAGTTGGGAAAATCCTGATTTATCTGACTATCAAAGACCACTTAATAAAAGAGGAAGACATAATGCAAAATTGATGAAAAAAATTATGAAAAATAAGGGAATGTTTTTTGATTTTGCTTGTATTTCTGGGTCTCAAAGAACAATGGAGACATTTAAATATATAAAAGATTTAAATTTAAGGAAAAAAAAAATAAAAAAAAATCATTATTTGGCTTCACCAAAAATTTTGCTCGAAACAATTCAGTCTACAAAGGATAAGTATAAAAGTATTCTAATTCTAAATCACGAACCAGCAGTAAAAAATTTAACAATGCAATTATGTTCAGATTTAAGTAATGAGGGAAAAATTTTAATCCAAAAATTTAGCACTGCAGGCATTGCAACAATTATTTTTAAAAAAAGATCTTGGTCAGAAATAAAATTTGGTGATGGTTTGCTTGATGAATTTATTAAACCTAAAGATTTTTACTAACCATCTATTGAATAGCCGACTGATCGTACAGTTCTTATCAAATCACATTGGTTATCTATATTAATAGCTTTCCTTAATCTTCTAATATGAACATCAACAGTACGAGTTTCTACATAAATATCATTACCCCAAACATGATTCAGTAACTGCTCCCTAGAGTAAACGCGTTTTGGATTTTTGATAAAAAAGTTTAACAAATTATATTCGGTCGGACCTAATTTAATTTCTTTACCGCCTCGATAAACACGTCTTGCCAAACGATCAATTTTAATATCCTTAAATATAACTATGTCTTCAGTTAAGGATGGCTTCACTCTTTTTAATAATGCTCGAATTCGTAGATTAAGCTCTTTTGTACTAAATGGTTTTGTAACGTAATCATCGGCTCCTGTCTCAAACCCTCTAATTTTATCAGACTCTTCTGCTTTTGCAGTTAACATGATTACAGGTATTGATTTCAGTTTACTGTCCTTTTTAATTTGATTACAAATTTCAATTCCTGATAAATCTGGTAGCATCCAATCAAGTAGAACTAGATCTGGATTATTTTTTTTTATAAAAGTAAGTCCGTCTTCTCCATTTTCTGATATATGAACTTTGAAACCTTCTTTTTCTAAATTATACTGAATTAAAGTCGATATTGGTTTTTCGTCTTCAACAACTAGTATCGTTGCATTCATAGAAATTATTGACCAGATACTATACCTGATTCGCCTTTGGGTCTATCACCCTCTATATATTTCCCTGAAACCAAAAAATAAACTGTTTCAGCAATATTAGTTGCATGATCACCAATCCTCTCTAAATTTTTAGACATAAACATTAATTGCGAAAAAGGTGCCGCTGCGTCTTTTTTCTCCTCAATACATTTTAAAATTGAATTCATGCATATATCGACTAATCTATCTATTTCTTGATCTGCATTCCAAACTTGCTCTGCTAACTTAGTGTCGCGGTTTAAAAAAGCATCCAAAACTGTCTTTACACTCTTTTGAACTTTTTCAGAAACCAATGAAAAATTTTTATTTATTTCATGTCCAATGTTTTTATCGAGATAACGAGATCTTTTTGCAATATTTTTGGATAAATCCCCAATTCTTTCCAAATCAGAAGAAATCTTCATTGCAGAAACGGTCTCTCGTAAATCGATTGCTAGTGGCTGACGCATAGTTAATAAATTTACAACCTGTTCTTCTATACTTTTTTCTAAGTCATCAATACGGTCGTCTTTTCCAACAATTTTATCTGCAAATTCTTGATCTTGCTTGATCGCTGCCTCCGTAGCATCTTTAATTTGTTTTTCAGCTAATGAACCCATCTTTGCAATTGTATTTTTTAAGATGTTTAATTGCTCGTCATATGATTTTACAATGTGCTCACTCATAAATTTATCCAAACCTTCCTGTTATATAATCTTGTGTCATTTTATCTTCTGGATTCTTAAATATTTTTTCAGTAGAATCAAATTCTATTAATTTTCCTAAATGAAAAAAACCAGTATGTTGAGAAACTCGAGCTGCTTGAGCCATAGAATGAGTTACAATTGCAATCGTGTATAATGATTTTAACTCATCAATTAAGCTTTCGATTTTCGCTGTTGCAATTGGATCAAGCGCTGAACAAGGTTCGTCCATTAATATTACTTCTGGATTAATTGAAATAGCTCTTGCTATACAAAGTCTTTGTTGCTGTCCACCAGATAAACCTGTTCCAGGTTGATCTAAACGATCTTTAACTTCATCCCACAATGCCGCTCTTTTTAAACTTGTTTCAACAATCTCATCCATATGGGTTTTATCTTTCGCAATCCCATGAATATTTGGACCGTAGGAAATATTTTCGTAAATACTTTTTGGGAATGGATTGGGTTTTTGGAAAACCATTCCAACCTTTTCTCTGAGTTGCACAACATCAACAGAATTGTCATAAATATCTTGACCGTCAATTTCTATATTGCCTTCAACTTTACAAATATCAATTACATCATTCATGCGATTTAAACATCTTATGAAGGTTGATTTTCCACACCCCGATGGACCAATTAAAGCAGTAACCTCTTTTTCAGCTATATTTAAATCAACATCAAATAAAGCTTGTTTTGATCCATAAAAAACTGAAACCTGTTTTGCTGTTATCTTATTTTTATTACTCATGTTGCTCCTGATTACCATTTCCTTTCAAATTTTTGCCTTGCCCATACTGCTAAGGAATTCATAATTACTAAAAATCCAATTAGCAACATAATTGTTGCTGAAGTTTTTTCTACGAACCCTCGCTCAGCAGACTCAGACCACAAATAAATTTGAACTGGCAAGGATGTTGAGGGGTCTGTTGGAACGCTTGGTACGTCTACAACAAATGCAACCATTCCTATTAATAATAATGGAGCTGATTCACCTAAAGCTTGTGCTAATCCAATGATTGTTCCAGACAAAGTCCCTGGCATTGCAAGCGGTACAACATGATGACATACAGTTTGAACCTTTGATGCGCCAATAGCTAATGCACCCTCACGAATTGATGGAGGAACAGCTTTTAATGATGCTCTGCAGGCAATAATAATGGTTGGCAGTGTCATTAAAGACAACGTAATTCCACCTACTAAAGATGTAGATCTTGGTAGTCCAAAAACACTAAGAAGCATTCCCAGGCCTAATAGACCAAAAACAATTGAAGGAACAGCTGCTAAATTATTAATATTAATTTCTATAATATCAGTAAAAGTATTTTTTGGAGCAAATTCTTCTAAATAAACTGCTGCCATTAAAGCAATTGGAAAAGCAATCATTAGGCAGATTATAATTGAAAAGAAAGATCCTATAACCGCACCTGCAACACCAGCTATTTCTGGGTCTCTAGAGTCTCCGTGAAAGAAAAAATAATTTCCAAATGCAGTTCCAATTTTACCTTGCTCTACTAAATTATCGTAAACATTTAATTGAAAATTGTTTAACCTTCTTCTGTCTTCTGGAATGTCTCTTGGGAAATTTCCTTTATGTAACTGATCCAAATCATCTGAAGCTGTCAGTTCAATTGTAACCTTTTGTCCAAGTAGCTCCGGATTATTTAATAAATAATTTTTTATTTCTATTTCATAATTTCCACTTAAAAGTGTTTTAACACCTTTTTCTTCTTCATCATTTTTATATGGAAATAGTCCTGTTGCTGCTTTATAGGTTACATCATAAAATTCAGCCTCTTTGATTTGTTTCAACGTTGGCTTTTTCACGTCTCCCAGTTCTAAAAGCTCCTTATTAAAATCAACTTCAGTCATAATAGTTGTCTTGATAAAAGCGGTACTTCCCGTAGAAAACACTTTAAACAACAAAAGACATACAAAAAATATGGAGATTGCAATTGCACCAATTCCCAAAAACCTAAAGCGTTTTTCAGCAGCGTATCTTTTTTTTAATCTTTGTTCTCTAGTCATATTTTTCTCTATATTTTTTTACAATCCTCAGGGCAATAAAATTTAAAATTAATGTTAAAACAAATAATGTAAGTCCAAGCGCAAAGGCTGATTGGGTTTTGGCACTTGTAAACTCTTGATCTCCCACTAAAATCATTACAATTTGAGTTGTTATTGTTGTAGTCGCTTCAAGTGGATTGATTGTAAGATTTGCAGCTAAACCTGCTGCCATCACGACAATCATTGTTTCACCTACCGCTCTAGAAACCGCTAAAAGAATTGACCCAACAATTCCTGGTAACGCTGCTGGAAAAACTACTTTTTTTATAGTTTCAGATTTAGTTGCACCCATGGCGTAGGATCCTTCTCTAAGAGATTGTGGAACTGCATTTATCACATCGTCAGATAATGATGATACAAATGGAATAATCATAACACCCATGACTAAACCTGCAGCTAGAGCACTTTCAGAAGACACTTCTAAACCAATCGAGTCCCCAATCACTCTAAAAAATGGACCAACAGTTAAAGCTGCAAAAAAACCATAAACAACAGTTGGTACTCCTGCTAAAATTTCAATAATTGGTTTTCCCCATTTTCTTTGCTTTGTTGTTGCATATTCTGCAAGATAAATTCCTGAATAAAGACCGATCGGTACAGCAACGCACATTGCGATAAATGCTATAAAGGCTGTTCCTGCAAAAAGAGGGACAGCTCCAAAAGCTTCTTTTAAGTCCTTAGCTTCTTGTGGGGTTAAACTTGTTGGATCGCTTATAAAAGCTTTTTGTGGAGACCATCCTAAGCCAAAGAAAAAATCTAATGGATTAATCTTTGAAAAAAATTGAATGGTTTCAAATAATAATGAAAAAATAATTCCTATAGTTGTAAGAATTGCTGCTACAGATGACAAAAACAAAATAACAGTTAGGGCTTTCTCAACACCTTCTCTTGCATGAACATTTTTATTGATTTGATTATAAGCAAACAAAGAAGCCGCAATTATTGCACAAAAAAACAATATGATTTTTGCACCCTGAGAAATTGATAATAAATTTTTATAAGTGATTGCGCCAGATTCAATTCCTTTTGTAATTTGACCAGAAAAATTACCTTGTGCAAAAGATACAATTTGAGAATAAATTAAATTTAATTCATCTTTTGACAGTTCGTTAAGTGATGCAATTTGAATTTTATTTTCGATGACATTTTTTAAAATTAATGGTTCAAAGACTGTCCATATTGAAATTATAACTAAAGCAGGTAAAGCACACCAAAGTGCTTGATAATATCCATAAAAGTGAGGAAGCGCTTTTGGTTCAAATGCACCGTTAGTTGTGACTTTTTTTATTCTTGATTTTCCGAAATAAAAACTGGTTAAACCAAAGAGAATTAGAGCTAGTATGAGAATTGAATTCAAAATTTCCTCTTGGTTAAAATGGTATTTTGAGGGCCTAATATATAGGCCCTCAATATAAAAACTAGGCTAGTTTAACTTAATTGTTTTAAGTTTAGTTCCAGCAGTTCTTGTCTTTTTGTAAGACTTACTGTCTAGAGGTACTAATCCAATATCAGTTAAATAACCTTTTGGACCCATAGTTCCTTTAGATGTGAACTCTTTCAAGTATTCTTTGATACCCGGTACAGTTCCAATATGAGCCTTCTTTACATAAAAGAATAAAGGTCTCGCGATTGGGTACGAATAATCTTGAATAGATGCTAAAGAAGGTTTTTTACCTTCAATTTTAGTTGCTTTGATTTTATCTTTGTTAGCTACTAAGTAAGAATAACCAAATAAACCAAACATATCTGGATCACCAGCTAGTTTATTAACGATTAAAGTATCGTTTTCACCAGCTTCTACCGCCAAACCATCTTCTCTAAGCTTTCTACAACCCTTTTTAGGTTTAATACCTTGTGCTTTGTACGCAGCTTTTGCAGCTTTCGTACAACCTTTTTTCATTACTAAAGAGTTCCAAGCATCTCTAGTTCCTGATGTTGGTGGGGGTACTAAAATCTTAATACCTTTATTGGGTAAAGACTTATCAATATCACTCCATTTTTTGTAAGGGTTTTTAACCATTTTACCATCGATCTCAACATCGTGAGCTAAAGCTCTCCAAAGTTGTTCTCTAGTAAAATTCATGTCTTTTGCTTTCACTGAATGAGCAAAAGAAATACCGTCGTTACCAACTACTATTTCAACAATATCTTTTACACCATTTTTTGCACAAAGAGCTTTTTCTTTTGATTTGATTGCTCTTGATGCATTAGTGATATCAGGATGTTGTGTTCCAACACCTGCACAAAATAGTTTCATTCCTCCACCAGTTCCAGTCGATTCGATAACTGGAGTTTTAAAACCAGACTTACCAAATTTTTCAGCAACAACAGTTGCATAAGGATAAACTGTAGATGAACCAACGATTTTGATTTGATCTCTTGCAGATGCAACACCTGAAATAGCAATTGCAACTAACAGAGATAATACAAAGTTTAGTTTTTTCATTTTATTATGTCCTTTAATTAAAGTTAAAATGTTTTGACGATTTACTGATACGGCGTGGCACTAATATTAAACAAATATTACAGTTTTGTAAAAAAGCTCACCGAATGGTTGAGTTATGAACAATTTTTACATCGCTTTTTTCGTCAGATAAGTTGCCACTACATGAAAATGGCAATACGGCTTTTGATAACGCATATTTGTTTGTCGGTCTCAAAACAACCTCTAAGACAACTAATTTGACCAAAGCTTTTCGGTAATTTTCCTGTAGTGTCCAAGGTTGGTTGGAAGGTGGATAAAATTTTTCAACTAAATATGATGCAACTTGAGACTCAGATAGCGTTGACTCTGGCTGACTCCTTAAAAGGCTATGTCTCACATCATCGAAAATCTCTCTACATTTATTGCTCGAGCTTAAATAATCATTTTCACTTAGACCTTTACTCATTGGTATAGAAATTGAAGCTATAACTGCAGTTTTTCTCCAATTATATATAACCGACATCTCAACCTCTTCTTTTCTATCTCCTATTAAATTTTTTAATAATCTTGAAGTATATCTGCTTATAATTCGATCAATTGATCGTTCCATATCTCTTTCTAAGTTAATAATACCTAAATCTAGATAATTTAATGGACGTTGCATTAAATTTGTAACAACTTCTTTTTGATCTGACACTGAAATATTAGGAAATAAAAAAAACGACAATAGTAAAACAAAAATACTAGTTTTTTTTTTCATAAATCGGTAAATGAACTATAAACTCACTTCCCTCGTTTAGTCTACTGTTAATTTCTAAATCTCCTCTATGTTGATTAATAATGTGTTTAACTATCGCTAAACCAAGACCCGTTCCTTGAATAAGATTTTTTTTTGCATTAGCGGTTCTATAAAACCTTTCTGT
>QCET01000008.1 GCA_003280495.1 Pelagibacteraceae bacterium AG-359-E06
AAAAATAATTGAGGTATTAAAAGGTAAAACTAATACCCTTTCCCAAATAGTTACACTTAATTGTGCTGCAGGATTAATGGTTTCTTCTAAAGAAAAAAACTTAAAAAATTCATATATAAAGATAGAAAAATTTTTACAAACAGGAAAAGCTTTTAATCATTTAGAAAAGGTTATTAAAAATGACTAATATACTTGATGAAATTTGCCGTCATAAACGAAAAGAAGTAGAAATTTCAAAAAAAAATATCGATATTAATTTTTTAAAAAAAAATTTAATTATAAAAAATTTTAATTTTACAAAAAAAATTATTGATTATAAAAAAAATAATAAAACATGTATTATTGCAGAAATAAAGAAAGCCAGCCCGTCAAAAGGTATATTTGTTGATGACTTTGATCATATGAAAATTGCAAATGAATATCTTCAAAGTAACGTAGCTTGTTTATCAATTGTCACCGAGGAAAAATATTTTTTAGGAAAAAAAAAATATATTAAAGATATTAGAGGTATTTCTAATATTCCTATCTTGTGTAAAGATTTTTTTGTAGATTTGTATCAAATTTACGAAGCATCTTCTATTGGTGCAGACTGCATCTTAATTTTAATAAAAAATACAGATATAAAGCTAATTAAGTCTATGTATAAATTAGCTGAAGAATTAGGATTGAATACAATTATGGAAGTTCATAATGAAGATGAGATGAAGGTTGCTTTAAAATTCGATAATTCTATTATTGGAATAAATAATAGAAATTTAGAAAATTTTTCTGTTGATATTAACAATACTATAAGTCTGTATAAAAAATTTGATTTAAAAAATAGAATTGTTATTTGTGAAAGTGGTATTGAAAATATTAATGATGTGAAAAAAATTAAAGAAAACACCAACATTAACAATTTCTTAATTGGAGAATCACTTATAAAATCAAATTCGATTTCACAAAAAATTAAAGAATTATCTCAATAAGTCATTGATTTTATTGTTTTTTTAAATATTGTAATAAGTGTAGAACTTTAATAGAACATTACTGTTTAGGTTTTGTTCTTATGCTTACTAAAAAACAAAAAACATTATTGTTATTTATCAACGAGAAGTTGAAAAACGGAGGTGAATGTCCGTCTTATGATGAGATGAGACAATCGCTTAATTTAAAATCAAAATCTGGAATACATCGACTGATTGCGGCTTTAGAGGAAAGAGGTTTTCTAAGGCGTTTGCCGCATAAAGCTAGATGTTTGTCTGTTGTTAAATTACCTGAAAATGCAGGTATACAAGATCTTTATAACAATTTCACTCCTAGTATAATTAATGGAGGACTAGATAAAACAACGAATGATAATAAAAATAAATTAATTCCTGTAGTAGGAAAAATAGCTGCCGGTGTTCCAATAGAAGCACTGGAGAATTCAGATGAGACTATAGCTTATCCTCCTGCAAAAAGTACTGAAGATTTTTTTGCATTGAAAGTAGAGGGAGATAGTATGATAGATGCGGGTATAAATAATGGAGATACAGTTATTATTAAAAAAACAAATGTAGCAAATAATGGTCAAATTGTTGTTGCCTTAATCGACGATCATGAAGCAACATTAAAAAGATTCAGAAAAAAGACTAATAGTATTGCCTTGGAAAGTGCTAATAAAGCTCACGAAACGAGAATATTCAATCCTGAGAGAGTAAAAATTCAAGGTATTTTAGTCTCTCTTTATAGAAATTTTTAATAAATTAATATAAATCTTAATAATGAAAATTATTACGAGATTTGCTCCATCTCCAACAGGATACTTACATATCGGTGGTGCTCGAACAGCATTATTTAATTATTTATTTGCAAAAAATCAAAAGGGAGACTTTTTAATTAGGATTGAGGATACTGACAAAATAAGATCAAAAGAAATATATGAGAAACAAATTATTCACACTCTAAATTGGTTAGGCTTAGACTTTAATAATAAATTCATTAAGCAATCAGATAATATTAATTTACATATAAAAATAGCAAATAAATTGTTAGAAAAAGGATTTGCGTATAAATGTTACTGCTCAGAAGAAGAAATCAATGAGCAAAAGGAAATTTGTAAAAAAAAAGGTATTCAATATATTTATAATAGAAAGTGGCGTGAGCCTAAAAATCTACGTATTCCAGACAATGTTAGCCCAGTAATAAGATTTAAAAGTAAAATTTCAGGAAGTACCGTCATTAAAGATCTTGTACAAGGAGATAGAAATATCGCAAATTCCACAATTGAGGATTTTATAATTTTAAGAAAAGACTACTCCCCTACTTACCAACTGTCAGCTACTGTAGATGACCACGAAATGAAAATTTCTCATATTATTCGTGGCGACGATCACATGATAAACTCTTTTAAACAAAAGCAAATTTACGAAGCTATGGGATGGGAAATCCCTCAATTTGCACATATTCCATTAATACACAGCAAAGATGGTAAAAAATTATCTAAAAGAGATGCGTCTTCTACAATAGATGAATATATCAAAGAGGGTTACCTGCCAGATGCAATAAGAAATTACTTGCTAAGATTAGGATGGTCATACAAGGATAAAGAAATCTTTAATATGGAAGAGAGTATCAAGTTATTTAACCTAGAAAATATTGGTAAATCACCTTCAAAATTGGATATTGAAAGAATAAAATCTATTAATATAGAGTACATTAAATCTTTTAATGACGATAATTTGTTCCAACAATTCCAAGAATATTTAAAAAAATTTTATTCTGATATAAAAATAGCTCCAGAAATAATATTAAAGATTAAACAATCTATTTATTTTTTAAAAAATAACGCAAGTTCGTTAAAAAATATTTATAATAATGCTGAGTATATTTTTAATTATAACAAAATGAGCAAGGAATTTCAATTTGCACCAAATGATCAACAAATAAAAATTATAAATACTTTAGTAGCAAAACTAGTTAAAAACAAATCTATAAATAAAGATGTTTTAAAAAAAATTATAGATGAAGTTATACAGGAAAATAAAATTAAATTTAAAGAATTTGGACAACCAGTTAGGATGTGTTTAATATGTTCATCAAAAGGACCTTCTATAACAGATATTATTGGTAGTATCGGCCTAGATGAAACAATAATTAGATTAAAAAAATATATCAATAATTAGACTTTTATAACTAAAACTGATAAATATTCGCTCTTTAATGAATAAAAAATCTACAGTAACCATCGGCGATAACATTTATGATTTACCACTTATTGATGGTACAATTGGACCCTCTGTTATAGATGTTTCAAAATTATACGGGGACTCAAATTATTTCACATATGATCCAGGATTTACTTCAACAGCAAGTTGCAAATCTAGCATTACTTATATTGATGGAGATAAAGGGGAATGCTTTTATAGAGGATATCCAATGGATGTACTTGCCGAAGAAAGTAACTTTCTAGAAATTGTTTATTTATTATGGCAAGAAGAACTACCTGACAAAAAGCAATGGAGTGAATTTTCTGAAGCAATTAAAAATCACACAATGGTTCACGAACAATTTAAAAATTTTTTTAATGGTTTTAGAAGAGCTTCGCACCCAATGGCTATTACAGTTGCTTGTGTTGCAGCTCTATCAGCATTTTATCCAGACTCAACAAACGTAAATGACTTAAACCAAAGAGTTATTTCTGCTAGAAGAATGATTGCTAAAGTTCCTACATTAGCAGCAATGGCATACAAATATTCTATTGGTCAACCTTTCATTTACCCAGATAATTCATTGAACTATACTGAAAATTTTTTAAAGATGTGTTTTGCTGTACCTGCTGAAACATTCAAAGTAAATAAAGTTTTTGCTCGTGCATTAGATAAAATTTTTATTTTACATGCGGATCATGAACAAAATGCCTCTACATCAACAGTTAGGTTGGCAGCATCATCAGGGGTTAATCCATTTGCATCAATATCTACAGGATTCACATCCTTATGGGGTCCATTACATGGTGGTGCAAATGAAGCTGCATTGAACATGCTAAAAACAATTGGAGATGTAAAAAATATTAAAAAATACGTAGATAAAGCCAAAGACAAAAATGATCCCTTCAGACTTATGGGATTTGGTCACAGAGTTTATAAAAATTATGATCCAAGAGCCAAAGTTATGCAAAAAACTTGTCACGAAGTTCTTGATGAAGTCGGAAGATCCGATGACAAATTATTAGAAGTCGCTAAAGAATTAGAAAAGATTGCTTTAAATGATAAATATTTTATCGAAAAAAAATTATATCCCAATATCGATTTTTATTCAGGTATAACGTTAAGTGCAATGGGCTTCCCGTCCTCGATGTTTACGGTTTTATTTGCAATTGCTAGAACTGCTGGATGGCTTGCTCATTGGAAAGAAATGTGTCTTGATCCTAAAAACAAAATAGGTAGACCAAGACAGCTATACACCGGAGAAAAACCTAGAAAATTTAAACCTTTACAAAATAGATAATTATATATTTTTTTTTATATAATTTAGTATTTTTTCATCTGTTGTCATATTTGAGAAAGAACTAATAGCCTTAATGTAATCTTCAACGTTTTTGTTTAATAACTCTTTATTACTTAAAAATTTATTTGCCAAGTTACTAATTTTCTCAACAGTACAATCAAATTGTATTAACTCAGGTATAACTTCCTTATTTGCAATTATATTGACAATATTAACATATTTAACTTTTACAAAAGGTTTTATTAAAAGATAATTCAATAAAGACATCTTATAAATTGTGATCAGTGGAGAAAAATTTTTACAGACATCCAAAGAAATCGTACCTGATTTTGCAATTGTCAAAATAGATTTACTAAAATTATAATTTTTATCTTGTTCATTAGTAGAAATAATATATTTAAAATCATATTGTTTTAAATTTTCTTCTAAATATTCATATGTTTGACTAGTTGTGGGAAAATGATAGGTATAGTTTTTATCTAATTTTTTAATAACTTTAATTAAGATTGGCAACATTTTAGTAATCTCGCTTTTTCTGCTCCCAGGACATATAGAAATCATATTGGAGTTTTTTTCTAAATTATCAAATTTTTTAAATTTTAAAAAAAAGGGATGTCCAACAAAAGAATTATTTATTTGGTATTTATCGAAATATTTTTTTTCAAATGGGAAAAGTAAAAATATATGATCGATAATTTTTTTAATTTTAATAGCCCTTCTTTCTCTCCAGCTCCATATTGTAGGGGCCACAAAATGATAAGCTTTTGTATTTATTTTCTTTTTTACTTTTTCTATAACCCTAAAACTAAAATCAGGACAATCAACGCTAAAAATTAGGTCTGGTTTAAATCTAACACACTCTGTCACTGTATAATTTATTTTCCTAAAAATTTTAAATATATTTAAAATAACGTCTGTTATACCAAAATATGTAATATCCTTATTATCAAACAAGATAGGTATACCTATGTTTTTAAGGTTCTGACCACCTATTGCCTTAAATTCATAATCTTGAGTATTTGTTTTGGAAAAAATAAGTGAAGCGAGTTTATCTCCTGACTCCTCTCCAGTAATAATAAATATTTTTTTTTTCATTAAAACACAGAAATAAAAAACTTTTTTTTATCAGCAAGTTTTTTGCATTTGTTTTTATCTAAAATTACATTTTTTCCTTTTTTTAGATATATCCCCGCTAATCCGGCACTTATACAATTTTTAATTGTTTTATATCCAATAGTTGGCAAATCAATTTCAAAATCTTGATTTTTTTTTGGTATTTTCACTAAAATTCCAGTGTTTTTTTTTCTTGTCTTGTTAAATTTTTTATAGTTATTGATGATTTGATCCGTACCAAAAGCTCCCTCAACTCCAACTATTCTACACCTATCAACTATAATACTTTGTCCTAGATCGTCTTTTTTAAATTTATTAAATAAATTTACAGCTATTTTCAAATCTACCATATTAGTTGTTGTTGGTTTATAGCTTGTTAGATTTGCATATATAGTAAGTGCTTTGCAATATTTTGTATGACTAATAGTTTTAATTTTCTTTTTTTTTAAAAGCTTAATAATAAAGTTAAGTATTTTATAATCACCTTTTTTAAAAATTTTATAAAGTTCTGGCAAAATCTTAAGACCTTCGGTATCAAATTTAATATTTTGTAACGAAGGTCTCATAATTTTACCTGCAAAAATAACTTCTTTACAGTTATTTTCTTTTAGAGTTTTAAATAATTTTCCAAACTGTCCTATCTTTAATTTGATTTCAAGTTTTGATAAATTTTTCTCAGTTAAATTGATAATGATATATTTTATTTTTTTTTTATTTAAAATTTTAAAAATCTCTTTAGGAAAACTACCTGTTCCACAAATTAATGCTATCATATTATGGTCTGCATATATCTCTATTTTTATTTTTATTATTTAAAAATAAAAGTAAATCCTTTAGTAATTTAGAATCGCTATTATTGATTTGTTTTTTAAAATTTTCCAAATTTTCGCACTTAAATAATTTATTGATAGTTTCTTTGTATTCATTAATTTCATTATTTTGATGATTCATTCTTTTTAATCCAATTAAATTTATATTTTCAAACCTGCATCTATTACCTTTAACCAGCGAAAAAGGAAGAACATCCTTATCTACACCTGTCATCCCTCCAATCATTGACCCTTTTCCTATTTTGGAGAACTGCAAAACTGCTGAATTTCCACCGATGATTACATTATCTCCAAAATTACAATGTCCAGCAATAGCTGCATTGTTTGCTATAACAATATTGTTTTCAAGATAACAATCGTGACCAATGTGACTTGAGACCATAAATAAATTGTTATTACCTATTTGAGTTACATTTCCTCCACCCGCTGTTCCTGGACTAACTGTAACATATTCTCTAAAAGTGTTATTATCTCCAATTTTTAAATATGTTAATTCATTTTTATACTTAAGATCTTGAGGAGCAGATCCAATAGAGCAAAATGGAAAAAATTTATTATTTTTTCCAATAGAAGTGTTTCCAGATATATGAACGGAGGCTATAAGCTGGCAATTATCACTAATTTCAACATTTTCTTCAATCACGCAATAAGGACCTATTTTTACATTTTTTCCTATTTTAGCTCTCTTATGAATTGTAGAATTTTTATCAATCATTATGTTCTATCAGCAATAGTCGCCATCCACTCAGCTTCTGCTTTTTTTTTATTGCCGACATATGCTTCTCCTTTATATTTCCAGACTTTGCCTTTTATTTGCAATACTGTGACCTTAAGATGCAATTCACAATCTGGCATTACAGGTGACCTAAATTTAGCTTTATCGACGGTCATTAAGTATACTAATTTATTTTCAATAATTTTTGGGTCTAAACAGTGTGCTGCTAATGCCGCGGCTGCCTGACCAAAACCTTCAACTATTAAAACTCCAGGCATAACAGGTTGACCAGGAAAATGTCCTTTAAAAAAAAAACTATTTTTATTTACATTAATTATTCCTGTTGCAGATTTCATTGGAACTATATCTCTTAGTTCTGAAATAAGTAACATTGGATCTCTGTGAGGCAATAATTTCTCTAAATCTAATTTTTCAAGTTTATTTTTTGTCATTTTTCAAAAAGTCTTTTATAGATACAGCTGGATACCCCATAACACTTTGATTGTCATTTATATCTTTTACCACTCCAGATTTGCCCCCAATTTTTACATTATTTCCAATCTTAAGATGACCAGAGACTCCTGCTTGTCCGCCAATCATTACATTATTACCAATAATTGTGCTTCCAGCTATTCCAACCTGACCTGCTATAAAACAATTCTCTCCTATTTCGGTATTATGAGCAATATGTACATGATTATCTAAGCTTGTGTTGTTTCCTATTTTTGTGTTTGAAAAAGATCCTCTATCAATAACACAATAAGATCCAATATTACAATTATTACCAACTATTACTTGGCCTATATGAGGTATAATTTCAATTTTATTATTAATTAATTTATATCCAAAACCAATTTTTCCTATAACACAACCAAAGCTAATTATAGAGTTATTTCCTATATGAGTGTTTTTAATTATAACATTTGAACTAACAATTACGTTATTTCCAATATTACATCCGTTTTCAATAATTACATTATTTCCAATTGTAGTATTATGACCAATGATAACATTTTTTGAAATGTGAACATTGTTACCAAATTTAACTTTTTTATATTTTTTTTTAAGCTGTCCTTTGCTTAAGTATAAACTAGAATGTTTATCATATCTCGCATCAGGATAGAATAAAATAGATATTTTTATAAAATCATTTAGAGGTGATTGTGAAATAATTGGCTTACAAGTACTTGGTAAATGTATGGCATGTTTTTCCTTTAAAACACAATAACCTGCAGATGTTGAGTGCAAGGATTTAATGTATTTAGAATTATCTAAAAAAGAAATATCGTTTTTTTTTGCATTATTTAAACTTTTAATATCATTAACTTTCCCTTCAAAATTTATACTACTTATTGCACATTTAGATTTTATGTAACTAAGTTTAAAAGGACCTTTGTTCTCAAAAAACATATTTAGTAATTTTAGACCGATTTAAAAAACTCCACCAATTTGAAAATTAAAGCTTTCAGTCTTATCGGTACTTGCTTTTCTGATAGCATTAGAGAATGTTAAGCTTATTGGACCTACAGGTGACCACCATTCTAATGCAATACCTGCCGAAGTTCGAATGAAATTACTTTCATCAACATTATCTGAATAATCGACGCCCCACACGTTTCCATTATCTAAAAAAACTAACGTTTTAGCATTCCAAGAATCTGGGAATGGATTTGGAAAAGTAGATTGAATAGACGCAGCTGCACCATAATTCCCACCTACATATATCTTGCCATCTTTTGGGCCTACGCCTCTTGACTCAAAGCCTCGTAAAGTTTTTCTACTTGAAAATATTCTATCACTTAATTTTACATCCTCATTAGTATCAAAAGTATTAATGTGTCTAAAAGATAATTTTAATGATCCTATGTAATCATCACCAAATTTTGCATAGCTATTTGAAAATATTCTATTTCTTAAGTAAGGAACATCACTTGCTAAATGTGCAAAGGTTTGATTTATACCGTAAACATACCCTGAACTAGGAAACAATCTCGAATTTCTTTTATCTTTACTAATTGATTGAGTTATACCGCTTGTAAAATAATTACCGTCTCTATTTGTTAAATTAGTAGATGTATCAACTACATCAATTTTATCATAATCAAATAATACGCCTGGCTGATAATAAATATCTTCAAATAGTTCATACCTATATGAAGTTTGAGCTAATACTTTAGAGCTCTCGTATCCTACGTTTGAAAAATCTTCGTCAATAATACCAATACTATTCTTAAGTGTATTTCCTGAATTTTTGTAATCAGGATTTATGATATCAATAAATCCTGTAATCTTATCTTCTGTCAAAGAAAACTCTATGTTTGAAGCAATACCTGTTCCAAATAAATTTTTTTCAGATAACGAGCCTGTAATTAGACCTCCTGTAGAACCATAACCTGCTCCAGCACTAATAGAGCCAG
This sequence comes from Pelagibacteraceae bacterium AG-359-E06, assembly GCA_003280495.1. Lineage (GTDB taxonomy): Bacteria > Pseudomonadota > Alphaproteobacteria > Pelagibacterales > Pelagibacteraceae. The sequence continues at coordinate 9,546 of QCET01000008.1, forward strand.
TGGGTTGCTCCTCTACAGACAAATCAACTGAAACTAGATTATTTTCTTCATCTGTGATTTTATATTTTGTATCTTTAAATATTCCTGTTGATTTAATTCTATTAATAGAATTTTTCAGTTTTCTTCTGCTAAATGAATCACCTTCAACAAATTCAAGTTGATTTCTAATAACTTTTTCTTCAGTTATTTCATTACCATAAATATTAATATTTTTAACAAATCTCTTTACATCTTCCAACAAATAGACGTTAATGTTTATTAAATCATTATCTTTTACTTTTTCAATTCTTGTAAATGCAAAATCTAATTTTTGCTCGGTAAATAATTTATTTGCTTTTCTATCAAATTTAGAAATTTGACTTTCATCATAAATTTTTTTGGATAACTTATTAATATTATTTTGTAAAGAATCTACAATATTTTTGTCAAATAAATTTTTTTGATCAATCACCTTTAATTCTCCAAATGAATATTTTTTGCCAGCTTCAATTGAGAAAATTATATTTGCATAATAATCATCAATTAACTCAACCTTATAAGAAGTAATTTGTACGTCGAAATATCCCTCGTTTAGATAAAAATCTTTTAATATACTAGTATCGCGCTTAATTATTTCGGGATTTATATTAGTGATTGATAAAAACTTCCACCAGTTATGTCGTGTAGACTTTATAACATCTCGTAATTTGTTTGATTTAATTTTTTTATTACCTATAAAAAAAATATCCTTTATCTTAGTTTTATTTCCTTTTTCAATTCTATAAACTAAATTAATTTTATTATCCTCAAGCTCTGATGTTATTAAATTTATTTTAGCTGCATAATATCCTGTATTTCTATAAAATAATTTAATAATTTCTAAATCTTGTTTGGCTTTTGCTAAGTCAAAAAATTTGTTTTCCTTTAATACTACAAATTCATCAAATTGCTCAAGTACAGACCTTCTATTCTCTCCTTCAATGTAGAAAAAAGATATCATAGGATTTTCATTGACTTGAATTAATAGTATATTATTTGAAATTGAGAGAGTTACATCTGAGAAAAAACCAGTTTTATAAATATTTTTTTGAGCTTCGTTAAGATCGCTTTCGGCGTAGTTTATATTTACTTTTAATTTCGAATATTCAATTATAACTTTTTTATCTATGCGATCGTTACCCTTAACCTCAATTTTTTTAAAAATATCAGCAAAAACAGTATTACAAAATAAAAGTAATAATATGGTTAAAGTTAATTTATTCATTATTTATATTCAAATTATAGTTCTTAGCAGTTTCAACGGCTTTTAATATATCTTTTTTACTTCTTATATATGTTTTGCATAAAGAAATAAATTTTTTATTCTTAAATAATTGCACTAAAATTAGGGAAATTTTATCAAATGTTATCTCTTTTTTCAAAAATTTATAAACTAACCTCTCATTTATAATACTAAAAAAAATCATCGCACCATGACCTAATTTTGCAACGTTTTTTGCAATCTTAAGTAATTTAAACTTCTTGTCATCAGGCTTAAAAAATTGAAATACAGAGTTATCTAAAAAAATTTTTTTATTTAAAAATTTAGTTTCTGAGATGTTTAAAGCATGAGATATAGGAATTTTCATGGAATTATTATGTGCAATAAAATAGTAAAATCCTGAATTTAATAATAAAACAGCATGAATTCTAGAAGATGGTTCAATCCTAATAGCAACATCTTCAGGTCTTAAGTTAAATATTATTAAAGCTTCAAAATATTCTAATACTTTGTTAGCCAATGTAGCGGAGTCTATAGATATTTTTTTTCCCATACTCCAGTTTGGATGTTTTAAAGCTTGTTTGACTGAAATTTTTTTATATTTAATTTTTTTGTTAAAAAAGGGCCCACCTGATGCAGTAAGAAATATTTTTTTTATATTTTTTTTAAAATTAGGATTATTATCTAATATTGAGAAAATTGAAAAATGCTCAGAGTCTATTGGAATTAACTTACATTTATTTTTTTTCAATTCCTTTATTAATATTTTGTTTCCTAAAACTATCGATTCTTTATTAGCTATTAATAAATTTCTTGATACTTTCGATATACTAATAGTTGATATGAAACCATCGTTTCCTGCAATAGAGGAAATACAAAAATCTATTTTACCATTTATTTTTTTTACCAATTTATTTAAATCATTAAATACCCGACATTTTAAATTTTGATTTTTATTTAAAAATTTTAGATATGCTGCAGTGTTTTTAATTAATATATATTTCGGCTTATAAAGCAGCACTTGCTTTTTTAACAAAGCAATATTTTTATTACATGATATAAAGGACAATCTTATTTGACTTTTTTCTTTTTTAATTAAAGATAATGTTTGAACACCTATTGAACCAGTAGATCCTAAAATTCCTAAAGATTTGTATTTCATAAATTAATAATAATAAAAAATATTATAGATGATATAACCAAACCATCAATCCTGTCCAATACGCCACCATGATCACCTAAAATTTTAGAATAATCTTTTAGACCATACTTTCTTTTGTAATATGAAAAAAATAAATCTCCGAAAATTGAAGAAATGCAAATTGTTATTTGTAATAAAAATATATAAATAATATTATTTTCTAATATGTCATTATAAATAAGAAAAATAAATGCGAATTGTGAAAAAAATAACGATCCAAAAAAACCTTCAAAAGTTTTATTTGGGCTAATTATTTTTAATTTTTTTTTTCCAAATTGTTTACCGATATAGTATCCTGCAGTATCACTGATCCATACGATCAATAGTAACCAAATACAATTAATATTATTATCTAGATTAATACAAAATAAAGAAATAGAAAAAATTAAAAGAATTATAATTCCTAAAGCTTTATCAAGTATTTTATTAATTGACCTGTTCCACTCGTAAACAGATAAAAAAAATATTATTATAATATTAACTAAAAAAACTTTATGATTAAAAGTTGATAGGATTATATAAGGAGCTAAGATTAAAGATATAAATATTCTATGCCGTAAAAAATAATTTAAATTATTTACCATAATTTCTTTTTATAACCTTAAAATTACGTAAAATATTGCTTAAATCTTTTGAATTGAAATCTGGCCATAATTTTTTAACAAAAAAAATCTCTGTATAAGATATTTGCCACAACAAAAAATCACTTAACCTTTTATGACCGCCTGTTCTTATTAACAAATCTGGATCAGGAAATAATTTTGTATATAAGGTTTTATTAACAGTTTTTTCATTTATATTTAATTTTTTATTTTTTATACATTTAAACGCATTAAGTAATTCTTTTTTTGAACTATAGTTAAAAGCAATATTAATATGTAATTTTGGTCTCTTCTCGTTTCTATTATTATAAATATTTATTAGCTTTTTTATTTTTAAAGGTAATCTATTTTGCTCACCGATAAATTTTACACTAATCTTTTTCTTTTTTAACTCTAAATAATTTTTATTTAAATAATTATCTAATAATGAAAAAATATATTTTATTTCTACTGTTGATCTTTTCCAATTATCAAAAGAAAAAGTATATAATGTTAAATACCTAATTTTTAAGTTAACAATTTTTTTAATGATATTCTTTAAATTTTCTAATCCTTTTGAATGACCATAAGAGCGGTTTTTATTTTTTGCTCTCGCCCATCTACCATTTCCATCCATAATAATGGCCAGATGTCGAATTTTATTCATACTGTAAGGATGTCTTTTTCTTTTTGTTTAATTTTATCTTCAATTAGTTTTATATAATTATCAGTAATCTTTTGTAACTCATTTGCAAATTTCTTATTTTCATCATCAGAAATAATTTTATCCTTGTTATCTTTTTTAATTTTGTCCATACCTTCTCTTCTTATATTTCTAATAGAAATTTTAATTTTTTCAGATTGTTGAGAAACTATTTTTGTTAATTCTTTCCTTCTCTCCTCAGAAAGTTTTGGTACAGGTACTCGAATAATTTGACCATCCACTAAAGGATTAAGATTTAAATCAGATTCTCTGATACTTTTTTCAATAAATTTTACATTATTTTGATCCCAAACTTGTAAACTTAATGTTTGATGATCTGGTGTTGAAATAGAGGATAGTTGTTTAATTGGCATTGCCTGGCCATAAACTTCGACTTTAAGCAAATCAAGCATGTTTGCATGCGCCCTTCCAGTTCTAATAGAAGAAAGGTCTCTCTCTAAGCTTCCTAAAGAATCTTTCATTTTTTTTTCAAATGATTTTAATAATTCGCTCATAATAAATTATTTCGTCAAATTTTTTACTTCTTCATTAAAATTAGATTTGTTTATTATAATACCCTCACCTACTTTTAATCTTTTAAAATTTGTAATCTTGAATTGAATATTATGAGATTTTGAAAAATTCTCTATAGCTTTTTCAACAGTAACATCTGGATCAATCACCCATTTCTGTTTTAATAACGAATTTTCAGATATTATTTTTGAAATTTTACCATCGATAATTTTGTTTAAAATATCTGATGGCTTTTTGTCGTCTTTTAACTGTTCAATTATTATTTTTTTTTCATTTTCTATGAAATTATTATCTATACCTTTCTCGTCAATTGACATTGGATTTAAAGCAGCAATATGCATACAAATATTCATAGCTAATTCTTTTGCTATTTCTTCATGATCAGTATTATAAGATAATAGAACTCCAATTTTACCTGTGCTATCTGAAGCTTTATTATGTAAATAACGAGCTATAAAGCCATCACAAATAATTTTCTCAAATTTTCTAATTTTAATATTTTCTCCAATTTTCGCAATAAGTTTTGTTATTGCTTGCTCGATAGTTTCATTTTGGTTTATTTCTAATTTTTTTAGATCGTCTGTTGTATTTGCTTCTAAAGATTTGTTTGCAACTTCTTCACAAAAATTAATAAATTCTTTATTTTTAGCAACAAAATCAGTTTCAGAATTTATTTCTATTAAAATTCCAACCTTATTAGATATACACGTTGCAACCAATCCTTCAGCTGCATCTCTAGAACTTTTCTTGGCAGCTTTTAAAATTCCTTTCTTTCTTAAAAAATCTACAGCTTGGTCAATATCGTTATTATTTTCTGATAAAGCAGTCTTGCAATCCTGCATACCAGCTCCGGTTATTTCCCTAAGTTCTTTAACTTTTTCAAGAGTAGACATAAAAAAAATTATTTTTCTTTTACTGCGTCTTTAGAGGTTTTTACTTTTTCTGTTGCGAGAATATTTTTTTTTGCATCAATTATCGTTTTTTGAACTAAGTCACAGTACAAATTTATAGATCGTCTAGCATCATCATTTCCAGGGATTGGATAGGTAATATTTTCTGGATTAGAATTGCTATCAACTATAGCCACAATTGGAATATTAAGTTTTTTACCTTCTAAAACTGCTAATGACTCTATATTGGTATCAATTATAAAAATCATATCAGGTAATTTTCTCATTTTGCTTATTCCGCCTAAAGATCTCTCTAACTTATCTCTTTCTACTGTCATTTTAATTAATTCTTTTTTTGTAAATCCAGTATCTTCTTTTTTTAAATCTTCATTTAATCTTTTTAATCTTTTTATTGAATTATTAATCGTATTCCAATTAGTAAGCATACCACCTAACCATCTATGATTAACATAGTAGCTTTCTGTTTCTTTTGCTAAGTTTGAAATAAGTTCAGAGGCTTGTTTTTTTGTAGATACAAATAATAATTTACCACCATTTGAGACGCTTTTGTGTATCTCTATTAATGCTTTATTTAATAATTCTAATGTTTGGGACAAGTCAATTATATGAACAGAATTCTTCTCGCCATATATGTATTGCTTCATTTTAGGGTTCCATCTAAATGTTTTATGTCCCAGATGAACACCTGCTTCTAAAAGATCTTTTATACTTACGTTTGGTAAATTCATAATTTTAACCGGTTATTCCACCGAGGAAACTACCACAAAAGTGGACCGGGGGTTACAAACCACTTTCCTCTGCGAATTTTTTTAATTTTATAATTAAAAATATCCTTTATTACAAGCAATTAATTCTTTATATTAATGTCAATACCCTCAGATTTTAAGTGTTTTATGTCATCATAATTAACGTTTCTTGTTTTCGATAGGCGAAAATTATAAAGTAGATTATCTTGTTTATATTTAAGATTTACAATAGTCGATCCTTTCTGATTTTTTAGATAATTTTTTAGATTTTTAAGACTATTGCTACTATCTATAAATATATTGATTTCTTTAATGTTTTTAGGTTTTAAATTTTCAATAAAAAAAACTCTTGTAACATTTATTCGCTCAGTTCCGTCTTTGGCTAAATCTTTTTTAGTATTTATAATAAAAGAGTTACCAACCTTCAAATATTGCCTATTTTCAATTAAATTTTCAGAAAATAAAAATAATTCAAACATTTGACTCAAATCTGTAAATTTAGCAATTGCATACGGACTACCTCTTGCAGTTTTTTTTTCTTGCAGTTTCATCAAAGTTCCACTCAAAACACATGTTTTAAGTTTTGAGTTTAATTTAAAATCTTTGTAAGTAATAACTTTTAAATCATCTAATAAAGCACTGTGATTTTTAAGGGGATGCTCACTTACAAAGAAACCGATGGATTCAAATTCTTTTTCAATAATTTCTGACTCTTTCCATTGTTTGACATCATTTAAATTAATAACTTGAGAGGTTTTTTCTTCTGCAAAAAGGTTGAGGTTATTGCTAGTAACTTCTGAAGTTTTGGAAGCTTTTATTAAATCCGGGACGCTTTCATAAATTTTCCTCCTATTTTTTTCAAGACAATCAAAAGCACCGGCCTTGATAAGTCCTTCTAATTGTAATTTATTTAAATTTTTACTCGAATTTCTTGATAAAAAATCATTTAGATTTTCATATTCGCCATTTTTCTCTCTTTCTAAAACAATTTTTGAAATACTATCGTAACCTACTGCTTTAATTGCAGATAATGCATAATAAATTTCTTCACTCTTATTTGGTAAAAACTCTGAGAAGGAATTATTTATACATGGAGGCAAAATTTTTAATTTTAGTTTTTTTAATTCTTCATAAAATAAATTTAATTTATCGGTATTTGAAAGCTCAGTATTCATAGAGGCACAAAAAAAGTAGATTGGATAATGTTTTTTTAAATATGCAGTTTGATAAGCTATTAACGCATAGGCAGCGGCATGACTTTTATTAAATCCGTATTGTGCGAATTTCTCAACTAATTGAAAAATATACGTAGCTTGATCTTTAGATATTCCATTTTTTATTGCTCCCTCTATAAAATCTTTTTTTTGTCTTTCCATTTCTGCTGATTTTTTTTTACCCATTGCTTTTCTCAAAATATCAGCTTTGCTAGCAGAAAAATTTGATAATGTTTGTGCAATTTGCATTACTTGTTCTTGATAAATAATTACACCATAAGTTTCATTTAAAACAGTTTTTAAGGTTGGGTGTATATAATCGATTTTTTCTTTGCCATGTTTTCTATTTATATAAGTTGGAATATTTTGCATAGGTCCTGGTCTATATAATGCTACCAACGCAATAATATCTTCAAACTTATTTGGTTTTAATTGTTTTAATACTTCCCTCATGCCAGAACTTTCAAGTTGAAAAATGCCCATTGTTTCTCCAGAGCTTAATAAATCAAATGTTTCTTGGTCATTTAAGTTAAGTTTTGAAATATCAAAATTAGGATTATCTTTTTTTATAAAGTTAACAGCTTTCTTTATCACTGTTAAGGTTTTCAATCCAAGCAAGTCAAATTTAACTAGACCTGCGTCTTCAGATGATTTCATATCAAATTGGGTTACAGGTATAGGAATATTAGAAGATAAATCTTTATATAAAGGGACAATTTTTTTTAAGTCCTTATCTCCAATAACTATTCCTGCCGCATGAGTCGCGATATTTCTATACAATCCTTCCAATTTTAAGGAATAATTAATTAATTTTTTAATGTTTTGATCTTCTTTCTGCGCTTGTAAAATTCTTGGTTCTATTGCAATTGACTCTGCTAAAGAAAGTGGCCTTGAAGGATCGAAAGGTATCATTTTGCATAATTGGTCAACCCTTCCATACGGTAGTCCAATCACTCTTCCAATATCTCTTAAAGCCATTCTCGCTTGCAATTTTCCAAAAGTAATAATTTGTGCAACTTTATTTTGATATTTATCTTTCACATAATTTATAACTGAATCTCTTCCTTCCTGACAAAAGTCGATATCAAAGTCTGGCATGCTAATTCTATCTGGGTTTAAAAAACGCTCAAAAATTAATCCAAATCTTATAGGATCTAAATCCGTAATAGATAAACACCAAGCAACTAATGATCCAGCACCAGATCCTCTTCCTGGTCCAACGGGTATGAAGTTTTTTTTTGCCCATTTTACATAGTCAGAAACAATCAAAAAATATCCAGCAAATTTCATTTTTATTATTATTTCTAATTCATATTTAAGACGACTATTGTATAATTTATCAACAGAATTTTTTTTATTTTCATCGGTTATGTTTTTAAATACAAAATTTTCTAATCGATATTTTAATCCTTCATATGCCTGTTCTTTAATAGCTGAATCAAGATTTATATTATTATCTTTTAGATTTGGTAGTAATGGTTGACATTTTTTGGGAAAATATTTTATTTTTTTTATAAGATTAAAGTTATTAGCTAAAGCATCTGGTAAATCTTTAAATAATAATTTCATTTCGTCAGATGATTTAAGATAATGTTCTGATGAATATTTTAATCTTTTTTTCTCATTCACATAAGTTTTTTCACCTACACATATGTATGCATCGTGAGCTTCGTACATATCTTTTTCAATATAAAAAACTTCATGTGTTGCAATAATAGGTATTGATAATTTATTGCTAAAAAATAGTAATTTTTTTTCAATTAAATTGTCATTTACCTCTTTATGTCTTTGAATTTCAATGTATAGATCGTCTTTTATTTTTCTCTTTATTTCATTAAGAAAAAAATCTACTTGTTCATCATTATTGTTTAGTATTAATTTATAAATTAAAGAGTTTGTTCCACCTGCCAATATAATTAAACCTTCACTAAACTTTACTAAATCATCAAATGGGCAATTTATGTCCTCATTTTCTTTTAACTCTAGATAAGATTTAGATGATAAATTAAGCATGTTTTCATATCCCTTTGCATCCTTAGCAATTATAGATACTTTTCCAATTGTATATTGATTATTGAAATTTAATTTAATATTAAGTTGATTGCCAATAACAGGTTGTGTTCCAGCTTTTGAGAGCTCATTAGAAAATTCAAGTGCTCCAGATAAATTATTAGTATCTGAAATTCCTGCAGCAAAAATTTTATTTTTTTTACAATACTCAGCTAATTCAGATATTTTGACTGCACCTTCACATATTGAATATTGGCTATGAGTTTTATAATGTATAAATTCTCTCACTAAGTAGAAATAACAGTTCTATTTTTAATTGTAAGTTCTAAATCACATTTATTCACAAGGTCTCTATTATGAGTTGCAAAAATTATAGTTCTATTTTCTTTTTTTAATTCTTTAAGATAATTAATAACTATTATGCTATTTTCGTTATCTAAATTTCCTGTTGGTTCATCTGCTAAAATAAGTTGTGGTTCGTTAATCAATGCTCTGGCTATAGCTACTCTTTGCTGTTCACCACCTGATAGTTGCGAAGGAAAGTAATTTGTCCTTTTAGATAAATTAAATTTACTTAAAAGCTCCTTACCCTTATTATAACAAAAATCATATTCAAAATTATTATTGTTTAACAATGGCAATATAACATTCTCAATTGCATTGAGATCATTTATCAAATTAAAATTTTGAAATAAAATTGAAATGTTATCTCTTCTATATCTATTTTTTTCTTTTTGGCTAGAAATATCCAATCTTTTACCGTTCAAGTGATATTCACCATCTACTTTACTATCTAACAATGAAAGTATATGTAACAAGGTAGATTTGCCTGATCCTGAAGGTCCTGTCAATGCAACCAATACATTGTCTGGTAATCTAAAATTTATATTATTTAAAATATTTATTTTTTCCACACTCTCATAAGTTTTCGACAAATTGATTATTTCTAGAAAATTATTCATATTTAAGATTTACTATTGGATCAACTTTTGATGCTTTAATTGCAGGTATTAAAGAAGCGATCACTGATATTAAGATTGAAAAAATGCTTATAAACAAAATGGTTTTGAAATCTAAGTTAGTTGGCATCTTGCTCAAAAAATAAATTTCTGCTGGAAATATTTCAATATTTAAAACATCGCTTAAAAATAATCTAATATTTTCAATATAATATGAGACTAAAACTCCAAGAAACACCCCAAAAACTGTACCTAAAATTCCTATTGATGATCCTGTAATTAAAAAAATTTTCGATATAGAAAAATTAGAAAAACCAAGTGTTTTTAAAATTGCTATTTCTTTGCTTTTGTTTTTTACAAGTATCGTTAATCCAGATATAATATTAAATGTTGCTACTATTATTATTAAAGTCAAAATTATAAACATAACATTTCTTTCTACTCTTAATGCATCATAAAATGTTTTATTATTGTCGGTCCAATGATAGATTTGCTTATCGTTAAAATTATTTTTTAACAATCTAGAAACTTCTTTTGATTTATTTATATTTTTTAATCTTATTTCAATTTCTTTATTATCTAATTTTGAAAATTTATTCGATTGATCTAAGTTTCCAATGACGTAATTTGAGTCAAATTCATACAATCCAGTCTCAAATAAAAAAACAATTTTATATTTATATGATTGTGGTAATGTTCCTATCGGTGATGTTTCGGTTTTACTAGATAACAAAATTATATTGTCATTTTTATTTAAATTAAGTTTATTTGCTAAATCAATACCAATGGCAATTTCATTATTTGAAAAGTTAATTTCTCCAAAATTTTTTTGTTTTAAAACTTTTTGTAAATTACCAAATTCATTATCGTAACCTTTAAAAATCACGCCTTGGCTTAAATTACCTTTTAAAATTAATCCAGATCCATTTTGGATTAGTGATATAGTATTATACTTTATGTTATTCTCATCTAATATATTTAAAATTTTATTATAATCTTCCTTATTTTTTCTAATATTTTCCACTGTTATATGAGGTTGAAAAGATAATAATTTTGAAATTAATTCATCTCTAAACCCATTCATTACTGACATAACAATAATTAAAGTTGCTACTCCCAAACAGATTCCGAGGAAAGAAAAGGCAGATATAATTTTTAAAATACCCTCTTTTTTTTTTGGTTTTAAATAACCTTTTAAAATTAATTTTTCAGATTTATTTAACAATTTTATATTCTTTTTCTAATATATTAATTAATTCTTTAATTTTAACTACTTTAGTATCTTTGCCTAGTTCTTTAAATTCAAATTCCTCATCTTTGTTTTTTGATCCAACAATAATTTGAAAAGGAATACCTATTAGGTCAAAATTTTTGAATTTATTTGATGGATTATTTTCTGTATCATCTATGATAACTTCAAAATTATTTTTTAAAAGCTCATCATAAAGTTTAAATGCTTTTTTAGAAATTGAGTCATTTTTCTTACCTAAATTGATAATTGCAACGTGGAATGGCGTAATTGATTTTGGCCATTTCATAATATTATTATTATATTTAGCTTCTATAACTGCTCCCACTAATCTTGAAACTCCTATACCATATGATCCCATATAGACATTTACGTTTTTACCATCTTTTGAATTAACAATAGCATTAAGCGGTTTTGAATATTTTTGACCAAAATAAAAAATATGACCTACTTCAATACCTTTTTTTATCATTTGTGATTTTTTGGTAGTTATTTTTTCAAATTTATCTTTATCGTGCATTTCAGTTGTGGCAGAATAATATTTAGAATAATGATTTGAAATCTCTAAAAAAGAATTCTCAGAATACTTCAAGTTTGAAGGGTCAAAATTTAAAATATTTTTATCCAAAAAAATTTCACTTTCCCCTGTGTCAGCCAATATGATAAATTCATGTGATAAGTCCCCTCCTATAGGACCAGTTTCAGCTTTTGTAGGTATAGCTTTTAATTCTAATTTTTGAAAAGTTTTTAAATAACATAACATCATCCTGAAATATGATTTTTGAGCATCTTCTTTAGAAAGATCAAATGAATATGTATCTTTCATTAAAAATTCACGGCAACGCATGATGCCGAATCTTGGTCTAATTTCATCTCTGAATTTCCATTGAATATGATACAGCATTAATGGCAATGATTTATATGATTTAATATTATCTCTAAATAATTGAGTAATAAGTTCCTCGTTTGTTGGTCCATATAAAAGTTCGCGATCTTGACGATCTTTAAATCTTAACATCTCTTCTCCATAACTTTCGTATCTACCACTTTCTCTCCATATATCTGAGGACTGTATAGTGGGCATTAACATCTCTATAGCTCCAGATTTATCTTGTTCTTCTCTAACTACTTTTTCTATTTTCTTTAAAATTTTATAACCTAGTGGCAACCAGGAATATATACCTGCTGAAGATTGACGTATCATACCTATCCTTAACATCAGCTGATGAGATTTTATTTTTGCATCAGATGATATATCTTTTAATACTGGTAAAAAATATCTAGATAACTTCATAATTTTGTTAGAAAATCTCTAATATTTATTACATTAAAATATGATAAAATAAATATAATAGTAAACAAAATGCTTGTTATTATTGTTGTATAAAATACCTTTTTTAAAATTCTCGGATTAGACGGTGCTCCTGGCTCTGTTCCGGGATAAATTTTTTTATCATCTAATTGAGATTTTATCTTAAAGGGTAACAATAAAAAAAGAATAATCCACCACAATATAACATAAGTAACTATGGAGCCTGTAATTGACATTAAAGTTTATTTTGGTCTCTAATTCTAATTAATACAGTTTTCTTAAAAATAGATTTATTTTTAGTGAAGCTTTTCATCGCTTTCATTACATTAATTTCTTTAGCATAATGAGTTATAAGAACTATATTGGATAAATTATTTTTTGGCTTTTGAACTAGATTTCTAACGGAAATGTTATTTCTTGCAAAAATTGACGCGATTTTATATAAAACTCCTTTTTTATCATTTACAAGTATTCTTATATAATATTTACATTCATGGTTGTTAAAGTTATATTTTTTAAAATTTTTTTTTGTTTTAGGGCTATGTCCGAATGAAAAATCATCATTTCCAACCATAATAGATGATATATCTGATATGATGGCTGAGGTTGTTGGCCCTTTTCCTGCTCCTTCCCCTTCATAAATTGTTCTTCCTATTGGTGCTCCATCTACGACTATTGCATTTGTTACACCATTTATATTTGCAATATCTAAAGATGAAGGTATGAGACAAGGATGGACTCTTTGCTTAATGTAATTACCTATTTTTTCAGATATTGCCAATAATTTAATCTTTAATCCTAATTCTTTTGCAAAATTAATATCATCTATAGTAACATTAGTAATACCCTCGACTATAAATCCTTTGTTTAATATTTTACAACCAAAACAAATTGAACTTAAAATTGAAATTTTTTCTGCTGCATCAATACCTTTAACATCTGAACTTGGATTTCTTTCCGCGTATCCTAATTTTTGAGCTTTAATTAACGCATCTTTAAATGAAATATTTTTATCTTCCATTTCAGATAAAATATAATTTGTCGTGCCATTTAAAATACCATAAACATGGAAAATTTTGTTTGCTATGAGGCCCTGTTTAATTGACCTGATAATTGGTATCCCTCCACCGACAGATGCCTCAAATAGTAAATTGACAGCATTTTTTTCTGCTAAGATAGATAATTGATCCCCGTACTTTGCAATCAAAGATTTATTAGCTGTAACAACATGTTTTTTATTTTTTAAAGACTCAAAAACCAATTTTTTGGCTATACCTTTGTTTCCTCCAACTAATTCTATAATTATATCAATATTTTTATTTTTGGTAAGTGAAAGAGGATTTTTTTCCCATTTGTTTTTTGATAATTTTATACCTCTTTTTTTTTTATAATTTTTAGCTGATACTTTAATTATATTTAATTTAAAGCCTGTTTTTTTCTTAATAATATCTTTATTCTTATTTAAGCTTTTATATACTTCAGTTCCTATATTTCCCAATCCAACTATAGCTAAATTAAAAGTTTTCATTTTATGTTAGAGATAAGTTTTCCTCAAAATCAAATCTTATGTTGAAATTTTGAACTGCTTGGCCACTTGCACCTTTTAGTAAATTATCAATTGAGGAAGATATTATAAATGAGTTTGGGAGTCTATTTTCATTTATAGATATGTTGCAATAATTAGTATTAATAACCTCATTTGTGTTGATTAGTTTTTTTTTATAAAACCTTATAAATTCCGAATTTTTATAAAAATTTAATAAGCACTCAGAAAGTTTGATTAAATTGAAATTAGATTTTATGTATATTGTTGACAAAATTCCTCTAAATGTAGGTATTAAGTGAGGAGTGAAATTAATTTGTGTTTTATTATCAATATACATATTTAAATACTCCTCAATTTCTGGAACATGTCTATGATTAGACAACCCGTAAATAGCAATATTTTTTTCAATTTGAGGATATAATTTAGTATTTAAAGTTTTTTTACCTGCACCAGAATAACCAGATTTACTATCTATTATAATTTCATTTGAATTTATTAAATTTTCTTTTAACAAAGGTATCAAAGGCAATAAAATAGATGTAGGGTAGCAACCCGGACATGCAATTAAATTGCTTTTTTTTATTTCTTCTCTAAATATTTCAGACAGTCCATAAACTGCTTTTTTAAGTAAATTTTTAGCTTCGTGTTTTACATTATACCAATTCTCATAAGTTTCGGCATTTGATAATCTAAAATCTGCAGATAGATCTAATATAACTAAATTCTCATTAACCGATTTTATAATATTTTGTGAGTGTGTGTGAGGCATTGCAGAAAATAAAACATCACAATCATTTATTAATTTAACATCAATTTTTTTAAAATTAGGTAACTTGTGCTTTTTGATTAAGTCTGTGTCCTGACTTTCTAAATTATTTACAAAAAGATGTATTATTTCTACATAAGGATGTTTAACAAGTAATTTTATTAATTCCTGCCCAACAAATCCAGATGCTCCGGCTACACAAACTTTTAATTTTTTATTCATAATAAATATTTATATTGATTTGTCTTAAAAACAATGAAATTGAAAAAAAATTACCTTTTTGAGAACTGGAATCTTCTTCGTGCTTTACGTTGACCGTATTTTTTTCTTTCAACAGTTCTTGAGTCTCTGGTAAGTAATTTATTCTTTTTTATGCTTTTTCTACATGTTGGATCAATACCAACCAATGCTTTTGAAATTCCGTGAGTAATTGCTCCGGCTTGACCACTCATACCGCCACCACTTACTGTAGCAAAAATATCGTAATTGTTTTTGGTTTTTGTAATATCAAATGGTTTTTCTATTACTAATTGATGTACAGGTCTTTTAAAATATTCGTTATACTTTTTGCCGTTGATTGTGATTTTACCATCACCTTTGAGAATCCAAACTCTTGCTATCGACTCTTTTCTTTTTCCGGTTGCATAAATAGCATCTTTTGAAATTTTAATATTTTCGTTCATTTTAATTATTAATTTTATTTTTTTTGTTCATTTTTTCCATATCAAGTATTTTTAAATCTTGAGATTTGTGTGGATGATTATCAGCAGGATAAATTTTAAGTTTTGTTAGTTGCTTTTTTGCTAATGGCCCCCCTGGTAACATTCTTTTAACAGCAAGTTTTAAGATATCTTCGGGTTTATTTTTCATTAAATCATTTGGTGTAGTTGATTTTATTCCACCAGGATAACCAGTGTGCTTAAAATATTGCTTATTGGTTAGTTTAGCGCCTGTAAATTTAATTTTTTTTGCATTAGTTACTACAACGTAATCGCCAACTAATTTATTTGGTGTATAACAAGTTTTATTTTTTCCTCTTAAAATCTTAGATATTTCGGCAGCTAACCTACCAACAACTAAATTGGTTGCATCAATATGTAACCATGAACTTACAAAATCTTTTTTTAAATTATTGCTCATTTTGACAAGGTAATTAATCTTTTACTTCGTTATTGTCAATTAAATTTGAAGATCTGTATATAGCAATCAAGATTGTAGAAATTAATAAAATTGATCCAATTTGATGAAGGCTTGCTAAATAAATATTTAACCCAGATAATAAAGTCGAAATTCCCAAGATTATTTGAAATAAAACAGCTAAAAAAATATAATTAAAATATTTTACAGGAATATTCTTATGTTTACGATTATTTAAGTATGAAAAAACAAAAATAATGCAAATTAAGTAAGCTAGAATTCTATGATAAAATTGAACGTATGAATGATTATTTAAACTTTCCAATGTAAATATAGAGTAAAGATTTATATCATCAGCAATAAAGCTTTCATTCATTAACGGCCATGTTTGATATATAAGGCCCGCATCCAAACCTGAAACAAATGCTCCAAAGATAATCTGCATGTAAGTTGCCAATAGTAAAATTATTAAATATAAATTCGATTTATTTATTTTTATTAGTAAGTATCTATTTTGATAATTTAATAATAACCAAAATAACAAAGAATATATTATAATCGCTGTAAATAAATGCATTGCAAGTCTAAAGTGACTCACATCTACATTTTTAACTAAACCACTCTTAACCATGTACCAGCCTATAAAACCTTGAAGAAAAAATAAGAAGCAAACACCCATGCTTAAAATCAATTTTTGATATCTAATTTCTTTCTTAAAAATAAAGAATATCATTGGAACTACAAATAAAATTACAGTCAACCTTGCAAGTATCCTATGAGCATATTCCCACCAAAAAATGATTTTAAATTCAGATAAACTCATGTTGTAATTAATTAATTTATATTCAGGTATTTGCTTGTACAATTCGAAGTAATCTAGCCATGTTTGTTGATTTAAAGGAGGAAGAATTCCCGTAAAAATTTCCCAATTAGTAATTGATAAACCCGAATCAGTTAATCTAGTTAATCCACCAACAATAATTAAAATCAGTAATGTTACACAACAGGATAATAACCAATATAAATGAACTTTATTTTGATAAAACATTATTATATGATTTATATCTTATTTATAATTATGAAAAAAACAAAATTGTCGCCCGCTGATAAACTTAAAATCATTAGAAAAAATATAGATAAAATAGATTTCAAAATGTTAAAGTTGCTTGAAAATAGAAGAAAAGAGGTACTAAAAATTATAAAGTACAAACCAAAAAGTAAAATTGTAGATCAAAAAAGAATAAAGAAAATGTTGAATTTAAGGTGTAAAAAAGCAAAAGCGTTAAAAATAGAAAAATTCATTATTACGGGTATTTGGAAAGCTATGATTAATTCTTTTATAAAATTACAGAGAATAAAGTATAAATAATTATTTGCTATGTGGTGGTAATTTTTTTTCTATAAACCACTCATGTTTCTTTGTTTCTGGATTATATTTCTTTAATTTAAGTTTGTTTTTTGCCTTTTCTCCAGCTGTAGGTTTTTTAACGTAATAATAAAAGCTACTATTCTGTTTTTGTTCAGGAACTAACCTAACTTTTATTGAAGTTTTTTTTGCCATTATAAAATATCTTTTATTTCACTAATTATTTTTTTTATTTTTTTCAATTGTGCATGATTTATATATTTATCATTTTTCGAGTCAACTTCAGTTTTAGTTTTTTTTTCATTTAGTAACATTTTTACTTTATTTAAAGTTAATCCCTCGTCATTTAATAAGGATTTTATAGTATGTAATACTTTAATATTATCATCAGAATAATATCGTCTACCATTATAAACTACCGAACATTTTGCTTGTTTAAATTTTTTTTCCCAAAATCTAAGTAGATAAGTTTTGTTTCTCCCAGTAGTATTGTCAATTAAACCTAATATTTGGCACACCTCACCTACAGTTTTAAAGGCTTTTTTTTTTTTATTCATTGATTTGTTTATTAATTTTTTTAATTAACATTTTTGAAGGTTTAAATCTTACAACATTTCGTGAAATTATCTCGGCTAATTCCTTAGTTTTAGGATTTCTGCCAACTCTTGCGGATTTAGTTTTTAAGTTAAAAGAACCAAACAAAGCAATTTTTACTTTATTTTTTTTTTCGAGCTCTTTAATCAAAGATTCAAAAACTAAGTCTACAAATTTAGCACATTCACTTTTTGGTAACCCTAATTCTTTAAAAACAATTTTATATAAATCTTGCCTCGTTATATTGTTATTTTTTTCCATTAACAAAATTATTTTTAATTTTATCAATTAGATTACCACGTAATATTTTAGAAGACAATTTAATTGAATTATAAAATGCATACCCATCTGCACCTCCATGACTTTTAATTACAGGAGATGTAAGACCTAAAAAAATTGCTCCATTATAATTTCTTGGATCTAATTTTTTTTTAATTTTTGAAAAAACTGGATAGCTTATTAAATACGATATTTTACTTAAAAGACTATTACTAAAAGAATTTTTTATTTCAGATGTAATATAATTTGCTGTTCCTTCGGCTGTCTTTAAAGCTACATTGCCTGTAAATCCATCAGTAACAATAACGTCAACATCTCCTTTAGTAATATCATTTCCTTCTATATATCCAGTATAAATGAAATTATTATTTGTCTGATTTAATGATGAATGAGTATTTTTTAAAGTTTCATTACCTTTGATTTCCTCTGATCCTATGTTGAGTAAACCCACATTTGGTTTTTGTTTATCAAATAAAACAGAATATAACTCGCTTCCTATTTTTGAAAATTGAACAAAATTTTTCTCATTACACTCTACATTCGCACCTAGATCTAAAACTATACTAAGATTTTTCTTGTTCGGCCATAATCCTGCTAGTGGCGGTTTATCGACACCATCAATCGTTTTCAAAAGTAATTTAGAAATAACAAGTAATGCACCTGTATTACCAGAGGATATTATTATGTCACATTTTTTATTTTTTACTGACTCAATTGACCTCCACATACTAGACTCTTTACCTAATTTAATAGAGTCTCTCACGCTCATTTCATTTGTAATTATTTTTTCACAATCCTCAATGAATATGCTTTGATTTTTCGAAAGATCACATTTTTGTAAGCATTCTTCAATTTCTTTTTTTTTTCCAAATAAAGTGAAAGAGGTTTCTTTGTTCTCTCTCAAAAAAATTCTTAGTCCTTCAACTACTTTTTTTGGAGCGTTATCCCCACCCATTGCGTCCAATGCAATGTTATATTTATAATTCATTAAAGATATTATTTATTTTTAAATATTTGTTTTCCGTTGTACATGCCAGTTTTTTTATCAATATGATGGGATAATCTAAATTCACCACTTTTTTTATCCTCAATAATATTTTTAAATTTAACTGCATGATGGGATCTTCTTTTCCCTTTTCTAGATACAGAAGTTTTGCGCTTTGGTACTGCCATAAAAATGTTGTAAATATCATTTATGACTTTTAAATCAACTTTTATTTGTTAGGATTATCATTTAATTTGATATAAATGTTAAATTTACTAATATAAGCATTAAAAGTGATCTAAGCATATGAAGTATATAAAACTCTCTATATTTTGCCTAATTTTAACTAATTGCTCTTCTTTAAAACAGCCTAACGAGATACATGGTGTTAAGAATATAATTTCAAAATCACAAATATTGAAAATAAATGTTTCGAACAAAAATGATGTATTAAAATTAATAGGTTATCAACCATTAATAGATCCTTTTGATAAAAATTTGTGGAGCTATTTTGAAATCGTGATTGAAAAAAACAAATTAGGTAAAAAAAAATTTAAAAAGAATAATATCTTAATTATTAAATTTAATAATAAGGGTATTATAAATAAAGTAGAAACATATAATTTATCCAATATGCAAAACATTGTGTTTTCTGAAAATAAGACAAAAAGCTTAGCTTTGGATGACTCTGTTATTACAAAAATATTAAATTCTTCTAGAAAAAGACTTGAACGAGCAAAAAAAACAGATGATGATTTTTCTCCATTTCCTAAATAGCTTTAACTAATGTGCGATTATAGCTAAAAGTAAAAGAGCTACGATATTGGTAATCTTTATCATGGGATTAACAGCTGGACCTGCAGTATCTTTGTAAGGATCACCAACTGTATCACCTGTTACTGCTGCTTTATGTGCCTCAGAACCTTTGCCACCGAAATTTCCATCCTCGATATATTTCTTTGCATTATCCCATGCGCCACCGCCTGCTGTCATTGATATTGCAACGAATAAACCTGTGATAATTACTCCAAGTAACATTGCGCCTAAAGATGATAACGCAGCGACTTGTCCAGCTATTAAATAGATAATACCATACAAAATAACAGGCGATAATACTGGTAACAATGACGGTATAACCATTTCTTTAATAGCGGCCTTGGTTAATAAATCTACAGCTGTTTTATAATCAGGCTTATCTGTACCTTTCATTATTCCTGGCATTTCTTTAAATTGTCTTCTTACTTCATTTACTACCGCTCCTCCAGCTCTACCTACAGCTTGCATGCCCATTGAACCAAATAAATATGGTAATAAACCTCCTATTAACAAACCTACAACAACATATGGATTTGAAAGATCAAAATTAACTTCAATCCCACTTAATGATGAAGTAGGATCTTTTGAAAAGAATTTAATGTCTTCGGTATAAGCAGCAAATAAAACTAGAGCTCCTAATCCAGCGGATCCAATTGCATAACCTTTTGTAACTGCTTTTGTGGTATTACCTACAGCATCTAAAGCATCGGTTGTTTTTCTTACATCATCGGGTAAATTAGACATCTCAGCTATACCACCAGCATTATCAGTCACCGGACCATAAGCATCAAGAGCAACTACCATACCAGCTAAAGCTAACATTGTAGTAACTGCTATTGCTATACCAAATAAACCTGCCAATAAGAAAGTTGAAATTATTCCAGTTACGATTATTAATGCAGGTATTGCAGTAGCCTCCATAGAGATTGCTAAACCTTGAATAACATTTGTACCATGGCCTGTCGTTGATGACTCGGCAACAGATTTTACAGGTCGATAATCTGTCCCAGTATAATACTCGGTTATCCAAATAATTAAGCCGGTAATTATTAATCCAATTAAGCCACAAAAATATAATTCAAGTCCAGAAAATTCTTTATCATTTACGTTAAATTGACTGTCTAAACCTATAACTAAATCAGTGACAGGGTATAAAGCTAATAAAGATAAAGCGGCAGTCACAATAAAACCTTTATATAAAGCTCCCATTATATTTTGACTTTTTCCAAGTTTTACAAAATAAGTTCCGATTATTGATGTAAGTATGCAAATTCCACCTATGGTTAGTGGATAAATCAACATATTTATATTACCTGTAAAAAAAATTGAGGAAAGCACCATTGTTGCAACTATAGTTACGGCATAAGTTTCAAATAAATCTGCTGCCATGCCAGCGCAGTCGCCAACATTATCTCCAACATTATCTGCAATCACTGCTGGATTTCTTGGGTCATCTTCTGGAATACCTGCTTCGACTTTACCGACTAAGTCTGCTCCAACATCAGCTCCTTTTGTAAATATACCCCCGCCCAATCTAGCAAATATAGATATTAGGGATGCACCAAAACCTAATGCAACTAGAGCATTTACTATTTCACGCTCATCGATGTTTAACTTCAATAACAAAAAATAGTAAACTGATATTGAGAGAAGAGCTAATCCAGCTACCAACATACCTGTAACTGCCCCTGATTTAAAAGCTATTTTTAGTCCATCATCTAAACTAGTTCTTGAGGCTTCAGCTGTTCTTACATTTGCTTGTACTGATATTAACATCCCTACGTAACCAGCCGCTCCAGATAGTGTAGCTCCAATTACATATCCTAGTCCTACCCATATTGAAAATAAAAAACTAATTAAAATTAGTACAATAACTCCAACTATAGCTATAGTAGTGTATTGTCTGTTTAAGTAAGCCTTTGCACCTATTTGAATGGCGCTCGCAATTTCTTGCATTTTGTCATCACCAGCACTAGCAGACAATATTTGTTTACTAGATATAAAACCATATATTACCGATATTACACCGCAAAAAATTACAATCTGTAAAATTAAATCTGAGCTCATTAAATATTTAAATTATGTGCCTTAGTGCCAAAATAAAATATAAAAATCAAGATTTTTGACACTTTATTGTTGGGATTTATAAACAGCATCTAAAATGGCATTTACTAGTTTTTTTTGATTTTTATCGAAATATTTGCCAGTAACTTCTAAATATTCGTCAATTACTACTTTAAAGGGAGTTTTTTTAATAAAAATTAACTCGTATATGGACGCTTTTAAAATAATTTTAAGCAATAATTCTAAATTATGAATATTTACCTTTTCTTTATTAAGCCATTTTTCTAAAAAAGCTTCTAGCTCAGTTTCTTTATCAAAATACCCATAAAATATTTTCTTGATAAGCCTTTGGTATGGGTGTTTTTGAAAAGAAATGTCTTTATTGGAACTGGTTGTTTTTTCATAAATTTTCTGAACAACCACCAGTCTTAAAGAGGGGTTCATAATCAGATATTTTTTAAAATTGAAATAGCGGCTTTTGTTGCTTCAGCACCTTTATTTTTCTTACCAGACGACCTAATAATTGCCTGTTTTTTATTTATACAAGAAATGACTCCATATCCAATTGGGCAACTATATTTTACAGATATTTGCATGATTTCATTTATAACAGTTTTTGATAATAGCGAGAAATGCGGTGTCTGACCTTTAATAATACAACCAAGAACAACACAAAAAGAATGTTTTTTTCTTTTTAATAATATATTTACAAGCTGAGGTATTTCAAAACAACCATCAACAATTCTTAAATCATATTTAATTTTGTTGTCTCTTAGAATTTTTATAGTCCCTTTGAGTAAATTATTAGATATAACTGGATAATAATTAGAAATGACTATTAAGCAATTTTTTTTCATTTTTTATTTATAATTTCTTGTTTTTTTATTTTAATTCCAAAACCTTCAAGACCTATTACTTTTTTCTTCGATCTTGTCACTAATATCATATTTTTAATTTTAAGCTTTTTCAAAATTTGCGCGCCCACTCCGTAGTTTCTTATATTTGTACTTAATTTATCGTTAATACTAGTATAATTGATTATTTTGGGCAAATCTGCAAAATCACTCTCTTTTATCAATAATATTACACTTGGTTTGAAAGATGACATAAATTTTAGAGAATTTTTAATATCTTTTTGAACATTTTTATTTGTAAAAATGTCCAATGAATTTGTTGATAGAACCCTAACTTTTGGAGTAGAATTTTTTTTAATATCTCCATAAACTAATGCCAAATGTTGCCTGTTATCTAAAAAATTTTCAAATGAGATTAATTTATATTTTTTTTTATTTATTATTACAATTTTTTCTTCTCGTTGTTTAATAAAAGACTCTTTTTTTAATCTATAAGATATTAAATCATCTATTTTTCCAATTTTTAATGAATGTTTTCTTGCATATTCAATTAATTTTTTTCCTTTAGCCATGGTGCCGTCATCATTCATTATTTCACATATTACAGCAGATTTTCCCATTCCAGCGAGATTAGAAATATCTACTGATGCTTCGGTATGTCCCGCTCGTGTTAAGACACCACCATCTCTAGCAACTAGTGGAAATATGTGACCCGGTGTTGATAAAGACTTTGAGTTTGATTTTTGATTAATAGCAACTAAAATTGTTTTTGCACGATCTAATGCGGAGATTCCAGTAGTTACTCCTCTTCGAGCCTCTATACTTACAGTGAAAGCAGTTTTTAATCTTGAGCTATTTCTACTTGGCATTAGACTAAGGCCTAGCTTGTTGGTTTGTTTCTTATCTAAAGCCAAACATATCAATCCTCTACCATGTTTAGCCATAAAATTAATTTTTTTTGCTGTAGTTTTTTTTGCTGAGAAAACAAGATCTCCTTCATTTTCTCTATTTTTATCGTCAACTAAAATAAAAATTTTTCCTTTTTTCGCAACTTTGATAATTTCATCAATTTTAGAGTATTTAAAATTTTTCATTTATGTTATCTGTTTAAATATTTCAAAATAATATCAAATTCTACATTGACCTTATCATTTTTCTTAAGGTTAATTAGGTTTGTTAATTTCAAGGAATGAGGAATTATGACTAATTGAAAGTAATTTTTACTTACAGAGACTATTGTTAAAGAAACACCATTAATAGCTATAGATCCCTTCTTAATTATATATTTTTTAAATTTTTGTTTATATTTGATATTAATATACCAACTACCTTGTTTTATATTTATTTTGCTAATAGATGAACAATCATCGACATGACCTTGAACAAAATGACCTGATATCTCATCACCAAATCTTAGTGATTTTTCAATATTTACATTTTCATTTTTTTTTAAAAATCTTAAATTAGATAGTCTCAATGTTTCGGGGGATAAATAAAACATTATTTGGCATTTGTTTTTAATCAATTTTGCCCTAATTAAAGTTAAGCATATTCCATTAATTGATATAGAGGATCCAATATCCTTATTAGTAAATTTTTGGACGGTGCTTAAAGTTAAAAAATACTTAGATTTGTCTTTTTTTAAAGATACAAATTCAGCTTTATTTTTTATAATTCCTGTAAACATTATGAAAAATACCTAAATATATTATTATCGTCTAAGCGAAAAGGTTTTTCAGATTTAAATTTGGTTTTTAAGTTTTTGAATAGTTTTAAAGCTTTTATCATACCTTTTTTACTAAATTTTTTATCGGATTTTACGATTAAAAATTCATTTAGTAGATTATTTTTTAAAAACAATTCTTGAGTTTTTAAACCTCCCTCTATTAGCAATTTTCGACAATTAAGTTTAAATATTTTTTTACATATTAATTTCGTGTCAATATTTTTATTTAAGCCACATGGGATATATATTAAATTACAATACAATTTAATTTTTTTGATTAAATGATTATTTCTACTGCTGTGAAAAATGTATGGTTTTATTTTAGCCAAGTGTTTGTAAGCATTTTTGCTAAATTTGAGTTTTTGATTTATTAGAAAAATTTTATTTTTTTTTTTTATACCTTTTATTCTACAATTTAATAAAGGCAAGTCATCTTCAAATGTATTTTTACCTACTAGAATAGAGTCATTTTTATATCTCACTAAGTGAGCAAATTTTAATGCTTTTTTATTTGTAAAATACTTTTTATTTTTATTTTTTGCAAAATAGTCTGAGCTAATAGCTAATTTTGCAGTTATATATGGTAATTCATTTTTTTTTGAATAATTGTAATTTTTTATTTCGTTAAAACAAGGGTTGTTAATCGATATTTTGCTAATTGTGATTTTATTTTTCTTCAAATCATACTTGGCACGATTTATAACTCTAACATCATAATCGTCGAATGAATAAATTACTTTCTTAATTTTTTTTTTTTTAATGATTTTAGTACATGACGGATTTTTTCCTTTATGTGCACAAGGAATTAACGAAACATATAATTTTTCTACTTTTTTATTTTTAGTGTTTTTAATAGACTCATATTCGGCATGAGGTGATCCGTTGAGTCCTGTAATGCCTGTAGATAGTATTTGATTTTTAGAAACAGATACTGCTCCAACAGATGGATTAGGAAAGCTTAAAAACTGATTTATTAACGATAGTTTATTAGCTAAATAAACAAAATATAAATTATTTTTTTCTGTAGGCATCAATATTATCTACGAAATTTTCAAAATCTTTTGCCTCTTTAAAATTTGTATAGACCGATGCAAATCTAACATAACCGAC
This sequence comes from Pelagibacteraceae bacterium AG-359-E06, assembly GCA_003280495.1. Lineage (GTDB taxonomy): Bacteria > Pseudomonadota > Alphaproteobacteria > Pelagibacterales > Pelagibacteraceae. The sequence continues at coordinate 35,449 of QCET01000008.1, forward strand.
AGGATCGATCTCTTTTAATCCATCCATGACAAACTTTCCGATAGTTGAGGTCATAATTTCATTTTGTCCAAGATCTTCTAAATTCCTATAAATTTTTGAAACAAACTTTTCGATTGTTTCACTGTCGACCGGTCTTTTTCTCAAAGCAATATTTATTGATCTAGTTAATTTATCTCTATCAAATTGGGATTTTCTCCCATTTTTTTTTATTACAGTTAACTCTCTAAATTGAACTCTTTCAAAAGTTGTGAATCTTTGATTACAACATGAGGACAATCTTCTTCTTCTAATAGCTGTTCCATCCTCTGTTGCCCTAGAGTCAATTACAGAAGTGTCTTTTTCTCTACAGAATGGGCAAAGCATGATTAATAGATTGGAAACTGGTTACAAAGTTTAATAACTTTTTCTCTAACTACCTTTTCAACTATTGCATTATTATTTTTATTTTCTTTAAGACCATTTAACAACTCTGATACTAGCTCACCAACATATTTAAATTCAGCTAATCCAAAGCCTCTAGTGGTACAAGCAGGTGTCCCCAATCGAATACCAGATGTTACCCATGGCTTTTCTTCGTCGTAGGGTATACCGTTCTTATTACATGTTAAGTTCGCACTAACCATTGATTTCTCTGCGTCTTTGCCTGTGACATGAATTGGTCTTAAGTCTAGTAAAATCAAGTGGGTGTCAGTTCCTCCAGAAAAAATTTCAAAACCTGAATTTTTTAATGTTTCAGATAATATTTTTGCATTATCTACAACATTTCTCGAATAAATTTTAAATTCATCTTTAAGAGCTTCTCCAAAACAAACTGCTTTTGCAGCTATAACATGCATTAGTGGGCCCCCTTGTAAGCCCGGGAATACAGCCGAATTAAATTTTTTAGCTAACTCTTCATTATTTGTTAAAATAATTCCTCCTCTTGGACCTCTTAAAACTTTATGTGTAGTAGAAGTTACCACGTCCGCAAAATCACAAGGATTAGGATAAACTTTGCCTGCTACAAGACCGGAGAAATGAGCCATGTCGACTAACAAATAAGCTCCTACACTATCTGCGATCTCTCTAAAAATTTTAAAGTCTATTATTCTTGAGTAAGCGCTTCCTCCAGCTATGATTAGTTTTGGTTTGTGTTTTTTTGCTAAGTCCTTAACTTGATCATAATCTATAAGACCATTATCTTTTCTAACACCATAGTGTATTGCATTAAACCATTTTCCAGATTGAGCGGGTGGTGCTCCGTGTGTTAAGTGACCTCCCTGATCTATACCCATTCCCAGAATTGTGTCTCCCGGTTTAAGTAATGCTAAAAAAACAGCACCATTGGCTTGTGCACCTGAGTGAGGTTGAACATTCGCAAAATTAACATTAAACAATTTTTTTGCTCTTTCTATTGCTAATGTCTCAGCTTTGTCTACAAATTCGCATCCTCCATAATATCTTTTTCCTGGGTAACCTTCGGCGTATTTATTTGTAAGCACTGATCCTTGGGTTTCAAGAATTGATTTAGAAACAATATTTTCAGAAGCAATTAATTCTAAGTGATGTTGTTGTCTATTTAATTCTTCTTTTATAAATGACATCAACTCAGGATCAGTTTTTGACAATCCTTCATTAAAAAAATTATAAGTGATTTTGTATTCTTTAGACATTATATTTTATTAATCCTCCTAAGATGTCTTCCCCCTGAAAATTTAGTTGTTAAAAAAATATCTACCATCTTTTTAGCTTTTTTTAAATTTGTTAATTTTGCGCCTAAGATAATCACATTTGAATTATTATGTTCTCTTGATAGTTTGGATGCTTTTTGATTGTGAGGTAAAGCTGCTCTTATTTTATCAAATCTATTTGCAGTAATGCTCATTCCAATACCCGTTCCACAAATCAAAATACCCATTTTTTCTTTATTCATTTTTTTTACAAGTTTTTTTGCATAGTCTGGATAATCAACAGATTTATACAAATTATTTGTTCCAACGTCGCTCACTTTAAATCCTTTTTTTAACAAATATTTAGATATATGCTTTTTTAATATAACACCGGCATGATCTGCAGCAATTATTACATTTCTAACTAAATATCTGCTATTATTGCTTCTCAAAACACTAAACCTATACAATACTATGGAAAAATCACAATATATAGTTATTAAAAATTGCAATAAGACGCAGTAAATATATGAGAAATTTAGGTAATAATTGCTTATGTTATTATTAAAAAGACAAAGAAGATTAAGATCAAATAAATGGTCAATAAATTTATTTAGAGAAAATAATATTTCAGCCAGTGACTTTATCCTTCCAATTTTTTTAACTGATGGAAAAAATCAAAAGCAAGAAATTAAATCTATGCCAAATGTGCATAGGTATAGCCCTGATAACTTAAAACAACTAATCGACAATGCAATAAAAAATGGGATACAGGCAATAATCTTATTTCCTCAAACTCCTCAAGATAAAAAAGACGCTGTCGGGTCAGAGGCACTAAATGAGAATAACTTAATTAATAAATCAATTAGAGAAATTAAAAAAGGGTATAATAAAGAGATAGGAATTATTACTGATGTTGCGTTGGATCCATATACAACACACGGGCACGATGGTATTTTAAAAGATAATTCTGTACAAAATGATGAAACAGTTGAGAAACTTGTACAACAATCCTTGTTACAGGTTACTTCAGGTGCCGACGTTATAGCTCCTTCAGATATGATGGATGGAAGAATTTTTAGTATAAGAAATGCACTTGAAAAAAACAATTTTAAAAATACTTTAATACTTTCTTATGCTGCAAAATATGCATCAGGATTTTATGGTCCATTTAGAGACGGCGTAGGATCAACTCAAAAAGAAGGAATTGATAAAAGCTCTTATCAACTTGATAGTGCAAATTCTGATGATGCATTAAGACAAATAGAAGGGGATCTAAAAGATGGTGCAGACATGATCATGATAAAACCAGGTTTAACTTATTTAGATATTATATCTCAAACAAAAGATAAATATAATGTTCCAATTGTAGCTTATAATGTTTCAGGTGAGTATTCTATGATTAAAAATGGAATTAAAAATAAAATATTTAATGAAAATATTTTAAAAGAAATCATGATATCATTTAAAAGAGCTGGAGCTAGCGCAATTGTTAGTTATTTTGCTATAGAATATATTGAGAAATTTTTAAATCAAAAATAATTGCTTTTAAAAAAAATCAAAGGTTCTTTTCCTTTTAATATTTTAAAACTTTTGACTTTGTGTAATACTAAATAATGATCACCTACATTGTAGGTTTTATATAATTTACACTCTAAATAACCTAAAGATTCTTTAACAATATTATTTAAATACAATTTATTGAAAGTATTATTTGTACTAGCTAATTTTTTAGAAATTTTTTTTTGCTTTTTCGATAAGAATATTATTTTATAGATAACGTTTTTCCTTAAAAAATTTTTTTTAGATTTAGAAGTTTTATCAAGACACCACATAATAATTTTAGGTTTTAAAGAAACTGGAGCAAATGAATTTACTGTAATACCTTCATATTGTGACTCTTTCTTGTAAATAATTGAGGTTATTCCTGTAGTAAAAAGTGAGAGACAATTTATAAATTTATTTTTCAAATTGACCCCACTTAACTCTATTCCATGCTCTTTCATGAAAGTAATACAAAATAATTTTAGTGATAACTTCAATTGTAGCTATCCATCCACCGACAGATATGCTGCCACTTACAAACCAAGCTATTAAGAATGTATCTAATGAGGCTAATATTCTCCAAGTAATAGTTTTTATTAAACTTCTTATTCTAATATCTCTAGTCATTAATTATTTTTATATTTTTTTTATATCCTCTAAATAAATTAAGATTAAATTTACTAGTTATCTTTTTACCAGATCCTGGTCTTTTAGTAATATAACTTTTAGATTGAAAACTTTTAATCTCTTGTTCAAAAATATCATTAAATACTAAATTTTTTTCTAAACAACTTAAACTACAAACTGAATAACCTTTATTTTTAAATGAATTCACTCCTGCACCGTTATTCAAATTTGGTATTTCTTTTTTATTTAGTATAATTAATTTATAATCCTCTGATCTATTCAAAAAAACAGCAATGTATTCAGAAACACCGTTTAACATTAAACTTCCAAAAAAAGAATCATTAGAATTAATATTAACTATTTTTTTCCCTGATCTTTTATTAGAGTAAAGATTGCCTGAATCAGCAATAAACATTTTTCCCATTTTAGTTGATAACAAAATTTTGCTATTTTCGACATACTCAAAGCAATCAATTATTTTTTCCGAATCTTTAAGTTTTAGATAATTAGATATTTGCTTACCCTTTTGTGATCTTCCTACTAATTTTTCGATTGGTAAGGTATAAGATTTGCCAAAGTTGGATAATAAAATTATTTTTTTTGAAGATTCGCTACATAATATCAAATTGCAGGTTTTGTCTAATTCATCAAAATTCGTTGGTAAATAATTGCCTTTATTTATTTTTATATAAGCTCCATTAATTATAAAAATAGTAACATCCTCATTTGTCTTTAAATTTTCTTGAACTTCATCTGCGTCCATTTGTTTAAAATTATCTAATACCGTTCTTCTTTTTCCAAAAACGCTATTTTCTCCAAAATTTAATGATATTTGATCAAATTCTTTGTTAATTTCTTTTTTTTGCAATGCTCTTGACCTTAGTATTTTCTGTATAATATTTTTTTCACTAGATAAATTTTTAAATTCATTTTTGATTTCATGCTCCTCGATTTTTTTTAAGTTTTTTAATTTCATATCAAGTATTGCATCAGCTTGAAAATTATTTAAGTTATATCTTTTTATTAAGCTTTTTTTAGGGTCCTTATCATTTCTTATTATTTTTATGATATTATTAATATTTCTAAATACTATTAAAAAACCTTTTAAAACATTTAATCTTTTATTAATTTTTTTTAATAAATAAGAATTTTTTTTATTTAAAATTAAATACCTGTGTTTTAAAAAATTTTTTAAAACATCAATCAAAGGCATGACACGTGGTTGCTGTTTATCATTTAATATATTCATGTTTAGAAAGAATTTGGTACTTAAGTCTGTTTGATTAAAGAGTGATTCCATTAAAATATTTGGATCAACATTTCTATTTTTTGGCCTTAATATTATTCTTATTTTTTCATCAGACTCATCGATAATATTATCAAGAAGTTTATTCTTTTTTTCTAAAATTAAGTTCGCTATTTTTTCTATAAGTTTAGATTTATTAACTTGATATGGTATTTGTGTTACAACTATTTGATACAATCCTCTTCCTAACTCTTCAATTTTGTAACTTGCCCTTATTTCAAAAAAACCTTTGCCTGTCTTATAAGCTTTTTGTATTTCCTTCTTGTTATTATTTAAAACACCGCCGGTAGGAAAATCAGGCCCTTTAATAATTTTAAGTAAATCATTTAATTTTGTATTAGGTTTGTCATTAATAATTTTAATCCCGTTGCATAATTCTGTAATATTATGCGGCGGAATATTTGTTGCCATTCCTACAGCAATACCACTCGATCCATTTGCTAATATATTAGGGAATTGTGATGGCAATATTTCTGGCTCCTCAAGTTCGCCGTCGTAGGTTTTTTTAAAATTTACTGTATCGTACTCGATATCTTTAAGTATAGTCTCAGCAACTGAAGTAAGTTTAGCTTCAGTGTATCTCATTGCGGCAGCATTATCACCGTCTATATTTCCAAAGTTACCTTGACCATAAACAAGTGGGTATTTTGTTAAAAAATCTTGAGCAAGTCTAACAAGTGCATCATAAACTGATTGATCGCCATGTGGATGAAACTTTCCGATAACATCACCAACAACTCTTGCAGACTTTTTAAATTGTGATTTTGGTCCTAAATTAAGTAAGTACATCGCATAAATCAATCTTCTATGTACTGGCTTTAATCCGTCTCTTAAATCAGGAAGTGCTCTTTGCGTTATCGTGGATAATGCGTAAGAAAGATATTTTTTTGCAAATTGATTTTTTAATTCTTCTTTTAAGATATTTTTATTCATTATAAAAAAGTGTGTTTAACATGTTTCTATAATAGAATTTAATATTTTTATCGTGAAATTGTTTATCATAAATATTTTTATTTATATCCAAAATATTTTTTAAATCATTAAAAATATAATCTGATTTTCTATCTAATAACAATGAAGGTATATAACTTTTTTTAATATTATCTTGATCGTCATAACCATAACCTAAATCACATAAAGTATCATATTCCCATAAAACAAATTTTTTGAGAGGATCTTCATCAAAATTATTAATTAAATTATCAAGTGAATTGTAAATTTTATTAAAAGATTGTCTTTCAGGAAAAATTTTTGAGGAAATTTCAAAAATTGAATTAAAAATTAACAATTTTTTTTTATCATTAAAATACAAAAAACCATTTGAAGTCAATAATTCACAATTAAAGTATCCTAAAGAGTCTTCAGTTTTTGACTTGTAATGTAAGTGTAATTTATTTCCAATTTGCAATTTATTTTTATATTTTTTTGAATTTCCACCGTAGATAATTCCACTATAATAACCGTGATTATTTGTAAAAAAATTTGCTATTATCGAATTTTCAGAATAATTAATTATCTTTACTAAATATCCTTCATCTGTCCAAATCATTCTAATTACCAACGATAACGTTAAGAAATAAATGTACTTTTGATTTTAATATTTCTTCTAGTTGTTTTCTAGAGTATTGACCAATCAATTTAAGCATTTTTCCAGACTTGCCTATAATAATTCTCTGTTGATTTTTATTTTTTACTACAAGATTTTGATAAATCTTTACAGATTTTGTTTTTATTATTTTTTGTGTTATCACGTTTGTTTGATAAGGTATCTCTTGATTTGTAAACCTAAATATCGCCTCTCTGGTAATTTCAGCAAAAAATTTGCTCTTAGACATTGTATGTTTTTTTTCTAGATTATAATTTTTTTTTTGTTTCGTATTTTTATATATATATTGTAAAAAATTATTTAAACTTATCTCTTTAAGTGCAGAAATATAAAATATGTCTTGAAAAATATTTAAAAATTCAATTTTTTCAACTTTCTTAATTACATAAGTTTTTGAAACTAAGTCAATTTTATTAAAAATTAAAATTTTAGGTTTATTAACTTTTATTATTCTATCTCTTATATCATTAAGAAAATCCAATTTTGATTTTATATCAATTAGTACACAAACTATATCTGAAGTTTTTATTGCTTCATTTGCAGTATTAATAAAATTAACATTATTTTTTTTGCTGTAAAAACCAGGTGTATCTATAAATATAATATTACTATCTTTAAACTTTATGTTGGCACGAATGTTTAAGTTTGTAGTTTGAACTTTATGTGAAACGATTGATATTTTTTTTTTATTTAAAGCATTAATTAATGTTGATTTTCCAGAATTTGTTGGACCTATTATTGAAACTAAAGATGATTTCATATTTTTAAACTTTGTAATAGTTTCTTCGCAGCTAAAGACTGAGCTATTTTTTTTGATCTTCCCTCAGCGATATAGGCTTTAGATCCCGTTATATTTACCGATACTTTAAAAATTGGTTTATGAGATGGTCCATGATTTGAAATATTTTTATAAATTGGTAATTTTTTAAATTTTTTTAATGAATATTCTTGTAATTTAGTTTTTGGATCTATTATATTACCGGATATTTTATTAAATTTATTTTTCCATAATTTTAAAACAACTTTATTTGTAATCTCAAAACCTTGATCAAGATATACTGCGCCTATTAGAGACTCACATAAATCACCGAATATTTTTTCATTTCCAAATTTGTTCTTTTTTTGCGATTTACTAAGATTGAGAAAGTTATTTAATTTTAAATCTTGTATTATTTTAGCACATGTAGATTTATTTACTAACAAAGCCAATTTTTTATCTAATTGTCCTTCAGAATCTGTTGGATAAATTTTATTTAAATTACCTGCAATTACTAACCCTAATACTCTATCACCTAAAAATTCAAGACGTTCATTATTAATCTCGATTGCCTTTGACACGCTTTTATGTGTAAAAGCCTGTTCTAAAATTTTTTTTTTATTAAATTTAATTCCTATAATTTTCTCAATTTGTTCAATTTCTATTTTATTCATTAATTGATTTTTTTTAATATCCTTTCGAATCTTATAGAATTATGCCATTTCCAGAAGGAAAAAAAATTACCTTTTGTTTTATCATTTGAAAAAAATAAAAATCTTGCTTTTCCTACTAAATTTTCTTTTTTAACATATCCTACTCTTGTCAAGTAACGGCTATCTGATGAACAATCTCTATTGTCTCCTAAAAAAAAATAATGATTTTTTGGAACTATATACACATCGGAGTCTGTAAATGAACCTGTTGAAAAGTATGCAATTTTATAATTATTTTTTGTTGATATTTCTTCTTTATAAATTTTCACATTTACTTCTTCATTGCCACAGTAAATTTTCGAATTTTCAACAAAAGTTTTTATAATTTTGTTATTATTAATATATAAATCTCCACTAATAAATTGTATTTTGTCTCCTGATTTTCCTATTAATCTTTTAATATAATCTGTTCGATTATCTGCTGGAGTTTTGAATACTATAACATCTCCTCTGTTAGGCTCTTTAAATAATATTCTCTTTTTTAAGAGTCCAATACTAAAGGGAAATGAATGTCTGCTATAACCATAACTATATTTAGTAACAAACAATCTATCTCCTATTAATAATGTGTTTTCCATTGAAGATGAAGGAATGTAGAACGGCTGTAATAAGAATGTTCTTATTAAAATTGCTAAAAAAATAGCTATTATAATGCTATTTAAATTTTCTATTATTTTTTTTTTCATATTTCCCTAGATATAATAACAAAAGCAATAGCCCAAGGAAAATCATCAGATATACTTAAGTGTATTTTAATATTCTTAGATTTCATCTTTTTTTCAATTTTTTTTTCAAGATTTTTTGTTATTTTAATATACG
>QCET01000009.1 GCA_003280495.1 Pelagibacteraceae bacterium AG-359-E06
TATAAAGTATATTTCAAATAAAAATCCATTTTCACGATCTAACGTTGCTAAGAAGAGATAGCTGATTATTTTTATCTATTAAATTTTTATTATCTGTAGGTTTTACAGGGTAATCACCTGTGAAACAATGATCAGTTAGTTGAGGATTTTTATTATTTCGATTTTTGTATCCTAGAGCTTTGTAAAGACCTTCAATACTTAAAAATTTTAAAGACTTAACGCCAATTTGTTTAGCAATTTCATCAACAGATAAATTTGCAGCTATGAGATCTTTTTTATTTGGTGTGTCAATTCCATAATAGTCAGGGTATTTTATAGGTGGGCTTGATACACGTAAATGTATTTCTTTTGCTCCAGCATGATATAGCATGTCAACAATCTTTTTTGACGTTGTTCCTCGAACAATTGAGTCATCAACTAAAATAATTCTTTTATTTTTTATAATTTGTTTATTAGGATTGTGTTTTAATTTTACACCAAGCTGTCTAATTTGTTGGGTTGGCTCAATAAATGTTCTTCCAACGTAGTGGTTTCTAATAATTCCCATATCAAACTCTATGTTAGACTTATTTGCAAATCCAAGTGCTGCTGGCAAACCAGAGTCTGGTATTGGAGATATCATATCGGCTTCTACATAAGACTCTTTTGCAAGTTCAATACCTAAATTTTTACGATATTCGTGTACAGCTTTTCCTTTTAAAATACTGTCTGGTCTTGCGAAATAAATATACTCAAATACGCAAGGTCTTGCATCGATTTTAGGAAATGGCTTTATACTTTCGATTCCATTTTTATCAATTATAACGATTTCTCCATTTTCTATCTCTCTAATGTACTCAGCTCCAATAATATCCAAAGCACACGTTTCTGATGAGAAAATATAGGTATCTCCTAATTTACCTAAAACTAGAGGTCTAATTCCATAAGGGTCTCTAATACCAATTAATTTTTTACTTGTAAGCATGGTAATTGCATAACCACCATGAATTTGAAATATGGCATCTATTATTTTATCAATTGTTTTTAACCTTTTTGATTTTGCAATTAATTGAACTATAGTTTCAGTATCGGAAGTAGTTTGAAAAATAGAACCTTCCTTAACCATTTTTTCTCTTATTTCTATTGCATTGGTTAAGTTGCCATTATGAGCAATGCTTATACCACCAGAGTGAAGATCTGCGAAAAACGGTTGAATATTTCTTACTATTGGTGCACCAGTTGTTGAGTATCTATTATGACCAATTGCAGCATGCCCTGGTAATTGTTTAATAATTTTTTTGTCTGTAAAATTATCGCCAACTAAGCCCCTTCTTTTTACTGAAAAAAAGTTTTTTCCATCAAATGAATTTATACCACAAGCTTCTTGTCCTCTATGCTGTAATGCGTGAAGTCCTAATGTAACTAAAGTCGATGCGTCGGGGTGATTATAAACTCCAAAAATACCACATTCTTCATTTAATTTTTTTTGACGAGTCACTTAATTTTAATACTCCAATTACTATAATTTGTCATTTTGAAATTTCCTCAATTTTATCTTTTCCGTCATCAAAATATTCTTGTCTGTTAGAAAAATTATTTATTAAAAACTCTTTGCCATATTCAATATTTTCGTAAAATACTCCAGAATTTAAGCTTTTATGCCATTTGTCTACAGGGTGTATAGCATTAGAAATTGTGAATAAAATTATAAAATAAGCATATCCTTTAAATGCTCCGAAAAACAAACCAAATAATTTATCTACAGAGCCTAAGCCTGACCATTTTAAAACCTTATTCAAAGATCTGCTTATTATAATAATAATAAAAATTGATAAGATAAAAATTGACGTTCCCAAAATTAAATTTAGAACAAAATCAGATTCAACGTAATCCTCCATAAATGGTTTCAATTCTGGTAATAGTAATTTTACGGAAAAAAAAGCAAGTATCCACTTTAGAAAAGAAAATAGACTCGATACAAATCCAGCATTAAATGAAATTATCAAATTTAGTAAAATAAATACAATAAATATTATGTCTAAAATAGATAAGATATCAAGAGATTCTGAAATAAAATCTATCATTAGTTATGGATGAATATTTTTAATAATATAGGTAGCAATGTCAAAACTAAAATTAAAGCCGTTAACATTGCAAGGCCAGTAAAAAGTCCAAAATAAATAGTAGGGATAAAATTTGACAAAATTAGAATTGAAAAACCAAAAATGATTGTAACAGATGTACTAAGTATTGCCTTCCCAACTGTTTGATGACAAATGTCTACAGCTTTATTTTTGTCATTGCAGATGCTAAATTCTTTTTTGTACCTATATATGTAATGTATACTGTTATCTACTGCTATACCAATAGTAATAGCCGCTATTGTAATTGTCATCATGTCTAAAGGTATATTTAAGAAACCAATAAAGCCTAAGATAAAAAAGGCAGCTATAAGGTTAGGTATTATACCAATAAAAGATAATTTTAATGAGCGAAATAAAAACCAAAACATTAAAAAAATTCCAATCATAACAAAACCTAAAGATTTGATTTGAGATTTAAATAAACTTTGCAAAAGATTATTAAAAATAACTAATACACCCGCTATTTGATAATCATTTTGTTCAAGTGCAAATTTTTCTGATAAATCTTTATTAATATTTTCAAGCAATTCTTTTCTTCTAAGGTCTTTTAGAGAATCTTTAATTCTCATTGATATTCTTGCCTCATTATTATCAATTGATATATAAGGTTTTATAATTTGATTTTTAATATTTTCCGGTAACTTATCGTATAAAACACCCATTTCTAAGCTACCTAATTTTTTATTATTATTTAGTTGCTCTGCTATTTGTAATATTGAATAAAATGACAAAACCTTCCCGATCTCTGGTCTATTCTCTAAATATTTATGTATATCTATAATTTTATTAACCTTATTTGTTGAAAACCAATATTTAGATGTATCTTCATTTTGATCTGCAGTGCCCAAAAAAGAATTCTCTTTATTTTCTCCTAAAAAATTATCACCTTCATTATTTTCACCCAAAAAACTCTCATCATTCTGATTTGAACTTTTTTTAAATTTTAAAATTATTTCTAAGGGTGTAGTACCTCCCAGTTTTTCATCTATATGTTTCATTCCCTTGTATATTTCAGTATCATTATCAAAGTAATTTATGAAACTATTTTCAACTTTTAATTTAGATAACCCATAGAATGAAAAAAAAATTATACTAATAACTGAACAAAATACTAATACTGGAAAAAATGTTATTTGATTTAATTTATTTAATAATTTTGACTCAACATCTTTAATTGAGGAAGGGATTGTGGGTTTAAAAATAATTATAAGAGATGGCAATAATAAAAATGTGGTAATTAAAGAAATAATTAAGCCTAAAGTCATCATCCATCCAAAGTCTATTACCGGTTTAATCTCGCTAAATACCAATGAAACAAAAGCGCAAATTGTCGTTAAAACAGCGTAGAATATCGGATAAAACATTATACCTGATGTTTTTTTAATTAAATTGTTTACACCAGCAGCGGATAAATCACCTTCATTCATTTGCATATATCTGACAAGGTAATGAATATTCATTGACATTGTTAGAATGAGCATAAGTGCAGTAAAATTTGATGAAATGACTGTAACTTTCCAAGACAAAAAACCTAAAATACCTGTCATAATAGATATTGAAACAAAACAACTTAAAAGGGGAAATATAACCCACTTAATGTCCTTAAAAATATACCTTAAAGTAATAACAATAAAAAGGAACACGCAAACTCCAAAAATCAATATATCTTTTTTTATAAATCCAATCATATCATCAGCAATCATTGGAATTCCGCTTAATCTAATATCTGCAAATTTAGTGTAGGATTTGATAGTGTTTTTTATTTCTTTATTATATTTACTAATATTTTTGGACTGAATTGCTTTTTGTATTTCCAAATTAATATTGATCTGGTTAAGATCATCAGTGTTAATATTTTTGCTATTTAAAATTTTAGCTTTTTTTTCTGTTAAATTTAAATATTTTTTATTGTCTTTAAGATACACAACAATACCGAAAGTTTTACCATCGGAACTAATTATAAGATCCTTATATACCGGGCTATTTTTTAGCTCATTAATAGCACGATCAAAATTAATATTCTTATTTGTTATATAATTTAAATTTTTGACTCTTTCGAGTAAGGGCTCATTAGAACTTTGTAACAATGGGGCATTTATTATGCTAATTGTTTTGCTTACCCATGGCATTAAATTAATTTCACCTACTAATTTTTGAAAGTGTTGGAGATTATTTTTGTTAATTTTTGCTTTGGGTGTATATGTAATTATAAAAAATTCTTCAGAACCATATCTTTTATTAATTTTTCTTAGGTAATTTAAATCTGGATCATTATCTAATAATAAAGTTTCAGCCGAAGCGTCTAATTTAAAATCTTTGGCAAAAAAAAACGAAACTAAAATTAAAAAAGAAAAAAATATTAGTATTAATTTTGGAAAATTTAATATTTTTTCATATATAATTTTCATTATAAATAATTTTTAGAAAAACGATCTGATATACAAGTTATTACTCTATAAGGTATAGTCCCTGTTAAATCCGCAAATTTATCAATGGTAAATTTTTTGTTATATAATTCTACAAAATCACCTAATTTAATTTTGTTTTTTACTTTTGAAATATCAATAATTATTAAGTCCATTGAAATTCTACCAAGCATTTTTAATTTAGTGTTTCCATAAAATACAAAGCCCTTATTTGATAATCTTAATCCAAATCCATCTGCATAACCCATTGGAATAGTTGCTGTATGCATATTTTTTTTCGCTCTAAATGTTCTATTATATCCACATGTTTCGCCTTTATAAAGTTGATTAATTGCAATAATTGGGCACCTTACACTCACAACATTCTTAATTTTTTTATTAAAATGCTGACATCCCCCGTACAAATTTATTCCCGGTCTAACCATATCAAAGTGGTATTTTTTCCCCAAGAATATTCCTCCAGAGGCTGACAAACTATATTTAAATCCACTAAAAATTTTTTTTATTTTTTTAAATCTATTTAATTGAATAATATTATATTTGTCATTTTTATTACTAGAACTTGCTAAATGACTCATTATCAAAACATAATTAAACTTTTTAATAATGTTTATTTTTTTATATAATTTTATGGTATCATCTTCTTGAAATCCTAATCTACACATGCCTGTATCGAAATGAATTATCAACCTTTCTTTTTTTTTATTTTTAAGACAGCCTGTCCACCTAATAAACTGTGAGTAATCATTAATTACTGGTGTAAGTTTGTACTTAATAAAAATTTTCTCCTCATTTTTTAAGACTCCATTTAAAATATTAATATGAATATTTTTAAATAGTCTCCTTAAGATTATACCTTCTGACAATTGTGCTACAAAAAAATTCTTACAACCAGCTGATATTAAAGATTGAATAATTTTTTTTTGACCGCCCAATCCATAGCTACTAGCTTTTACGCTGCTCGCAACCTCTGTTTTTCCACAAAATTTATTTATAAAAGTATAATTTTTTTTAATTGATTTTAAATCAATATTAATTTCTGGGATTGAATATTTCATTTTCTAACAAAGATCTTGTTTATAGATGATTTAAGAAATTATTAAATAATTATTTAGACTTGGCATCACTAAATTTGGTAAATGCACTCTCAAATTCCAACTTAATCAAACCTGTCGGACCGTGTCTTTGCTTTCCAATAATGATTTCTGCTTGATTATGCACCAAATTCATCTTTTCTTGCCATTCCACATATTCTGGAGATCCTGCCCTTGGTTCTTTTTTTTCCAAATAATATTCTTCTCTATAAACAAACATAACAACATCTGCATCTTGCTCAATTGATCCTGACTCACGTAAATCTGATAATTCAGGTTTTTTGGTATCTCTTGACTCTACTGCTCGAGATAATTGAGATAGAGCCAAAACCGGGACATCCAATTCTTTTGCTAAAGCCTTCAAACCTTGAGTAATTTCAGCAATCTCTAATACCCTACCTTCGTTTCTTAAACTTCCTGATTTTGCAAGTTGTATATAATCAACTACAATTAAATCTAAACCTTGTTTTCTTTTTAGTCTTCTAGCTCTATTGCTTAAGGTTGCAATAGGTATGGCTGGCGTATCATCAATATGTAATGGTAAATTTTCTAAATCTCTGGATGCCTCAATAAATTTATCAAAATCGTCCTGATTAATTTTACCAGTTCTAATATTATTTGATCTTATTCTCGATTGTTCGGCTAAAATTCTTGTAGAAAGTTGTTCGGATGACATCTCTAATGAGAAAAACGCTACAGCCGATTTTTTGTCATTTTCCAATATATCTTTTGCAGCATTGAAGGCTATGTTAGTAGCCAATGCAGTTTTACCCATTGCTGGTCTACCAGCAATTATGATTAAATCTTGTTTATGCAAACCACCAAGTCTATTGTCTAGTTCAGTTAATCCAGTTGGAACTCCTACAATACCTTTCTCATTTTTAAATGCAGCTGAAGCCATTGATACTGTTTCTTGAAGAGCTTCTTGAAAACTAACAAATTTTCTATTGAAATTTCCATTTTCGGCTATGTCGAAAAGTTTTTTTTCTGTATCTTCTAAAATTTTGTTTGCGTCTTTATCTATATTTTTATCAGATGACTCTTGGAATGTTTCTTTAGAAATGCTTATTAACTTCCTTCTTATTAACAAATCAGACAATAGGTTTACATAAAATTTTATTTGAGTTTTTGTTGTGGAGACTTTAGTTAATTTGACAAGATATTCAGATCCACCAATTTCTTCTAACTGTTCTTCTTTATTAAAAAAATTTTTTAGAGTAATCGGATTTGCTAATAATCCTTTTGAAATTAGATTTGAAATAACACTAAATATTTTCTTATTGATATCGTCATAAAAATGATCTGTTGTTACAATATCTGATATTTCATCAAACATTTCATTATTTTCTAGTATCGAACCAATTAAAGTTTGTTCTGCCTCAATGTTGCTTGGTAGTTCATTTTTTTGATGTATCGCTAAATTTTTAATGTTGCTCACTCAGGCAATATACACTTTTCAGTAATATAATCTTAAAAAACTTAAAATGATTAATGTGGAAAACTTTATTATTTTATGAAATTGGTTTTATTTCAATATCAACGTTTGATTGAACTTCCGCATGTAAATTAATATAAACTTTATGAGTACCCAAGGACTTTATTTGATTTTTTATTTCAATTTTTTCTGCAGAAATTTTAATATTATTAGAATTAAGTAAATTTACTATTTCTTTAACACTCACTGACCCATAAAGTTGCTTATTTTCCATGGCTTCTTTTTTAATTTCCAGTTTTAAGCTTCGTAATTTTTTAGCTATTTCCTGAGATTTTGCTTTTTCTAATTCATTTTTTTTTGTTATCTCATCTTTTCTTTTCTTAAAAATTTCCATATTTTTTTTGTTTGCTAGCAGTGCTTTATTTTTTTTAATTAAAAAATTTCTACCATAGCCATCTTTAACTTTTACTTTTTGACCGATAGATCCCAATTTTTTTATATTTTCCAGTAAAATTACTTCCATTTTAATATCCTACGTACGGCAATAAAGCTAAAGATCTAGCTTTCTTAATTTCTTTAGCTAATTTTTTTTGCTTAGAATGACTTACATTTGTAATTCTAGTTGGTAAAATTTTTGACGTATCTGAAATATATTTTTTAAGCAAAGTTAGATTTTTGTAATTAATATCAGGTGCGTTTTTTCCACTTAAAGGGCATGCTTTTTTTATTTGGGAAAGATTTTTGGATAGCATCTGTCCAGATCTCTTTTTTTTTATTTTCGTTCTTCTCATTATTTATTATTTTTTAATTGCGAATCTTCTTTTGGAAGCTTCTTAAGTTTGATTGATAAAAATTTCATTACTTTGTCATTATACCTTTCAAAATATTCTATTTCTTTTATAGCCTTACCATTACTCTCAAAATATAAATTTTGATAAATTCCTTTAACATTTTTTTTGATTGGATAAGCAAGATTTCTTAATCCCCAATCTTCTTTTCTAACTATCTTGCCTGCATTGCTTGTTAGAATGCTTTCTATTTTTTTTTCGATATTATCAATATCTTTTTTGTTACAATCAGGCGTTGCTATATATGTATGCTCGTAAATCGACATATTAAATTTTTATATATTTAAAAAAAAACTTTCGTATAATAGTATTTAAATTTATTCAACAATAAAATTATTAAAAAAATTGAAAAAATCTATAATATTTCCAGGTCAAGGATCACAATATGCTGGTATGGGTAAATATTTATACGATAATTTTGATTATGTAAAAAAATTGCATGATGAGGTTAATTCTGCGTTAGATTTAAATCTAACGGATATAATTTTTGATACTGATAATAAAGATACAATCAATTTAACGCAAAATACCCAGCCAGCTATAATGCTAACTAGTTATACAATATTCACAGTTTTAAAAAAAGAAAAAGGAATTGATATTAGCAATTTTAATTTCTGTGCCGGCCATTCTTTGGGTGAATATACAGCTTTATTAATTTCTAACTCTTTAAAATTAGCAGATACAGCTAAAATTTTATTTAGTAGAGGTAAATTTATGCAGAAAGCAGTTCCTGTTGGGGAAGGAGCCATGATCGCAGTGTTAAATGTAGAGTGTAATGAGGTTGAAAAATTTATAAATGAAAATAATTTTAAAAACGTTGAAATCTCAAATGATAATTGCCCAGGACAGGTTGTTCTCAGTGGAAAGGCCGGCGATGTGAAAGCTATAGCTATATCTTTTAAAAATGATTTAAAAAAGAAATCAGTGCCATTACCAGTAAGCGCACCATTTCATTGTACATTAATGAAAAAAGCTGAGGAAGAAATGAAAAAATATTTGGCAGATGTAATTGTTAATAAACCATCAATTCCAATTATATCAAATTTTGTAGCTACAGCTCAAAATGATCCTACTAAAATAAAAGAATTACTAATAAAACAGATTTGCGGTAGAGTGAGGTGGCGTGAAAGTATACTATATATGAATAAGGAAGGAATTAATAAGATTGTTGAAATTGGACCCTCAAAGACTTTAACAAATATGACGAAAAGATTTAAATTAGATTTGAAGACTATTAATATAGAGAGTATTGATGATATAAAAAATTATGATTGATTTAGCAAATAAAAAAATAATTTTAACTGGTGGATCGCGTGGGATTGGATTATCAATTTTAAATGAAATATATAAATTAAAAGCCAAAATATTAATTATAGGCACAAACCAAGAAAGATTAGAAAACGCAAAAAAACAATTTCCTAACATAATAATTAAAAATTTCAATTTATCGGAGCACGAGAATATTGAAAAAAATTTTAAAAGTTATTGTGAGGAACTAGGAGGCGTAGATGTATTAATCAACAATGCTGGAATCACAAAAGATAATTTAGCTTTAAGAATGTCATTTAATGAATGGAAAGTTGTTCTTGATGTTAATTTACATTCTACATTTTTAATGACTCAAAATGCAATAAAATTTATGCTTAAAAGTAAAAGTGGGAGCATAATAAACATTACTTCTATTGTTGCTCATACAGGTAATCCTGGTCAGGCAAATTATACAAGCTCAAAGGCTGGTGTTATAGCAATGTCAAAATCTTTGGCAAAAGAATATGCTAGAAAAAATATTAGAATCAATTGTATTTCACCGGGATTTATTGAAAGCGACATGACCAAGACATTGAGTGAAGATTTGAAGAAAAAATTAATTTCTAATATTCCAATGAACAAAATAGGAGAAGGTATAGATATTGCAAAATCTGTAATTTTTTTAGCATCTGACATGTCTAATTACATAACAGGGGAAACTATCCACGTTAATGGTGGTATGTATATGTCTTGAAAAATAGATAAGATTAATCTAATACCAATTATATTAAATAATTAAGGAGAATAAAAAATGAGTGACGTAAGAGAGAAAGTGAAAAAAATCATTGTAGATCATTTAGGCGTTGACGCTGATAAAGTGACAGATGAAGCTAGCTTTATAGATGATTTGGGAGCTGATAGTTTAGATACTGTTGAATTAGTAATGGCTTTTGAAGAAGAGTTTGGATCGGAAATCTCAGATAGCGACGCAGAAAAAATATTGACCGTAGGAGATGCAATCAAATTCATAGAAAGTCATCCAGCTAAATAATTTTGTCGGCCAAAAGAGCAAAAGGATTTGCAGTTATTATTTCTTCCCCATCAGGGGTAGGCAAAACCACTGTGACCAAGCAGATTTTAAAAAAAATAAAAAAATCAAAATTATCAATTTCATGGACAACTCGCACTCCAAGACTCAAGGAAAAAAATAAAAAAGACTATGTTTTTACGAATAAAAAAAGATTCTTCAAAAACGTTAAAAACAAAAAATTTTTAGAATATGCAAAGGTTTTTAATAATTATTATGGAACTCCAAAAAAAGAAATTTATGACAATTTCAAAAAAGGTAAAATAATTCTATTAGATATAGACTGGCAGGGAAGTAAAAAAGTTAAAAAGATTATTGCGGAAAATTGTATTTCAATTTTTCTTTTACCCCCCTCGTTTTCAACTTTAAAACAAAGATTAGTTAATAGACATAAAAAAGATTCAAGGTTAGCAACAAAACGTTTTTCGTATGCCAAGAGAGACTTAAAACATTGGAAAGACTATGATTATGTAATAATTAATAAGAAATTATCAACATGCGTAGAAAGTATAGTAAAAATTATTAATTATAGAATTTTCGTAAGGGACTTAGAGATAATCGCAGGCAAGAAAATTAAAAACATTCTTAAAATCAAATAATTTTAGACATCATATAATATTCTTCTTCTGAAATATTTTCGGGTCTATAATCAAAAAATTTAGCCAAATTATAATCTTCTATCTGTTTTTTTGTAAACATTTTTTCAATTTTTTTTTTATTTTTTTTTCTTCTTGTATTAAAAAAAAAGTTTGTAATTTTTTCCAGCTGTTGCATCTCTTTCATGTGAATTTTGTTTTTCTTTAGGGGATCAAATTCTAAAACTACAGAATCTACTTTTGGAATAGGGTAAAAATTTTTTTTATTAACATTCATTATCTTTTTAATCCTAAAAAAAGCCTTACTTATTATGGATAGTCTTCCATATTTTTTAGTATCCTTATTTGCAACTATTCTATCACCCATTTCTTTTTGGAACATAAGAATCATTTTATTTATATTTTTATATTCCCCTTGGTACCTTATCCATTTGATAAGCAATGCGCTTGAAATATTATACGGAAGATTAGAAATAATTGTTAAATTATGTTTAAAATGTTGTTTTTCTTTAAATTTTAAAGCATCACTATTTATAGATTTATAATTGGTATTAAAAAAAAGTTTTTCATTTAAACTATGTAAAGTTTTGTCATACTCAACAACAATGAAGGATCTCGGATAATAATTTTTAATAAGTTTTGTTAATGCCTGACGACCGCTCCCTACTTCTAAAACATTAGAATTTGTATCTAACTTTGCAAAATCAATAATTTTTTTTGATATGGAATTATTTATTAAAAAATTTTGTCCAAGCCTTTTATTTGGCATCTATAATGAAAAAAAGTTCACACATTTTTTAAAACTTATATTATGTATATCTTTGGGATTAATAATATTATTTGCAGTTCCGTGGTCAGGTGAAGCTCTTAAAAATCTACTACCTATTGTTATATTTATTCCGTCAAATTTATTTATAGATTTAAAAATCGGTAATATTTGATCATGATACATCCCAACAATACAAAAAGGTTTTTTTAATTTTAAACCATAGTTATAAACGCTGTCTGCCGAATACGGACCATTAACTTTAGTATATTTTTTCTTAAGTTCTTTAATTGCAGGTATTATTATTTTTCTCTCTTCATTCATTTTTTTCATATCTATACCAGCGTGAGGATTTAACCCTGTAATTAAAATATTAATATCTGTTCTGACATAATCTCTATAAAATCTTTTGATATTTTTAACATTATTTATAATTTTCTTTTTTGTTAAAAATCTAGATATTTTATTTACTTCAATATGAGTTGTAATAGGCGATACTGAAAAATTTGGATTATACATTAGCATAGTTTCTTTACCTGATGTATTCAATTTTGATGAGAAAAATTCTGTGAAACCAACAAATTTTTTTGGTAAAATTTTTTTATTTATTGGTAAATTTATAAAACCCTCAGCCTGTTTATTTTTTAAACTTTGAATTGCAAAGTTCATTGTTTTATTAAAATAATTTTTCTTACTAATACTTTCTATATTTATTATAGCAACTTTATTTCTGATCTTTTTATTTTTTAAATTATCTATTTTATACAATAAACCTTGAAATTTTTTATCAAAGAAATTTTTTTGCCCCACTATTATAAAATTTTTTTTTCTTTTCTTGCTCAGGTATTTTAATGACTTGCCCACTAAGTAGAATATATTTTTATTTTTTTCTAATAATAAAATTAAGATATTATTTTTGTAATACATTGACTAAATAATTAAGTTTAATTTCATTAAAGAATGTTTGATTATATACTGCCATTTTTTTATTTTTTTCTAGCCTAATTAGATTGTTATAATCTTGTTTCGAAAAATTTTTATCGTTATTTTCAGATACTTTATTTTCCACTTCTTTAGTATTGATATTTAATCTATTTCTAAACATTTTTCTGATTAATTCTACCCATTTCATTTCAGTTTCAACTCTATCATAAAAAAAATTATATAAATTTAAACTTTTTAATTCATCAGCATTAGAGTTTTTAGATTTTAAAATTAAGTTAATTCTTTTAATTATGATATCGCTTTTTATATTAACATTATATTTTTTTAGTTCAGATTTTTTAATTTGATGATTGATGAGAGTATTTAAAAACCTTTGTTTTGCTTGTGAATCTAAATTTAATTTCGACTTAGATATAAATTCGTATAGCTGATATTCTTTGTACAAATCTACATTTGTAATAATATCATTATTAACTTTAGCTATTATTTCTATTTTTTTGGAATAAGCGGTATTATTAATAAAAAAAAATAATAGTAATAATAAAATAACTTTTGTTTTCATTAATCTACAAATTTCGAAAGATCTGGTGCAAATTCATTTCCGTAAGGTTTAATTATAATATTAAACGTTATTTTTCTATCAGGTTTTAAATCTTTATCTAAATAAAATGACTTATCTGTTGAAAGGGAATATCTAATACAATCATTTTCATAATTTAATGAGAATGATGCCGACTCTGATTGATTTGTATCTAAATTTTTCCTATAAGTCGAACTTACATAATAATTATTTGATAGAAGTATACTTGTAGTAGTTTCATTAAATTTCGTATTACCTATATGATTTCTTATTTCATAATAAGTATTAGTAAAGTTAATAAACTGGTTACCAGCTTTGAATTGTAATGAATTTCTATTAAATTCATTTAAGCTATTATCCATTGCAAAGTCATAAGTTATAGAGAAAAAATTCTGATTAAATAAAGATAAAACGTTTAAATCTTTATTTATATTTTTGTTTTTTCTACCATTAAAATTGAAGGTATATGTGCCAACAATATCCGACATGGCATTATTTAGTGAGCTAGTGCTAGGTAAAAATTGATTCTCTTTTTCTCTTATAACCTGGCCAATGTGAAAATTTTGTTTAACCACATTTGTAGACGAATAATAATTATACTTATCCCACATTATACCATATCCAATACTTAAATCTTTATCAAAATTTTCCTGGTCATTTAATCTATTGATAGAATACAAATCGCTAGTATCAAAATATGTTTCAGTTTTAAAGTTATTTTTTGTTTTTCCAATTGTGTATTTTGCAAACAACCTAGGTGTTATATTTGAGTAACTATTTTTATTTTTATAATTTATAAGAGGATATTTACTATCAAATGCTACAGTAAAATAGTTTTGACTATCAAAATCTTTTTTTTCGCCAAATACATCTTTGTTATTTAAATTTATATTAGTAATATTAGCTTTTAAAAAACTTTGAAATCCTGAATTGACAAAATTGATTTCTTTAGATGATAGATTTAAAATATTTGTTTGTTTACTTTGCTCCTGATCGTCATTATTTAAATCATTACTATTACTAAATTTTTTATGAATAAATGAAGAATTAAAATCATAATTAATATTTGGTGTATTAGAAAAAAAATTATACTTTATGTTAGGTATTAAATATTCGTATTTATCATTACCGGACTCATTTAAATCTTCAAGAATGGATACACTAAATGCTAGTTTTTTATTATCACCAATTGATGTCAAAGTAATTTTATTCTCTAAATCCTCAATATCTGGTTTAAATAATTCTCCACTTATATTGTTTATTTTTAAGTAATTTTCTTGAGATGATCTTTGCACTTGAAAATCAAAAATTGTATTTCCAAAGAGTATATCTGAAAAGTTTTCGAATTTAATAAACATATGATTTCTTGATCCACTTGTCCTACTATCAATTTCAGAAATTCTTTTATATCCCCCAGTAAATCCCGTTTCTAAAATTAAATAAGATTTGTTAAATTGTTGTCTATATTGTGCGGTGTATAAATGATTTTCATCAAAATAAAATATGGGAGAAAAAGTTAAATCTTTATCATCTCCAATTGCCCAGAATAATGGAGTTTTAATTGTTCTCCCCAAGTTACTAATTGATGCAAAGCTTGGAGGCAGTAATCCACTTTTTCTTCTTATTGTTGGGTCTGGATGCTCTAAATATGGCAAATAAAAAATAGGTAAGTTTTTAAGTGCCAAGGTTGCATTATTGTGTTTAATTTTTTTATTTTTTATATCATGAGTTGTTTTTTGTACTATTTATACTCCATATTGGACAGTATTCATCTTTTGAATTTTTTATATTTTTGCAATTCGTTAGGTTGTTTTTATTGTAAACAAATATCTGCTTATTTAAATCAAATTTCACAGATTTAGACCTATATGTAGTTCCGTCTTTTGTTTGTGCAAAAAGTTTTGATCCAAATCCTTTTTTTTGTTTATAAGAATAATCCAAAGATTCTAAATTAAAAAAGTTTTCGTTTTCAACTATTCTTATATTATTAAGAGCCTTAAGCTTCCCTTGATTAATAAATAATTCAAAATTTCCACCTGTTATAGTAATCTTAGTTTTTTCATCGAAAAAAATAAATTTTTTTTCAGATCTTATGATATTTTTATTTTTATCATAGATTAGGTTTTCTGATTTAATTTTTAAATTTTTATAAGTAGCTTCGGCTGAACCATTAGCAATAATTACTTTTTTATTATCTTTATATTCAATGTTTTGTGCAGTTATTGTATAATTTTCCTGTGATTTTGCAGTAATTATGAAGATATTTACAAAAATTACTGCAAGGAATAATTTTAATACTTTATTCATTTTTATCAAATACAAATACAAAAGTTGAACTTGTTAACATTATTATTGGTAACCATATAGACAAAATCAGAGGGACTTTGTTTGATTTTCCAAGTGAAATAGAAAATTCATTTAAATAATATACCAATATACCTGTAAATATCCCTAAAAATACTAATATGTAAAATCTATTTGCTAAGAATTTAGGTTTTTTAAATACAATCAACAAAGAGATATAAATCATTGAAAGTAGAAACAGGGGAAGAACAAGGTCTTTATTAAGTTTAATAATTAGCTCTTGACCATAGTATCCTCTTTTTCTAAGTAACTCTAAATTCTGCTTTATATCCCAAATAGATACAGTTTCTGAATTTGAAAATATATTTTTTAATTTTTCGATATCTATGTTGCTATTATATATTTGATAGTTGGGTAATTTAGTTATTTCAAAATTTTTTGAAAAGTCTATCTTTTCTATGTTTATTAATTCCCATTTATCACCAACAATTTCCATCTCATCAGCATCTATTTTTTCTAAAAGAATATTATTTTTAAAGTAAAAAATTGAAACATTTTTTAGAAAATTGAAATTGTCGTTTTCTATTCTGTCTGCTCTTAAAATCATTGAGTTATTTTTATCAATTTGATCTTTCAACCATAGACCTGTATTAGATAAAATCATCAAGTTTTCATTTCTAGAAAATTTATTTTTAGTTTCGGAGTATATTTTTGCAAGATTGGCCGAGAATGGAGAAATTAATACGATCATTAGGACTCCGAATACAAACGCGTAAATCGCGGGTATATTTAAGATGTACCTTCTTGATACTCCTGATAAATTAATAGAGGATAATTCGTTATTATCTTGTATTTTTGAATAGAAATGCAAGCCAGCAAATAAAAAAATAAAAGGCATAGTTTCTGTTAATACAGAAGGGATTTTAAACAATGCCAATATTAAACTTTCAATAATTATATTGTTTTGTAAATTTTTTTCACTAAAGAACGTTAGTTCACTCACAAAACCAGTTAAAATTAATAATGAAAAAATAATACTAAACATAATAAATAGTGAGTATGAAAACTCCTTGCTGATATATTTAACTAATAACCAAGGTGTAAAAGCTTTCATGTAGATAACCTATTATAGAATTTTCTGTTTATATAAATCATTAATATCGAAAAAATTATTGGTGAAATAAAATATAATTTTTCAACAATCTCATTTCTAGCACTGAATTTTATTAATGACTCGTTCATCAATAATATTACTACCCCAATAACAAATAACATTATTTTTAGATTTCTCTTTTGGTTTTTCTTATTCTCTCTATGTGAAATTAGACAACATCCAATGAAAAAAATTACAAATACATATAATGGTTTTACTAATCTTTTATAAATTTCTTCTTTAACATCTATTATGTATTTTTTGTTCAGCTTTTGCATTTTTTTGGTCTTTATTTTTATTTAATAGCCAAAAAATATCTCTTTCAGAGAGTTTAGGATAAGTAGTTGATAGACTTTCAAACTCAGAAAAATCAAAAGTCATTTTTTCGAATTTAATATTATTTATTCTGTCATTATCTTTTTCTTGCAATATACCACCTGTTAATTCTAAATATGATACTTTATCATCTTTAATAATCTTTCCTTTACTCGCAAAAATAATTTTTTTCTTTTCATATATAAAAATATTTTCTAAGATTCCTTTCTTATTATTTTTATCGACATAAACTGTTATACCTTGCAAAGGAGTATTAAAATTCTTTTCTTTCATTAAAGAATTTGCAATTGAAAAACTTGAGTTTGCTAAAATATTTCTACCTTTTATTGATAGCATTGGAGATAAAAATAGATATAGCGCGTAATAAATTAAAAATATTATTAAACATACTTTAAATAACATATACTTTAATTGCTTCTCATCGACACCAGATAACCAATAAACATTTAATTCATTATCATTTTCAAGTTTAGAGATCGTATAAAACATACTCACAAGTAGACTAAATAAAAAAAGATGAGTGAAAATTTTTGGAAATTGAAATGTGACAAATATTAAATATATACTTATAGGATTTCCATTTTCTGTTACTAGATCCAGATACCTAGCAGCTTGATTAAACCATATTATAAATGAAAGTGTGACAAGAATAACTATAAAAGATTTAAGTAGTTCATAGCTAAAATATCTAAATAACTTGTTTTTAAACATCTTTTTATGTAATAAGTTGCAGTTTATGTTTGAAATATCAAATAATCCCAAAAATACCATTACTAATAAAGTAATTTTTGTCAAAAATAAGAATTTATTAAAAAAACCCAACAAATTTATTAATATTAATGATATCGATATCTTAAAAGCCTATTCAGACAGAATAAAACATAACGATGTAACTCTAATTGAATACAATAAAAACAACTCATTACAGAAAATTATTGTTGTTAATGAAAAAGATTATTCAAAGCCGTTTGAATTTCAAAATCTGGGAGGAAAAGTTCATTCTTTAAATAAAAGCGGAAAATTAAATATTTTATTAGATACACTTAGCCAAAAAAAAGACGATTTTATTTCAAATTTTTTATTAGGTATAATGTCCAAATCGTACGAATTTGACAATTATAAAACCGATAAAAAAAATGTAGAAAAAAAACAAAAAAAAATAAGCTATTTAGTTTTTTCATCTAATAAAAAAAATGTTGCTAAATGTTTAAATCATGCGGACTCTATTTATAAAGGTTTAACCTTAACCAGAAATTTAGTAACAACCCCAGCAAATATTTTGAATCCGTATAATTTTACAAAACAAATAAGTGTTTTAGCAAAAGATGGATTGAAAGTAGAAATTTTAAATGAAAATCAACTAAAAAAAACTGGGGATGAATGCATTGCTTGGAGTTGGTCAGGGTAGCGCAAACAAAAGTTATGTAGCAATAATGTCTTGGAAGGGATCTAAAAAGAAAAATGACAAACCTTTAGCTTTTATCGGTAAAGGCGTATGTTTTGATACAGGTGGTATATCATTGAAACCTGCAAAATTTATGGAAGAGATGAAGTACGATATGGCTGGTGCAGGCACAGTAGTTGGTTTAATGAAAACATTAGCAAAAAGAAAAGCAAAAATTAATGCAGTTGGAGTTGTTGGCTTAGTAGAAAATATGGCTGACGGCAATGCACAGAGACCAGGCGATGTAGTCAAATCATATAGCGGAAAAACAATTGAGATATTTAATACAGATGCTGAAGGCAGATTAGTTTTAGCAGATATTTTAAGTTACACAGAAAAAAGATTTAATCCTAAATTTATGATTAATTTAGCAACTTTAACTGGCGCAATTATTATTGCTCTTGGTAACGAGTATGCGGGCTTATTTAGTAACGATGATAAATTATCCGATCAACTTTACAAATCAGGAAAAATTGATAATGAAAAAGTTTGGAGACTGCCCTTGTCAAAAGAATTTGATAAATTAATGAATTCCCAGATTGCTGATGTTCAAAATATAAATTACGCTGGTGGGGCACAATCTATCACTGCCGCTCAATTTTTACAAAGATTTGTTTTAAAAGGTACGCCTTGGGCTCATTTAGATATTGCTGGAATGGCATGGACAAAAAAAAGTAATGACATTACTCCATCTGGCGCAACAGGTTATGGCGTAAAACTTTTAAATAGATTAGTTCAAGAGTTTTATGAGTGATCAAAAAACTTTATCATTAATTAAGCCTGATGCAGTTGAAAGAAATTTAATTGGTAAAATAATTGATATATTTGAGACCAATGGAATAGTTATTGAAAAAATAAAAAAAGTTCATGTATCAAATGAATTTGCAAAGAAATTTTACGATGTGCATAAAGACAAACCTTTTTTTAAAGAGTTATGTAACTATTTAAGTTCCGGGCCTATAATTGCCATGGTTCTAAAAGGTGAGAATGTAATTAAAAAAAATAGAGAATTGATGGGCGCAACTAATCCCAAAGATGCCAAAGAGGGTACCATAAGACAAAAGTTTGCTATTTCAATTGATAAAAATTCTGTACACGGTTCTGACTCTGAGGAGAATGCGTCCAAAGAAATATCACTCTTTTTTTAATTGATAAATTTATTTAGACTATTTGGATAAAGTATATGCTCTTGCCTTAGTATCTTTTTTTTTAAGGATTTAGCATTATCATTTTTAGCTATTTTAACTTTAACTTGTCCTAATTTTTTACCAGAATCTAAATTAGCATTAACCAAGTGCACTGTGCATCCTGAAAATTTATGCCCGTTCAAAATGGCTCTTTCATGTGTATTTAATCCTTTTAACTTTGGCAAAAGTGATGGATGTATATTTAATATAGGTTTTTTAAATTTACTAATAAAATTAACAGATAAAATTCTCATAAAACCAGCTAAACACAAAATATCAATCTTATATTTTTTTAAAATTTTGATTGATTTTTTCTCAAAGAAATTAATTTTATCAACTAACGTAAAATTTTTAATTCTATTTTTTTTTGCAAAAGCTATTCCTAATGTATTTTTCTTATTAGAAATCACTATAACAATTTTATATTTAGATTTTTTGAGTTTAGAAAATCTGTATAAACTTTTAAAATTTGTACCTTTTCCGGATAGGAATACCGCGACCCTTTTCTTGTCAAAATTTAATTTTTCCATTTAACAAAACTCTAGATTTTTTATTTTTTACGATTTTTCCAATAACATATGGCTTTGATTGTTTTGAATATTTAAAGACTTTTTTAACGTTTTTTTGGCTCACAATTATACAAAATCCAACGCCACAATTAAATGTACTTAACATTTCATCGTGATTCACAAATTTATGTATCCACGAAAATATTTTTTTTGTTTTAATTTTATTTAATTTAATACTAATACTGTAATTTTTTGGAATAACCCTTAAAATATTTTCTATTAAACCACCACCTGTTATGTGTGCACCACCTTTTAGAAGGTTTTTACTATTTAAAGTTAATATTGTTTTTGCATAAATTTTTGTTGGCTTTAATAATTCTTTTTTTAGAAAATTATTCCTACTAATGTCAATTTTGGTTTTAGATATTATTTTTCGAATTAATGAAAAACCATTCGAATGAATTCCATTCGACGGATATGCTAAAATTACATCATTATTTTGAATTTTTGATCCATCTATAATTTTTTTTTTATTTACTAATCCTACTGCAAACCCAGCTAAATCAAACTTATCTCTTAAGTATATTCCAGGCATTTCAGCGGTTTCACCGCCCGCCAAATAGCAATTAGATAATTTGCAGCCCTTATAAATACCCTGAATTATTTCTTTGTATTGTTTATTTTTAACTTTCCCGAGCGCAATGTAATCTAAAAAAAATAATGGCTTTGCTCCTTGAACAATTAAGTCATTTATACACATAGCAACTAAATCAATTCCAATAGTTTTGTAATTCCTTAGTTTGCTTGAAATTTCAATCTTTGTGCCTACTCCATCTGCAGCAGAAACTATAACCGGATTTTTAATTTTATATGATGTCAAATCAAATAATGAACCAAACCCACCTATATTTTTAAAACCTTTAATAAAAGAACCCTTAATTTTGGTTTTATTAGATAGTTTTGATATATAACTTACTAAATTAGATGTATTACGTGTATTTACACCGCTATTTTTATAAGTAAATTTTTTTTTATGCACTTTTTTTACAATACAAATAAGATTTTATTTATTTTAATCTTTATTATCTCTTATTGGTTCAATTCTATTGTAAATGCAAATATTTATATTGTTGATAATTTCAAATTTTCCGAAAAAATTAGCAATATAAAAAAAAATAGGTCTAATATAATTGATAAAATCAAAATCCAAGCATTTGAAGAATTAAAGAAAAGGCTATTAGTTCAGGATGATTTAAAACTTATTAAGTCTAACGATGAAGGACTAAATTTAATTGACAATTTTATAATAAAAGATGAAATTCAAATAAACCAAGATTACCAGTTTGTTGTATCTGTAAAATTTAATCCAGATAAGGTTAAAAACTTTTTTAAATCTCAAAACATAAGATTTGTTGATTATAAAGAGGACCCATTGCTAATATTTTATTTTGAAAAAGACAAAAGTGGTAAAATGAATATTTGGAATAACGACAACTTCTATAAAATTTTTTTTTCATTTCAAGATTTTTTAATTGAATATGTTTCTCCAGGAGGTGATTTAAAAGACCAAAATAGTGTAATTTTTGACAATAATGTTAGAATGAAAGATATAAAAATTAATAAATTACTAAATAATTATGGGTTAAAAAATTATCTAGTTATTTTTTTCGATAAAAATTACCCAAATAATATTAGAGCAAAATTATCAATAAATAACACAGTATATTATAAAAGTTTTTTATTTGATGGTAATTTTGATACGATTATTCCAAAATTAAAATTTTTCGTAGAAAACATATGGAAAGAACAGAATATTTTTAATATAGAGAATACTACATTAATCACATATACTTTTTATCCAAAAGATATAATTAGTCTAAACACATTCAAAAAAATAATATCTAAAAATCAAAATATTTCCCAACAAAATATTCAATTTATTTCAAAAAAAAAAATTACGGGAAGTTTTATATTTTCTGGTAGTGAAGATGATCTGACTGAAAATTTAGAAAGTCAAAAAGTGAAAATAAATAAGAAAAATAAAAATTGGGATATATATTTAAATGAATGATCAAAAAGTCTTTAAATTTGAAAATTCTAATTTTTATTTTGAAGAGGATTTTTGTATATCAAATAGCAATAAAAAAGTTTACGATTTTTTTAAACTTATATCCAAAATGGTCGTCAAAACTAATTAATATTCATGGACCAAAGTTTTCTGGCAAAAGTCATATGGTTAATATTTTTAAAAATAAATTTAAGTCAACAATTATTGATTATGAGCTATTAAAAAAGACTAAAAACTTAGAAAATATATTAAATTTAAAATGCCTAGTATTAGATAATCTAAATAGCGAACAATTAGACGAAGAATTATTATTCATGATAATTAATACTTTCATAAATTCTAAAAATTATCTTATTATTATTTCAAGAAAACCATTGATAGATTATAAAATTAAACTTTTAGATCTCAAATCCAGAATTATTACATTCGATCAAAAAAAAATTGAAAATCCCTCAGATGAATTAATTTATACTTTATTAACAAAATTTTTTTCCGATAAACAATTAATTATTAAAAAAGAAATGATCTTGTACATTACTAAAGTAATAGATAGGTCATATGATAAAATTTTTAATTTTGTAAATGATTTTGACAATTTTCTTTTACAAGAAAAAAAAAAAATTTCAAAAAAATCAATTAATGAATTTTTAAATTTGACTAAATTTGAATAATACCTTTTTTATATTTAACTTTTGTTTTGCCTTTTATAAAACTTTCGTATTTGTCAAAAAATACTTTTTTTCTCCATAGCCCGTTAAACTTTTTGTAAGCTAAATATGTATAAATGTCATTTTTCGTAGCAATTAAATTTTCATCAATCTTATTTTTGCGAGAAATTATCAGTTTTATATAATTCATAGATGCAACCAATGTTTGATCAATTACAGTTTTTTTATTTTTTGATTTTCTAAGATATTTAAAAGATTTTAATAATATTAAATAATTTTTATTTGATATTTTTGAATTTTTTTTCAATATGTTATCACTTTTTGAGTGAAGCAGTTTAACAATATCATTATCATTTAATACCCAGTTTTTTGGCAAGTTCTTCTTTTCTGATATTGAATGTCTAATCCATAAAATTTTCTTAAATTCTTTATTATCAAGAATATTTTTATCTATATTTCTTTTTAAGGTTGAACTTATCTTTATCGGATTTATGGCATTTATCTGAAAAATTTTCATTTCTTCATTAAAAAATTTCAATTTTTTTGTTTTAATTAAAATTTTATTAAGATGTTTGTGAGTTGGCTTTAAATATTTTGTATCATTTTTTATATAGTTAATAATTTTTGGGTTAATTGGTCTTTTTAACCAATTTATATTTTGAAACTTTTTATCAATTTTTTTTTTACAAATAATCTTAGTAAGATTTTGGTAAGATAAATTTCTATCGAAACCACAAAAACCTGCAGCCAATTGGTTATCAAAAATTGGTTTTATTTCTCCAAAGTATTGATTTAATAACTCCAAATCCTGTTCAGACCCGTGAAGAACCTTTAGAATAGATTTATTCGATATTACTTGAATAAATAATTTTATTAGTTTCTTACTCTTAATTGCATCAAGAATATAATATGATTTTCCATCATAAATAGTAATGAATGATAATGTTGCTTTATAAGTATTTTTTCTACTAAATTCAGTATCTAAATATAAATATTTTTTTTTCTTTATTTTGCTTTTAAAGTTATTTAATTTTTTTTCAGTGTCTATTATCATTTAAATATGTTGTTTTTATATCAAAATTATATATCAACGTTTTATAAGGTAAATTTTGCATAGATATAGATCACATAATTGCGGGGAATTAAATAAAAAAGCTACTGGTTTGACAGTTAAAATTTCGGGCTGGCTTCATAAAAAGCGTGATCATGGAAATTTATTATTTTTAGATATTAGAGACAATTACGGTATTACACAATGTGTGATTGATCAAAGCAACAAATTATTCAAACAATTAGAAAAAACATCTTTGGAGACCGTACTTTTAATTGAAGGAGATGTTGTTGAAAGATCAAAAGATACAATTAACAAAGACTTACCTACTGGCGAAATTGAAATTCATATAACAAAGTATGAAAATCTTGGTGAATGTTCTGGGTTACCAATGCCAGTATTCAGTGATCAAGAATATGCTGAGGAAATTAGACTAAAGTATAGATACATAGATTTAAGAAGAAAAAAAATTCATGAAAATATTTTATTAAGATCTAAAATTATTTCTTTCATAAGAGAAAATTTAAAGTCAATGGGTTTTAATGAGTTTCAAACTCCAATCCTTACTTCTTCAAGCCCAGAAGGCGCAAGAGATTTTTTAGTTCCAAGTAGATTAAATTCTGGTAAATTTTATGCCTTACCTCAAGCCCCCGCAGCAATTTAAACAGTTAATTATGGTTGCTGGGTTTGACAAATACTTTCAAATTGCCCCATGCTTTCGTGATGAGGATGCTAGAGCCGATAGAAGTCCAGGAGAATTTTACCAATTAGATTTAGAAATGTCTTTTGTAACGCAAGATGATGTTTTTAAAGTAATTGAGAAACTTTTCTATAGCTTATTTCAAAAGTTTGGCCAGAATAAGCAAGTTTTACCAAACTTTACTAAAATTAGTTACGAGGACTCAATGATTAATTATGGAACAGACAAACCAGATTTGCGCAATCCATTAATTATAAAAGATATAACAAAAATTATTGAATTAGATGATGTTAAATTTGAAATTTTTAAAAAATTAGTCTCTAAAGGTAGCATAGTCAGAGCAATAAAAACCCCAAAGACTATAAATAAACCAAGAAGTTTTTTTGATAATATCGACAAATGGGCGAAAGAGCAAGGAGCGTCAGGTTTGGCTTATTTCTCTTTTGAAAAATCTAATAATAAAATTATAGGCAAAGGTACTATTGGAAAACTATTTGGTGATAAATCAATGGAACAAATTTGTAAAATTGTTAACGCAGAAGACGGAGATAGTTTGTTTTTAGCATGTGGAAAGAAAAAAGAAGTTGAAACAATATTAAGTTTAGCCAGAAATAAAATTGCTGAAGAATTAAAACTTATTGATGCTAATAAATTTCAATTTTGTTGGGTAGTTGATTATCCACTTTTTGAAATAGAAGAAAAAACCAAAAAAATTGTATTTAGTCATAACCCATTTTCTATGCCACAAGGAAATCTTGAAGAAATAGATTTTAGCAAACCACTTGATATCAAAGCTTTCCAATATGATCTAGTATGTAATGGTGTAGAGTTATCATCAGGTGCAATTAGAAACCATAAGCCAGATTTAATGTATAAATTATTTAAAATTGCAGGTTATAGTAAAGAAGACGTCGATAATAAATTCTCAGGAATGATAAATGCGTTTAAGCATGGCGCCCCACCTCACGGAGGAATTGCACCTGGTATTGATAGGATAGTGATGTTACTCGCAAATGAAAAAAATATTAGAGAAGTAATAATGTTCCCATTAAATCAAAATGCTCAAGATTTAATGATGAATGCTCCAAACGATATCGATAGTGAATTGTTAAAAGATTTAGGTTTAAAGGTGTCTGACAAAAAGAATTAAGCTTTTTTGCTTTTAATATTTAACCTAACATTTGTTAAATCTACTAATTTATCTTTGTACTGGTTTCTTACAAAACCTTTACTTGTACTATCTTTTAGCACGTCTAAAAATTTTGCTAGTTCTGGGTTGTCATCAAAGTTTGTATTTTCAATTTTTTTAAGCGATGGTGTATGAGCAAGATCTTCTCTATTTAAATATGATATAGCTAGCTCTCTAAATAAATAGTCGAGAATTGAAGTAGCACTTAAGATTCTATCATTTCCAGTAACTTTGCCAGAAGGTTCAAACTTTGTATCAATAAAAGCATCGACAAATTCCTCTAGTGGAACCCCATATTGTAGACCTAAAGATATTGCAATAGCAAAATTGTTCATTAGTGCTTTTACTAATTCACCTTCTTTATTCGTATCTATAAAGATTTCGCCAACTTTACCGTCATCATACTCACCAATATGTAAGTAAATTTTATGATCACCAATTGTAGCTTTTTGAATATAACCCTTTCTCCTGTCGGGCATTTTCTTTCTAGAATTAAAATTTTCACTCGTATCTTTATCATTAAAACTTTTGTTCTGAGTTAAACTTGTCTTTTCAATTAATTTTTCTAATTCAATTTCGCTATTTTTTTTGTCATTAGTAATTACAGATTTAATTTCGCTAGTAGATCGAGTTTTTCTTTTATTAAACTTAATATCAATTAACTCAAATTTTCCGTCTTTTCTTTTCTCTAAATTTTTTAAACTTTCATTTGAAATTTCGTCTAAAGCGTGGGTAATCTTAAATAAGCATGTATAGAAGCTTTCAGCGGTATATTTACTCATAAGAATCAAAGAATCAAAAAATTGAATTAGTTTTCTATTTCAGTTTTTGTTATAAGTCTAATTAAAAATTATCAACTAAAAATTGAAATTTATGTTTAAAATTATTTTCTCATGGTGGAACAGACAGACATTCGGTACTTTCCTAAACACATTAATTTTTGGAATAAATGTAGGTAGTGATGAATTTGGAAATAAATATTATAGGAATAAATCTGATACACGTAGGTGGGTTATATATAAAGATGTAATCGATGCATCGAAAATACCTCCAGAGTGGCATTCATGGATACATAAAATAATTAAATCTACACCAGATAAAATAAAATTTAGCAATTATGAATGGCAAAAAAAATATACAGAAAATTTAACAGGTACTACAAGATCTTACAATCCAAATTTAAGGAACAAAAACTTTAAAAAGAAAAAATATAAATCATGGCAACCCGATTAATACTTTTAATTTTGATTTTTATTAATATGAATTATGTAGTCTTTGCTGATGAAAAAAATTTTGAGATTTTGGATAAAAAAAACAATTATGCTAAAATATCTATATTAGATAAAATTACCTCAAAAAAGCAGACAGTAGACATACAAATAAAAAAAAAATTCAAAATTCAAAATTTTGAAATATTTGTAGATAGATGTATTAAAGATTATAGGAAGGGTTATTTGGAGACCCTAGCGCATGTTCAAATTAAAGATACCAATATTAAATCAAAAAATATTGTTTATATTTTTAATAATTGGATGTTTACATCTTATCCATCCTTAAATTCCTTTGACCACCCAAATTTTGATATTTGGTTGGAGAAATGCAGTTAATTAAAGCTTTGTTTTTGATAACCAATTAACATCAAATTTGCAGTCTATAAAATCTTTATGATTTACTATTTTCTTGTGTAAATCAATTGTGGTATCTATTCCATTAATAACAAATTCATCTAAAGCCCTTTTAAGTCTAGTTTTTGCAGAAGACCTATCTTTTCCATAACAAATTAATTTTGCAATCAAACTGTCATAATAAGGCAAAATTTTACACCCTTGAAAAATACAAGCATCTACTCGTGTGCCTGGACCCGAAGGTTGATGCAAAATATTTATTGTACCAGAGCTTGGTTGAAAATTTTTCAAGTAATTTTCTGCATTAATTCTACATTCAATTGCATGTCCACTAAATTTTACTTCAGATTGTTTTAGACTTAATTTATTTGTTGCGGCTATTTCAATTTGCCTTTTGACAATATCGACACCAGTAACTACTTCAGTAACAGGATGTTCTACTTGTAATCTAGTATTCATTTCTAAAAAATAAAATTTTCCATCTTCATAAATAAACTCTATTGTACCGGCTCCATGGTAACCAAGATTAGATATACTTTTTACACATGTATCTAACAAATTTTTTCTTTCATCTTTCGAAATAACAGGACTAGGAGTTTCCTCTACTAGTTTTTGATGCCTTCTTTGTATTGTACAATCTCTCTCACCTAAATGAATTGTATTTGTACCGTCTGATAATATCTGTACTTCGATATGTCTTGGATTTTGAAAATATTTTTCAATAAATACGTCTTCGCTACCAAAATATTTTTTTGCTTCATTTTTTGCTAGTTCTATTTGTCCACCTAGATCTTTTTCCTCATAAACTATCTTCATACCTTTGCCACCGCCACCGCCAGAAGCTTTAATCAAAACTGGATAGCCTATTTTTTTTGAAATTTTTTTTGCTTCTTCCAAATCTTTTATAGCACCGTTCGAACCTTGGATTATTGGAAGACCCAACTCCTCAGCAATTTTTTTGGCTTGAATTTTGTCCCCCATTTTCTTTATTACATCTGCTCTTGGACCAATAAATTTTATTTTGTGTTGCTCTAAAGTATTTGCAAATTTAAAATTTTCAGACAAAAAACCATAACCAGGATGAATTGCATCAGCGCCTGATATCTCTAATGCAGAAACTAAATTAGGTATGTTCAAATAACTATTAATAGGGTTATGAGGTCCTATACAAACACTTTCATCGGCTAGTTTTACATGCATTGAATCACTATCTACATTTGAATGTACTGCAACAGTTTTTATATCTAATTCTTTGCAAGCTCTTATAATTCTAACGGCAATTTCGCCACGATTAGCAATTAATATTTTATTTATCATTTTTTTATTTAATTTTTACAAGTACTTGATCGTACTCTACAGCTTCTCCGTCTTGCACGCATATTTCAACTATTTCTCCACTTTCAGTAGATTGAACATGGTTCATTGTTTTCATTGCCTCAACTATTATAACTGTTTCGCCTTTTTTAACTTTTTGACCAACTTTCACAAATGGTTTTGCACCTGGCTCAGGTGCGATATACGCTGTTCCAACTAATGGGCTTTTTATTTTGATTGAACCATCATCAACCGTGTCTTTCAATTCTTCTACTAAATTCGCTTGTCCTTTAGTAGACTTCTTGAGTTCTTCCAATACTTCAAGTAATTTTTTAATTAATTTATTATCTAATTCCATTCTTTATAATTTTACTCATTGCATCAATTGCGTAAATATAACTTTCAACACCAAATCCACATATTATTCCATCCACAGCTTTACTAATCAACGATTTTTGCCTAAATTCTTCTCTTCTGTAAATATTTGACAAGTGTATTTCGATTTTTGGAATTTTTATAATATTTAGCGCGTCTAAAATAGCTACTGAAGTATGCGTAAATGCAGCTGCGTTAATAATTAGACCATCAAACTTCTTATCTATTAATTTCTGGATCTCGTTAACTATTTCACCTTCAACATTGGATTGAAAAAATGTTACTTGAATATTCTTATGGTCACAATGCTGACTGACAATTTTATTTATATCCTCTAAAGATTGATTTCCATATATATCGGGTTCTCTTTTTCCCAGTAAATTTAAATTTGGACCGTTTATAATTTG
The DNA here is from genome assembly GCA_003280495.1 of Pelagibacteraceae bacterium AG-359-E06. GTDB lineage: Bacteria > Pseudomonadota > Alphaproteobacteria > Pelagibacterales > Pelagibacteraceae. Next base: position 29,479 of record QCET01000009.1, read on the forward strand.
AATTTTCATATTTATTAAATTAATTATGAATAATATAGTTATGATAGAAATACAACTAAATGGAAAAATTCATCACCTTCAAAAATCTTTAAATGTAAGCCAACTCTTGAATTCTTTGATGATAAATAAGAAAAAAGTTGCTATTGAAATTAATGGTGAGGTATTAAGCAAAGACAATTATGATAGTTACAGAATTAAGCAAAATGATGTAATTGAAATAGTGACTTTTATAGGTGGGGGATAATGAGCGATAAATTAAAAATTTCAAAATATTCTTTTAATTCAAGATTAATTGTTGGTACAGGCAAGTACAAAGATCTTGAAGAAACTGCAGCGGCTGTAAAAGCATCTAAAGCCGAAATTGTGACTGTAGCCGTACGTAGAGTAAATATATTAAAAAAAGACGAACCTATTTTAATGGATTACATTGATCCAAAAAAAATTATGTATTTGCCAAATACCGCCGGCTGCTACACCTCGGAGGATGCGTTAAGAGTTTTAAGATTGGCTAGAGAAAGTGGCGGTTGGAATCTTGTTAAGTTAGAGGTATTGGGTGATGAAAAAACACTTTATCCAAACATGCAAGAAACTCTTAGAACTGCAAAAATATTAGTAAAAGAAAAATTTGAAGTTATGGTTTATTGTTCTGATGATCCTATCGCTTGCAAACAACTTGAAGATTTAGGTGTCGTTTCGGTAATGCCTTTAGGATCATTAATTGGATCAGGAAATGGCATTCCAAATAAACAAAATATAAAAATCATAAAAGATCAGTCTAAAATACCCGTTATTGTCGATGCCGGAATTGGGTGCGCATCAGATGCAGCAATAGCGATGGAGATAGGGTGTGATGGAGTTTTAATAAATTCGGCAATAGCAAAATCAACAAATCCACTAATGATGGCTGAAGCTATGAAAGATGCTGTAATAGCTGGAAGGCTTTCTTATTTAGCTGGTAGAATGAATCAAAGTTTGTATGCAAATGCTTCCACACCTAATAAAAATAAAATTTCTTAAGCCACCTTTTTTTTATATATCTTATTTCTTTTGTTTTTAAATGAACCTCTAGTGTTTTTATGTGACTTTTTGCTTTTGTTATTTTGTAAAGAATTTTTAATTTCATTTTCAACATCCTCAATTAAATTTATCTCGCTAACATTACCAACTTCTTTATTTTTGTTATTCGTAAAACTAATTGAAAACTCATTTGATAAAAGCTTATTATCTTTAACAAGGTTTATTTTAAAACGATATTTTTTTTCTAAAAATTTAATGTTATTTTTTAATTCGTTTTCAATATATATTTTAATTGCATCGCAAGTTTTAATATTAACTTTTTTTGTTTTTAAAAAATCAAAATATTTTTGTTCAACCAATCTTAAAATTTTTTCCGAAAAAGATTCTTTAGATAATACATTCTGCCACTTTACCGAGCTTTCTCTTAATCTTTGTCTAGTCATTTCTAAAAGACCAAAGTTACTGATTCTTCCTACTTGAGTTCTAGCTTTATCAGTTCTGAGCGCTTCTTTCATTTTTCTTTCAACAAATCTTCTATTAGAAAAATTTTCCATATCTATAAAATCAACAACTATTAATCCTGCTAAATCTCTTAGCTTAATTTGTCTTGCTATTTCTTCAGCTGCTTCCAAGTTGGTTGCTAAGGCAGTTTTTTCAACATTTCTTTCTTTTGTTGCTTTTCCCGAATTTATATCTATCGCAACTAAAGCCTCAGTTGGGCTTATTATTAAATACCCACCCGATTTTAATTCTACCCTAGGTTCAAATATTTTATTTAAATACTCTTCTATCTCATATGAATGAAATAATGGTTTCTTAGATTTGTATTTTTTTATTTTTTTAATTTGATCTCTCGCAATAATTGCACAATATTTTTTTGCTATTTTAAAACCATTTTCACCCTCAACAATTATATCATCTGTTTCAGAATTAAAAAAATCCCTTATGGTCCTATAAATCAAATCGCCCTCTTCATGTATAAGTGCCGGCGCATTAGATTCTAAAGTTTTATTTGCAATTTCACTCCAAATACTTAACAAAACATCTAAATCATTTTTTATTTCATTCTTTGTTTTTTTTGCGCCTGCTGTCCTAACGATTAATCCCATAGTTTTTGGTATTTCTAAGTCATTAATTACAGTCCTAATATGTTTTCTGTCTTGGGAATTAAAAATTTTTCTTGATATACCACCTCCCTTAGCTGTGTTTGGCATCAATACTATGTACTTACCAGCAAGAGATAAATAAGTTGTTAAAGCAGCGCCTTTTTTCCCTCGTTCTTCCTTAACTATTTGAACTAAGATAATTTGGTTAGGTTTTATTACTTCCTGAATTCTATACCTTTTAAATTTCTTTTTATTCCTAATATCGTCGACTTTTTTTTTAATGCGACTGTCTTCTTGCTGACCGAACTGAGTATTTTCTTTTAACTCATTTTCACTTTTAAAATTAGAACTTTCGTCACTTGTGTCATTGTTTTCTAAATCATCATCTTGATTTTCTTTTAATTCCTCTCTAACTTCTTCCTCAATTTTTATAATTACTTCCTTATCAGCTTTAGGAATTTGATAATATTCTGTTTGAATATCATTAAAGGCTAAAAAACCATGTCTTTCATTTCCAAAATCTACAAATGCCGCCTGTAAAGATGGTTCCACACGGCTAATTCTGCCTAGATAGATGTTACCTTTTAATTGTTTCTTGTCTGAGTCTTCAAACTCATAACCATCAACTCGATTGTCATTAGTAATTGCAACTCTAGTTTGCTTCTTGTGAGAAGCATCAATAAGAATTCTCTTTTCCATAATATACCTTGGGATAATTTGATTAATAAACTTTTCATAATTCTATAATGTAATTATAATAATATAATTCACAAATATGACAACTTTATTATGGAATATAACTATTTATGAAAAGCTTGATAAATAAAATTTTGTTATTAACACTTACCCTGATTTTCATAGGGTTTTTTTTAATTTTTACAGCAATCTGGTACTTTTCGACCGATTTGCCGGATTTTGATTTTTTAAAAAATTATAAACCACCAGTTTCCACGAAAGTTTACAACTCAAGTGGAGAGATTATTGCTGATTTTTCCAGACAGAGAAGATCTTTTATAAAGTATGAACAAATACCAAAGAAAATTATATATGCTTTTTTATCTGCAGAAGATAAAAACTTTTTTAAGCATCCAGGAATTGATGCAAAAGGAATTACGCGTGCAGTATTTAAGAATATTGAAAATATTATATCAGGTTCCAGATTAGAAGGCGCTTCAACGATAACTCAACAAGTTGCAAAAAATTTTTTATTAACTTCTGACGTATCATTATCAAGAAAAATAAAAGAAGCTATACTAGCATTCAGAATAGAAAAAACATTATCAAAACAAAGAATTCTTGAACTTTATCTAAACGAAATTTATTTAGGTGAAAGGGCATATGGTATTGCTTCTGCAAGCATGATATATTTTGATAAATCTGTAAACGAAATAAATTTCGCTGAAGCTGCACTACTCGCATCTCTTCCCAAGGCTCCAAGCAAATACAACCCTTACAAAAAAAATAATTTGGCATTTAAGAGAAAAAATTGGGTTTTGAGCAGGATGTATGAAAATAATTTTATAGATAAAAAAACTTTTTCAGAAGAGAAAAATAGAAAAATAAACTTAAAAAAAAAGAAGATCACGCTTTTTGAAAATTCACTTTTTTTCTCTGAAGAAGTAAGAAAAAACTTGTATGAAAAATATGGAGAAGAAAATTTATACAAAGGTGGAATGTATGTTAAAACGTCACTAGATAATGACATTCAACTTATATCAATAAATGCATTGATAAAAAATTTAGAATCTTATGATAAGCGACATGGTTGGAGAGGCCCAGTGAATGAAAATGTATCTCTAGAAGAATTTAAAAATATAGTTTTAAATAAAAAAAATAATTATAGAAATAAAAAACTTGCATTAGTGACTGAAGTTTCTAACGACAAAATAAATATTTATACCGAAGAAAATATAAATACCACAATAAATAAGCAAAATTTTCAATGGGCGAGAAGATACATATCCTCTGATTATAAAGGACCTAAAATAAAAAATGCAAATCAAATTGTAAAAGCCAATGACTTAATCTTTGTAAGTAAAAACAAAAAAACTGGAGAATACATTCTTGATCAAATACCGATTGTGAACGGCGGAGTGGTAGTTATGAATCCATGGAATGGAAGAGTTTATGCACTTGTTGGAGGATATAACTTTGACCTAAATCAGTTTAATAGAGTCACACAAGCGAAAAGGCAACCAGGTTCGGCTTTCAAACCTTTTGTCTATGCTGCTGCATTAGAAAATGGCTTTAAACCTAATGATCTTATTTTAGATGCTCCATTCGTATTAGACCAAAATAAAGGAGAATTTAAGTGGAAACCAAGTAATTATGGAAAAAAATTTTATGGATTAAATACATTTAGATCTGGAATAGAAAAATCAAAAAATTTAACGACTGTAAGAATTGCTCAAAAAGTTGGATTAGATAAAATAAATTCAATCTCAAAAAAATTAAATATTTATAACGAACCAATTCAAATTTTGTCTTATTCATTGGGTTCTGGTGAAACCAACTTAATTAATTTAGCGAGCGCTTATGCGAGTTTCGTAAATGGTGGTAAAAAAATTTCACCGACTTTAATTGATCATATTCAAGACCAGAATGGAAAAACAATTTTTAAAAATAAAAAAATAGAGTGCTACGGTTGTAACAAGGATTATTTAAAAGGAAAGCCACCAACGATAAAATATAATTTTGAGCAAGTTTTTTCAGATTCTACAGCATTTCAGATGGTTAATATTTTAAAAGGAGTAGTAGATCGTGGGACAGCAAAAAAAATCAAGAACTTGAATATTGAATTAGGAGGAAAAACGGGAACAACAAATGATAATTTTGATGCATGGTTCATTGGATTTACCCCTAACGTATTAATTGGTGTCTATGTTGGTTTTGACGAACCTGCAACATTAGGCAAAAAAGAAACAGGATCAAAAGCTGCATTACCAATATTTAGAGATATTGTTAAACAACTAAATTTAAATACTGACAGGCCATTTTTTAAAGTTCCCCCATCGATTAAATTAGAAAAAATTGATGTTAATTCAGGAAAGATAGTAAAATTAAAGAGTAAAAATACTATAGTCGAGGGATTTAAAATAAATAGTATGACAAAAAAAACAAATAGCATTAACCCTGTAAATAATGGAATTTATTAATGTATAAGTTAGTTGATATAGAAAAATCATTACATAATATCAGGAGTTATCTTTGACAAAAACCAAATTGAGGACAAGTTAAAGTCCCTAGAAAATAAAATAAATCAACCTGATTTTTGGAATAATTCTGAAGAAGCCCAAATTATAATGAGGCAAAAAAATCAACATGAAAAAACTATAAGTGAATTTAATCAATTAAAAAAATCTTATGATGATTTATTCGACTTATCTAAAGATTTAGAAAAAGAAGCTGACGAAGAATTAGAATTAGAATTAGAGCAAAATATACAAAACACTATCATAAAATTAAAAGACTTCGAACTTTTGTGTTTTTTAGATCAAAAAAACGATCCATTGGATTGTTATATTGAAGTTCACGCAGGAGCTGGTGGTACAGAAAGTCAAGATTGGGCCGAAATGCTAAGAAGAATGTATGTAAAATGGGCAGAGAAGAAAAATTTTAAGTATGATTTAATTCACGAAACTAAAGGAGAAGAAGCTGGCATAAAATCATCAACAATAAAAATTACTGGTTTAAATCTTTATGGCTTTTTAAAAAGAGAATCTGGCATACATCGTTTAGTTAGAATTTCTCCATTTGACTCAAACAAAAGAAGACACACAAGTTTTGCAAGTGTATGGGTATATCCAGTTGTTAATGATGACATACAAATCGAAATTAACGATAAAGACTTAAGAATAGATACTTACAGATCAAGTGGAGCAGGTGGACAACACGTCAATACAACTGATAGCGCAGTAAGAATAACTCACTTGCCTTCTGGTATAGTTGCACAATGTCAAAATGAAAGATCGCAACATAAAAACAAAGCAACAGCTTTAAATATTCTCAAGGCTAGATTGTATGAAATGGAAATTAAAAAACAGAACGATTTAAGTAAAAAAACAAATCAAAAAAAAGATATTGGTTGGGGTAATCAGATCAGGTCATATATTTTACAACCATATAAATTAGTAAAGGATATTAGAACAAATTTTCAAAGCACTAATCCAGAAAAAGTTCTAAACGGTGAAATCGATGACTTTTTATCAAAGGCATTAGTTATGAGCAATGATTAATTAATTATGAGAAAATTTTTTAAAATATTATCGGTCGCAGTATCAATTTTATTTATTCTTATTTTATTACTTAGCTATGGTATTAGTACCAATAAATTCAATAACCTTGTTAAAAACAAAATTCAAAACAATATAACTATTGCAAAAGTTGATTTTCAAAAGATAAATATATCGTTAAATATTAAAAATTTTAATCTTGCACTAGAGTTAATTGAACCAAACATTAAAATTAATAACGAGAAAATACATATTAATCAGCTACAATTTTTTATTAAACTAACTCCAGCATTTAGCAAAGTTTATATTCTTGAGGAAGTAAATATTAATTTAAAAAATAATGAAATAAAAAATATAAAAAATATATTTGATACATCTAAAAATGTATTATTAAAAAAAAATATTGACAAAATATTAGATGGAAAGATAAGAGGTAAATTAAAATTTAAGATAGATGAAAAATTTAAATTAAAAGAATATTTTTTCGATGGCTTTGTTCAACAAGCATCTGTAGATCTCTATGAAAATCTTCCTTTTTTAACAAATATAAATTCTCAAATTGTAATAGATAATAAAGAAGTTTCATTTAAAAAGGGTTCTGCCCAGCTGGTCAATTTGAATTTAAGATCAGATCTTTCATTCAATATTAGTGAGAAAAAGATTTTTGGCAACATGCAGCTAGATGGTTTGTTAGATGAAAAAATTAATTTGAAGAGCATTAAAAAAATATTTAATTTTAAATTTCTAAAATTAGTTAGTAATATAGATGGTAAAATTAATGGCAATTTTAATATCGATGTTGATTTAAATAAGGATTACACAATCAAAAAAAATAATTCGAAAAGTTCAATTAATCTTAGCAATCTTTTTTTTATTTACAAATTTAATTCTAAGAATTTGAAGATAGATGATCTTAACTCTGAAATACAAGTTTTAGACCAAAACATAAATTATGATACCAAATTAAAATTAAATAATAATACAGTCAAAATTAATGGAAATTACAATTTAAAAGAAAAATTTCATAAAATAAAATCCGAGGGTAAAGTTAATTTAAATAGTTTCTTTAAATCAAGTATTATTCAAGATGATGTTGTGTTTAAAACTGATGTTATTTATCAGAAAAATGATTTTAAAAATGCAAAAATTTTAATGACATTAAACAACTCATCAATAAAAATTCCTTATATAAATTACTCAAAATCAAAAGGAAAAAAAGCTAGTCTTAATTTTAATTTAAATAAAGGAAATAAAAATTATTTAATTAAGAATTTTAAATATAATTCTAATAAGGACTTTATAAATTTGGACTATATGTCTTTAAACAATGATTTTAAATTTCAAAACTTTGGAAAAATAAAATTAAAAATAGCAAATAATGATTTTCAATTGATCAAAAAAAATAATTTAATATTAATAAATGGAAAAAAAATTGATTTTACAACGACTTTACAAGAATATTTAAATAAAGATAGCAGTCAAAGTTTTACATTACCAAATTCAAATTTAAGAATGAGTATTTCAGCGGCACTTTTGCCGTCTGAAACTTTATCTAATTTTAAATTATCTGCTCAAATCAGGGCAGGTGAGATTGAAAGTTTAAGTATGTTTTCAAATTATACAGACAGAAAAGTCTTTACCGCTGAGATTAAAAATAAAGACAATCAAAAAAAATTAATTGTTTATAGTGAAAAAACTAAACCATTATTTGGAAACTTAAATTATTTTAGTGGAATTTATGATGGCATTTTTAGATTAGAAAAAGAATATTTGGGAAAGAGTCTTTCTACCACTTACATTAACATAGAAAATTTTTACATAAGGGATATGCCAATCTTAGCTGATATACTATCAGTTGCTTCTATCACAGGAGCGTTAGATGTTTTAAAAGGAAAAGGTATTTATTTTGAAAAACTTAATTTAAAATACAATACTATAAATGAAGAGTTAAGAATTGAAGAATTTTATGGAACTGGACCATCGATTGGATTTATTATTGATGGTAGGGTAGGAGCAGACAACTTTGTTAGTCTTAAAGGTAATATGGTTCCAGCAAATACTTTAAACAAGATTATAAGAAATATTCCTCTAATTGGAAAAGTTTTAACAGGCAAAGAGGGTGATGGTATTTTTGGAGCAAGTTTTAAAATTAAAGGAAAAAAAAATGATCTACAAACAACAGTTAATCCACTAAAAACTTTGACACCAAGATTTATTCAACGGTTTCTATCAATTTTTAGACCAAAGCTTAATTAGCTTTAATTAAGTGGTGCTTTTTTTTTCCAAATGATATTTTTATAGAGTCATCCTCTATGTCTTTTTCTGTCAATGAAATGTCAGAGTTTATAATTTTATTATTTATTCTATAAGCTCTATTTTCTAAATTTCTCTTAAAGTCACTGTTAGACGTGGCAAATTTAATAGAAATTATAAATTCTTTTAATTGTAAACCTTTTTTTAATATGTTTTTGTTAATTCTGGTTGTAGGTAATTCATCTCCTCCTGATTTTTTTTCAAAAGTATTAATAGATGTTTTTTTTGCTTTTAATGCAGCTTCTTTGCCATGTAATAATTTTGTTGCTTCATCAGCAAGCAGTATCTTAGCTTGATTAATATCTGAGCCGCTTAAACTTTCATAATCTTTGATTTTATCCAAATCTAACTCTGTAAAAAGTTTTAAATATCTTATTACATCTTTATCGTCTGTATTTCTCCAAAATTGCCAATAATCATAACTTGATAATAAATTCTTGTCCAACCAAACTGCTCCCTCACTAGTTTTTCCCATTTTTAATCCACTTGAGTTTAAAATTAGCGGAGTGGTTAATCCGTACACTTCTTTATTATTTACTTTTTTTACTAAATCAACACCATTCACTATATTTCCCCATTGATCAGATCCGCCAATTTGGAGTTCTACTTTCTGTTTTTCATTTAGAATGAGAAAGTCGTAGGCTTGAAATATCATATAATTAAATTCTAAAAAACTAAGGGATTGTTCTCGATCAAGTCTGTTTTTTACCGAGTCAAATGTTAACATTTTGTTTATGGTAAAATATTTTCCGTATTTTCTCAAAAAATCAATATAATTTAAATTACTTAACCAATTTTTATTATTTACGAAAATAACCTTATTTTTACCTTTGGATTTTAAAAATTTTTGAAATACTTTTTTTATACTCGTAATATTTTTATTGATCTCTTTAGAAGATAATATTTTTCTGCTTTCGTCTTTACCAGAGGGATCTCCAATTAATGTGGTTCCACCACCTAATAATACCACTGGTGTGTGACCGTATTTTTGTAGAAGCCTTAAACACATTATTTGAACTAAACTGCCGACGTGAAGCGATTTAGCTGTACAATCAAAACCGATATAAAATCTCATCTTTTTAGTATTTATCAAATTTTTAACTTGATCATTATTAGTGCATTGAAAAAGATATCCCCGATCTGTAAATTCAGAAAATAATTTATTTAGCATTTTTGTTAACTAATTTAATATACAATAATTAATAATATTTAAACCATTATATATGGAAAATTTTTACAAATCTATTGGAGCTATGTGCGGATCATCTTGTGATGGAATTGATTTTTCTTTAATTATGACCAATGGGACTGATGAGGTAAAAATATTAAATAATAAATTTTTTGAATTTGATAAGAATTTAAAAAATAAATTAAAAAATTTTAAAAATTCCATAAGTGATATAAAAGCATTTAGCGAAAAGATTAAAAGTAAAGAGTTTATTAATCTAGAATTACAATTTAGTAATTTAATTGCAAATTATTGTTTAGATTTCATAAAAGACTGCGGTACAGACTTCGATATGTTTGGTTTTCATGGATTTACATTATTTCATTCAGCAAAAGACAAAATATCATATCAGGTTGGAAACGCTGAAATCATAAAGAATATAGTAAAAAAAAATATCATTTACGATTTTAGAAATAATGATTTGTTAAATGGTGGTAAAGGCGCACCTCTCGCATCAATATATCATTTTTTAATTTTAAAAAAAAATACTGAGTTTGACAGCGTTATAAATATCGGTGGTATATCAAATTGTACTTTTAGAAAAAATTCAATTTTTTATTCTACAGATATAGGGCCTGGTAATTGTTTACTAGATGAGTGGGCAAAAAAATTTTTCAATAAAGAATTTGACCTTGATGGTTCATTATCTGCACAAGGAAGTATAAATCAAATTTCCGCAAATAATTTCATTGATAGATTTATATTTGAAAAAAACGTAAATATATCTTTTGATACTGCTGATTTTAGTATTAGTGAGTTTAGAGGACTTAATAAACTTGATGGACTAAAAACATTAACTTTTATTACAGCTGAATTGATATTGGAATTTTGTAAACGTAATAATTTAAAGAAAAGTTTAGTTTGTGGAGGAGGCAGAAAAAATAAAACTTTAATGAGATTTTTAAAAGACAAAGCATATAATATTGACAAATTAAATTACAATGGAGATTTTATAGAGTCTCAGGCATTTGCATATTTGTCAGTAAGGACTACCTTGGGTAAAAACATATCATTCCCTGAAACTACTGGTACGTTAAAGGCCTGTACAGGAGGCAAAATTTTGTAATTTAAAATAACCTTGACTCTTTTTGAATGTAATTATTTAAACTGTTGTTGAATTCAGCATCAAGATTTACAAACGAATGGTTTGCGTTTTTAATTTCATCAAACTCTACAGTAATATTTTTTTGATTAATAAGCTTAGTCTTTAATTGTTGCATAGATTCTTTTGGCACAAGTTGATCTCCATTCCCGTAAACTATCAATCCAGAAGTAGGACATGGTGCAAGAAAATTAAAATCAAAAATGTTTGGCTGTGGTGAAATGGCCACGAATCTAAAAATTTCTGGTCTTCGCATTAGTAATTGCATACATATAAGTGCACCAAATGAAAAGCCTATTACCCAACTTTCGTTTGAGTTCGGATTGCTTCTTTGTACAAAGTCTAAGGCAGCCGCTGCATCTGCTAACTCTCCGAGTCCGTTTTCAAATTTTCCCTCACTTTTTCCTACGCCTCTAAAATTGAATCTACATACTGAAAATCCGTTTTTTAAAAATGTGTGATAAGCATTATAAACAACTCTATTGTTCATAGTACCACCATACTCTGGGTGAGGATGGAGTATTAGCGCAATTGGAGAGTTTTCCCTCTTACTTTGTATGTATTTTGCCTCTAATTTACCATCCGGGCCATTGATAAATACTTCAGCATTTGCGTGCTTCATATGGTAATATTGATTAAATTTGAAATGTGCTTATATCACATTATTATAGAGTTCATTAAAAAAATTTAGCAAAGAATATAATATATGACAAAAAGTGAAGATCTAATAAAGAAATATAAAGAAAATTCAGAGTACACTCATGGATTCGTAACCGATATTGAAACAATTGAGGTTCCCAAGGGTCTAAATGAAGAGACTATCAAATTCATATCAAAACAAAAACAAGAGCCTGAGTGGATGTTAGCTTGGAGATTGAAAGCTTATGAAAGATTAAAAAAAATGAAAGAACCTGATTGGCAAAAACCAAAATATCCAAAAATTGATTATCAAGATCTTTATTATTATTCTGCTCCTAAGAGTTTAAAAGATCAGCCAAAATCACTAGATGAAATCGATCCCGAAATTCGAAAGACTTATGAAAAACTTGGTATACCATTAGAAGAACAAAAAAGACTGTCTGGTGTTGCAGTGGATGCCGTCTTTGACTCTGTTTCTGTAGCGACAACTTTTAAAGATGAATTAAAAAAAATTGGTGTAATATTTTGTTCAATTTCAGAAGCGATAAAAGAACATCCCGAATTAGTTAAAAAATATTTAGGTTCAGTCATTCCATTAACAGATCATTATTTTGCGACTTTAAACTCGGCTGTTTTTACGGACGGCTCATTTGTTTATATACCTCCAGGAGTAAGATGCCCGATGGAACTATCTACATACTTTAGAATTAATGCTTCAAACACTGGTCAATTTGAAAGAACTTTAATTATTGCGGACAAAGGTAGCTACGTTAGTTATTTAGAAGGCTGTACCGCGCCAATGAGAGATGAAAATCAACTACACGCTGCTAATGTTGAACTAGTTGCGCTAGATGATGCAGAAATTAAATATTCAACTGTGCAAAACTGGTATCCTGGAGACAAAGAAGGTAATGGTGGGATTTATAATTTTGTTACAAAACGTGGAGCATGTCGAGGAAAAAATTCTAAAATATCATGGACACAAGTTGAAACTGGAAGCGCAA
>QCET01000010.1 GCA_003280495.1 Pelagibacteraceae bacterium AG-359-E06
GGACCAGGAATTTTTTCTGCCAGTTTAAAGTTTGAGTGTTTTTCAACTTGACAAAAATAATTTGTTAAAAATAATTCTGGTAGACATATTACTTTTGCACCCTTTTGGTGTGCTTTACGTATTTTATTTATTGCATTGTTCAGGTTTTTCACTCGAGAGGAAACCATTCTCATTTGTATTATTGCAATTTTTATATTAGACATCAAAGATATTTTGAAAATTCTTTTTTTTTCGGTTTTTCCAATTTCCAGTGTGATATGCATCGCTCGCAATTAGAGGTAAGACGGATGTAGCTTCTGCAAATACCATTTGCTCTTCTTTGACATCTACTTTACCCCAAGAACTTGCTTCTTTTAAAGTGGAAGAACTACACGCTCCGTCTCTTGAGTCAGCGACTGTTATTTGAATAGCATATTTATGCATTTCAACATTTTTTCCTAATAATTCGGCACAAATAACCGTATCCTGAATAAAATTTTTAGGTACTCCTCCACCGATCATAAATAGCCCTGAACTTTTTGATTTAAGCTTTATTTCAGTTAATTCTCTAAATTCTTTAATAGAGTCAATTGTTATATGGTTTTTGGGCCTTTCTTCTTGGTGCATTACTAATCCAAACCCAGCTGAGCTGTCTGTGAATGCCGGGCAGAATATTGGAACATTTTCCTCGTATGCTGTTTGAATTAAAGACCCCTTTTTTTTGGCATTATTTTTTAGATATTCTCCTAGATATTTTATAAATTTTCTAGATGTGTATGGACCTGGCTCTAGTTTGTTAGCAATTTCACATACTTTTTTATCACAAGCTTGAAGCTCTTCTTCGTCTATATATGTATCATATATTCTATCTATATAATTATTCCTTAATAGGTTATCGTCCTGAAACTGTGAACCTTGGTAATGCTTAAATCCAAGAGCTTCAAAAAAATCCATATCTATTATTGATGCTCCAGTAGCGACAATTGCGTCGACCATATTATTTTTTACTAATTCCGAATAAAGATTCATACACCCAGCAGCCGAAGTCGAACCCGCGATCGTTAAAAAAATAGTACAATCTTTATCTGATAACATGTTATTATAAATTTTTGCTGCATTTGCTATCTCTCGAGATGTAAACGACATTTTGGACATCGCTTTTATTATAGGTCTAGAATCAAATGAAGTTATATCAATATGTTCTACTGGTGAATTTAGAAAACTGGATTTATTATTATCCATTAATGTTATGCGAATAATGTTTTAATATTATTATTCTCATCAGCATTATAAATTGACATTATTGGATTATCCTCAACTTCGTGTATATCTGACGAATAGAAACCGTTAAATTTTGTTCTCATACTAATACCATACGCACCTAGTTGACCAATCTCGATGTAGTCACCCTGTTTTATATTACTAGGTAAATTAAATGGACCTTTCATGTAATCTAAGCCATCGCATGTAGGGCCAAAAAAACTATAAGGTATGATACGCTTTGTAAAATTTTTATCAGGTTGAATAGCTTTTGATGGAAAAATAAACTTAGGTTGCCCTGCATCAAATAAAGATCCATACGTTCCATCATTAATATATAGACTTTGTTTTTTTCTTAATTCAACCTTAACAATTGTTGAACCACTTTCCGCAACGAGGGCTCTTCCAGGCTCGCAAATAAGTTCCACTTTTTTATTTAAATTTAGTTTTCCAATTCCTTTATTTATTTCTTTTATGTAATGTTTTAAAGGTTGAGGGTATAAATCAGGATATGTAGTTGGGAATCCTCCGCCAACATTTATTATATCTGGTGTAATTCCTGTTCTTTTAATCAGCAAACCTATATCTTTTATCGCCTTTAAATATGAAATTGGATTCATACACTGTGACCCTACATGAAAGCTTACTGCAAGTTTTTTAGCGTAACTTTGAGCTAGCTTAATCAAATGTGTAGCTTCATTAACAGTTGCACCAAATTTTTTTGATAAATCAATTTCAGCATGCTCATTAGATGTTTGCAATCTTAAGAAAAGATTTAAATCTTTAGCATTATTAGTTGACTGTAATATTTTATCCAGCTCATCTTTGCTATCGAAAGCAAAGTCCCTAACATTATATTTAAAATATGCTTCGCCAATGCTTTTTGAATTTTTAATTGTATGCATGAAGTAAATTCTAGCGTTTATTGATAATTTTTTTATGAGTTTGATTTCTTCTAGAGAAGCAGCATCAAAATTATCTATACCGCAAGAAATAATAGTTTTTAGGACTTTTTCATTTGGGTTACATTTGACAGCGTAAAGTACTTTACCTGGAAAATTTGCGTTAAACCAATTCGTAGCTGATTTAATGCTATCTTTTCTATAACAATATACAGGATCTACTGGTCGTAGTTGCTTAACCAGCTCTTCAACGGATCTAAACTTAGCCATCTCATATAACCTCTCAATAGTTAAAAATAATTATTATAAAAATAATTAATAATTCCCCAATAAAGGATTTCTAAATTATGTAAAGAATAAAATATTTTGGAAAAAATATTTTATGGAAGCTGTTTTTTGACTTTGTGTCACTTGATTATGATCATTTCTTGATTATATATAAATAATGAAAATAAGCTCAAAAAAGCTAAATATAGCTGAATTTCAGGACAAATCTTTGCTGATTGTGGATGATGATGACCCGTTCAGAAATAGGCTAGGTAGGGCTATGGAAAACAAAGGGTTCAAACCTTTTCTTGCTAAAAGCGTTGAAGAAGCAATTATAATGGTTAAAAAGGCCCCACCAGCGTTTGCCGCTATAGACTTGCGCCTTTTAGATGGAAATGGATTAGATGTAGTTCAAGAAATCCATAAATTAAAACCTGACAGTAGAATCGTTATGTTAACAGGATATGGTAATTTACCCACAGCCGTTGCCGCAGTTAAAGCTGGCGCAATTGATTATATTTCTAAGCCAGCTGATGCAGAAGATGTAGAGGCAGCATTGTTAGCTGAACCAAATAAGAAGGCCGCACCGCCTGAAAATCCTATGTCAGCAGATAGAGTAAAATGGGAGCATATTCAAAGAGTATTCGAATTATGTAATCGCAATGTTTCCGAAACTGCTAGAAGATTAAAAATGCATAGAAGAACCCTTCAAAGAATTTTATCTAAAAGATCACCTAAATAATCTAAAATTAAATTTCGATATTATTACTGAAAGTAAAATTAATTTGAAAATTTCAGCATAGATAAATGGATATAACCCAAATTCCAAAACTGGTTTATCCCAACCTATAATATTACCTAACCATAAAAGTCCTAAAATATAGATTGGCAAAACTGATAGTAATAATTTAAATAAGTTAGAAAAGAAATTTCTGTTGTAATTTTGTGTACCAGCTAAAAAGGAACTTATAATAAAACCAAGTATATATCCTCCTGTGTGCCCCACAATATAACTTATCCCTATACCCTTTTCAGGTGTATCAGTAAAAACTGGAAAACCTAATACGCCCTCAAAAATATATAAAGCAACCGTTGCTAAAGCTAATTTAGGTCCTAAATAATATCCTAAAAATAAAACTATGAAAGTTTGCATAGTCATTGGTACTGGAATAAAAGGAACTTTAATTTTTGCAGATAATGTAAGTAATAAAGTTCCTACAAACACTATAAGTATTAAATTCAACTTTCGCGTATAAATATTTTTTAATAAAATTTTATCCATTTTTTGTTAAGTTTAAAAAAACTTCCTCTAAATCCGGATTATCTTTTATCAATTCTTTGGTATAATTTAAAGCAATTAGTTCACCTTGATTTATAATAGCAATTCTATCGCAAATATCTTGAGCTTCTTTTAAATAATGAGTTGTATAAATAATCGTAACTCCTTGATCATTAAGTTTTTTGATTGAGTCTAATAGTTTTCTTCTAAGTTCTACATCTACACCAGCTGTTGGTTCATCTAAAATTAAAATTGGTGGTTTGTGCACCATAGCTTTAGCTACTAGTAATCTTCTTTTCATTCCTCCAGATAAACTTCTAGAATATGCATCAGCCTTGTCTTCTAAATTAACTAATTTTAAAATTTCACTAGTTATTCTTTTGTCTTTCTCGACTCCGTATAATCCAGCCTGTATTTCAAGTAATTCTTTAGGAGAAAAGTATGCGTCCACGTTTATCTCCTGAGGAACAATACCTAAAGATGCTCTGACATGTCGTGGATTTGCATCTAAATCAAATCCCCAAACATTTACAAGACCTGACGTTTTAACTACAACTCCTGCTAAAATATTTATAAAGGTTGACTTACCAGCACCATTTGGACCAAGTAAACCAAAGATCTCTCCCTGTTTAATTGATAATGTTATATTTTTAAGCGCATCTACATTACCTGTTTTTGTGAGATATGTTTTACACACATTCTTAACTTCTAATGCAATTGAGTTATTCATAAATTAATGTTTATGATATGTTTAATTAATATTAAATCTATGTCGATACAAAATAAACATTTATATTTAATTGACGGTTCAGGTTATATTTTTAGAGCATATTATGCATTACCCCCACTAACTAGAAAAAGTGATGGATTACCTGTTGGCGCTGTGAGTGGCTTTTGCAATATGTTGCAAAAATTTCTCGAGCAAGCTAGAAACGATACTACTGATCAAAAACCGAGCCATATCGCAGTAATTTTTGATAGTGCCAGAAAAAACTTTAGAAATGAGATATATAAAGAATATAAAGCTAACAGGGATGACGCTCCAGAAGATTTAATTCCACAATTCGATTATATCAGAAAAGCAGTTAATGCATTTAATTTGCCATCAATAGAGATGCAAGGGTTTGAAGCAGACGACATAATTGCTACTTTTAAAAATTCTGCAAAAAAACAAAATATTAAAGTTACTATAGTCTCATCAGATAAAGATTTGATGCAACTTGTAGACGATCAAACAAAAATGTTTGATCCAATGAAAGAAAAACTCATAGGATCAAAAGAGGTTAAAGAAAAATTTGGTGTTACACCGGATAAGGTTATAGATGTCCAGTCATTAGCAGGGGATTCAGTTGATAATATACCTGGTGTACCTGGTATTGGAATCAAAACTGCAGCTGAGCTTATAAATAAATTTAAAGATTTAGATGGACTTTTGAAAAATATTGATAAAATTAAACAACCAAAAAGAAGGCAGACTTTAAATGATAATAAAGATAAGGCGATAATCAGTAAAAAATTAGTAACTTTAGACGAGAATGTCCCAATTAAATATAAAATTGAAGACTTAATCTTAAAGCCACAAAATACTAAAAAACTATCTGATTTTTTACAAGAAATGGAATTTTCTCGTTTGTATAAAAAAATATCATCTCCTTCAAATGATATTAATCAAACTTCAAATGATATTAAAAAAGCTGAGACAAAAACTCAAAAAGGTAAAAATAATTATAATGTTATTTTAAAAATTGATGATTTAAAAAAGTATTTAAAAGTTTGCGAAGATAGAGGTTTTTTTGTTATTGATGTAGAAACAAATTCCTTAAATGCAGAAACAGCAGAGCTTGTAGGGTTGTCCATCTCCTGTAAAGAATTTGAAGCAATTTATGTACCCTTAAATCATAAAAACAAAAATGATAAGTTAATTAAGTCGCAGCTCATTAGAGATGATGTTATTAACATCTTAAAGCCTTACTTAGAGGATGAAGGAATAATTAAAATTGGTCAAAATTTTAAGTTTGATTATAAAATTTTTAATAAGTTTGGAGTTAACGTGAGATCAATAGAGGATACGATGCTTCAATCTTATTCTTTAGACGCTGGCAAAAATAGACATAACATGGACTTGTTATCCGATTTACATTTAAGTCACAAAACTATAAAATTTAAAGATATTGTTGGTACGGGTAAATCAGAAATAACCTTTGATTATGTCCCCATTGATATCGCCTCAGAATATGCATGCGAAGATGCAGATATCACTTTGCGATTATATAATATTTTTAAAGAAAGACTGTTTAAAGAAAGAGTATTAAGTGTTTACGAAAATCTTGAAAAACCAATGATAAAAATTCTAGCAAGAATGGAACAAGCTGGGATTAAAATTGATACTGATATACTAAACGATTTATCAAATAACTTTAAAAAAGATTTAAGTCAGATTGAAAAAAAAATATTCAAAATCTCAGGCGAGGAATTTAACATTGGTTCAACTAAACAATTAGGTGATATTCTATATCAAAAATTAAAAATTTCTGGCACAAAAAAAACAAAAAAAGGTAACTTTGCTACAAATGTTTCAGTTCTTGAGGATCTTGCAAATAAGGGACATGAATTTCCAAATTTAGTTTTGCAGTGGAGACAAAAGTCTAAATTAAAAAGCACTTACACTGACGCTTTACCAGAGTATGTTGATGATAGCTCTAAAAGAGTTCATACATCTTTTTTACTTGCGGCAACAAATACTGGAAGGTTGGCTTCTGCAGAACCAAATTTACAAAATATCCCAATTAAAACAAATGAGGGAAAATTAATTAGATCGGCTTTTGTATCAGAAAAAGGATATCAATTAATCTCTGCAGACTACAGTCAAATAGAAATGAGAGTGTTAGCTCATATGGCAGACGTCAAGGAATTAAAAACCGCATTTAAAAACAAAGAGGATATACATAACATCACTGCGGGTCAAATATTCTCTAAGAAACCAAATGAAATTAATGAAGACATGAGAAGAAAAGCAAAGGCAATTAATTTTGGAATTATTTATGGAATTTCAGCATATGGTCTTGCAAAACAGATCTCTGTCTCTAATTCAGAAGCAGATGAGTTTCTTAGATCATATTTTAAAAAATTTCCTGAAATTAAATCATACATGAATGAAACTTTAAAATTTTGTAAGAAACACGGGTACATAAAAACTTTATTTGACCGAAAATGTCATTTTCAGGGTATTAATGATAAAAATCACACAATAAGATCTTTTCAAGAAAGAGCAGCTATCAATGCACCTATACAAGGCACAGCTGCTGATATTTTGCGGTTTGCGATGATTAAAATAGATAAAAAAATTAATAAAAAGATAATTAATGCTAAATTGTTAGTTCAAATTCATGATGAATTACTTTTTGAGGTTAAATCGTCTAATACCTCAGAGGTCTCCAAATTAGTAGTTCAACAGATGGAACATGCAACAGAACCAGAAATTAAGTTTTCAGTACCTCTAATTGTCGACATAAATAGTGGAAAAAACTGGAATGAAGCACATTAAAATAGTCTTATTTTTGTCTATTTTTGATATTATCGCATGAATCATGACAAAAGTAATTGCGGTTGTAGACGATGACAGAAATATTTTAACAAGTGTTTCAATGGCATTGGAAAATGAAGGTTTTAAAGTACAAACTTATCTGGATGGTGAGAGTGCATTTATTGGAATTTCAAGAACACCGCCTGACTTAGCAATAATAGATATAAAGATGCCAAGAATGAATGGTGAAGAACTTTTAAAAAAACTAAGAAAGAAAACAGATATACCCGTTATTTTTTTAACCTCCAAAGATGATGAAGTTGACGAATTACTTGGATTAAAATTAGGTGCAGATGATTTTATAAAGAAATCTGGTGGGTTTTCCATAAAAGTACTCATCGAAAGAATTAAAGTTCAGTTTAGAAAAAAAGATCAAAAAATAGTGCAAAATAAAAATATAATTAAACAAGGAAAATTAATGTTAGATCCTGAACAACTTGAGTGCGAATGGGACAATAAAACTTTACCAGATAAACTCACTACGACAGAATTTCAAATTGTTTATGAGCTTGCTAAAAGACCAGGTATAATTAAAGAACGTTCCCATTTAATGACAATAGCTTATAAGGAAAGTAGTGATATTGAGGATAGAACAATTGATAGTCACGTAAAAAGAATTAGAAAAAAATTTAAAAAAATTGACAAGGAATTTTCATCAATAGAAACCAGATATGGTAGTGGATATCGCTGGAATGCTAATACATGATAACTAGATTATTATCATCCAAATCATTACTAAATCAGTTCTTGGTTTTTAATCTTATGGCTTTTTTAATTCTTGGCTTTTTTACATTTCTTTATCTTTTGGCTATCGAACCTGAATTAATAAATAAAACCTCAAAAAAACATCAAAACATAATCAGTAATATAGAAAGTAATTTAAAAATTCAAAAGATACAAAATAATTCAAATTCAATTAGAAAATTTCTAACCAAGTCTAGTTTTATTTTAGACGAAATCGACCAAATACGTTTTTTTAATATTGATAAGAAACTAATTTTAGACTCTTTAGTTTTAGACTATGATAAAAGTATATTTTTTAGTGATACCAAAATTGAAATGAGTAAACTCAACGAAGAGATTACTTCAAAAAATCTATCTGAACAAAATTCAAATAAAGAAATGAATATTAATTACGCGTTCTTAAAAAAAATTAATGTCGAGGATCAAAAAAATAAATTTTTAGTAGAGAAAGAGAACATTAATAATAATTTTATTATACATACGTCTTCATTGGTCTCTACGTATGATAACAAAAAAATTATTATAACTATTTCAGAGATATCAAATGATATTTTTTTAGCAATTGAAGAAAGAAAAAATTTTGTTTTAAGATCAGTGTTAATTGCGGTTATAGTGATTTCAATTTTTTCATTTTTCTTAAATCAATATATAATTAACCCTATTAGATTCCTTAATTTATATGCAAAAAAAATCTCGTATGAAAATCCTAAAAATAATAGTAATGATAATATTGTGAGTAGAGATGATGAAATTGGAAATTTATCAAGATCATTAACTAACATGACCACAAAACTTTATCAAAGAATTGAAATGGCAGAAAGATTTGCATCTGATCTAACCCACGAAATTAGAAATCCTTTGGCATCGCTTAAAAGTGCATCAGAATTATTAAACACAACAAAAGATGAAGACAAAAAAATAAAACTTTTAAAAATACTTTCTAACGATGTTGAGAGAATTGAAAGATTAATTACTGACTACTCTCAGGTTCTAAAAGATGAAGCTAGTCAATCCAGATCAGTTGCAAAAGAATTTAACTTAAAGGAAACGATTGAAAGTGTAATAGAAGATTTTAATGTTGACCCCAAAAACCTAGAAAAAAAAATAATTATTAAATTTGACCACAAACTACAAAATGGTTCTAAAATATTTGGTATAGAAAGTAGAATTGAGCAAGTTATTGCTAACTTATTGGACAATGCAGTTTCTTTCAGCCCAAAAGATAGCAAGGTTTCAATTAAATTAGAAGAGTTAGACAATAATTATAGGATTAACGTTAGAGATGAAGGTACAGGTTTTGAAGAGAAAAATTTAGATAAAATTTTTGACCGATTTTATAGTTACAGACCCGAAGATACTAAAGGTAAACATTCAGGTTTAGGACTAAATATTGTTAAGAATATAATTGAGTCTCACAAAGGTACAATCAAAGCTTATAATTTAACAGAAAACAATGGAGCAGTAATTGACATCCAAATACCAAAAAATACATAATTGATTTGTGTATTAATTGTTGCTAGTAACCTCGGACATGCCTGATTATAAAGTTAAAAATATTAACAATGCAGATTTCGGTGATAGGGAGATTTCCTTAGCTGAAACCGAAATGCCTGGATTAATGGCAATTAGAAATGAGTATAAAAAAAACAAACCATTAAAGGGTGCAAAAATAGTAGGTTGTCTTCATATGACAATTCAAACAGCAGTGCTAATAGAAACATTAGTAGATTTAGGCGCAGAAGTCAGATGGTCATCATGCAATATATTTTCTACTCAAGACCACGCTGCAGCAGCAATTGCTAAAAAAGGCATACCGGTCTTTGCATGGAAGGGCGAAACAGAGGAAGAGTATTGGTGGTGTATAAAACAAACAATTGAAGGGCAAAAAAACTGGAAGCCAAACCTTCTTTTAGATGACGGGGGAGATCTAACAGCTTTGATGCATTCAGATTATCAAGATTTACTAAAAGGTATCAAAGGTGTTTCGGAGGAGACTACAACTGGTGTTAAGGCTTTAAAAAAAATGGAAAACCAAAAAAAATTAATGATACCTGCATTTAATGTAAATGACTCAGTAACAAAATCTAAATTTGATAATTTGTATGGCTGTAGAGAGAGCTTAGTAGATGGAATAAGAAGAGCAACTGACGTTATGATGTCAGGCAAAGTTGCAGTTGTAGCTGGTTATGGAGATGTAGGAAAAGGAAGTGCTGCTTCTCTTAGACAAAGCGGCGCAAGAGTGATGATAACAGAAAGTGATCCAATATGTGCTTTACAAGCTGCAATGGAAGGTTACGAAGTAGTCTTAATGGATGAAGTAGTTGATAAAGCCGATATTGTAGTTACTGCAACTGGTAATAAAGATATAGTTACAATAGAGCATATGCGAAAAATGAAGGACAGATCAATACTCTGTAATATTGGACATTTTGATAATGAAATTCAAGTTGACAGTTTAAAAAATTATAAATGGAATGAAGTCAAACCTCAAGTTCATGAAATAGAGTTTCCAGATAAAAAAAGAATTATTCTGTTAGCTGAGGGAAGGTTAGTAAATTTAGGATGCGCAACTGGACACCCCAGCTTTGTTATGAGTGCTTCCTTTACAAATCAAGTAATGGCACAAATAGAGCTTTGGAATAACTCCAGCAACTATGAAAATAAAGTTTATGTGTTACCAAAAAAATTAGATGAGAAGGTTGCAGAACTTCATCTTGATAAACTTGGTGCTAAGGTGACAAAACTAACCGATGGTCAAGCAAGTTATATAGGAGTTTCAAAATCTGGGCCTTTCAAAAATGATGATTATAGATACTAATTTGAATGCAACAAATTACAGAAAAAGATCTATCTAAAATAGCAAAAAAAATATCTAATAAAGTTAAAAAAGGTGACTATATTTTTCTAGAAGGGGAGCTAGGTGTTGGAAAAACGACATTTGCAAAATATTTTATAAATCACTTTAACCAAAAATTTAAAAAAAAAATTGTAGAAGTATTAAGTCCTACATTTAATATAGTACAGTATTATGATGTTAATAATAGAATTTCTATTGCTCATTATGATCTATATAGATTAAAATCAAAAAAAGATTTAGATAATATCGGAATATTTGATTATGAAGATCAGTTTATAAATTTAGTTGAGTGGCCAAAATTATTGAATAAAAAAAAAATTAATAAAATAAGCATTAAATTGAAATACGCTAATAATGAGAAAAGTAGAAAAATTTATATCAAAAATTTCGGAAGATTTAAAAATTAAACCACGAAAAATTGTGGGTGATGCATCTTTTCGATCATTTTACCGTTTTAATAAAAAAGGAAAAAAATTTATATTGATTTTTTGCACAAAAAATAAAAAATCAAATTTATACAATTACATTAAAATTAATAAAATTCTCATAAAATCTGGTTTCGCTGCACCCAAGCTTATAGATGAAAAAATTAAGAAAAATTATGTAATCGTAGAGGACTTAGGCTTAAAAAGTTTTAAGACCTTATTAAGTGGAAAGAAAAAACTAAAAAATTATAAAAAAATAATTGATTTGCTTATAAAAATTCAAAACGAAAATATGCTAAAAAAGGCACAAATTCCTTCTTACTCAAAAAATTTTCTTGATAATGAAACTAACATATTTTTTGATTGGTTCTTACCTATGAACTACAGTAATAAAAAAGCAAAATTAATTAAAAATAAAATCAATAAAGAAATAAATAAGCTTTATAGCAAGTTAGAATTGAAGGACTCAGTTTTCGTTCATAGGGATTTTCATGCAGAAAATTTATTAGTTAGTAAAAACAAAATTGGTATTATTGACAGCCAAGACGCAGTAAAAGGACATAAAAGTTATGATCTGACTTCCTTGATAGATGATGTAAGGATTAAATCATCAGAGTCTTTAAGATTAAATTTATTAAATTTTTATATAAAAAAAAATATCTCAAAAAAAGAAATTAAAAATTTTAAAAAATGCTACTATTTCTTTTCTGTACAAAGATTGTTAAAAATAATTGGTATATTTATAAGATTGTACAAAAGAGATGGAAAATATAAATATATTAAGTACATACCCAATACCTGGAAAATTCTCGATGAAAAACTAAAATATAATTATTTATATGAATTGAGAAATATTTTGAATCAATATTGTAATAAGAAGAAAAGAAAAATTAAAATATGAATATTCAGAATGCCATTATTTTATGTGCAGGATTTGGTAAGAGAGTTATGCCATTAACAAAGAGCACTCCTAAACCATTATTAAAAATTTCTGGTATACATTTATTAAACTACTCAATAAAATTTTTAAAGGAGATAGGGGTAAAAAATATCGCTATCAATACCCACTACTTAGCTAACCAAATTTCCGATTATGTAAACAAATTTGATAATAAAATAAAAATTTTTTACGAAGAAAAAATACTAGATACTGGCGGAGCTTTAGTAAATGCTAAGACTTTTTTTACAGACGAACACTTTATAGTAATGAATAGCGACACTATTTGGCAAAAAAAATATGTTTCAAGCTTTAATATAATGAAAAAGAAATATTTTGATACTAAAGCTGAGGGAGCCTTATTGCTTACTACAAAAGAGTTAAGTTTTGATAAAAGATTACCATGTGATTTTGGCTTAGACGAAAAAGATTTATTATTGAACAATCCTAAGAACTATATTTTTACTGGTTGTCAAATTCTTAATAAAAAAGTACTTGAGAATAAGAGTAAATCTTTCTTTTCGGTAAGAGAAATATGGAGCGATTTGATTGTTAAAAATAAAATTATAGGCCAAAAGCATGATGATAGTTTTTTACATGTCACTGATTTTGAAATTTATAATAAATTATTAAAACAGAAAATTACTTATTAAAATAGATTTCTTTAGCTCTCGTTACGTCCATGTAGGAGTAATTAATTACTTTTAACTTATTATCTAAATCTATTTCAATAGGATTGCCAGTTGGTATCTCTAACTTAACAATCATCTTATCGGAAATATTAAACAAATATTTACAAATAGCCCTCAAACTATTTCCATGAGCTGCAATCAAAACATTTTGTTCTGATTTTAAAACTGGTTCAATATTAGACTTAAAATATGGGACAGATCTCTCGTAGGTATTTTTTAAAGATTCTGTGTCTGGAATATCATTTGGATTTATTGAAGAATAGATTTTCATGTTTCTTGGATGATTTGGGTCATTTTTATCTAATGGAGGAGGGGGCGTGTTGAAACTTCTTCTCCATATCATAATTTGTTTCTCGCCATGTTTGTTTGCCATTTCTGCTTTATTCAGTCCTTGTAAAGCGCCATAATGCCTTTCATTAAGTTGCCAAGCTTTAGTTACATTTTTTATAGGCTTATCAAGCTCTTCTATAAGATTTAATAATGTCTTAATTGCTCTTTTTTGAAAAGACGTGAATGCAAAATTGAAAATTATATTTTTCTTATTTATTAAATACCCTGCTTTTTTTGCTTCGCTTACTCCTTGTTCTGTTAAATCTGCATCACACCAACCAGTGAATCTATTTTCCAGATTCCATTGACTTTGTCCATGACGCAAAAGAATTAATTTAATCATTTTTAATTAATATGTTAAATTTTTAAATATGAGCAACCATGTAATTTTATATATAACATGTAAGAACAATAAAGAAGCTATTTTAATATCAGATAAACTCATTAGTTCCAAATTGATTGCTTGTGCAAATATTATTAAAAACGTCGCATCAATATTTCGTTGGAAAAAAAAATTAACTAAAAATAAGGAAGTAATTTTACTTGCTAAAACGGCACAAAAAAACGTCAAAAGAATAGAAAAGACTGTTAAAAAATTACATTCATATGATATCCCTTGTATTCTATTTTTAGAAATCAAATATGGCAACAAAGAGTTTTTAAAATGGATTACAACAAACACTTAAAATTTGTTAAATACATTTTCTTCTTACTATTAATTCTTTTAATAGCAGTTTCAGTTTTCCCAGGCAATTTAGTAAACTTAATTTTAATAGGTGATGCATCAACTTCACCGTCGCGTGATAAGTTTAGTCACTTTATTTCTTATTTTGTTTTATCTATTTTTGCATATTTAAGTTTTTACAATACTCATAAATTTAGAAAAATTTTTATATTTTTAATGCTTCTTAGTATTATACTTGAAGTTGTACATTTAATCATTCCAAATAGGTATTATGAAAATTTAGATTTGTTAATGAATGTTTGTGGAGTTGTTGCGGTATCAGTATTCTTTTATTATAATAAAAAACATGAGTGAATTTGACAAAAGACAAAAAGGTTTTGAAAAAAAACATGTAATGGATGAGGAAAAGAAATTTAAAATTGAGTCGAGAAGAAACAAATATATTGGAGAATGGGTTTCAGATATTTTAAATTATAACGAAGATCAAAAAAAAAATTATATACAAGAAGTAATTAAAGCAGATTTTAAAGAGGCTGGTGACCAGGACGTTTTCAGAAAATTAAAAGAAGATCTAAAGAGCAAAAATATACCTGATGAAGAAATCAGGAAAAAGATGGATGAACTTAATGAAAAAGCTAAAACTGATTTTAGTTAACTTTATTATTACTTATTTTATTATTATAAATCCTATCAAAGCTCGAGACACTATTTCTGGAAAGGTAAGAGTAATTGATGGGGATACAATCGTTATAAACGGATTTTTTCAAAAAGCCGGGACACCTGGAAAAAAAATTAAGAATCAAAAGATAAGACTTTTTGGTATAGATGCACCAGAAATGAAACAAATTTGCAAAGATAGTTTTGCAAAAAAATACGAGTGTGGGGTAAAAAGTAAAGAGTTTTTAGAAAAATTAATTTTAAAAAAACTTATAACCCCAAAAAAATTTGGTGAGAAAGTTGAGAATAATTACAATGTTACTTGCATTAGTAAAGGCAAGGATAGATATGGCCGAATATTGGGAATTTGCGGGTATGATTATCTTAACGCGAATAGTTTAACCTATAGTTTAAATGGTTACATGGTGAAAATGGGACATGCAGTAGCTTATAAAAAATACTCTAAGATGTTTGAGAATCTAGAAAATGAGGCTAAAGAAAAAAGTAGAGGTATTTGGTCGGGCAAATTCGAAAGACCTCATAATTGGAGAAAAAAAAATAAAACGAAAAAAAGTAAAATCCAAATTTCACTACCTCCTTTTGTAATTATAAGATAGAAATTTATTAATGAAAAAAAATATTATCATTTGTTCACTATTTTTTTTTATTTCATCTTGTACATCAATTCCAAAAAACACGTTAAATGTATGCAACATTTTTTCTGAAAAATATTTATGGTATAAATTTGCGAAGAAAACAGAGAGAAAATGGGGTGCGCCAATAGAGCTTCAAATGGCAATTATAAAAAAAGAAAGTGGATTTGATTGGTTAGCAAAGCCTGAAAGAACTAAAATTTTTAAGATTATACCATGGAAAAGGCCATCAAGTTCATTTGGATACTCCCAGGCTGTAATTGGTACTTGGGATATGTATAAAAAATCTACAGGAAATACCTTAGCCTCTAGAGTATTATTTAAGGATTCTTCAGATTTTATAGGGTGGTATGTTAATCAAACTTATAAAAGACTAAAAATTAGTAAAAAAAATTATTTTAGACAGTATTTGGCTTATCACGAGGGTTGGAAAAATTATAAGCACTATAATAAAAAGTCTAATGTCGTAGGTTACGCAAAGCAAGTAAGTATTCAAGCTAAAAAATATAGGTCTCAATTAAATCGATGTAAGAGAAAATTAAATAAGAAGAAGTATATTATATTTTAATCTGTTTTTTTAACTCAACTTCGACAGCATCAATTCTATCTGTATTTTTTCCAATCACTAAATACATGCTTGGAATAATATACAAAGTAAAAAAGGTTGTAAAAATCATCCCCATAAAAATAACTACTCCAATTGTTAGTCTGCTGGCCTCACCGGGTCCACTACCTAAAATTAAAGGTAAAACTCCTACGATAGTTGACAATGACGTCATCAGTATCGGTCTAAACCTGATTTTCGACGCTTCAAGAACTGCTTCTTGAATTTTTTTACCAGAGACTCTTAATTGATTTGCAAACTCCACAATTAATATTCCATTTTTTGCAGATAAACCAATTAGTATTATTAATCCAATTTGACTGTAGATATTTATTGAGCTACCTGCAACTAGCAAACCAATTAAACCACCAAATATTGCAAATGGAACACTCAACATAATTGTTAAAGGATGTCTCCAACTTTCAAATTGCGCTGCCATTGCAAGATAAGCTGTAATTAAGGCTAAAACAAAAATTATATACAAGTCAAAGTTTGTTTTCTTATATTCTTCTGATGCGCCTTTGTAAGAAACTCTTGCATCCTCTGGAAGTTTATCACTAACTATTTTGTTCAAGAATTTTAATGCCTCATCTATTGAATAGTTTTCCGAAATTCTTGCAGAAATTGTTACTGCTCGCTGTCGATCATATCGACTTAGCAGTGGAGCTGTTGCCTTTTCTGATATACTTACAATATTTGAGATTGGAATTAATTTTCCGGAAGTATTTGACCTCACATAAATTTTATTTAAATTCGACGGTTCTTGTCTGTTTTTAATATCGCTTTGTAGAACAATCGAGTATTCTTTGCCTTGCTTTGTGAATTTGGTAACTTTTCTTGAACCAAACATTGTTTCAATCGATCTTCCGATAGCTTGAATACTCACTCCAAGATCTGCAGCTTTTTCGTTATTAATTTCAATGTTTAGTTCTGGTTTATTGAGATTATAATCATCCTCTATACTTAATAAATTTGGGTTTTTCAAAGCCTCGGTTTTTACAATATTTTTCCAGTTTTCTAATTCTTCATAAGTATTTCCAAGAATTACAAATTGAATTGGCTTTTCAACACCGCCAGCTCTAATTGCTTGTGGCATTACCGGGAAAGCTATGACCCCAGATACTTTACTGATTTTTTGAAATGAATTCCTCAGTATAACCTTGCCGTCTCTTTTTCTATCACTCCAATTTTCAAGTAAAACCAAAATAAATGATGAATTAACTTGCTTACTACTTCTACCAAATCCAGGAACTCTTAAAAGAAGCCTTCTTATCTCACCTTTACCAACCTCTGGTAAAAACATTTTTTCTATTTCTTCTGCTTTTGATGCCGTATAGTTAAAACCTGACCCTTCAGGAGCTTTAACAATGATAAAGAAAACGCCCCTATCCTCTTTTGGCAACAGTTCTTTCTTAGTAATAAAGAAAAGTGATGACGTAATAATCAATATGAAAACTAAAAATGTAATTATACTTTTCGATTTTGAAATAACGTATTTCAAACTATCAAAATATAATTTTTCTAAATTTTTAAAAAAATTGTTAAATTTTGTTACTATATTTGATTTACTTTTTTTTACTTTTAAGTATTTCGAACCGATCATCGGTGATAATGAAAGAGCAACGAAACTCGATATACAGACAGCAAAAGACAAAGTCACAGCCATTTCAAGAAATAATTTACCTATTAAACCTTTGATGAAAACTAACGGTAAAAACACTGATACTAAAACGACAGTTGTTGCAATAATTGGAAATGCCACCTGTTTTGAACCTTTGTAAGCAGCTACTAATCTATTTTCACCCTTTTCCATTCTTCTCGATATATTTTCTCCCATAACTATTGCGTCATCCACAACAATTCCAATTGCAAGGACTAATGCCATTAACGTAAATAAATTTAATGAGAAACCAGCAAGGTATATTGCGAGAAACGTTGAAATTAACCCTACTGGGATTGTTACAGCCGGGATAATAACACCAGTCAAGTTTCCTAAAAATAGGTAAATTATAATTATGACGAGAACTATCGATATAAGAATTGTTTTATATACTTCAAATATAGCACTCTGAATGTACTCCGATCTATCGAATGAGATAGCTAAATCAGATCCTGGAGGCAGGGTAGGCCTTATCTTTTCTACTTTTTTCTTTATACTTTGTGCAACTTCAATCGTGTTTGCCGTCGATTGCTGATAAATTCCTATTCCTACCGTTTGATTGCCGTTACCTTTGAAAAGAGTATTGGTAGTTAGTGCACCAAACTCTACGCGAGCTATATCTTTTAATTTTATAATAGATCCATCAGGCGCTCTTTTAAGAACAAGTTCATTATAATCATTTAAATTTTTGTATGCTTTTTGCACTTTTATAACTAGATCAACGTCTTTAGACTCAATTTTTCCAGCTGGAAATTCCACATTTTCAGTTTTTAATACATCTTCTAATTCATCAGTAGTTATATTTCTTGCAGCCATAGCTACAGGATCTAACCAAAGTCTAAGTGACAATTGTCTTTCACCACCTAACCTAATTAATCCCACACCTGGAATATTCGCGAATTGATCTTTTAAATAACGATCAGCATAATCTGTTAATTCCAAATCTGACATTCTGCTACTTTGAAATGCAAGCCACATAGTTGTACGTCTATTTGCTGAGGATTTATAAACTTGTGGTGGCTCGGCTTGCTCTGGCAGTTCATCGCTAATTCTTGCAACCCTATCTCTTACGTCATTAGCAGCTACATCTAAGTCAATACCTAAATCGAACTCTAGAGTGATAGATGATCTCCCATCTTCACTAATAGAGTCTATAGAAATTACTCCCGGCGTTCCTCCAATTCTTTCTTCAATTTTTTGTGTGATTTGTTTATCTATAATTTTAGCTGACGCACCGTCGTAATCAGTCCTAATATTAATTTTTGCTGTATCTATATCTGGCAGTTCACGTAGCGGAATCTTATTAAAGGTGAATACTCCAAATAAAACCAATACCAAACTCATTACAGTAGCAATTACTGGTCTTTTAATTGAAAGTTCAGTTAAAAACATTATTGAAATTTATTTATTCTTATTTTTGTACCTGTTCTGACCTTATTTGTGCCCTCTGCTAAAATTATATCACCTTCATTTAGTCCTTCTAAAATTTCTATTTTACCATAATTTCGTTTACCGATTGTTACTTTTGTCCTAATAATTTTATCATCTACAATTTTGTAAACAAATTTATCTGTACTTTGAATAATCAATGCTTGTTCTGGAACCCCTAACGATTGTGTTTCGTTAAAAATTAAATTTATATTTATTAGCATACCTGGGATTAATTTTTGTGATTTATTATCAATCTTTGCTTGTACAAGTATTGATCTCGTGGTCGGATCGACTCTTGAACTAATCGTCTCAATTTTACCGAAAAACTTTTCATCAAAAGCCGAAGTTGTAGCTTCAACTTTTAAATTTCTTTTTAGGATTTTAATATAATTCTCAGGTACTTTAATATCGACTTTTAATATCTTAATATCATCTAATGTTGCTATTATAGTTTGATCACCTCCCAAAATTCCAGGAGTTATTTCTCTTTTACCAATCTTACCGTCAAACGGAGCTACCACTTTCCCAGAGGTTAACACCGCAATTGTAGATCCTTTTTTAATATTTTTGTAATTATTTAAATCTATTAATTTAATCAATTCATTTTTTTTTATTCTTATGGAGTAACTTCTGTTTGCTATTGCTGTACCAAATGTTTCAAGTTTATCGAAAAAGTTTGCTTTGCTAACTTTTGTTGCCACAATCCCTATTGGTTTTGATCGAGCCTCTTTAATTTTTTTTGATATAATGTTCGACATCACCGCGCGACCTACTATTATCGAAGTGATAATAAAAATGATTACGGATAATATTGTAATAAATTTTGTTTTAGTTTTCATTTTATGATTTTAACATTTCAACGTATAATTGAATACTTAAATATTTAAAACACGTAAAATTGTCTTAAAAAATAATTATTTATTAATTAAACCCTCTCTAATGGCCCATTCAGTCCAAGAACCATCAAAAATTTTAAACTCTTTATTAGTTACAATTTCATATGCCTTTCCTATTAGACATGCTGTTACACCTGAACCACAGGAGAATACTACGTTTGTCTTTTCATCGATTTTATTTTTTGTGAAAATTCTTTGCAATTCCTCTTTTTTTTTATAACACCCAGTTACCTGGTCCACTAGGTCGGTATATGGTATATTAATACTATTAGGTATAGATCCACTTTTTATTTCTTTACGTGGTTCAGGACTAGTCCCATCAAATCTTCCGCTAGGCCGTGCATCAACTAACACAAATTTTTGCTTAGTGATATTTTTTTTTACATCATCGTAACTGACAATATTTTCTCTTGTTAAATTAGCTTTATAAAATGTTGGAGATATTATTTTCGGATTTCCTTTTTCTATTGGTAACTTATCTAATTTCCATTTTTTTAAACCACCATCTAAAATTGAAACTTTTTTGTGTCCATAAGATTTAAACATCCACCACGCACGTGATGATGAAAAAATACCAAATGCATCATAAACAATTAAATGATTATTATTTTGCACTCCCAGTTTGCCAAGTTTTTCACTGAATTTTTCATTACTTAAAAGTGTATGAGGATATGGGCAGTCAATATCAGAAAATTTATCAATATCAAAATAGATTGAATCTGGTATTCGTTCTTTAATATATTCTTCTTTACCGTTTTTACCTAGATTAGGTAAGTACCAACTACAATCTAAAATTTTTAAATCTTTATTATTTAGACTTGTGTATAACCATTGTGTATCTACTAAGCTCATTTAAATTTAAATTTTTTAGTATTATAATAAATCATATGCTCACTCAAAATCAACAAGGTATTATATTTATGTTGCTAAGTGTCATATGCTTTTCAACGATGGATATACTAGTTAAATTTTTATCTGCATCTTATCCTATATTTCAGCTAGTTCTTTTCAGAGGTGTATTTGGTCTAATACCAATTTTTTTTATTATTCCTAAAAATCGCTATAAAAATTTATTTTATACTTCTAAAATTAAATTACATTCTGTTAGAGCTATTGCAGGAGCATTTGCAATGGTATTCTTATTTCTGGGATTAAAATATTTGCCAATTGCAGATGCAATAGCAATTAGTTTTGCTGCACCAGTATTTGCAACTATCTTCTCAATTATATTTTTAAAAGAAACAGTAAGAATTTTTAGATGGATAGCGATTATCACAGGACTTGTAGGAGTATTAATAATTTTAAAACCAGGTACAGATTTATTTTCTTTTTATGCTATTTATCCAATATTATTTTGCATCGGTTTCGGCATAATATCTATTGCAATAAAAAAACTCTCATCTACTGAGCCTGATTACTTAATAGCTCTATATTTTACCGTAGTATTAATTATTATCGGATCAATCAGTTGTTTTTTTCAATGGGAGACAGTTAAGCAACCAGATCTGATATTTTTGATTTTGATTGGTATATCAGGATCTCTTGGAAATATATTTCTGACTAAATCAATAAGGCACGCTGAAGTATCAAAAGTTACACCAATTAAATATTTAAGCTTAATTTTTGCAACAATATCAGGTATTTTTATTTTTAATGAAATTCCATCTTTGTATACTTTTTTAGGATCTCTGCTCATAATTGCTAGCACAGCAATTATAATAAGAAGAGAAGCTATAAGAAAAATTAAAACAACACCTATAAGGCAAGTCTGATGGCAAAACCTTTATATTGGAAAAAAGCCAAAACGCATTTATCAAAAAAAGATAAAATTTTGAGAAAACTTATTATAAAATATAAAGGATCTTTAGTTTCAAGAGATGATGCATATTACTCACTTTTAAAATCCATAGTTGGTCAGCAGATATCGGTTGCAGCTGCAAATTCGGTTTGGAAAAAACTAGAGAAAAAAGCAAATAAAATTAGACCATTAAAAATTAGTAAATTAAGCAAACGTCAATTATCGTCATGCGGATTATCAAGACAAAAAATTGAATATATTAAAATTATAACTAAAAAATTTATTGATAAATCAATTTCTGTTCGGAAATTAAAACAATTAAGTGATGAAGACGCCATTAAATATTTAACTACAATTAAAGGAGTGGGAAAGTGGACAGCAGAAATGTTCTTATTTTTCAATCAATTACGACCGAATATATTTCCCGTGCAAGATATTGGATTGTTAAGAGCCATATCAATTCATTATAAAACAAAATATCCACCAAACTCTAGTCAATTAAATTATTTTAGGAATAAATGGAGCCCATATTGTACTGTTGCAACCTGGTATTTATGGCGAAGTATTGATCCGGTTCCAGTAAAGTATTAGATTGTTTTATGGCAGAAAAACTTATTATAAGTTGGGATGAATACAACAAAACTGTTGAAGAATTAGCAGTTAAAATTCATAGTAGTGGTTTTAAAGTTAATTTATTAATTGGCATTATGAGAGGTGGCGCGCCTATCATAGATGTTTTAAGCAGAATATTTAAAATTAAATGTGCATATTTGGCTGTTGAATCTTATACAGGAAAAAGTATCGAGGACAATCAAGGAGACATAGTATTTTCACGAGAACTAAGCTCTACTGCAAAAAATTTAGGAGGCAATATTCTTTTGTGCGATGACTTATCCGATACCGGGGTAACTCTCACCGAGAGTATTAAATGGCTAAAAAAATACGATCCTATCAAAAATAATATCAACGAAATAAAAACCGCAGTTTTATGGAAAAAAAAACACTCTACTTTTGATCCAGATTTTTGTGCCAAGAAGCTTGATACAAATCCTTGGATTGTTCAACCATTTGAAAAGTACGAAGAAATTAGAATTGAAGATATAAAAAAAGGCACCACATAAAATATGTGGTGCCTTTAAATCACGTTTTTAAACTGCAAAACTTAGTATACTTAAAAGAGCAACTAACCATATCGCTGGGTTCACTCCTGCAAATTTACCAGTTAAAATTTTAATTGCTGCGTAAGAAATAAATGCAAGCGCTATACCATGACTGATACTGTACGTTAAAGGCATAGTGATCATAGCTAATACCGCCGGTGCTGATTCTGAAATATCATCCCACTCAATGTCGACAATATTTCTAACAAACAACACAGCTACATACACTAAGGCTGCACCATCAATTTGTTTTGGAAGTGATGTAGCAAGTGGCGCAAAAAATAAACAAGAAAGAAATAAAACACCTATTACTAATGATGTCATACCTGTTCTTCCCCCTGCTTTTATACCTGAGCCTGACTCGATGTAACTTGTGACTGTAGTAGTTCCCAACATGGATCCTGCAACTGTTCCTACACTGTCCGATAACATTGCTTTCTCGATATCTTTTACTTTACCTTTAGAGTCAACTTTTCCTGCTACATTAGCTACTGAAGTTAATGTTCCTGCAGTATCGAAAAAGTCCACAAAGAAAAGTGTAAATACTACGGTTACCATACCTGCTGATAAAGCTGCACCCATATCGAATGTTAGAAGATGCTTCATAGGAGGTATAGATCCGACTACTCCATTAAATTTAGCAAGCCCTAAAACCCAAGCTATTATACTAAATACTAATATACCTATTATGATATTGCCTTTAATTTTTAGCTTTTCTAAAACAATCATTGTTACAAATGCTAAACACGCCAATAAAACAATTGGATCCTTTAAGTTACCAAGTGTAACTAATGTTACAGGGTGATTTGCAGACACGCCCATAATTTGTAAGCCAATAATTGCTAGAAACAATCCTATACCTGCACCAATGCCTAATTTTAGACTTTTTGGAATTGAATTAATTATCCACGCTCTTAAAGGCGTTAAAGAAATTAATAAAAAGGCAATACCTGCAACGAACACTGCACCTAATGCTTGATCAGGAGTATAACCCATACCTTTACAAACTCCATAAGCAATGAATGCATTTAAACCCATTCCAGGAGCTAATCCTACTGGCCAAGTTTTTCCATACGCTGCCATTATAAAGCAAGCAATTGCGGAAGCTAAAATTGTGGCTGTATAAACACCACCAAAATCAAATCCACCATCTTTTAGAATAATAGGATTTAAAAACATTATATAAGCCATGGTCAAAAAAGTTGTAATCCCAGCTGTAACCTCTGTTTTTAAATCT
Source organism: Pelagibacteraceae bacterium AG-359-E06 (assembly GCA_003280495.1). Taxonomy (GTDB): domain Bacteria; phylum Pseudomonadota; class Alphaproteobacteria; order Pelagibacterales; family Pelagibacteraceae. The sequence goes on from QCET01000010.1 coordinate 24,037, forward strand.
GTTTTATTTTGTTTAAATTTAAAATAATTTTCGAACATAAATCTCCTTATTTAAGGACTTTATAGTTATTGATTCTAAAATTTTAAACTTAAAACAACTTTAGATGTGGATTAAATTTCAAACTTAAAATAAAATTCTGGTATAAGTTGAAAATTATGAAAATAGACAAAAATGATTTAATTAATTTTTTTAATAATGGCTGTAAAAAGCCAGAGAATAGAATGATTGGCACTGAGCATGAAAAGTTCTTGTTTAATTTAACGACATGCAAACCTGTAAACATCAGCGGACCCGAGCCCAATTTAGAAAGCATTTTTAAAAAATTAAAAGCTAATAATTGGAATGAAGTAAAAGAAAATGGTGTAACGATCGGATTTAAAAAGGAAAAATTAAATATTACTTTTGAACCTGGTTATCAAATAGAGTTATCAGGAGATACTCAGTCTAATATCCATCAGACCTGTGTTGAAGTAAATTCTTATTTAAAAGAACTTAAAAATATTTGTACTTCTATGGGTGTTGGAATAATTGGCATAGGTTTTATCCCTAATGTAAAAATTGAAGAGGTTCCTAAATTAGAAAAAAAAAGATATCAAATAATGAGAGATTATATGCCAAATGTTGGATCTTTAGGGTTAGATATGATGCATAGAACTGCTGCCACTCAAATCAATATAGATTATACATCTGAAAACGATTTTAAAAAAAAATGTAAAGTAGCTAGTTGTATAGTACCAATTGCAGCCACGCTATTCTCAAATTCCCCATTTAAAGACAACAAATTAAATAATTTTTTATCTAATAGGTCTTATATTTGGCAGGATACAGATAAAAAGAGATCAGGGTTATTACCTTTCTTTTTTGAGAACAATTCTTTTGAAAAATATTGTGATTTTGCCTTAGATGTACCAATGTATTTTATACAAAGAGGAAAAGAAATAATTGATTGCAAAGGATTAAGTTTTAAAAAATTTTTAGTCAACTCCGAGAAGTCTTTAGAAAAATATGAGCCAACTTTAGATGATTGGAAAAATCATTTATCAACAATATTTACTGAAGTTAGATTAAAACAATATTTGGAAATTAGATCTGCAGACTCTTGTTCTTGGTCGGGTATATGCTCCATCCCAGCCTTTTGGACTGGTATTTTATATCATGACCAAGTACTAGACGAAGCTTTTGATTACGTGAAGAACTGGAAATATGAAGAAGTTAATGATGCTTACCATGGGTTCGTATCAAAAGGGTTCAAAACAGAATTAGATAAAAAAAATATTAAAAAGCATGCTGAATATTTTCTAAGTTTATCGAGAAAAGGGTTGGAATTAAGAAATAAACTTAACGCAAATAATGAAGATGAAAGTTGTTTTTTAAATGAGATCGAGAATATTATTAATAAATCCGAAACACCCTCTGAAAAATTGGCTTCGCGGTATAAAAATGTTTATAAGAATAATTTAAATAATTTATTAAAAAATGAAGCTTTTTAAAATAGCGTTCCAAATGGATCCTTTGAAAAACATTAATCAGAAGACCGATAGTACTTTAATGCTTATGTTTGAGGCGCATCTTAGAGGTTTTAAATTATTTCATTATCAACCGAAAGACTTGTATCTTGAAAATAATAAGGTTAAAGCTTCTGGTTATTTTTTTACGATTAAGAAAAGCGGCTCAAAATATTTATTTAAAAGGAAGACTGCACAACATATCGATCTAGAAAACTTTAATGTTGTTCTGATAAGACAAGATCCGCCGTTTGACTTAAATTATATAACATCAACATACTTTTTAGAAAAATTAAGTAATAAAGTTTTAGTTATAAACAAACCAAACTCTATCAGAAATCACCCAGAAAAACTTTCTATGTTTGAATTTAAGCAATATATTGTAAACACGCTTATATCTTCTGATGTTAAAAATATTCTAAAATTTCACAAAAAAAATAAGATTTCAATTATCAAGCCTTTATATGGAAATGGGGGCGAGGGTATTCAAAAAATCTCTAATAATATTTCTAAAAGCAGAAGAATAATAAATACTACCTTAAAAAAATACAAATATCCTCTGATATGTCAAAAATTTATAAAAGATATTAAATTTGGTGATAGAAGAATAATCTTTATTAATGGAAATTACGAAGGTAGCGTTGCGAGAATCCCAAAAAAAAATTCAATTAAAGCAAATTTTCACGCTGGCGGAATTGCAAAAAAAACTGGACTAGTTTTTAGAGATAGAAAGATTATTAAATCAGTATCAAAATTTTTAAAGAAAAATAACATTTTTTTCGCTGGCATAGATGTTATCGGTAACTATCTAACGGAGATAAATATAACATCTCCTACAGGAATACAGGAAATAAACAAATTAAATAATTCAAAATTAGAAAAGATATTTTGGAACAAAATTGAAGCGAAAATTAAATAAATAGAGGCGGATTACCGCCCCTATCTATATTATATTTTATTGTATTTTAATTACTTTTGGTTTTTTGGCTTCAGGAATTATTCTTTCCAGAGACACTTTCAAAAGTCCATCCTTTAATTCTGCGCTTTTCACTTCAGTATCGTCAGCGATTGTAAAAGTTTTGCTAAAAAACCTTTTTGATATACCTTTGTGTAATACACCACTCTCGCTATCTTTTTTTTCAGAATTATTATCTTTTACCGATTTAATAGTTAAAAGATTATCAGCATATTCAATGTTAATATCTTTTTTATTATAACCAGCTAAAGCCACCTCAACATCATATTTGTTTTCACCTGTTTTAACGATATTGTATGGCGGATAATTTACTGTTGGCGCGTTTAAATAATCATCTTCAAACATTTTTTCAAAATGATCAAACACGTTATCAAATCCAACCGAAACCGGTCGTAATTGATTAAATATAGATAAAGCATTCTTGTTCATAATTTCCTCCTTTGTATAAGCAAGTACTTTAGAAGATCCCTTTAAGGCAATCTTCAATATTTTATATGGTTATGATTTTATTTTTTTCAAGTGCTAACCAATTTACAAATCTTAAGGATAAAGGAGTAATCGAATGCTATTTCTTTGATACTTGCATCTCTTCCTGATTTGCCTCCATGTCCAGCTTCCATTTCAGTCTTCAGTAAAAGAAGATTTTGATCAGTTTTAAAATCTCTAAGCTTAGCAGTGAATTTGAGTGGTTCGTCGAATAGTACTCTACTATCATTTAAAGATGTCGTAATTAACATATTTGGATAGTTTTGTTTTTTTATATTATGATATGGAGCGTAGGAGAGGATATATTCAAAATGTTGTTTATTTTCTTTCGCATTTCCAAATTCAAAGAACTCTCCAGCAGTAAGGGGCAGTGTATGATCAAGATTTGTTGTTAATGAATCAACAAACGGTACAGCCAGTATCATGCCTAAAAATAAATTTGGTTTCTCATTTACTACAGCACCCATTAATAACCCCCCAGCAGAACCCCCATAGCCAATAATATTGCCTTCACTAGTGTATTTCTCTTTTATTAAAAATTCGGCCGAATCTATATAATCATTAAACGTATTTTTTTTATTCATCATTTTTCCATCTAACCACCATGACATTCCTCTCTCTGATCCTCCTCTTATATGAGCAGTTACCCAAATGATACCCCTATTTATGAGACTTAATGCCGATGTTGAAAAAGAGGGGTACATTGAAGATCCATAACTACCGTAACCGTATAATAATAATTTTGCATCACCATTCAAAAGTGTATCCTTATGATAAGTAATTGTTAAAGGTATACTTTTGTTGTCTCTGGATTTTGCATTAAGTCTTTTTACAATATAGTTTTTTGAATTATGACCTGAAGGAATTATTTTTTCTTTAACAAGCTTTTTTTCTTGGGTAGCAATATTATATTTATATATTCTTGCGGGGGTTTTTGGTGACTCATAACCGATATAAATATTATCAGTATTTTTATCTCTTTGGTATAAAGCAATACTTGGGCTAATCACGGATTCATCTGTAATCGATAATTCACTTTCTTTCTCTGTTTCAAGGTCTCTTATTAAAACCCTAGATAAGGCATCTTTTACCTCTGAACGTATCATCCATTTCTTAAGAAAAGTACACCCTCCAATGATTACCTGTTCTTTGGCGGGTATATAGTCTATCCATTTTCCAGGCTCTGAATGTTTTGATTTACATATTTTGAAATCTAATGCATCTAAATTTGTTCTTATAATTAATTCATTATTCCATGAATTTGCGGAATATAAAATATCTCTTTGTCTTTTTCTTATAATCTTTGGTTTCGGAATGTCTTCATCTCTTGAAAAAAACAAGACTTCAGATGTCGTATGATCCGAGGTTGAAATAAAATAATATTTTTCATCGGACGAACTATCAATTGAGCATGAAAAAGATTTATCCATTTCTTCATATATCAATATATCTTCCTTTTCTTTGGTTCCAATCTTATGCCTATATATCTGTCTCGGCCTATGATTCTTATCTCTCTTAGAATAAAAGATAAATTTAGAGTCATATGACCACGTAATAGATCCAGATGTATGTGTTATCTCATCATCAAGGTCTTTATTATTATCTAAATTTCTAATTTTAATTTTATAAAGTTCGCTACCTTTATCATCGACTGAATATGCTAATAATTTATCGTTATCTGAAACTTCAATATCGCCAAGACTAAAAAAAGTCTTTCCTTTAGCTTCTTCATCACCATTCCAATAAACTTCAATTTTATTGTTCGTGTGGCTTTGTCTTAGATAATTGGTATAATTATTTCCCTTTTCATATTTTGACCAGTAGGTGTAATCTCTATCTATAAATTTTAAACTTTCGTCATCAAGTTTTATCCTACCTTTAATTTCGTTAAATAATATATCCTGAGTCTTTTTTGTGTCTCTTAAATTAAATGTTGTATAATCATTTTCTTTTTCGAGATAATCTCTTACCTCAGGTAAAAGCTTCTTCTTATCAGTTAAAACCTCAAGAATATCTTTTTGGTGTACCCATGAATAATCATCTATGATTTCATATCCATGCAAATTTGTTACATTTCTTTTTTTTTTAAGTTTAGGTATCTTCATTATTAATGAATATTATAATATTTGGTTTTTTATTATTCGCTTTAATATACGGATTTCTGTGGCTAATGGCCAATGCCAAAAGTGAGACCTTTTCAACTTTTTTTAGATTAAGTACAATAATAACAGCAATAGTAATAATTGCAGGGTTATTTATTGCAGGAAAATATTTACTCTCACTCCCATTTTTTGCAATTCTATCTGGAGCTATAAAGAAAAGATTATTGAATATTTTTAATATCATTTATTTATATAGACTGATATCAACAATCCTATTTTACAGCAGGACCAGACCTAATCAAAATTTTTCAAATTCCTATAAAGAGGTAAATAATGCTTATTCAATTTTAGGATTATCTCGTAATTGTACAAAAAAAGACATAATAGAAGCACATAGGAAACTAATTAAAGAGGAACATCCAGATAAAAAAGGAAGCACAGAAAAAGCTAGTAAAATAAATCGTGCAAGAGATATACTATTAAAGATACATAGATGAAAATTACGAAAATTTTGTATGGTATAATAATTTATTTCTTTATTAAAAATAAGATTATTGGTTTTACAATTTTAATCCCACTTATTTTCTTTTTTTTAATTTTACTGTGTTTTTAAATTAAAAAGATCTTTAAAATCTTTTTCAACACTATTAAAAACATGTTCAACGGTTATCTTGTCCATCGCTTTGCTTTGATGAGTGACGAATCTGTAACCCTCTGGAATAATTGCATGAATATTTTCAGTGTAAGAAGCATATAAGTTTGGTGTATCTCCAAATATTCCGTAACTTTTTAAACCATATCCAGCTGCAAGATGCATGAAAGAAGTATCATTTCCAATGTATAATTTTCCATCTTGAATGTAATCTAAGCATGAAGTTAACTTTAAATCACATAACGAAATAACGTTTTTAATATTTAAACCTTTTTCTATTTCTGTTGCATCAATTTTATCATCTGGACCACCTGCTAATATCAATCTGAAATCATATTTCTTATTCAACTCACTAATCAAACGAATATACTTTGAAATACTCCATTTTTTTTGATAGCCACTACCGCCGATACCAATTACTAAATCATTTTTTTTTTCTGACGAAACTTTAGAAACTAACTTAAAGCGGTTCTCTATAGTTTTTTTATTTAAGCATCTAAGAGTAAAATTATAACCATCCTTAACGATATCGCTTTTTTTCTTAAAAAAACCATAAAATCTGACCTGTTTTGAGCCTGCGATTTTACATATTAATGGATATTTGATTCCGTAATGAAAAATAAATATTTTGTTAAATTTATTCTCTCTTACCCATTTAAAAAGTTGGAAATTACTCTGACCCAATTCTTCAAAATATTTAATTTGTTTTAAGTGAACATCATTGCTTAAAAAATCTTTTGCACAACTTCTTTCCTTAGTAAGTAATGTGATTTTTGAGTTAAACGATTGCGAGATTTCATGTAAATATTTTAAATACAGGCATTGATCGCCTATTCCTGGTCTATTTTGTATGATAAGAATATTCACGTTATTATTATAAAGAGTTTTATGGTTAAAAAAAAGAAAAAAAGAAATAAGAAGAAAAAAAATATTTTAAAAAGAAAAAAGATAAAAAATTATATAAAGAGAAAAAATAAGTCAAAATTTAAAAGTCCTAAAAAAAAAAATAAAACTAAAGAAAGCCTAAAAAGCAAATTTAAGTTTTTTATTAACAAAATTTTAACTAAGTTTAAAATTTATGTAGAAAAAATAAATATTAGAATAGCAATATCGAAACTAAAAAAGATAGAAAAACTTCAAATAAAAGAAAAACAATTTCTTGAGTCAAAAGAGAGAAAAATACAAGATAGAAGGGATTTACTTTTAAAACAGATTAAGCAAGAGGAAAGATCTAAAATAGTTGAGCAAAAAGATCACTTATGGAAACTTGGTGATAGATTTAAATTAATTCGTGACAGGTATAAAGCTTATAAACAAAAACTCAGAGATCAGCAATTAGAAGAATTAGAAATTAGAAGAAAATCACGTGAAGAAGCAAAAGCAATACTAGAGCAACAAAAAGCAGAAAACGAAGTAAAGAAAAAAGTTGAAGAGAGACTGGAGAGATACTCGAGAAATATGAAATCAATAGTATTTCAAATTAATAAAAGATATTTAGCTAGAAAAAGATCGCCCTTAAGATTTGTTGATAATATTGCTGAAAATGGAGAGTGTTTTATAAAAAATGAAGACGCACCAACAGATAAAGATTACTTAATATTACTATTTATAAATGGAGATAGCGCCGTTGAAAGACTCTCTAACCCAATATCAATTGAAGATAAAACCGATATGGGAAATATCAAAAAATTTGAGCCGAAAGATATTTTTGATGCTTCTGACTTTATAATCGAGAGACTTGCTATAATGTTTGATAACGAACGGAAGCTTCAAAAATCTATTTGAATTAACTTATTCTTGTTTTAACTTTACCTAATTTTTCAATATTTCCACTAAACAAACCTTTATATTTTATTGGTACAACACCCACGGTTGACCCGGTAAAAACATAAAAATTTTTATTGATAGACTTTCTTCTTCTGATTTTATTTATCAACCATACTAAAGATTTAATTGGACTATCATACACCGACTTTGTGTTGCCTTGTGTTTTTGAACCGGATTTTACATGCATAAGTTCAGTTTTAAGATTTGCAAAATTTAATTTTTTATATTTTTTTTTAGATCCATTTATAAATTTTACGTTTGCTCCAAAATCACTTATTAAATCACCTAAAGTTTTTAATCCCCTTTTTTTTTGACGATATCCTACAACCTCAATACAAGGACCCATAGATATAATATATTTACCTATATTTTTTTCAGTCATTTTATTTTTTGATAATAGAATTGATTTTTTTAAATAGAAAAAAACTTCAAGCTCAATTCCTAAATTGTACTTGTTTATTTTAACTCTTGAATTAGATTTTAATAAATTTCTTTTATAAATCGAAGCAAAAAATGGTTCTTTTTCACCCCATTTTTTTAACATTGCTTTACCAGTTCCTCCAGCTTTAAACCCGACAATTTCAGATTTTATTTGTTCTTCACAGAGGCTTCTTAAGATGTTAGCTTGTTTCGAGCTATTGCAGAATTTCCTATTAATTGGGCTGATTAATTTTCCTCTTATAAAAGCATTAGATAACTTTTTTGCAGTTTTTTGAAGTTCTGTACCCATACTTAATCATCTCATAAAATATTAATTAATCAATAAATAAATATTTTAAGATCAATTTTTGAGGTAATATAAATATTATGAAAAATATTGTTTGGTCAAAAGTTCCATGCGGTTTTTGTGAGGCAGCAAAGACATTACTAAAATCAAAAAATATAGAGTTTGAAGAGAGAATGATTGGCAAGGAATGGACAATGGAACAATTCTTAGAGGCTGTTCCGGGCGCAAAAACCGTACCTCAAATTATTTTAGATGGTAAATTGATTGGAACTTACGAGGATCTCAAAAATCATTTAAAATAATTTATCTCGCAGTAATTAGCGTATTGCACGCTCTATGAAGAAATGAATGAAGCAGTACTAGTTTATCGAATGACTTGTTATATCCACCTCCCAGAACCCCGCAAAGTGGAATTTTTTTGTTTACAAAATTTCTGATAACTAAATCTTCCCTTTTTTGTATTCCCTCTGTTGAAATATTCATTTTGCCTATACGATCATCAGTATGAATATCTACGCCTGCAACATAAAATACGAAGTCGAATTTCTTCTTATTAACAGTATTTAAAGCATTTTTTATAATTTCTAAATATTCATTATCCTCAATATTATTTTCAATTTCGATATCAAGATTACTTTCTTGTTTCTTTAATGGATAATTTTTTTTTGAATGTATGCTAACTGTATAAATATCATCGTATTTTTCTAAAATTTTAGCAGTACCATCTCCTTGATGAACATCTAAATCAAAAATAAGAATATTTTTTAAATTAAATTTATTTTTTAAATATAATGCTGCTACGGCGACATCATTAAAGACACAATAACCGTTTCCTTGACCAGCAAAAGCGTGATGAGAACCACCAGCTGTATTACACGCCAATGAATATTTTAATGCCAATTTAGAAGCAAGAACTGTACCACCAGTAGCAACAAACGATCTTCTCCTTACACTTGGAACCAATGGAAATCCCAGTTTCCTTATTTCATCTTTTGATAAATTTAATTTTAGAATTTTTTCCACATAATCGTAACTATGTGCCCTACGAAGAGTATCTAAAGATACCTCTTTAGGTTCAAATATATTTTTTTCGTTTGCAATTCCATCTTTTTTAAGAAGTTTTATTAATTCACCAAATTTTTTGATAGGAAACCTATGATCATCACCAATTTGAGCAACATAATCAGGATGATTTATAATTGGAACTTTCATTGACTTAGGTTATTTTAAAATATCTGTAGTTATTTAATATGTTCAACAAACAATATAACAATATCATAGATAAACTATGCGTCAGATTATTGCATATAAAAAAAAAGAATCGAAAAGTATTTATAGTTTTATCAGGGGCACAAGGATCGGGAAAAACTACATTAACTAGGAATCTTAAATACAAGTTAGCTAAAAACTATAAAGTTTTGAGTCTATCGATTGATGACTTTTACTTATCAAAAAGGGATAGAGAAATTTTGAGTAGTAGCAGTAGCCAATTATTTAAAACAAGAGGAGTTCCAGGTACCCATAATATTAAAAACTTAGAAAAAGTTCTTAAAATATTCAAATCTGGTAAAAACAGAGCTTTTAGTATTCCTATTTTTTCAAAAGCAAAAGACGATATAGAAAAAAGAAGAAAAAATTTATTAAAGTTTCCTTATGACTTTTTTTTATTAGAAGGGTGGTGCAACGGGTATAGAGGAGAGATAAATAAAAATTTAAATAAACCAATTAACTTGCTCGAGAAGAGATTTGATAAGAGTAGAATCTGGAGGAAAAATGTTAATATTTTTAGCAAAATTTATTATTTAAAAATTTATAAAAAAGCAGATTTTTCAATTTTTTTAAAAGTACCTAGTTTTAACAAAGTATTTTATTGGAGAAAAAAGCAAGAAATGCAAATACCTAAAAAGTACAGAATGTCACCAAGGAAAATAAAAGAATTTATTTGTTTCTATGAAAGGATAACAAAAAATTTACTTTTTAATTTTAAGAAATATTTTGATTGTTATATTACTATTGACAAATTTCATAATTACAAAAGTTTAACTTACAAAAATGCCAAAAAAAGCTAAAGTTCTCTCTGATGATGGAGTTTATTTGGAAGTTGAAATAGAAAAATTCTATAATCACCTTCAAAGGTATCATGCATGTGGAACATCAATTCATGAGGAAAAAGGGCACTTTTTCACCGTAAATAATAATTTTAGAAAAGAGATTAAAAGGCTTGTTGAAAAGTAATTCATCATATATATTTAAATAGTCGATTTGATACAGCTTGCGGACTAAGTAACAGCTAAAGCGGAACTTCCCAAAAGCTTAGGTAATTCATTTCAGACAGAAAAATGATAATTAACTAAGGAGTAAAAAATGACAACAAACAGTCAAAACCCAGAGACCATTGGTCTTCATGGTGGTACGTTTAGGAGAGACGAAAGTCAAACTTCTGTTGCAGTACCAATACATCAAACTACTTCATATCAGTTTAATTCTGCTGAGCATGCAGGAAATTTATTTGGATTGAAGGAGTTTGGAAATATTTACACCAGAATTATGAACCCAACTACTAATGTATTAGAGGAAAGAGTGGCTGCATTAGAAGGTGGAGTCGCTGGATTGTGCGTAAGTTCAGGTCAAGCAGCATCAGCTTTTACGGTTCAAAATCTTTGTAATGCCGGAGATAATATAGTGGCATCAACCGATCTATACGGTGGAACTGTAAACTTATTCAATAATACCTTAAAACAAATGGGTATTGAGGTTCGTTATGCTGATCCAGTTGATCCAAAAAATTTTGAGAAGGTAAGTGACGAAAAAACTAGAGCGTATTATGCTGAAACTTTACCCAACCCTTCTCTTAGAGTTTTTCCTATTAGTGAAGTTGCTGAAATTGGAAAAAGTAAAGGGATACCGCTAATTATGGATAATACTGCGTGTCCTGTGATCTGCAAACCAATAGAACACGGTGCAGCAATTGTTATGCATTCATTAACAAAATTTATTGGCGGTCATGGTACCAGTATTGGAGGAATAATCGTTGATTCCGGAAAATTTGACTGGTCAAAAAATAAAAAAAGGCATCCAAATATTTGGGAACCAGATCCATCATACCATGGTGCCGTATGGGGTGATGCTGTTCCTCAGCTTACCGGAGCAAATATTCCATATATTATAAGAGCTAGAGTAGTTTTACTTCGAGATCTTGGATCAGCAATTAGCCCTTTCAATGCATTTCAAATCATTCAAGGACTTGAGACTGTTACATTAAGAATGAAACAACATTGTTCAAATGCTGAGAAGGTTAAAGACTTTTTATCGAAACACGATAAGGTTCAAAAAGTTATTTATTCAACATTACATAAAGGTGAGGTTGGACAAAGAGCAAAAAAATACTTTAATGGCGGCAATGGTGCTCTCATCGGTTTTGAATTAAAGGGAGGTCTTGAAGCAGGTAAAAAGTTTATCGATAATTTAAAGATGCTTTATCATGTAGCGAATATAGGTGATGCAAGATCACTAGCAATACATCCTGCAAGCACGACTCACTCTCAGCTATCTGAAAAAGACCAAATAGCTGCTGGAGTAACACCAGGGTATGTGAGACTATCAATTGGAATTGAGCATCCAGACGATATTATTGCAGATATAGACCAAGCACTAAGTGCATAACTTTTAAAAACAAGCCACAAAGTAATTGTGGCTTGTTAAAATATTTATGAATACAGAAAATTTAGCAGTTGTTATTGGCGGCACAGGCTCAATTGGAGGAGCAATTTCTGAACAAATTAGAAGTTTAGGTTTCAAAGAAATTATTAAAATTGGCAGAATGACTAACCCATCAATTGACTTTAATGATGAGCAAACAATTAAAAATGCAGCTGAGTTTATAAAAAATAAAAAAAAAGCTATTTCAATTTTATTTGATGCTACTGGAATTTTACATGATGAAGAAAACAATCAAATGCCAGAGAAGACTTTAAAAAATATTAACTTAAAATTTGCGCAGAAAAATTTTTTAATCAATACAATTGGTCCGTCCTTATTGATTAAACACTTTGCTCCATTATTAGATAGTGAGCAGAAATCTGTCTTTGCTACATTGTCCGCAAAAGTTGGTTCAATATCGGATAATGGATTTGGTGGATGGTACTCTTATAGAGCTTCAAAGGCAGCTCTTAACCAATTAATAAAAACAGCTTCAATTGAAATGAAAATTAAAAATAAAAATTCGATCTTCATAGCTCTTCATCCAGGTACAGTTAAATCTAAATTATCAAAACCTTTTCAGAAAAGTAATCTTAAAATACAGACACCTGAAGAATCTGCTGCTCATTTAATTACAATCATAAAAGAATTAAAGACATCAGAAACTGGAAAATTTTTTAATTGGGACGGTACGGAGCTACCGTGGTGAACTACTTAAAATAATTTTTTATATTTTTTACCAGAAATATAACCTTCTAATCTTGAATATTCTTTACATTTGCAACCTGCTAATTTTGCTAGAATTTGATTAGCCTGCTCTATTCTACCAGTATTAACGTATAGTTCTCCTAAATACTCTAAAGCTCCTTTATGTTTAGGATCTATATCCAACGCAATTTTGTATTGTTTTTCAGATTTTTCAAAGTTGTTATTTTTTCTTAAACTAAATGCATATAAATTTATAATATCGGGATCATTTTGGAACTTCTTTGTAGAAAGTATTTCTTCCAATTTTTTTATAGCTTCACTATAGTTTTCTTTTTTAATTAATTTTTTTACTTTTGAGTAATTTTTTGGTTTTACAACTGTGTCATCACTATCACTGCCTGCGGCAAATACCGTATTTGTTAGACTAATTAGTAATAAAAATGTTAAAAGTGTTTTCATTGAACGTTGCTATATATATAAATAAATAAATTATGGAAAGTATTTATAAATCAGATGTTGTTATTGTTGGGTCTGGAATATCTGGACTTACTGTCGCAATATCCTTGTATCCAAGGAAAGTAACTCTTGTTACTAAGCGCAAACTTGGAGAGATGTCCTCAAGTGCTTGGGCTCAAGGTGGAATAGCCGCGGCAGTAAGTGAGGAGGATTCGCCACAAAAACATTTTGAAGATACAATTAAAGTAAGTGCAGGATTGAGTGATGAAAATTCTGTTAAAGAAATAACTGAGAAAGCAGTAAGTGTAGTTAATTTTTTAGAAAAAATAGGAGTTATATTTGACAGGGAAAAAGGAGAATTATCTTTGTCAAAAGAAGCAGCCCACTCTCAGAGAAGAGTTTTAAAAGTTAACGGCGATCAATCAGGTAAATTTATTGTTGAAAAATTAATTAATTATGCAAGAAAACTTGGTCATATTACATTCGTTGAGAATGTTTCAATCGATCATATTACAAAAAATAATAACAACGAGTGTACTGGAGTGATCGGTCATATTCATCAAGACCAAATAGTAGATAACATAGTTTTTTTTCAAGCTCCAAATGTCATTTTAGCTACAGGCGGCATTGGAAGTATTTATGCATACACCACAAATCCGAGAGATGTTTATGGAGAAGGTATATCATTAGCAGCCACAGCAGGTGCAGAACTGGTAGATTTAGAATTTGTGCAGTTTCATCCAACAGCACTTGATATAGGTGTAGATCCAAATCCGCTTCTTACAGAGGCAATTAGAGGGGAGGGTGCAACTTTGGTAGATGAAAATAACAATAGGTTTATGAAAAAAATTCACGCCTTATCTGATCTAGCTCCAAGAGACA
>QCET01000011.1 GCA_003280495.1 Pelagibacteraceae bacterium AG-359-E06
CAGATAAAAAATTCAAAGTTTATCGATTTTTATTTTCTTTTAAAAGGTTCTGCAATAATTTTAGCACCGCTATATTTTCACGAAAATGAGGTTTTGCAAATTTTCAATATATTAGGTGTTGTTATTAGAGATTTTAATAACAGCTTAATTTTGGGACTTTTGATTTTGAGTGGTCTATCTTGCATGCTAATTACAAAAAAATTTCATATGTCAATTTTAGATTATTTGACAATCTGTATTATTAATTATTTTTTGGATCCATTCATAGCATTTACAATTTATTTTTGTTTTCTTCACTCTGTGAGGCACTCGTTATCTTTAGTAAAAGAACTAGACAATGTGCAATTTAAAAAAGGTTTTGGGCTATTCTTAAAAAAGGCTTTACCATTAACGTTTATTACAGCTTTAATTTTTATAACCAGCGTTTATCTGCTCAATAATATTTACACTTTAGATCAATCTATTTCAAAAGTAATATTTATAGGATTGGCGTCATTAACGTTTCCGCATATATTGCTTGAGTACCTAATTGAGAAAAATGAAAAAAGATCTTAAAATTTTTTTAGCATCACCAAGAGGATTTTGCGCAGGTGTTGACCGAGCTGTAGAAATTGTAAATAAATCATTGTTCAAGTTTGGTTCGCCTGTATATGTGAGACATGAAATCGTTCATAATAAACATGTTGTGGAAGAATTAAGAAAAAAAGGAGCAATATTTGTTAACGAATTATCTGAGATAAATGACAAAAGTCGACCAGTAATTTTTTCTGCTCACGGTGTTTCAAAAAAAGTTATAGAAGAAGCAAAAATTGAAAAGCTATTTTTTGTAGATGCAACTTGTCCATTGGTATCAAAAGTTCATAGAGAGGCTGAAATGTTGTATAAAAAGGAATATAAGATCTTGCTAATCGGGCATAAAGGTCATCCTGAAGTAATTGGAACTATGGGTCAATTACCAGTTGGCAGTGTTGAACTTATAGAAAAAAAAGAAGATATTTTAAATTTGAGGATTAGCAATGAAGACAAGGTTGCTTACATTACTCAAACAACTCTTTCAATAGATGATACTTCTGAAATAGTAAATGCATTAAAAACAAGATTCCCAAAAATTAAAGAACCAATTAAAAGTGATATATGCTATGCAACAACTAATAGGCAAAATGCAGTTAAGCAAATAGCAAACAAATGTGACTTGTTTATTGTTATAGGTAGTAGAAGTTCTTCTAATTCAAAAAGACTTGTAGAAGTTGCCAAGAAAAGTGGTTGCAAAGAGAGCTTATTATTACACAGTGAAGAGATATTGCCCAGAGATAAAATTATGAAGGCTGAAAATCTTGGTATTTCTTCGGGTGCATCAGCTCCAGAAATTTTAGTAGAAAAAATGATAGAAGAAATAAAAAATTTAAGGTCTGTCAAGATTGAAGAATTTAAGACAGTGGATGAGAATGTGTCTTTTAAATTACCATCTGAATTACGATAATGGCTGTTTATACCTATTTAAATAAAAAAGATATTCAAGAGATCACAAGAGCATTTAATTTAGGAAAATTAATAAAATATAATGGCATTAAAGAAGGTATTGAGAATACTAATTATTTCATCCAAACAAATAAAAAAAAAGTCATTCTAACTATTTTTGAAAAAAGGGTTAAGGTGAGTGACGTGCCCTATTTTGTAAAATATATGCTAGCGTTAAATAAAGAAAGAATTAAATGCCCTCTACCACTTAAAAATAAAAAAAATAATTTTATATTTAAAGTTAAAGGTAAATCATCAATAATTGTTAGTTTTCTAAATGGCAAAGCAAAAAATAATATAAATTTTAAAGATTGCAAAATAATAGGAAATGAACTCGCTAAACTACATAAGGCATCAAAAAAAATAAAATATAAGAGGAAGAATTCTCTTGGGTATAAAGAATGGTTAAAAATTTACAAAAAAACAAAAAATCCAAATAAAAATGAAATATATAATTATTTTGATACATACAAAAAAAATATTCCAAAGAATTTGCCTATGGGATTAATACATGGTGATATTTTTCCTGATAATATTTTTTATTATAAAAATAAATTTAATGGATTTATAGATTTTTATTTTTCCTTCTACGGATCATATGTATATGAAATTGCGATTGCAGTTAATTCAATGTGTTTTACTAAGGGATATTTCGATGAAAAAAAATATAATTTTTTTATTAAAGGTTATCAGTCTACAAGAAACCTATCAAAACTAGAGTTAAATTCTTTGCCAATTATGTGTTTAGGTGCTTCAATTAGATTTTATGTTACTAGGTTATACGATTTAAAGTTCACGCCTAAAAATGCTAAAGTTAAAAGAAAGGATCCAAATGAATATCTTTATAAAATGAGATATTTTTATACAAAACTTTAAAATTAATTTATGAAGAAACTAACAATTTATACTGATGGCGCTTGTTCCGGAAATCCTGGTAAAGGAGGCTGGGCCGCTATCTTAATAGTTGGGGATAATAAAAAAAATTTGAGTGGAGCAGAATATAAGACTACAAATAACAGAATGGAACTTACTGCTGTAATTCAAAGCTTACAATCTCTAGATGATTATAATGATTTTGAAATCGAGATAAATACTGACTCTAAATATGTTAAAGATGGAATAGAGATTTGGATAAACAAATGGAAAGAAAATGGTTGGAAAACCGCAAATAAAAAAGAGGTAAAAAATCAGGATTTGTGGAAAAATTTAGATAATATAATTCAAGGAAAAAAAATAAAATGGAATTGGGTCAAAGGTCACTCAAATAATGAACTTAATAATGAAGTAGATAAACTAGCAAGAGAATCTATGCTCTAAACTAAGGCTAAATTCAAATCTTGCTTAAAATATAATTTTTTATTGAATGAATGTCATTTTCAATGACCTCAAATTTTTCTTCGCTGTTATTAATATTTAAAAAGTTTGGGAAATCTATTTCCTTATTAAGTGATTTTTTTATTGCTATAGGAAACTTGCAATGATGGGCAGTTTCGAGAACAAATATTTGTTTATTCTTGTAGTCTTGATAGTTTGAAATTTTAAGAGCAGTTGCGGTATGAGGGTCTACAATTATTTGGTTATAATCATAGAAATCTCTTATAATTTTACATGTTTCACTGTCATCACAACAAGTTGCATCAAAATCTTCTTTAATTTTATTAAGAATATTTTTTTCTATATTAAATAATCCTTTAAATTTTAAATCATTCATTATTGTTTTTATTTTATTTTCATCTTTTTTAAAATAATCATACAGAACTCTCTCAAAGTTACTTGATACTTGTATATCCATGCTAGGTGATAGAGACTCATTTACTTTTTGAGGTTTATATTCCCCACTATTAATACATCTCTCAAGAATATTATTTTTATTTGTTGCTATAACCAACTTTTTGATGGGTAAGCCCATTTTTTTTGCAACATAGCCAGCATAAATATCTCCAAAGTTTCCAGTCGGAACAGAAAAAATTAAATCATTGTTGGACTTAGCAAAGTGTGCGTATACGAAGAAATAATAAGTAGTTTGAGCAACTATTCTTGCCCAATTTATTGAATTTACGCCTGACATATTTATTTTTTTTGAAAATATACTATCAACAAACATCTCTTTGACTAAATTTTGGCAATCATCAAAGTTTCCATTTATTGCTATATTAAATACATTTTTTGAGGCTGTAGTTGTCATTAATTTACGTTGAACATCTGATATTTTATTATTAGGATGTAAAACAAAAATATTTATTTTTTCATTATCTTTAAAAGCATTTATAGCAGCGGCACCTGTGTCGCCGGATGTAGCTGTGATAATATTAATTTTCTTTTTGTTTTTAATTAAAAGATTATTATACATTTGTCCTAAAACTTGCATTGCAATATCTTTAAATGCCAGAGTCGGGCCATGGAATAGCTGTACTAAATTAATATTTTTATACTTTTTAACATCTACAATTTTTTGACATCTAAAATTTTTGTACGCATTATTTATTATTTGGTTTAATTCGTCTTTTTTAAAAGTTTCACCTGTATACTTTGAAAATATAAATTCAGAAATTTCCTGAAAAGATAATTTTGAAAATTTTAAAATTTCATCCTTACTTAATTTATAAAAATTTTCTGGTATAAATAAACCCCCATCATCAGCAAGACCTTTGAAAAAAATTTCTTCAAATGAATATTTTATATTAGAATTTCTAGTGCTGACGTACTTCATTTTTTTTTCTATAAATTATAAAGGCTACTAAAATAATAAAACATAAGGAATACCAGGTTAAAGCATACTGTAAATGATTATTTCTTATTTTAATGTTGTTATTTTTATACAAGTTTAATGATTTAAAAACACTACCTGTCTCGTGTAAGTAAAAATTACTAAATTGTTTATTATATTTTTTTGATAATACTTTTGAATTTATAAAATAATAAAATTCTTTCTCATGGTTTTCTGGTGTAAATAAGTTCTTTTTTTGAAAATTAAATACAACTCCTTCAAAATCATACTTATTATTTTGAAAACCTTTAATTTCCTTTATAATTTTAGGTGACCAGCCAGCTTTTATCATTATATTTTTATCTTTAACTAATAATGGGTAATATATATCAAATCCGTATGACCCGTTTACGCCCAATTTATAAACGCTTATTGGCTCGCCAATAATAGTTCCATTAAACTTAATTTTATCAAATTCTTTTATATTTGCTGAAATCTGAATTGGCGAAGAATTAAAAGAATTTGAAATATTGGCTATTAGATTCGTTTTCCAAGATAATCTTTTTAATTGCCACGATCCAAGAGAAAATAATAGTAGTATTATAAATATTACAAATAGATTGAATAAATTTTTTTTAAGCAATTATTAACTGCCCCAAATATAAATAGCAGCAAATAAAAAAAGCCAAACCACGTCTACAAAATGCCAATACCATGCCGCAGCTTCAAAACCAAAATGGTGATCAGGGGTATAATGATTTGCCCTAGCCCTAAACCAACAAACAAATAAAAATATAGTACCGACCAAAACATGAAACCCATGAAATCCTGTAGCCATATAAAATGTGGAGCCGTAAATTCCAGAAGTGATTTTGAATGAAGCTGCCATATACTCGTATGCTTGAAACATTGTAAAAATCGCTCCTAAAATAACAGTCAAAATAAGTCCTTGCTTTAGTCCTTGTCTGTCATTTTCAAGTAAGGCATGATGTGCCCAGGTCACTGTTGTTCCTGATAACAACAAAATTAAAGTATTAATTAAAGGAATGTGCCATGGATCTAAAGTTTGAATTCCTTTTGGTGGCCAAATTCCTCCGATAATCTGGTCTGGAAATAAACTTGCATCGAAATAAGCCCAAAACCAAGCAACAAAAAACATTACTTCTGATGCTATAAATAAAATCATTCCATATCTCATTCCAATTTGAACAATAGGTGTGTGATCACCTTTTTCATGCGCTTCTATAATTACATCTCTAAACCACATGTAAGCACCATAAGTCGTTATTGCTAAACCAACGATCATCATCCACATATTTTTTGTTCTAAAATAATAAACCGCCCCAACTGCTAAAATTAAAGAAGCAATCGAGCAAAAGATAGGCCATGGGCTCGGCTCTACTAAATGATAATCATGTTTTTTTTCTGTTGATGCCATAATTTATTTCTTGAACTTATCTACTTCAAATAATGTATAAGATAAAGTGATATCCTTAATATTTTTTGTTGCTGGGTCATTTAAAATCTCTGGATCTATATAATATGATAAATTATATTTTTTCTTATCCAGACTTTTGATTGACTGCTTTTCAAAACAAAAACACTCTAACTTGTTAAAATATTTTCCTGCAGAAGGCGGACTTACATTAAATGTAGAAACAACCTTTAATTGTTCTGTACTTTCGTTATTTATTTGAAACTTAATATTACTTGATTCACCTATTTTAATTTCTTCTCTGTTTTTTAAAACTTTGAAGGAAATGGGTAAATTTCCTGATACATTTGTATCAAATCTCATACTTACAATTTCAGGCATAATTATAGATGGCTTCTCTTTTGAGAATTGCGTAGTTCCACCAAAACCAGTAACTCTACAAAAAAGATCGTACAATGGCACTGATGCAAACGATAAACCTAGCATTAGAAAAAATATTAATACTAATAGTTTTGGATTTATTTTTACAGATTTATTCATCATAATGGCCTATTTAATATTCCGTTGCTCATATTGTACAGAGTAAAAAAGAATAGAAATATAATTAATGCTACAAGTAGCAATGCCGTTATTATATTTTTATTTTTTTTCTTCATTATAATAGAAAGTAGTTATCTAACAAAATCGTTGAAAAAATAAAAAAAAGATAAAATATTGAAAAAATAAAAACCTTATTTGCAATAAAATTTGAATTTTTTTTATCTTTTTCCCTTAATAGTTTGTACGACAAGTATATATAACTAGTCCCAAAACATAATACTGTAAAGAAATTTATATAACTCGCGAAGCCAAATACAAATGGTAACAGTGTAATTGGGAAAAGTATTATTGAGTAAATGAATATATTTTTTTTTGTATAATCTTCTCCTGCAATTACAGAAAGCATTGGTATATTGGCTTTCTTGTAGTCTTCATTTTTGTATAAACTTAATGCCCAAAAATGAGAGGGTGTCCAAAAAAATATTATTAAAAAAAGTATGATTGGTTCAATTGATATGTAATTGGTTGCAATTGTCCACCCGATTACCGGTGGAAATGCACCAGCCGCACCGCCAATCACTATATTTTGTGCAGTTTTTCTTTTTAACCAAACTGTATAAACAAAATAGTAAAATAAAATTGTTATAGTTAAAACAACTGCTGAAAGAAGATTAGAAAAAAAATATAACCCAGTAATAGAAATTAGTGATAAAATAATTCCAAACAATAAAGCTGCATTAGTTGAAATTTTTCCAAGCGGAAGAGGCCTTAAACATGTTCTGCTCATGACTTTATCTATCTCCGATTCATACCACATATTTAATGCTCCAGCGGCTCCTGCTCCAACCGCAACAAAAAACAAACTAAAACATGAGTCAATTAAACTAATTTTATTTGGAGAAATTACTAAACCAACTAATGCAGTAAATATTACCAACGACATTACTCTTGGTTTCATTAATTCATAAAATGACTTGATTATGAGTTTGATATCTGTTTTTTTTACAGAAAAATCAGATGTATTTACCGACATTTTTATTACTTAATTTGTGGTAGTTCATTAAACTGGTGGAATGGAGGTGGTGAACTTAGTGTCCACTCCAATGTTGTTGCGCCTTCACCCCAAGGATTATTACCAACTTGCTTTGCTCTTACAAAAGCATGAATGATTACTATAAAAAATATAACTACTCCAAATGCCGACATGTAAGACCCAATTGAAGATATGTAATTCCATCCTGCGAAAGCGTCAGGATAATCTGCATATCTTCTTGGCATCCCTGCTAAACCTAAAAAATGCTGCGGAAAAAATATTAAATTTACACCAATAAATGTAATCCAAAAATGTAACTTACCTAAAAACTCTGAGTACTCATACCCAGACATTTTGCTAAACCAATAATAAAAACCTCCAAAAATTGAAAAAACAGCCCCTAGTGACAACACATAATGGAAGTGTGCAACCACGTAATATGTATCATGTAGTGAGGTATCTATTCCCGCGTTTGCTAACACAACGCCAGTGACACCACCAACAGTAAATAAAAATATAAAGCCTATTGACCACAACATTGGAGTTGTAAATCTAATCGAGCCACCCCACATCGTTGCAATCCATGAAAATATTTTGATTCCTGTTGGAACAGCAATAACCATTGTTGCAAATGTAAAGTAAGCTCTCGTGTCAGCACCCATACCGACAGTGTACATGTGATGAGCCCAAACTATGAAACCAACAGCTCCAATTGAAACCATTGCATAAGCCATTCCTAAGTAACCAAAAACGGGTTTTTTTGAAAATGTAGCAACAATAGTACTTACAATTCCAAATCCTGGTAGTATTAAAATATAAACTTCTGGATGCCCAAAGAACCAAAATAAATGTTGAAAGAGCACCGGGTCTCCTCCTCCTTCTGGAGCAAAAAAAGATGTCCCAAAGTTTCTGTCTGTGAGCAACATTGTGATTGCACCTGCTAATACTGGAACCGCAAGAAGTAATAAAAAAGCTGTAACTAACAACGACCAAACAAACAAAGGCATTTTGTGCAGTGTCATGCCAGGAGCTCTCATGTTAAATATAGTAGTAATAAAATTTATTGCACCTAAAATTGAAGACGCGCCTGCTATGTGCAAACTAAAAATTGCTAAATCCATTGCAGGACCAGGTTGACCAGCTTTTGAAGATAATGGAGGATAAATTGTCCAACCACCCCCAACACCTGTTTGACCTGGTGGACCCTCAACAAAAATTGAAGAAATTAAAAGTATTAATGATGCAGGTAATAACCAAAAAGAAATATTATTCATTCTTGGAAAAGCCATATCAGGAGCTCCAATCATAATCGGTACAAACCAGTTTCCGAAACCTCCTATCATTGCTGGCATCACCATAAAGAAAATCATAATCAAACCATGACCCGTCACTAAAACGTTATATAAATGATAATCTCCACCAAGAATTCCATCACCTGGATGCATTAACTCTGCTCTCATCAAAACAGAAAATACAGTGCCAATGACTCCAGCTATAATTGCAAAAATTAAATACATTGTTCCAATGTCTTTGTGGTTGGTAGAATAAGCCCATCTCTTCCATCCAGTTGGATGATGCTCGTCTTTTGAATGATCTGCTGTTCCAGTGTAAGATGACATTAATTTTTTTCTTTCATGTTATAGGTTATTAAACTTTTATCTGGATATTTAGCATATTTTTTTTTAGCTAATTCAATCCACTCTAAATATTTTTCTTCAGAAACAACTCTTACAGTAATTGGCATAAATGCATGTTTAATTCCGCATAACTCTGAGCATTGTCCATAATAAACTCCCTCTTTGTCAGCTTTAAACCATGTTTCATTAATTCTGCCTGGAACTGCATCTCTTTTAACTCCAAATGCTGGTATTGCCCATGCATGAAGAACATCATTTGATGTTATTAAAACTTTTACAATTTTATTTACAGGTACAACTACTTCAGTATCGGTAGCAAGTAATCTTGGTTGACCAGGTTTTAAATCTTTGTCTTCAACCATCAATGACTCAAAATATATATTTTGGTCAGGATACTCATATCCCCAATACCATTGGTAACCTATGGCTTTAACTGTGACATCTGCTTTGGGTATTATATCTTGCTTATATAATAGTTTAAAAGACGGTATTGCGATTACAATTAAAATCAAACACGGAATTAAAGTCCATACAATTTCAATAAAAGTATTATGAGTAGTTTTTGATGGATTAGGATTTTTGCTCTCTCTAAATTTTATACACACATAAAACAATAAAAATAAAACAAATACACTAATTGCAGTAATTATTGGCATTAAAATATAATCGTGCATAAATACTACGTCATTCATTATTGAAGTAACGCTTTCTTGAAACCCTAGTTGCCAATTTTTAGGCTCCGATGAATACAAAAGACTTGTAAAAGACATATAAAAAATAAGTGTTTGTAAAATGGTTCTCATCGCTGGAGATTTATAACAAAATCTAAAATAATTACCTTTGCGACACATTGGCTTAAATTTGTCGTGTTAAATAGTTGAAAATACTAATTGCAGATATAGCTGCTGTTTCTGAGCGTAAAATTGACTTTCCAAGCGAGAATTTTACAGCGTTTTTACAATTGTTGATTGCTTTCATCTCCTCCTCATCAAAATCACCTTCGGGTCCTATCAAGATAAAAAGGTTTTTACTCGAATCAAAATGATCTTTAAAAACTAGCTCATCTGAACAATTAATATCTCCAACAAATAATAGGCTATTATCATCACATGAAATTTTATCAATGAAACTATTAAATTTTACTGGGTTTTCAATTTGTGGAATTTTAACTTGATCAGATTGCTCAATTGTTTCAATTATAATTTTTTTTAACCTTTGTATGTTAAGATCTCTGTTGATAGTTCTGTTTGATATTAATGGATGAAAAGATTTAATACCTAACTCTGTTGCCTTTTGCATGAGAACATCGAGTTTAACTTTTTTAGGAGGGCAAAATGCTAATGACAATTTATAGTTATTAGTTATGTTTTTTGTTTTGTCTAGAATTTTTAACTCAATATTGTCTTTTGTAATTTTCACAATCTGACAATTATATTCTCCATCATTTTCGTTAAAAAGTGACAAAAAATTTCCTTCATCGAGCCTCATTACATTTTTTATGTAATGAGACTGTTTTTTTTCTAATAAAATTTGTGAAGACATTATTAATTTTTGAGAACAATATATTCTTGTATTTTTCTTCATATGAGTGTTTTATCATTAATCATATGAAAATTAAAAATATTAAAGTATGTGCTTTTGATGCATATGGGACTTGTTTTGATGTGAATTCAGCTGCAGAGAACGTTGCACCAAAGATAGGAGAAAATTGGCTTTCATTCTCAAATACCTGGAGAACTTCACAGTTAGAATACACATGGCTTAGATCTTTAATGAAAAAGCATGTTGATTTTTGGAAGATTACAGAAGACTCTCTTGATTATGCTATAACGACTCACAAAATTGATAAATCTTTAAGAGATGAATTGCTAAATCTTTATAAGACCTTAAATCCTTATCCCGAATTAAAAGAGTGTTTAGAAAAATTAAAACAAAAAAATATTAAAACCTGTATATTATCAAATGGTACACCCGACCTACTAAATCATCTGGTATCAAACGCCAATGTTAAAAATTTATTTGATGAAATATTGTCGATAGAACAAGTTAAAATTTATAAACCTGATCCAAAAGTTTATGAAATGACTACTAAAAAATTTAATTGCAACCCATCCGAAGTTTGTTTTATGAGTGCAAATAATTGGGACATTGTTGGTGGTGGAGTTTTTGGTTATCAATGTGTTTGGGTAAATAGAAATAACAGAGTATTTGATGAATTAGGATTTCACCCTAAAAATACAATTAAAAATTTAACAGAGCTAAATAATTTAGTTTAATGAAAAATTATATTTATCTTATGAGGCTTAATAAGCCTACTGGTTTTTTATTGTTATTTTGGCCATGTAGTTGGGGTATGGCTTATAATTTAAATTTTTTACCTATTAGTTATCAGTGGTTTTATTATTTATTTTTATTTTTTGCGGGATCAATATTAATGAGAAGTGCAGGATGTATATATAACGACATTGTTGACAAAGAAATTGATAAAAAAGTAGAACGCACTAAAAATAGACCATTGGCTACTGGTAAAATTAATTTAAGAAATGCTTGGATTTTAATTTTAATATTATGTTTTTTTTCCCTGATTATTTTATTCCAATTTAATAACAAAACTATACTTTTTGGTTTATCGGTAATTTTTATAGTTCTACTATATCCTTTTGCAAAAAGATTTACATATTGGCCTCAATTAATCTTAGGAATAGTATTTAATTTTGGAATTATTTTATCTTGGTTAAGTTTAAATGAAAATTTTATATCTGGTATTATATTGCTGTATTTATCTGGAATTATGTGGACTGTTGGTTACGACACAATATACGCGCTTCAAGATGTTGTTGATGATAAAAAAATTGGAGTAAAATCTCTAGCACTTTTACTTGATAAAAAAACATATCGATTTTTATATATAATTTATACAGCGCAAATATTTTTATTAATTTCCTCTTTATTACTAGCAAATAATTTTAGTGTAATTTTATTTCTTCTATCGATACCGTATTTGCTAATATTGAGAAAGATATATCTTATGAAGAATTTAAAAAATTATCTCGAAGTTTTTCAATTTAACAATTATTTCGGCTTTTTAATTCTTTTGATCATATTATCAGTAAGAATTTATAACTAAAATAGGCTATTTATTTAATTATTTTTTTGATAAGAAATAATTATTATTATATCAAAAAACAGCCATTTTTATATTCGAATTAGTCAAAGACAAATATGAATAAAATAGATTTATTAAAAAGAATATTTAGAACGCAAATTAAAAAGTATTTTAAACAAATTTTAATTATATTCCTATTCATTATTTTAAGTGCCATGGCGACGACTGCCGTTGCGTGGTTATTAGATCCAGCAATCAAAAAAATATTTATAGAAAAAGATAAGGTGATGCTATACACAATACCTATTGCAATCGTATGTGCATTTGCTGTTAAATCGCTATCAGTATTTGTTGTAAGAATTAAAACTATTAAAATTGCATATAGCGTAATTAAAAATATACAAATCTTATTAGGTGAAAAAATACTTCAGTCAGATACCTCTTTTTTAACTAGTAAACACTCTGGAAAATTTATATCCAATTTTACAAATGATACTCTAACTTTATCAAACGTATTGAATGGTATAGCTGTAAATGCCGTTAAGGAGGGCGTAACATTAATTTTTCTTTTAGGTTTAATGTTTTACCAAAATTGGAAATTAAGTTTACTTGCAATCACTCTTATTCCAATTGCAGCATTGTTCTCAAGAAAAATTGGAAAAAGAATGGGAAAAGCAGTAACTACTTTTTTAACTATTAGTGAAGTATTTACCAAATATTTATCAGAAATTTTAAAAGCGACACAAGTTATTAAGATTTTTCAAAAAGAAAAAGATGAACTTAAAAATCTGTCAAATGTAATTAGTTCAAGAACCGATACTATAGTGAAAATGGAAAGAACTCGACTAGGAGCTGGACCAATTATGGAAACTATTACAGGAATTGCAATAGCTATTGTAGTCTTCACTGGCGGATTACAAAGTGTTGCAGGTCAAATCGAAATAGGACAATTTTTTTCATTTTTGACTGCATTAATGCTGGCATATCAACCTGTAAGGGCACTCGCGAGCGTTAATATCGGGATACAAGAAGGTCTTACTGCTGCAGAAAGAATTTATAAATTATTAGATAACAAAGATTTCATAACAAATAAAGAAGGTTCAAAAGAGTTTCAAATCACACATGCTGGTGTAAAATTAAAAAATTTAAGCTTTAAATATTCAGATGGAACTCAGGCACTAAAAAATATTAATGCAACAATTAATGGTGGCACAAAAGTTGCACTAGTAGGACCAAGCGGAGGAGGTAAAAGCTCTTTTATCAATTTGATTCCAAGATTTTATGATCCTCAAGAAGGTTGCGTAGAGATAGACTCTCAAAATATAAAAGATGTTACAATACAATCTTTGAGAAGACATATTGCAATGGTTTCTCAAGATGTCGTTTTATTTGATGATACTGTCAAAGCTAATATTGCTTATGGAAATATAGAAGCTTCCGATAAAGAAATATTAGAAGCTAGCAAACTTGCAAATTGTCACGAATTTATTGAGGATCTCCAAAATAAATATGAAACTCTTATCGGTGAAAATGGAGTTAAGCTTTCAGGAGGTCAAAAACAAAGAATTTCAATTGCGAGAGCCATTTTAAAGAAAAGTTCAATTATTTTATTAGATGAAGCAACTTCATCATTAGACACAGAATCTGAAAAAAAAGTTCAAGATGCAATTAATAATTTAACACAGTCAAAAACAACTATAATAATTGCTCACAGGCTTTCGACTATTAATAAAGTAGATAAAATATTAGTAATAAAAGACGGCGAACTTATTGAAGAAGGAAGTCACAGAAGTTTAATCGATAATTCAATAATGTACAAAAAACTTTATGAACAACAACAACTTCTTTAATGCTTAAAGTTTATTACCTTATCACTTTTTTAATTAATTATTTAGTGCCTCTTGTCTTAAAATTCAGATTATTAAAAAAAAAAGAAGATCCAGATAGATACAAAGAGAAATTAGGAAAATATATAAAAAATACACCTGATGATTACATATGGTTTCATGCTTCGAGCTTAGGGGAATTAAAATCTATAGAAAAACTTATTAAACCATTAATGTCTAGTTTTTCTGGTAATTATAAAGCATTAATAACAACTTCTACTAAAAGTTCAGGTGATTATGCAAAAAGTATCTCAAATGACCAAATTATTCACCAGTATGCCCCAATTGATACACCTCAAATAATTATGAGATTTTTAAATCATTGGAAGCCAAAAGTTGGAATATTTATTGAAGCAGAAATTTGGCCGAATTTAATAATTGAATGTGAAAATAAAAATATTCCATTAATATTACTTAACGCAAGATTTTCCCCTTCAAGTTTAAGAAAATGGGGATTAATTCAAAATGTTTTTGTAACTATTATGAGAAATTTTAAAATTATTACAACTATGAGTAAGAATATCAAAGAAAAATTAACACTAATGGGTTTAAATAACGCTGAATTTATTGGAAATTTAAAATTTTATAATTCAGCTAATCAAATAGAAAGTAAAAAAAATACAAATAGTTTTGTAGGTATGTCTATACATCCAGGCGAGATAAAGTTTTTAATTTCTGCTCATCAAAAAATATTACAAATTCAAAAAAACTTTACATCAATCATAATACCAAGACACATAAATAAAATATATAAATTTGAACAATTGCTAACAAATTTAAATTGTACTTATACTAAATATTCTGAAAATATTAAGATAACTTCAGGTATTATCTTAGTAGATAAATATAATATAGCTGAAAAGTTTTTTAATTATTCAAATGTTGTTTTTATGGGTGGTTCTTTCATAAAGCATGGTGGACAGAATCCATTAGAGCCAGCAAGAAAAAATTGTAAAGTTCTACATGGTCCATCAATATATAATTTTGATGAAATTTATGAATTCCTTAAAAAAAATAACGTATCTTCACTGGTAAAAAATGAAGATGATTTGGCAAAACAAATACAATTAAATTTGAATAATGCCTCTGTAAAAAACTTTAACAATATCATTGACTCGTATGGGTTAGAAATTTTTAATAATACACTCAATAAAGTGAAAAATTTTATAAATAATGAAATTAAGTAAACCTAAATTTTGGGATAGAAAAGGTTTTTCCATATTCTCTATACTGTTAATTCCTTTAACAATACTTTACTATCTCTTATTTATCATCAATAAATACTTAAAAGAAAAATTTAGTATAAAATTTCGCGACATAAAAATAATTTGTATTGGCAATATCTATTTGGGTGGAACCGGAAAGACACCCTTAACTATTGAAATTTTTAAAGAGTTATCGACTAAATATAAAGTATCAGTTCTAAAAAAATTTAATAAAAAGCATTTAGACGAAATTAATTTACTAAAAAAAACCACTAATCTAATATGTACTAACAAGCGCGTGCAAGGAGTTGAAAAATCTTTGGATAATAAAGACAACTTTTTAATACTCGATGATGGATATCAAGACTACTCTTTTAAAAAAGATTTTTCAATTGTCTGTATTAATTCAGATTTAGAATTTGGTAATAAAATGCTCCTGCCGTCTGGCCCGCTTCGAGAGAGCATAGACGAAATTAAAAATTTTAAAGCTGCTGTAATAAACGGTGAGAAAAATCTTAATCTCGAAAAGTTTCTTTTAATGTATAATGAAAACTTAAAAATCTTTTACAGCAATTACAAACTAAGTAATTTAGAAAAATTGAGTAACAAAGACATTTTAGCATTTTCGGGAATTGCTAATAATTATAAATTTTTTGATCTTTTAAAATCAAAGCTAAATGTAAAAAAAACTATTTCTTTCCCTGACCATTATAATTACTCTGAAGATGAGCTAACAAGAATTGTCGAAACTAGTAAAAAACAAAATATGACTGTAGTTACAACGGCTAAAGATTTTTGCAGGATAGATCGTTTTAAAGACCAAATAACATGTATAGATACTGAACTTTACATTGAAAATAAGCATGATTTAATAAATTGTATAATAAATGATTAAGTCTATAAAATATTTTATTCAATTCATTATAGTAATATTTTTATTCATTATTTTTTTTCTAATAGGTAGAAAATTAGCATCAAATCTGTCTTCATATATATTTAAAACATTTGGTAAATTTTTTAGGTCAAGTGAGATTATTCGAGGTAATTTAAAAATATGTTTTCCTGAAAATTCAGATATTCAAAACGATGAAATAATAAATAAAATGTGGGACAACTACGGTAGGACTTTAGCTGAATATATAAATCTCAGATTTTTTAAAAATAATAATGATCATATTAAAATATTAAATTTAGATAAACTTGAAAAACTAAAAAGTTCAAAAGATCCAGTGCTTTTTTTTTCCGGACATTTTGCAAATTTTGAATTAATGGCAATGGAATTAGAAAAACAAAACTTTCAAATTTCAGCACTTTATAGGAAGCTGAATAATTTTTTTTTAAATCCTATTATGGAGTTTTTTAGAACATCCTATATCTGCAAGGATCAAATTGCAAAACCACTTCCAGGTGAGGACAAGGGCGGCACTAGAGAATTATTATCTAGAGTTAAAGATAGGAGAAATATTGCACTAATGGTTGACCAAAAATTAACTGAGGGAATTATTGCAAAACTTTTTAATAAAGATTGCTACACGACAAGAATACCTGCTCAGTTTGCAAAAAAATACAACTATAAATTAGTACCTATTTCTCTAAAAAGGGTAGATAAATATTTCTTTGAGATGAATATTTTAGATGAAATCAATTTTTCAAAAGAAGACTCTGAATTGCAAATTACAAATAGAATTAACAATGTTATTGAGAAGATGATTAAAGAAAATCCAGACCAGTGGATCTGGACACATAAAAGGTGGAAAATATAATTAATTAAAAACTAAATCAGGGTCAACTGCAATATTATTCCAGTACAATCTAAAATCCAAGTGTGGTCCTGTTGAACGACCCGTAGAACCAACAGTCCCAATAATTTGCCCCTTTTTAATTTGTTGGTTACGTTCTACCTTTAAATTTTCTAGATGAGAATAAATTGAGATAAGTCCATGACCGTGATCAATCATTAATGTTCCTCCAGTAAAAAATAAGTCTCTTTCAGCTAATACAACTTTACCATCATTTGGACTTTTAATTGGTGTGCCTTTTGGAGATGCTATATCAATCCCGTAGTGAGGACGTCTTTTTTTTCCATTTAAAATTCTTTGACTACCATACACGCCAGTTGTAATTCCTTTTAAAGGTCTTATGAAGCCATTAGAAAAAAAATCAAAATTACTATTTATATTTTTAGCTTTAACTATCAGCCTTCCTTCTTTCCTAATTCTTTTCATATCTTCCTCGTTTGGTGTAACTTTTCTTTTTGGTAACCCATCAATTCTTTGTATTCTAAATTTACGTTTAGTTATTTTTTTTGTTAATATCTTTGATGAAGATTTGCTCTTAATTTCGATTTTTAAATCTTTAGACCTTTCTCTAGAAATACCGAAAACAAAATTACCAGAGGGAGAAATTTTAAGAGGTTTCTCATCAAGAAAAATCTTATCTGAAGGATTAGTTTTACCAATAATCAATCCACCTTGAGTAAATTTTCCGTTAAATTCCAGTCCGTAGGCCTGCGAACAAAACAGAAAAATTATTAAAATTTTAAGCTTTTTCATTTAATTTCTTTTCAACTTCTATCGGAGAAAAATAAGCCTCCTGCAAATCAACATTCCAATATCTCAATTCATTAAGTGGAATCTTTCTTTTTGAAACCGCACAAAATACGTAATCTCCATCTACTACTATTTCAAATGAACCTTGTTTATATTTTAACTTAGCCTCTGTCATTTTTAATATTTAATATTATTTCCTCATCAAAAAATTCAACTTTAATTTTGTCTTTACCTTTTAAATTTTTAGAATTTTTAATTACTTTGTTATTAACATCTCTAATTATTGAAAATCCTCTTTTGAGTGTATTCTTTATATCTAATCCAAGAAATCTTTTACCAAGATTAGCAAGATCACTTTTTTTTATTTTTAAATCATTTAAAAATGATGAAGAAAATACTCTGAAGACGTTGTCCAAATTTTTATGATTTTGGGTTAAAAATTTTTTCAGGTTGTTTGTATTTAGCAACTTATTAATATATGAAAATTCTTTGTTTATTTTTTTAAAATAATGTTTAATGGAAGTATCCAAATTTTCGTAAACATTTTTAAGAGTGTTAAGTAATGTTAGACGTTCAGGAACAACGATTTCTGCCGCTGCAGTTGGGGTAGCCGCCCTTACATCTGCAACATAATCAAGCAAAGTAAAATCTGTTTCATGTCCAATTGCTGATATTATCGGTATTTTGCAAGCAAACACTTCTCTAACTAAATCCTCTTCATTAAAACCTATAAAATCTTCTGATCCCCCGCCTCCTCTAGCAATAATTAATACATCAATGGACTTACTATCATTGAAATATTTTATTCCATTAATAATTTCCTTCGATGAATTAATACCCTGCACAGATGCAGGATAAAGTTCAATTGGTGTTGGAAATCTATTTTCAATCCTATCAATAATATCCATAATAACTGCCCCAGTTGACGATGTAATAACTCCTATTTTTTTTGGCAGGTAGGGTAAGTTTTTTTTATGATCCTGATCAAACAAACCCTCTTTTTGTAATTTTTTCTGTCTTTCCTTAAATAATTTTAATAACGCACCCTCTCCCTGAACATTTATTTGATTTACGTGTAAAGAATACGTTGAGATGCTACCTTTTGCATATGTAGATAATTTACCTTCTGCGAAAACCTCCATGCCTTCTTCCGGCTTGAAATTCAAATAAGGAACTTTGCTCGACCAACAAACAGCATTTAATACAAAATCTTCATCCTTTAGGGTAAAATAGCAATGACCTTTTTCTTTTACGTTAGTGATTTCTCCTTTAACACGAATTAGAGAAAAATTTTCTTCTAATAAATTTTTTGTTAAAGATGATAATTCAGATACAGAAAATTCTGGTATATTGCTCATAATTATATTTAAAGGTTTTACATGAAGGTAGCAATAATTGGAAGTGGGGGTAGAGAGCATTCTATTTGCTATAAACTTAAACAATCAAAAAATCTCAAAAAACTTGTATGTATACCTGGTAATGCAGGAACAGCTCAAATTTGTGAAAATTTAAATGTTGATATATCAAATTTTAATCAACTGTATGACGAATTAAAAAAAAACGAGATTGATATAGTTATTGTAGGTCCAGAAGTTCCTCTCGTTGAAGGTATAAAAGATTTTTTAGAGGAAAAAAGTATAAAAGTATTTGGTCCTTCTAAAAAAGCATCTCAACTTGAGGGGTCTAAACTATTTTTAAAGAATTTTTGTTCTGAATTTAAAATTCCATCAGCTCGGTTTCAAGAAGTAAAAAATTTAAGTGAGGCATCTAACTGTATTGATAAATTTGGTCTTCCAATTGTTGTGAAGTCAGATGGGTTAGCGGCAGGTAAAGGTGTTACTATTTGTAATAAAAAAGAAGAGGCACTTAATGATGTCAAAGCAATATTTAGTGGAAAATTTAAATCTTCAAAAAAAGTAATTTTAGAAGAATTTTTAAAAGGAGAGGAAGCTAGTTATTTCGTTATTACCGATGGAGAAGATTTTTTACCAATAGGCACAGCACAAGATCATAAAAGAATATTTGAAAATGATGTTGGTCCAAATACTGGCGGTATGGGTGCATATTCACCTTCCTATTTGATAACAGATGATATTGAGTCAAAAATAATTAATAGAATTATTAAACCTACGTTGGCAGGAATGAAAAAGATTGGCTCACCTTTTTCAGGAATTTTATATGCCGGACTTATGATAAATAATGGCGATCCCAAATTAATAGAATACAACATTAGATTTGGGGATCCAGAGTGTCAAATACTCATGATGAGAATGAAAAGTGACTTTCTTGAAATAGTAATAAATACGATTGAAAAAAATCTAAAAAACAAAAAGATAGAATGGTATGATTACCCGGGTATAACAATCGTAGCATCTAATAAAGGTTATCCAGGTCATTACGATAAAAGCAAAGTCATAAAAAATTTAAATAAGATTGATCAGAATGAAAATATTCAAATTTTTCACGCTGGAACATCAAATGTTAATGGAGAAATTATCGCAATAGGTGGACGAGTATTAAATTCAACAGTCACAAACAAATCGCTGAAAATAGCTCGCGATGAAGCATTACGAGCTCTTGATAAATTAGAATGGGAAAATAAATATTATAGACGTGATATAGGATGGAGAGTAATAAAATAATTATCTTTTGTTTTTAAAAAAATTTTTAAGCAATTTCTCATACTCTAGAGATTTAAATCCATAGTACAATCTAGGTTTCTTGGAAATTTTTTTATCATAAATTAATTTATGATTATTAACCAACGCCCCACTTTTTTGGTCTTCAATAAAAAAATATAGTCTTTTAAATCTAGCGTTTAATATTATGGATGCGCACATTAAACATGGTTCTAGGGTAGTGAATAAATACATATCGTCAAATCGATAATTCTTAACTTTTTTTGCAGCCTTTTTAATTGCAACTATTTCAGCATGACCCAGCGGATCACTTTTCGACTTGCATACATTGTGGGCTTTACTAATAATTTTATTTTTTTTCGGACAAAATATTATAGCTGATATTGGTATTTCATTTTCATTATAAGCTTTTTTTGCTAATTTAATTAAACTATTAAATATTTTATCAAAGTGATTTTGAACCATGACAAAAGAGAGAATAGCTAAATTTCTTGCAAATTACAATTGTGGATCTAGAAGAGAGATTGAGAGATTGATTTTAAAAAATAAAATTAGGGTCAATGGAAAAACTATATTATCTCCACTATGTTTTGTAGATAAAAATGATGAAATTTATATAGATAGTAAGAAAATTTCTTTTCAAAAAAAAATTGAAATTCTGAAACTCTATAAGCCGATTAATTATATTTGTTCAAAAAGAAAACAAGATAAACGTAAAATAATATACGAATTAATTAGTACTAAATATAAAAATTATATATTTGCAGGCAGACTTGATATTAATAGTGAGGGGTTAATTATTTTGACCAATTCAAGTAAGGTAACTCAAAACTTAGAAAACCCAAAAAATAAGTTTAAAAGGACTTATCACGTAAAAGTTTACGGAGAATTAAATCTAAAAAAATTAAAAGAAAAATCAAAAGGATTTATTTATAAAAATATCAGATACAAATCTTTTAATTATAAGATTTTAGGTGATATAAAAAGAAATACATGGATCGAACTAGATCTATTTGAAGGAAAAAAAAATGAAATAAGACAGATTTTTAGATCTATAAACCTTGCAGTAAATAAATTAAAAAGAATTAGTTATGGACCGTTTCGCTTAGATAAATTAAATCCAGCTCAAATTAATATTGCTAGTGCTGAAGAAATAAGTTTTTATGAGAGTCATATCAGGAAAATTCAAAGGTAAAAAATTAATATTACCGGATGCTCAAACGACAAGACCACTAAGAGATTACGTTAAAGAAAATATATTTAATTTAATTATACATTCTAAAGAGATTAAATTTAATTTTCGCAATTCGAATATATGTGATTTATTTGCAGGTTCGGGGTCTTTTGGAATTGAGTGTTTATCTCGT
>QCET01000012.1 GCA_003280495.1 Pelagibacteraceae bacterium AG-359-E06
GAGGCAGGTTTAAAAACTGCATGTATATCTAAGGTATTTCCAACTCGAAGTCACACGGCAGCTGCCCAAGGTGGTATTTCAGCTGCACTAGGTAATATGGGCGAAGACGACTGGCGATGGCACATGTATGATACAGTTAAAGGTGCAGATTGGCTTGGAGATCAAGACGCAATAGAATATCTTTGTAAAGAAGCTCCTGAAGCAGTTATTGAATTAGAAAAATATGGAGTGCCATTTAGTAGAACAGAAGAAGGAAAAATATATCAACGTCCTTTCGGGGGTATGACTAAAAATTACGGTAATGGAGTAGCTCAAAGAACTTGTGCCGCTGCTGACAGAACGGGTCATGCAATATTACATACATTGTATGGTCAAGCATTGAAGAAAAAAACAGAATTTTTTATAGAGCACTTTGCATTAGATCTTTTGATGCATAATGACAAATGTCAGGGAGTATTAACTTGGTCTCTCCAAGATGGAACAATAAATAGATTTAGATCAAAAATTACAATTTTAGCAACAGGTGGATATGGTAGAGCTTATTTTTCTGCAACATCTGCGCATACATGTACCGGTGATGGAGGCGGTATGGTTTTAAGAGCAGGATTACCTCTGCAAGATATGGAGTTTGTTCAGTTTCACCCTACAGGAATTTATGGTGTTGGTTGTTTAATAACTGAAGGTAGTAGAGGAGAAGGAGGTTTTTTAGTTAACTCCGAGGGCGAAAGGTTTATGGAAAGATATGCACCATCTGCTAAAGATTTAGCATCCAGAGATGTTGTATCTCGATCTATGACTGTTGAAATTAACGAAGGTAGAGGCGTAGGAAAAAATAAAGATCATATATACCTTCACTTAAACCACCTAGATCCGAAAGTATTGAGTGAAAGATTACCAGGTATCTCAGAGTCAGCAAAAGTATTTGCGGGTGTTGATGTTACTAAGGAACCAATACCTGTATTACCAACAGTTCATTATAATATGGGAGGAATATCAACTAATTATCATGGGCAAGTTCTTACAAAA
Source organism: Pelagibacteraceae bacterium AG-359-E06 (assembly GCA_003280495.1). GTDB lineage: Bacteria > Pseudomonadota > Alphaproteobacteria > Pelagibacterales > Pelagibacteraceae. The sequence goes on from QCET01000012.1 coordinate 1,027, forward strand.
GACGTAAATGGTTCCGATAAAATAGTAGATGGCTTAATGGCTGTAGGTGAAGCAGCTTGTGTTTCAGTTCATGGCGCAAACAGATTAGGATCAAATTCATTAATTGATCTTGTAGTTTTTGGAAAAGCAGCAGCTAAAAAAGCCGCAGAATTGGTTAAACCTGATTCAAAGCATGAAATAATTCCTGATAGTGAAACACAAAAATCTTTAGATAGATTTGATAAATTAAGAAATTCAAATGGATCAACATCAACGGCGCATTTAAGAAATCTAATGCAAAAAACTATGCAAAATAAATGTGCTGTTTTTAGAACAAATAAAACTTTACAAGAAGGTGTCAACGAAATTAGAAAACCTTGGGAAGGTTTAAGCGATTTATCTGTGAAGGATAGATCACTAATTTTTAATACTGATTTAGTTGAAACATTAGAGTTTGATAATTTAATAAGACAATCAATGGTTACAATGGCATCCGCAGAGAACAGAAAAGAAAGTAGAGGAGCACATTCAAGAGAAGATTTTAAAGAAAGGGATGATAATAATTGGATGAAGCACACACTTGCTTGGCATAAATCAGGAACAGTTGACATAGATTATAGGGATGTTCACAAACATACACTTTCAAACGACGTTCAATACTTTCCACCAAAAGCAAGAGTATATTAATGGTAAAATTTGCATTACCTAAAAATTCTAAAATTAATCCAGGCAAATACTATCGAAACTCTAACAGTTCTAAAAATTTAAAAAAATTTAAAGTTTATAGGTGGAATCCTGAGGACGGTAAAAATCCAAGTATAGATACTTTTGAAGTTAATTTGAACGACTGTGGCCCAATGGTTTTGGATGCCTTAATTAAGATAAAAAACGAAACTGATTCTACTTTAACTTTTCGTAGATCTTGCAGGGAAGGTGTATGTGGATCTTGTGCTATGAATATAGATGGTACAAATACACTGGCTTGTACTAAAGCTATTGGCGATATTAAAGGCGATATAAATATTTATCCTCTACCGCATATGCCGGTTATTAAAGATTTAGTTGCAAATTTAAGCAAACTTTACAAACAATACGAGTCAATAGAGCCGTGGATGCAATCGCTAAAAAACGGAGAAATTAAAGAAAAAAAACAATTAATCTCTGAAAGGTCAAAATTGGACGGGTTATATGAATGTATAATGTGCGCATGCTGTTCAACATCATGCCCAAGTTATTGGTGGAACGGTGATAAATATTTGGGCCCTGCTGTATTATTACAAGCTTATAGATGGATAATTGACAGCCGAGATAATGAAAGAAAAAAAAGGCTCAAAAAAGTTGCAGATGAATTAAAACTCTTTAGATGTCATACTATAATGAACTGTACTAACGCTTGTCCCAAAGGTTTAAATCCTGCCAAAGCAATTGGATCTATTAAAAAAATGTTAGTTACTGAAAAAATTAAATAGATATAACTAAATAATTAAATGCAAATAATAAACCATTATATTGATGGAACTATTTTCGAGGGTAATTCTGGAAAAACGTCTGATGTTTATAATCCTGCAACAGGGGAAGTATCAGCAAAAGTTTGTTTAGCTAACTCAAATGAGACCAATAAGGCAATAGATGTTGCAGTCAAAGCTTTTCATGGTTGGGCTTCTACACCACCACTTCAAAGAGCTAGAATTTTATTTAAATTTAAAGAATTAATTGAAAAACACGCTGATGATTTGACAATGATTATAGTTCAGGAACACGGAAAAGTTTACGAAGATGCCAAAGGTTCATTGACAAGAGGTCTCGAGGTAGTTGAATTTGCTTGTGGTATACCTCATTTGCTAAAAGGTGAATTTACTGAAAATGTTGGTCGAGATGTTGACAGCTGGTCTGTCAGACAACCTTTGGGAGTCTGTGCAGGAATAACACCATTTAATTTTCCTGCTATGGTTCCAATGTGGATGTTCCCTATCGCAATAGCATGTGGAAATACTTTTATATTAAAACCATCTGAAAAAGTTCCATCTTGCTCGATGATGTTAGCCGATTTACTTACCAAGGCAGGATTGCCGAAAGGAGTTTTAAATGTTGTCAATGGAGGAAAGGAGGTTGTTGATACATTAATAGAAAGCAAATCTGTTAATGCAATTAGCTTTGTTGGTTCGACGCCAGTAGCAAAATATATTTATGAAAATTCTGCAAAACACGAAAAGAGAGTGCAAGCTTTAGGAGGTGCTAAAAATCATTGTGTTGTAATGCCTGATGCTGATTTAAATCAAGCTATAAACGGTTTAATGGGTGCAGCCTACGGATCTGCAGGTGAAAGATGCATGGCACAGTCAGTTGCTGTGGCAGTAGGTGGAGTTGCTGATAAACTTGTAGATGGTTTAAAAAAAAAAGTAGAAGAGTTAAAAATTGGTCCAGGAACAGACAAAAGTATTGAAATGGGTCCTTTGATAACAAAGGAGCATTTAAAGAAGGTCAAAGACTATGTTGAAGTTGGAAAGAAGGAAGGTGCGAAATTAATTGTAGATGGATCAGAAATAAAACTACAAGGTTATGAACAAGGTTTCTTCATGGGCGGTTGTTTGTTTGATCATGTTAAAACTAATATGAAAATATATAACGAGGAAATTTTTGGTCCTGTTCTTTCAATTGTAAGAGTAAAAGATTTTGAAGAGGCAATAAAAATTATCAATGACCACGAATACGGTAATGGAGTAAGTATCTTTACTAGAGATGGCGATGCAGCAAGGTCATTTTCAAGTAGAATAAAGGTAGGAATGGTTGGAATTAATATTCCTATACCTGTTCCTATGGCTTTTCATAGTTTTGGAGGTTGGAAAAGATCATTATTCGGCGATCATCATATGCACGGAATGGAAGGTATAAGGTTTTACACAAAATTAAAGACAATAACATCTAGGTGGCCCACAGGTATAAAAGATAATAACAATTTCACGATGCCAACAATGAAATAGTGTGGTTTATTAATTATAAACAAAAATTAATTTTGCTTTTTAATTTTCATAATTTATAAAGACTAGATGAAAAAAATTTCCCTTATAGGCGCTGGACAAATTGGTGGCACACTTGCTCATCTGATCGCAATAAAAGAATTAGCTAATGTAGTATTATTTGATATCGACGAGGGTATTGCTAAGGGAAAAGCATTAGATATAGCTCAGTCATTGGCTGTTGACGGTTATAATGTTAAGTTATCAGGTACAAATAATTATGAAGAAACCAAAGACTCTGATGTAATTATAATAACAGCTGGGGTTCCACGAAAACCAGGAATGTCACGTGATGATTTACTTGGTACTAATTTAAAAATTATTAAACAAGTTGCAGAGGGTATAAAAGATACATCGCCTAATGCATTCGTTATTTGCATAACTAATCCTTTAGATGTGATTGTGATGGCACTTCAAAAATATTCTAATTTTCCCAAAGAAAAAGTTATTGGTATGGCAGGTATATTGGATACTTCAAGATTTAAACACTTTATTGCCGAGGAATTAAATTCAGAGATTAAAAATGTTAACTCATTCGTTTTAGGAGGTCATGGAGATACTATGGTGCCTGTACCTAATAGGACAACCATAAATAGCAAACCTTTAAACGATTTTATAAAAGATGGCTCTACAACCCAAGAAAGAATTGATAGTATAATTGATAGAACAAGGAAAGGCGGAGCTGAAATAGTAAAGTTTCTTAAAACCGGCTCGGCATTTTATGCTCCTGCTGCATCTGGAGTAGCAATGGCAGAGTCATATTTAAAAAATCAAAAAAAAACTCTTCCATGCGCAGCTTGTTTAAACGGTGAGTATGGAATTAAAGATCTTTATGTTGGTGTTCCTGTAATTATAGGGGAAAAAGGTATAGAAAAAATTATTGAGCTAACATTAGATGCAGATGAGCAAAAAAGTTTTCAAACTTCTATTGATGCAGTTAGGGAATTATTTAATGCAGCCAAAAAAATTGACCCATCCTTAACTTAACATGAACATACACGAACATCAGGCTAAAGATATATTAAAAAAGTTTGGAGCACCAGTTCCAAATGGAGAGCCTATTTTTGATTTAAGTGAAATAGAAAATGTTTTTAAAAAATTTAATAGTAAAACACTTGTATTAAAAGCTCAAATTCATGCGGGTGGCAGAGGAAAAGCTGGGGGTATAAAAGTCATCAATAATCTAGATGAATTAAAGCAAGAAGCACAGAAATTATTCGGTAAGAAACTAGTAACGCATCAAACTGGACCAGAGGGTCGGGAAGTAAAAAGATTATATTTAGAGGAAGCATCAATGATAGATAAAGAATTTTATTTGTCCTGTTTAGTTGATCGATCAAGTTCAAAAATCGCATTCATCTCTAGCGCAGAAGGTGGTATGGATATAGAAGAAGTAGCATCTAAGTCTCCAGATAAAATAATTACTACCAAAGTAGATATAAAAGATAACTTAACAGATGAGGAAATATTTAAAATTTTATCACCTTATGATTTAAAAGATCAATGCAAATCTCAAGGTCTAAAACTTATTCAATCGATTTATAAAACAATGATAAAAACTGATGCAAGTCTAATTGAAATCAATCCTCTAATTACAACCAAAACAAATAATATTGTTTGTTTAGATGCTAAGATTAGTTTTGATGATAATGCATTATTTAGAAATGAAGATATTGTAAAATTAAGGGATTTAAATGAAGAAGACCCAATGGAAATTGAAGCAAGTAAGTTTGATTTAGCATATATTAAATTAGATGGTGAAATTGGGTGCATGGTTAATGGTGCGGGGTTAGCAATGGCAACAATGGATATTATTAAACTTTATGGATCGGAACCCGCGAATTTTTTGGACGTAGGCGGAGGTGCATCTAAAGAAAAAGTTACTGCAGCATTTAAAATAATTTTATCAGATAAAAATGTTAAGGGTATTTTAATAAATATCTTTGGAGGTATTATGAAATGTGACGTCATAGCAGAAGGTGTGATTACAGCAGCAAAAGAAACAAAATTGTCTGTTCCACTTGTAGTAAGATTAGCGGGGACTAATTTTGAGCAAGGAAAAAAAATACTAAGCAAATCTGGTTTAAAGATTATACCTGCTGAAGATTTATCTGATGCGGCTAAAAAAATTGTTGATGCTATTAGATAATGTCAATTTTAATTAATAAAAATACGAAAGTTATTTGTCAAGGTTTCACCGGTTCGAATGGTACATTTCATTCTGAGCAATCAATTTTATATGGAACGAAAATGGTTGGAGGAGTTACTCCAAAAAAAGGAGGACAAAAACATTTAGGGTTACCAGTTTTTAATACCGTAATAGAAGCAAAAGAAAAAACCAAAGCAGATGCTACCGTAATATATGTTCCAGCCAAGTTTGCTGCAAAAGCTATTGAGGAAGCGATTGAGGCACAAATAGAATTAATTATCTGTATTACCGAAGGTATTCCGGTTTTGGACATGATAAAAGTTAAGAACAAACTTCAAAATTCTAAATCAAGATTAATAGGACCAAATTGTCCAGGAATCATTACGCCAGAAGAATGCAAAATTGGAATTATGCCTGGACATATTCACAAAAAAGGTAATGTGGGAATTGTATCTAGATCTGGGACTCTAACTTATGAAGCTGTATACCAAACTACTAAGGAAGGTCTTGGCCAGTCCACATGTGTTGGTATTGGAGGAGATCCAATTAATGGTACAAATTTTATAGATTGTTTAGATCTTTTTCTTAAAGATAATGAAACAAATAGCATTGTAATGATTGGGGAAATAGGGGGTACTGCAGAAGAGGAGGCAGCGGAATTTATCAAAAATTCAGAAGTTAAAAAGCCTATAGTCGGTTTTATTGCAGGAATGACAGCACCCCCTGGACGAAGAATGGGTCATGCTGGAGCAATTATTTCAGGTGGTAAGGGCGGTGCTATTGATAAAATCAAAAAAATGCAAGAATGTGGAATTACTATGGCAAAGTCTCCATCGGAAATTGGAAAAACATTGAAATCTATAGTTAATAATTGATATAATACAAACTTAAATGTCTTCGTCCAAAAACAAAATATTCGAAATAACTTCTTTTTTATCAGCATCAAACAATGATTACATAAATGAAATGTATAAAAAATTTGTTAATCAAGATGATGATTTACCCAATAGCTGGAAACAATATTTTGATGGACTAGAGGAAGATAATAATCAAATTAAAAAAAATATTTCTGGGGTACATTGGAAGCCACAAAAAGTTAAAATTAATGAAGACTATGATTTAGATAGCTTCGAAAAATTTCTACCAAAGAATTTATTAAAAAATAAAAAATCTAAAATTAAAAAAAACAACCAGGAACTTTCATCTGAGGAGGTTGAAGAACAAACAAAGAATGCAATTCGAGCTATTATGATGATTAGAGCTTTTCGTATTAGAGGACATTTAAAAGCAAATCTTGATCCATTGAATTTGATTAAAAAAGAAGAAACCCCCGAACTTGATATTGAAAGTTATGGATTTACTAAAGAAGACTTAAATAAAAAAATTTTCTTAGATGATGTTCTAGGATTAAAGTATGCAAAACTTTCTGAAATTGTAGATATTTTAAATAGAACATATTGCAATAATATTGGCTACGAATTTATGCATATAACAGACCCTAACGAAAAGAGCTGGGTTCAACAAAGAGTTGAAGGACGTGATAACGAAATTCAATTTACGGAAAATGGAAAAAAAGCGATTTTAAATAAGATTATTGAAGCAGAAGGTTTTGAAAAGTATTTAGCCAAAAAATTTGTTGGAACAAAAAGATTTGGTTTAGATGGTTGTGAATCTTTAATTCCTGCAATGGAACAAATTATTAAACGCGGAGGAGCATTAGGATGTAAAGAAGTTAAAATTGGCATGCCACATCGAGGTAGACTTAATATTTTAACGAATGTAATACAAAAACCACTAAAAAAAATATTTAAAGAATTTTCTGGAGATCCAGGACCAGCAATTGGTGGAGCCTCAGGAGATGTTAAATATCATTTAGGTGCATCTGCTAATAGAGAATTTGACGGAAATATGGTTCACGTAAGTCTTACAGCAAATCCATCTCATCTTGAAGCGGTAAATCCAGTTGTTTTGGGACAAGCAAGAGCTAAACAATATTTTCATAAAGATAAAGAAAGAAATTCTGTTATACCAATTTTATTACATGGAGATGCAGCATTTGCTGCCCAAGGTATAGTCGCAGAATGCTTTGCTATGTCTGGTTTAAAAGGCCACAATACTGGCGGTACAATACATATTATTGTTAATAACCAAATTGGATTTACTACTACCCCAGCTTTTGCAAGGTCATCACCTTATCCTTCAGAGGTTGCAAAAATGGTACAAGCTCCAATATTTCACGTCAATGGAGACGATCCAGAAGCAGTTGTTTATTGCGCCAAAGTAGCTACAGAATTCAGACAAAAATTTAAGAGAGATGTTGTAATAGATATTTTTTGCTACAGAAGATTTGGTCATAATGAGGGCGATGAACCTTCATTCACGCAGCCGATTATGTATAAAAAAATTAAACAACAACCTTCAACTTTAAAATTATATTCATCTCAATTGATAAACGAAAATATTTTAACTGTTGAACAGTATAAAACACAAATAGAAAATTATAATAAATATTTGGATCAGGAGTTTCAAAGTTCTAAAAATTATATATCAAATGAACAAGATTGGTTTACAGGAGTTTGGTCTAAGTTTACAACAGAAGTTGGTTCTGACAGAAGAGGGGTAACAGGAGTTGACGAGAATATTATTAGAAGTTTAGGCCATAAGTTATCTGAAATACCAAAAGACTTTAATCCTCATCATACTATTAAAAGAATTTTTGATAACAAAAAACAAATGATTAAAACAGGCGAGAATATTGATTGGGCAACAGCGGAAAGTTTGGCATTTGCAACATTACTTAATGAAGGATATCCAGTAAGATTAGTTGGACAAGATTCTGTAAGAGGTACATTTAGTCAGAGGCATGCTGGAATTACAGATCAACTAAATGGAGAAAAATATTTTCCTTTAAAAAATTTGACTGATAGTCAAGCTCAAGCAGAAATAATAGATAGTTTGCTGTCTGAAATGGGGGTCTTAGGATTTGAATATGGATATTCGCTTTCTGAACCTGATAGTTTAGTTCTATGGGAGGCACAATTTGGAGATTTTGCAAATGGTGCCCAAGTCATATTTGATCAATTTATAAGCTCAGGAGAAAAAAAATGGTCTCGTGCAAGTGGGCTGGTGGTGCTTCTACCTCATGGATACGAAGGTCAGGGGCCAGAACACTCATCCGGTAGAATTGAAAGATTTTTGCAATTATGTGCTCAAGAAAATTTACAAATAGTTAATTGTACAACACCAGCAAATTATTTTCATGTGTTAAGAAGACAGATTCATAGAACTTTCAGAAAGCCTTTAATAGTTTTTACACCCAAATCATTATTACGGTCTAAAAAAAGTTTTTCAAATATTGAGGATTTTAATAAAGAAAGCTCTTTTCATAGAGTGTTACTAGATCACGCTGAGTTACCAAATAGCAATTATATTAAACTAGCAATGGATAAAGATATCAAGAGAATAGTCTTTTGTAGTGGTAAAATTTATTACGACTTACTTGAAGAAAGAGAAAAATTAATGGAAAATAGAGTTCAATTAATAAGGATTGAACAACTTTACCCTTTTCCAGCAAAAACACTTGCTAATCATATTAAAAGATTTGAAAATGTAGAAAAATATTTTTGGTGTCAAGAAGAGCCACAAAATATGGGACCTTGGAACACTGTCGAAAGGTACCTGCAGTGGACATTAGATTTTGCAGGTAAAAAAAATAATAAAATCTATTATTCTGGTAGAAATCCCTCAGCATCAACAGCGACAGGTTATCTAAAAAAACACCTTGCTCAACAGAAAGAAATCATTACAAAAGCTCTAACTATTTAAATGAATACACCAGTAATTGTTCCAACATTAGGCGAGTCAGTTGCAGAGGCAACAGTTGCTAAATGGTTAAAAAAAGTAGGCGACCCAGTTTCCACTGATGAGGTAATAGTCGAATTGGAAACCGATAAAGTTAGTGTAGAAGTTACATCTCCTAATTCAGGATATATATCTGAAATTAAGACTGAAGTAGGAGAGACGGTCGAGGTTGGAAGTCAGCTAGGATCAATAAGTCAGTCTCAATCAAAAAATACTACGAATATTGAAAAAGAAGTAGTTACAAGAAAAGCTAAGAAATCAGAGGACATCAAACCAAAAAGATCAGAGCCAGCAAACAACAATGTAGTGAAATTAAAGACCGAAGTAAAAAAAGATGAATTATCACCGGCTGTTAAACGAATTGTAGAGGAAAGAAAAATAGATTTATCACAAATTCAAGGTTCCGGTAAAGATGGTCGAATTTTAAAAAAGTGATCTAATAACTTTAATGGGTGAAAAACCAGTTCCAACTCAAAGGGCTGAAACTCATGGCCTTGAGGAGAAAGTTAAAATGACTAGACTTAGGGCAACAATAGCAAAAAGACTTAAGGAAGCACAAAACAACGCTGCCATATTAACTACTTTTAATGAAGTAGATATGTCAATGATCATTCAATTGAGAAAAGATAATAAAGAAGAGTTTTTAAAAATATATGGCGTTAAATTGGGTTTTATGTCGTTTTTTATAAAAGCATGTGTTAATGCGTTGAAGACCTTCCCATTAGTAAATGCCGAAGTTCAGAATGATGAAATAATTTATAAAAATTATTATAATATTGGTGTTGCGGTAGGTACAGACAAAGGATTAGTTGTTCCAGTTGTTAATAATGCCGATCAAATGTCATTTGCAGATATTGAAAAAAATGTTTTAGAATTGGGAACTAAAGCAAGAGATGGTCAACTAACTATTGATGAATTACAAGGAGGAACATTTACCATTACCAATGGCGGTATATATGGTTCAATGTTATCGACACCAATTATCAATCCACCGCAGTCAGCTGTTTTAGGGATGCATAACATTATCGAGAGAGCAGTTGTTATTGATGGGGAAATCCTGGTAAGGCCTATTATGTATTTAGCCCTATCATATGATCACAGAATTATAGATGGTAAAGAGGCAGTTTCATTTTTAGTAAGAGTAAAAGAAATTTTGGAGGATCCTAGAAGATTGTTTTTAAACTTATAATAATATGGATGAATTTGATATTATAGTAATAGGTGGTGGTCCAGGTGGTTATGTAGCTGCGATTAGAGCATCACAATTAGGAAAGAAAACTGCTTGTATAGAGTCAAGGGGTGCCTTAGGTGGAACTTGTCTTAATATAGGGTGCATACCTTCAAAATCCTTATTACATTCATCCGAATTATTCAAAAAAGCCAATTCGGAATTTAAATCTCTAGGAATAAATACTGGCAATATATCTATAGATATTACAAAAATGATGCAGCATAAAAAAAAATCAGTTGATACTCTTACAAAAGGCGTAGAATTTCTATTTAAAAAAAATAAAGTCAATTATTTTAAAGGACATGGAAGTTTCTTAGATACTAATAGCATAGAAATTAAATTGAATGATGGGACAAAAAAAAGTATTAAAGGAAAAAACATTGTTGTTGCCACCGGTTCAAGTGTTTTAAGTTTACCTAATATTACTATAGATGAAAAAGTAATCGTATCTTCAACAGGTGCTTTATCATTACCTAAAATACCAAAAAAATTGATAGTTATAGGAGGTGGATATATCGGCCTCGAAATGGGATCAGTCTGGTCAAGACTTGGTTCACAAGTTGAAGTTATAGAGTATTTAGATCATATTACACCAGGAATGGATAAAGAGATTTCAGATAGTTTTCTAAAAATTTTAAAAAAACAAGGATTAAAATTTCATCTATCAACTAAAGTTAATTCCGTTAAAAAGAATTCAAATGGGGCCATTGTTGAAGCAAAGTCCAAAGAAGGAGATATAAAAAAATTTGATGCGGATGTAGTGCTTATGTCCGTAGGAAGAAAACCAAATACAAACGGCCTTAACTTAAAAAAAGTAGGAATAGAATTAGATGATAAAGGGAGAATTAGAACAGGTAAAAATTTTGATACAAACATTCCAAATATTTTTGCTATTGGGGATGTGATTAGCGGGCCGATGCTAGCTCACAAAGCAGAAGAAGAGGGAATAGCAGTTGCAGAGTATTTAGCTGGAAAATATGGACATGTAAATTATGATGTAATACCAGGTGTTGTTTATACCTCTCCTGAAGTTGCATATGTTGGAAAAACTGAGGAAGAATTAAAGTTAAAAAAAATTTCATATAATGTCGGAAAGTTTCCGTTCTTAGCAAACTCTAGAGCAAAGATTAATGACGAAGCAGATGGCTTTGTAAAAATATTGGCAGATAAAACTACTGATAAAATATTAGGTGTACATATGATAGGACCTGATGTAGGAAATATGATTGCCGAGATGGCTTTAGCTATGGAATTCGGTGCTAGCGCGGAGGATGTAGCCAGAACTTGTCATGCCCATCCTACATTAACAGAAGCAATTAAAGAAGCTGCTCTAGCAGTAGATAAAAGACCAATTCATTTTTAATTAAATTTTTTGCTTACTTTTTTCCCAATCTTCAAGAAATATCTTAAGACCTTTATCGGTTAGTTCGTGTTTATAGAGTTGATGAAATATTTTTGGGGGTATAGTCGAAATATCAGCACCAGCTTTTGCGACTTCAGTAACATGCTCTATAGATCTTACGGATGCGGCTAATATTTTTGTCTTAAAATTTGTATAATTTGAAAAGACTTTTTTAATATCCCTAATTAAATTAACGCCATTTTGCCCTATATCATCTAACCGACCTATAAAAGGTGAGATATAAGTTGCTCCTGCTTTAGCTGCTAAAATAGCCTGCGGAACTGTAAAACATAAGGTAACATTAGTCTTATAATTTTTTTTTGTTAAATGCTTGCAGGCTTTCAACCCATTAAATGTAAGTGGTAACTTAATAACAATATTTTTTGATATCTTAGATAATATTTTAGCTTCAGATAACATATTTTCAAAGCTTTCAGCTGTTACTTCAGCGCTTACTGGACCTTTCACCTCTTTACAAATGCTTTTTAAAATTTGATTGAATCCTTTCCCTGATTTTGCAATCAAGGACGGATTTGTCGTAATTCCATCTATTATTCCAAGTTTGTTTATTTCTCTTATTTCCTCTATGTTTGTAGAGTCCAAAAATATTTTCATAGATTTAATAATATAGTTTATATTACAATTTTAAAATTATAAATGATTATCGATGTATTATTACCCCTAAATTTGAGTAAATGTTTCTCTTATAAGGTTCCAAATGGTCTTGCCATCAAAATAGGTGATTTTGTTGAGGTTCCATTCTTAAATAAAAAATACATTGGCGTAGTTTGGAACAACAAAGTAAAATTAAATGAAAAAATTAAATATAAAATTATATATAAAAAATTACCAATACCTTCATTAAAAAAGGAAATACTTAAATTTATTGAAGAATTTTCATTATATAATCTTCAACCAATAGGCTTAGTATTTAAATTATTTTTGTATAAAACTGGATTAAAAAGTGTCGACAAAGGACTTAAAAAGATACTTTGTTTTAAAGAATATAAGATAAATAAAGTTAAGGATGTTGATTATAATAGTGAGCAAATTAAAGCGATAAAAAATATAAAAAATAAATTAAATAAGAATATATTCAATGTATTTTTATTGCATGGAGTCACAGGATCTGGAAAAACATTAGTTTACATGGATATTGTAAAAGATCTTTTAAAACAAAATAAACAAATATTAATACTCTTACCGGAAAAAGCTTTATCAAATCAAATAAGCAGAAGATTTGAAGAATTTTTACAAGCTAAATGCGCAATATGGCACTCAGGTATCAAAGATAAAATAAAAAAAAAAATTTGGAAAGGCATTTTAGAAAACAAAATCCAAATCGTTTTAGGCGCAAGATCGTCAATGTTTTTGCCATTTCAGAATTTAGGTTTAGTTGTGATAGATGAAGAACATGACTCATCTTATAAACAAGAGGAAGGTCTTATTTATAATGCTAGAGATATGATGATCCTTATGGCTTCTATTTTAAAATTTCCTGTAATACTGGCTACAGCTACACCTACAATAGAAACATACTATAATGCATCTATAAATAAATATAATCATATTCTTATTTCAAAAAGATATAAAAATAAAAAATTTCCAGAAATAAAAAAAATTAAAATCAATAAAAATGAAATGAGTAAAAATAAGTATATCTCAGACGAAACATTAATTTATACAAAAAAATTTTTAGATAAACAAAAACAGGTGCTTTTTTTTTTAAATCGTAGAGGGTTTTCGACATATGTTATATGTTATAATTGTAACAGAAGATTTGTCTGCCCAAATTGTAATATTGGTCTAGTTTTTCATAAAATAGAAAAAAAACTTAAATGTCATTATTGTGACTTTGAGTGTAATGTAAACAGATCTTGTACAAACGGAAAAAATTGCGAATTAAAATTTTATGGAATAGGTGTTGAAAAATTATTTGATGAAATCAAAGAATTATTCCCTGAAAAAAAAATTATTTTTCTATCCAGTGATGTATCTGTAGAAGATGAACTTAATAGTAGAATCAAAAAAATCGAAAAAAACGAAGTGGATATTATTGTTGCAACTCAGCTTATATCTAAAGGTTTTAATTTCCCTGATTTAAATTGCATAGTGGTAGTAAATTCCGATAATATTTTTTTTGGTAGTGATATTAGAAGTACTGAAAAGAATTATCAATTATTGCACCAACTATCAGGTAGAGCAGGCAGATTTGAAGATAACGCTTTAGTTATTTTACAAAGTTATGAAAATAATAATAAATTAGTTAATGCCTTAAGCAATGAGGATATTTTTAAATTCTATAAAGAAGAATTAAATTTTAGAAAAAAAGCCTATTTGCCTCCATATTCGAAATTAATTTCATTTATTATTTCAGGTAACAACAAATTTACAGTCGAAAGAAATTCAATTATGATAAAAAAGTTAATACCTAAAAACGACTATTTAAAAATTTATGGACCTGTATCGGCACCTATTAGTAAAATAAAGTCTAATTTTAGATCAAGAATTTTAATTAAATATTCAACAAAAATAAGACCCCAAAAGTTACTTAAAGAAACTATAGAAAAGATGAAAAATTTTAAGAATATTAAGGTAGAAATTGACGTCGATCCAATAAACTTTATGTAACCAATATACATGTGAAAATATCTCACTTGATATGAATAAGTCTGCATGTTAGGACAGCTCAATTAAAAAGGGCAATTAAAGTGGAACAACATAGTGAAGTTTATTCAGACGTTTCAAGTAGATATGCATCAGCATTAATTTCACTTGCATCTCAAGAAAATTGTATCAAAGAGGTAGAGCAAGATTTTTCGTTCATATTCAATCTGGATGGAAAAAACAAACTTATTACTAAAAATTTTGAAAATCCTACAATATCAAAAAAAGATAAAATGAATATTATAGATGAGATTATAAAGTCTCATAAATTTAATGAATATACATTAAATTTTTTAAAGCTTTTAATTGAAAGTGGTAGAATAAGTTATTTCTCAAATATATTAAGGAGTTTCAAAAAAATTATCTCAAATAGAAAAGGCGAAATATCTGCAGAGATAGAAACAGCAGAAGCATTACCGGAAAAAGATAAAAAAAGTATAAAAAATGATTTACAAAGTAGTTATAAAGCTAATATCAACGCTGAATTTAAAATTAATAAGCAATTGATTTCTGGATCAAGAATTAAAATTGGAAGTTTGATGGTGGACAATTCACTACAGTCAAAATTAAATAAAATTCTAAAAGGAGTATAAAATAGGAAATTATGGATATAAACCCTTCAGAAATTACAAAAGTTATTCAAGATAAAATTAAAAATTTTAGTAAAGGTGCAGATGTCTCTGAGGTTGGCCAAGTATTATCGGTTGGAGACGGTATAGCTAGAATTTACGGACTAGATAATGTACAGGCTGGAGAGATGGTAGAATTTGCGGAAGGCACTAAAGGGATGGCTCTTAATCTAGAGTCAGATAATGTTGGTATAGTAATTTTTGGCGATGATAGTAAAATTAAAGAAGGAGATGTAGTCAAAAGAACAGGAAGTATTGTTGATGTTCCAGTAGGAAAGGAATTACTTGGTAGAGTTGTTGACGGTCTTGGCAATCCGATTGATGGAAAAGGTCCAATTAAAAGTGCAAAAAGATCAAGAGTTGAAGTGAAAGCTCCAGGTATAATTCCAAGAAAATCAGTTGGTGAACCAATGCAGACAGGTTTAAAGGCTATTGATAGTTTAATTCCTATAGGTAGAGGACAAAGAGAATTAATTATTGGCGATAGACAGACAGGTAAAACTGCTATTGCAATAGATACAATTATTAATCAAAAGGACAATAACAAGTCTAAAGATGAGAAAAAAAAACTATATTGTATTTATGTAGCGATTGGCCAAAAGAGGTCGACAGTAGCGCAAATTGTTAAAACTTTACAAGATACAGGAGCTATGGAATACTCAATAGTAGTAGCTGCTACAGCATCCGATCCAGCACCATTACAATTTTTAGCGCCATATACTGGATGCACCATGGGAGAATTTTTTAGAGACAATGGTATGCATTCTCTCATAGTTTATGATGATTTATCAAAACAAGCAGTTGCTTACAGACAAATGTCTCTATTGTTAAGAAGACCTCCGGGAAGAGAAGCTTTTCCAGGCGATGTTTTTTATTTACACAGCCGACTTCTTGAAAGAGCAGCAAAATTAAATGATGAAAATGGAGGTGGTTCACTAACCGCATTGCCAATAATTGAAACACAAGCTAGTGATGTTTCAGCATACATCCCAACAAATGTAATTTCTATAACAGATGGACAAATATTTCTTGAAACTGAATTATTTTTTCAAGGAATTAGACCTGCAGTAAATGTTGGAATATCTGTATCAAGAGTTGGATCTGCAGCGCAAATAAAAGCAATGAAAAAAGTAGCTGGCTCAATTAAGTTAGAATTAGCTCAATATCGTGAGATGGCGGCCTTTGCGCAGTTTGGTTCAGATTTAGATGCATCTACACAGCAGTTATTAAACAGAGGATCAAAATTAACTGAGCTATTAAAGCAAAGCCAATATTCGCCACTTAAAGTAGAAGAACAGGTTGTGAGTATTTACTCGGGGGTGAATGGATATCTTGATAATTTTGAAAATTCGAAAATAAAGGATTTTGAGAATAAATTATTGGATGAAATAAAGTCAAATGCACCAGATATATTAAATTCTATACGTGATACTGGAAAGTTAGAGGGTAAACCCGAGGAAAAATTAAAAAATATACTTGATAAAATGAAAGAGAATTTTAATGCCTAGTTTAAAAGATTTAAGAAATAGAATAACGAGTGTTAAGTCTACACAAAAAATTACTAAAGCAATGAAAATGGTTGCTGCCGCAAAATTGAGAAAAGCTCAGGAAAATGCAGAAAAGAGTAGGTTATACTCTGAAAAAATGAATGAAATTATTACGAATTTAAAAAGCTCAATAACTGATAAATCATCTGCCCCCCGTTTATTAATAGGAAATAACGACAATAAGAGATTTTTATGTGTGATTATGACAGCAGATAGAGGACTGTGTGGAGGATTTAATTCAAATATTTGTAAAAAATCAAAAGAATATATCAATAATTTATTAAAGGAGAACAAGGAAGTAAAGATTATTACAGTTGGATCAAAGTCATTTGATCAAATGAAAAGAAACTATGGAAATTATATTATTGAGAAACTGACGTTTAAAAATCAAAAAGAAATTAATGTTACTGATGCTCAAAAAATTTCTAACAAAATTATATCTATGTTCCATAAGAATGAATTTGATATTTGCACTATATTTTACAGTAAATTTAAATCAGTAATATCCCAGGAGCCGTTTGAGCAACAAATTATACCAGTAAAAAATAATAATAATAACGATAAAATAACAAACGATCAAAATTATGAATATGAACCTGATCAAGAAGAAATTTTAGATAGTTTGTTACCAAAAAATATCACAACACAAATATTTAAAGGTTTGTTAGAAAATGCAGCAAGTGAACAAGGAGCTAGAATGTCTGCTATGGATAACGCAACTAGAAATGCTGGAGACTTGATAGAAAAGTTAACAATTAATTACAATAGAAGTAGACAAGCAGTAATTACTAAAGAATTAATTGAAATTATTTCAGGAGCTGAAACACTTTAAATATTTATGATTAATAAATTTGGAATTATAACACAAGTTATTGGAGCGGTAGTAGATGTTAAATTTAGTGAGCATTTACCAGAAATATCGAGCGCTTTGGAATGTGAAAATACTGGAAATAAACTTATCTTAGAAGTTGCTCAACACCTTGGAGAGAATACGGTACGTACTATCTCAATGGATACCACAGAAGGTTTAAAAAGAGGTGATAAAGTAACAGATACAGGCTCACCAATCAAAGTTCCTGTTGGTCCTGAAACACTAGGAAGAATAATAAACGTTATTGGTCAGCCAATAGACGAAAAAGGTGAGCTTAAAACCAAAGAAAATTGGCCAATACATAGATCTGCACCCGTGTTTACTGAACAATCTACAGAAACTGAGGTTCTTGTGACAGGTATAAAAGTTGTCGATTTATTAGCTCCATACGCAAAAGGAGGAAAAATAGGTTTATTTGGAGGAGCAGGAGTTGGAAAAACTGTATTAATCATGGAATTAATTAACAACGTTGCTAAGGCTCATGGAGGTTATTCTGTATTCGCAGGCGTTGGGGAAAGAACTAGAGAAGGAAATGACTTATATCATGAAATGATTGAGTCTGGAGTTATTAAAACTAACGGCAAAGGTTCGAAGGCAGCTTTGGTATATGGTCAAATGAATGAACCTCCAGGCGCAAGAGCAAGAGTAGCATTATCTGGTTTAACTATAGCAGAATATTTTAGGGATAAAGAGGGACAAGACGTTTTATTTTTTGTTGATAATATTTTCAGGTTTACGCAAGCAGGTTCAGAGGTTTCAGCATTGTTAGGTAGAATACCGTCAGCTGTTGGTTACCAACCAACACTAGCAACTGATATGGGTAATTTACAAGAGAGAATCACTACAACAAATAAAGGATCAATTACGTCAGTTCAGGCAATATATGTTCCTGCAGATGATTTAACCGATCCAGCTCCTGCAACTTCATTCTCTCATTTAGATGCAACGACAGTTTTATCAAGACAAATTGCAGAACTTGGTATCTATCCAGCTGTAGATCCTTTAGATTCTACATCTAGAATTCTTGACCCTAGAATAGTTGGTGATGAGCATTATAGAGTAGCTAGAGAGGTTCAAAAAATATTACAAACTTATAAATCTTTGCAGGATATTATTGCAATATTAGGAATGGATGAATTATCAGAAGAAGATAAACTTACAGTTGCTAGAGCTAGAAAAATACAAAGATTTTTATCACAACCCTTTTTTGTGGCAGAAGTTTTTACTGGCTCTCCAGGAAAACTAGTTGAGCTGGATGCAACAATTAAAGGCTTCGATTCTATCTGCAAAGGAGAATACGATCACTTACCTGAAGCAGCTTTTTATATGGTTGGTACCATTGAGGAAGCAATAGAAAAAGCTGAAAAAATGGCAAAAGAAGCAGCCGCTTAAAATGGAAATTAATATTGTAGCTCCTGATAAAATTGTTTTTTCCGAAAAAAATGCAAAACTTGTTACGTTACCAGGCATGGAAGGTAATTTAGGAATAATGGATAAACACACACCAATTATTACATTTTTAAGACCAGGTCTGATAAAAATAGAAGGCGAAATTAATAATAGTTTTTTTGTTACAGGTGGTGTTATTGATTTTCAAGATGATAAATTAAATATATTGACAGA
>QCET01000013.1 GCA_003280495.1 Pelagibacteraceae bacterium AG-359-E06
TTTCCTAGAAAATTTAACCAGCCGCTTGTTTTAGCATGCTCCTGACTGATCCTAAATTCCTGGTTAACGTTTCCAGCTAATTTATGTCCATAATCAAGCTCTTTTGATTTTTCTTCATCTTTTATAGTGGTATCGATATATTTGTTTAGACTATCCATTACTTCTGTTGGCATTTTAGCTTTTACTATTGAAGGTCCAAATGGTCTAAATATTACTATTTTTTCACTCATAAATTTTATTTTATAAGATATATAATTATTTACAATATTAGTTTTATTTAGTTATTATGCTAAATATAAATCTTTAGGGCGGTTAGCTCAGTTGGTAGAGCATCTCGTTTACACCGAGAGGGTCGGGAGTTCGAGTCTCTCACCGCCCACCAAATACTTACATAATATATCTTTAAAATTATTATAATATTTGTTATATGATTATCTTACGTTAGTTTGTGGTGACAGCGCAAAAAGTTCTCATCATAAATTTACGGATATCGCGGGGGTGTAGCTCAGCTTGGTTAGAGCGCCTGCCTGTCACGCAGGAGGCCGCGGGTTCGAGTCCCGTCACTCCCGCCATTAATTTTTTTTGATTGTTTTATTTTTTGACTCTACTGCTAAAACTCGAGCAGTATTCATTATTTTTTCTTTTATAGTGTCATTTAATTTTGTTTTCTTAACTAATGATGTTTTGCATTGTCCGTCTATGTTACAAATCTTTTTATGCGTTATAACTTTAAATGCACTCGGTGATACTTCATTTGAATTAAATCTGACAGTGATTCTGAGAGAGTCGCTAGATTTTGAATTAGAATACCATTCCGTAACGATTATGCCACCAGAGTAATCGACCGCTCTTAACGGTATCTCCTCTAATGTTATTAATGAGGCTCTCCATAAAACGTTAGATGTTGCAAATTGAAATTCGCCTGGTTTTTTTTTAAATACTTCATCGAGTATTCCTCTACTTTCAGCAAAGTCTTTTGCCCTTTGTTCAGAATTAAACTCGTATTGTTTTTTTTTCACTTTTTTAGGCTTATTTGGGTCATCCTTTTTAAAAATTCCACAATTAGTTGTGAAAAGCGCTAATATTATTACTAAAATTAAGTTTAGAAACCTCATCATGAAACATTTAATACCATAAGATTGATTAATCCAATAAAATCAACATATTATTAGTGTTGCAAATATACAACAAATATAAAAAAAAGCTAATATAAGTGCATATTAACGTGATTTAGACTGACAATATAATTAATAATCACGTCAACATTAATCGATTAAAAAGGAGATAATAATGTTAAGAAAACAACTATTAAGAACTAGCGCACTTGTTGCTGCTGCTTCTATTTCTACTGCGGCTGTTGCTGATGTTAAAGTCAGTGGTTACCAAGAGTGGAACTACTTAGATGCAGGTGCTTCATTCAAGTCAACGCTTGGTGCTTTAACTGGTCTTACATTCTCTGGAAGTGGTGACATGGATAACGGAATTGGTTACTCAGTCAAATATACTTTTGAGGGTGGAGACGAAGCTGGTCACGCAGTTACTTTTGATTTAGGCTCAGGTCTAAAACTTGGTATTGGTTACGACCAGTCATACGGTATTGAAACTGTGAAAGCAATTTCACCATACGTAAACAACAGACGTGCGGATATTACTGGTGCACACAGAGGTCTGCCAACAGCAGCTCGTAAGCCATTAGGTCCAGACGTATGGGATACATCATCTGGTGAAAACGCTATCGGTCTAAGTTTCAAAAACGATTTAGCAGCGATCTCATTTGGATTTACTCCAGTTAGAGACGTAAATACTAGTACTGATGCAATTGCTACAACAGCTTCATCTGAGTACGGTACTGCATCATCAATCGGTGTTAAGTTAACTCCAGTTGATGGTTTAACAATCGGTTTCGGTACATCATCTGAAGAATCAGATGCTACTGCAAACTCAGATCCAAAAGGTACTACAATTGGTTTCCAATATAAAATTGGAAGTTTTGCAATTGGTTACCAGGAAATCGAAAACTAATTAGATGATTCAGCTTCACAGCGAGTTACGACGACTGAAATCCAAGAAGGTGGTGTCGCTTACAAAGTAAACGATGCACTTACAATTGGTGTTTATGCAGCTAACATGGATTATGTAACTGTAGCAGCTTCAACTGACAACGGTGTCGAAACTGGTATGGGTATCGTACAAGTTGGTTACAACCTTGGTCCAGCAGTCATTCAATATGACTACGCAGACGGTTCTGACCTAAACGGTACAAAAGATACTGAATACGAAATTCACAAAATTAAAGTTAAAGTTAACTTCTAATTTTAATTTGTAATTTATTTAAAACAGCCCAAGTTTATTCTTGGGCTGTTTTTTTTTGGGACAAATTATTTAATGACAAATACTTCTTAAATTGTTAACCATATTTAATGCATCTTAAAAAATTATTAATAACCAGCACAATAATTGCTGCCACTTCTATTTCTAACAATACTGTAGCTGATATTAAAATTAGCGGAGAACAAGAATGGAATTACTTAGATGCTGGCGGATCATTTAAGTCAACACTCGGATCTTCAACAAGTTTCACTTTTACAGGCACTGGTGACTTAAGTAACGGAATTAGTTATCTTGTTAAATTTACATTAGAGGACGGTGATCAATCATATAGAGCAATTACTTTTGATCTAGGCTCAGGTCTAAAACTTGGCATTGGTTACGATCAGTCATACGGTATTGAAACTGTGAAAGCAATTTCACCATATGTAAATAATAGACGTGCTCACATTACTGGTGCACATAGAGGTTTTCCAACAGCAGCTCGTAAGCCATTAGGTCCAGACGTATGGGATACATCATCTGGTGAAAACGCTATCGGTTTAAGTTTCAAAAATGATTTAGCAGCGGTCTCATTTGGATTTACTCCAGTTAGAGACGTAAATACTAGTACTGATGCAATTCCAACAACAGGTGCATCCGAATACGGTACTGCATCATCAATCGGTGTTAAGTTAACTCCAGTTGATGGTTTAACAATCGGTTTCGGTACATCATCTGAAGAGTCAGATGCTACTGCAAACTCAGATCCAAAAGGTACTACAATTGGTTTCCAATATAAAATTGGAAGTTTTGCAATTGGATATCAAGAGATTGAAAACGAATTAGATGATACAACAACACAGCGAGTTACGACGACTGAAATCCAAGAAGGTGGTGTCGCTTACAAAGTAAACGATGCACTTACAATTGGTGTATTTGCAGCTAACATGGATTATGTAACTGTAGCAGCTTCAACTGACAACGGTGTCGAAACTGGTATGGGTATCGTGCAAGTTGGTTACAACCTTGGTCCAGCAGTCATTCAATATGACTACGCAGACGGTTCTGACCTAAATAGTACAAAAGATACTGAATACGAAATTCACAAAGTTAAAATTAAAGTACTATTTTAGTTTGTAGATTATTTAAAATAGCCAAAGTTTATTCTTAGGCTGTTTTTTTTTGAAAAAGACAAATACTTAATGCGCTTGTGACATTAAGACTTTCAACATTTTTAGAAATATTTATTTTAATAATTTCATCAGAAGCATCTTTTATTATTTTTTGAATTCCATCTCCCTCTGATCCGACTACAATAACAGACTTTTCCGCCCATTTAACTTTTTTAACATCTTGTTTTGCTTGACCATCCAAAGCATATATCCAAAAGTTATGATCCTTTAACAATTGTATTGAATTATGATCATTGCCAACCTCAATAATTTGAATGGCGTTTAACGTTCCAGAAGATGCTTTAATCATCAAAGAATTCGTTTCGTTATAATATTTTTTATTAATTATCACTGCTTCTGAGTTTAAGGCTGTAGCAACTCGAATAATAGAGCCTATATTCCTTTGATCTGAAATATTATTTAGCATCACTATAGTACTGAATTTACTCTTATGATTAGATAGATATTCCTTAAGTGTAATCTTTTTTTCCTTCTCTAGAATTGCGCAAATACCCTGGGTGTTGAATTTATACATATTCATCTTATCAATTTTGGATTTTTCTTTTATTTCAATAGGTATTTTCTTTGGTATTTTTTTTATTAAATCATCATATCTTTCTTTGGTAATAAAGATTTTAATAATTTTTCTATTATTATTGATTGTATCAATCAAAGAATTTAACCCAAAAGCAAAATATGTATTATTTTTCATGTAAAATAGATGTTTAAACTATTTTATTATTATTAAAATCATTGATTAAAGTTATATTTTTGTTAATTCTGTCGGCTATTTGGAGGGGTACCAAAGCGGTCAAATGGGGCGGGCTGTAAACCCGCTGGCTCCGGTCTTCGAAGGTTCGAATCCTTCCCCCTCCACCATATATTTGTGTTGAATTTCTCTATTTAGATAGGTAAATAGCCCTTTACGCGGGTGTAGTTCAATGGTAGAACACCAGCCTTCCAAGCTGGTTGTGTGAGTTCGATTCTCATCACCCGCTCCAGTTTGGATAAATTAATTAAGGAGAAAAAAAACAATGTCTAAGGAAAAATTTAACAGGAGCAAACCTCACTGCAACATAGGTACAATAGGCCATGTCGATCATGGAAAAACAACTTTAACTGCTGCAATAACTAAAGTTTTATCTGAAGCTGGCGGCGCACAGTTCGTAGCTTATGATCAAATTGATAAAGCACCAGAAGAAAAGGAGAGAGGGATTACAATTTCTACTGCGCATGTTGAATATGAAACCGAAAAACGTCATTATGCTCACGTAGATTGCCCAGGCCATGCTGACTACGTAAAAAATATGATAACTGGAGCTGCTCAAATGGATGGAGCGATTTTAGTAGTAAATGCTGCTGACGGACCTATGCCTCAAACTCGTGAACATATATTGTTAGCAAGACAAGTTGGAGTTCCAGCTTTAGTGGTATTTCTAAATAAAGTTGACACTGTCCAAGACAAAGAACTTTTAGAACTTGTTGAAGTTGAAATTAGAGAATTATTAACATCTTATAAATTCCCGGGAGATAAAATTCCAATTATTAAGGGTTCAGCTTTAAAAGCTATCGAAGGTGATCAAGATCTTGGTGTAAAACCAATAATGGAATTAATGAAAGCTGTGGATGATACAATACCACAACCAGATAGACCAAAAGATAAACCTTTTCTAATGCCGATAGAAGATGTCTTTTCAATTTCTGGAAGGGGTACCGTTGTAACTGGAAGAGTTGAGTCAGGTGTAGTAAATTCAGGCGATGAATTAGAAATAGTTGGTATTAAAGATACACAGAAAACTGTTTGTACTGGAGTTGAAATGTTTAGAAAACTTTTAGACTCAGGTGAAGCAGGCGATAACATTGGAGCATTACTCAGAGGTATTGAGAGAGATCAGGTTGAAAGAGGTCAAGTTTTATCAAAACCAGGATCAATCAAGCCACATACAAAATTTGAGGCTCAAGCTTACATTTTAAAAAAGGAAGAAGGTGGAAGACACACACCTTTCTTTACAAAATATAGACCACAGTTTTATTTTAGAACCACTGATGTAACTGGCGAAGTAGCTTTGCCTCAGGGAACTGAAATGGTAATGCCAGGCGACGATGCTAAAATGACAGTAACTCTAATATCTCCAATTGCCATGGACCAAAATTTAAAATTTGCAATTAGAGAAGGTGGAAGAACTGTTGGAGCAGGCGTTGTAACAAAAATTTTAGAGTAAACTCTTAGGAGTGTAGCTCAACTGGTAGAGCGCCGGTCTCCAAAACCGGAGGCTGGGGGTTCAAGTCCCTCCACTCCTGCCAGTTTGGATAATGATATGAAAAACCCAATTAATTTTTTAAGAACCGTTAAACAAGAATTGTTCAAGATTACTTGGCCTACAAAAAAAGAAACTTTGATGGGTTCTATTACAGTTATTGTGTTAGCCGTAATTGCTTCTTTATTTTTTTTATTATTAGATCAAATTTTTAAAACAGGTTTAAATTTTTTAATAGGTTATTAATTATGAAGTGGTACATAGTACAATCATATTCTGGATTTGAAAAAAAAGTATCAGATCAAATTAAAGAAGAATTAAGTAAAGCCGGTATGGAAAGTAATTTCGGTGAAGTTTTGGTGCCAACACATGATGTTACAGAAATTAAAAAAGGGAAAAGAACTGTAGCAAAAAAAAAATATTTCCCAGGTTACGTTTTGGCAAAGTTGGATTTAAATGACCAGGTTTATCATTTAATTAAATCTATAAAAAAAGTAAGTGGTTTTTTAGGACCTCAAGGAAAACCATCACCAATTTCAGACGATGAAGTTTCTAAAATAGTCGGAAACATGGAAGAGAGTATTGCAAATCCATCTAGCTCCATTTCTTTCTCGGTTGGTGAGCAAGTTAGAGTATGTGATGGACCATTTGCCTCTTTTAATGGTCTAATTGAGGAGATTGATGAAGAAAAGTCTAGACTTAAGGTTTCAGTTTCTATATTTGGTAGACCAACTCCTGTAGATTTAGATTATGCTCAGGTAGAAAAGGTATAACTATGGCCAAAGAAGTTACTGGATATTTAAAATTACAAATTAAAGGTGGACAAGCAAATCCAGCACCACCCGTAGGTCCTGCATTAGGTCAACGTGGAATAAATATTATGGAATTTTGTAAAGCTTTTAATGAAAAAACAAAAGATCAAATGGGCAAACCGGTTCCTGTTGTCATAACAATTTATAAAGATAAAAAATTTGATTTTATAGTAAAAACCCCTCCCGCTTCTCATTTAATTAAAGAAGCTTTGAAATTAAAATCTGGTTCAAAAGAGCCTGGTAGAAATTCAGTTGGAACGATAACTAAAGAACAATTAAAAAAAATTGCACAGGCCAAACAAAAGGATTTAAATGCATTTGATATAGATGAAGCGGTAAAAATAATTGCTGGATCAGCAAGATCAATGGGTATTCAAGTTAAGGATTAAAATGAAAAACTTAAAATATAAATCTAAAAGGTATAAAGATCTTATTAAATCTCATAAAAATGAAACTTTAAATGCCATAGATGCAATTAAACTTTTAAAGAAGAATAAAACTGTTAAGTTTAAAGAATCAATAGATGTTCATTTTAATTTAAATGTTGAAAAAGCAAAGGCAGATCAAACCTTACGTACAACTGTTGACCTACCTAATGGAAATGGAAAAAAAAATAAAATTGCTGTAATTTGCTCTAATGATAAAGTTAATGATGCAAAAAAAGCTGGGGCAGATATCGTTGGTTCGGATGATTTAGTTGAAAAAATATCAGCAGGAAAAATAGATTTTGATATCTTGGTTTGTTCTCCCGATATGATGTCTAAGGTCGGTAAATTAGGAAAAATATTAGGCCCAAAAGGACTAATGCCCAATCCTAAATTTGGAACAGTTTCACCAAACGTAGGTAAAGCTGTTAAAGATTTGAAAGAAGGTAAAGTTGAAATCAGATGTGATGTAGATGGAAATTTGTCGTTAAGTATTGGAAGAATTGATTTTGATGAAAAAAAGATTTTAGAAAATTTAAAAACAGTTTATGAAATAGTTGATAAAGAAAAACCTACTGGAATAAAAGGTAATTTTATAAACTCGATTTATTTAACAAGTACTATGGGATTATCCAACAAAATATCTATTAAGAGTTTGTAAAATGAAAAAGACAGAAAAAGTAAATTATATAAATAATCTAAAAAAAGATTTAGAAGCTAATAATGCTTTAATGGTTTATCATTATATTGGTTTAAATGTAAAACAACTTGACGAACTTAGAAACAAAATGCGAGAGGCCGGCGCTTTAGTTAAAGTTACAAAAAACAGAATTACAAAATTAGCTTTAAAAGATACATCGCATTCTCAAGCCAACGATTTATTTAAAGGTCCTACAGCTGTTGCATTGTCAAAAGATCCAATATCAATAGCAAAAATTTTAGTAAATTTTCAAAAGAGTAATGAAAAACTAAAGATTGTTGGTGGGATAATGGATGATAAGCTTTTGGGGCCACAAGAGGTGGCTGAAATTGCCACATTACCAACATTAGACGAGGCTAGAGCAAAAATTGTGGGTTTATTACAGGCACCACAGCAAAAATTATTGAGTATTTTACTTGCACCTGGCTCAAAAATCGCTAATTTAGCCCACGCAAAAAGTTTAAAAAATTAATTTCACTGAGGTAAAAATGGCAGATCTTAATAAAATTGTCGATGAACTTTCAAAACTTACAGTTGTTGAAGCCGCAGAATTATCTAAGACACTTGAAGAAAAATGGGGCGTGACAGCGGCAGCTCCAGTAGCAGCAGCAGCTCCTGCACAGGCGGCAGAAGGTGCGGCAGCGGATAAAGATGAATTTAGCGTAGTATTAGCATCTTCTGGATCAAATAAAATTGGAGCTATTAAAGAAGTTAGAGCTTTCACTGGATTAGGTCTAAAGGAGGCTAAAGACTTAGTTGAAGGGGCTCCTAAGGAACTTAAATCTGGTGTTAGTAAAAAAGACGCCGAGGAAGTTAAAAAGAAGCTTGAAGCAATTGGCGCTAAAGTTGAATTAAAATAAATTTTATAAAAAGTTTCTGATTTAATTTAATCAGAATTTAAACATATGGATTTATCTTTTACAGATAAAAAAAAAATAAGAAAAAGTTTTGGAAAATTAGAAAATATATTAAACATACCGGATCTAATTGAAGTTCAAAGGCAATCTTATAATAGCTTTTTAGAGGTTAATCAAAAAGGAAAATCAGGTTTAGATAAAGTTTTCAAAGAAGTTTATCCTATAGAAGATTTTGCTGGACTAGCAACTATTGAGTATGTTGATTATAGATTTGAAAATCCAAAGTATGATGTAGGTGAATGTAAACAAAGAGGCTTAACTTACTCAGCTCCTTTAAAAGCAACATTAAGGTTAGTTGCCTACGATGTAAACGAAGAAAACCAAACTAAACAAATACTTTCTGCGAAAGAACAAGAGGTATATATGGGTGATATACCTTTAATGACACCTAGAGGAACTTTTGTTGTTAATGGCACAGAACGAGTAGTCGTAAATCAAATGCATAGAAGCCCTGGATTATTTCTAGATGATGACAAAGGTA
The DNA here is from genome assembly GCA_003280495.1 of Pelagibacteraceae bacterium AG-359-E06. Taxonomy (GTDB): domain Bacteria; phylum Pseudomonadota; class Alphaproteobacteria; order Pelagibacterales; family Pelagibacteraceae. Next base: position 9,076 of record QCET01000013.1, read on the forward strand.
AAGGACATGCAAGTGGAAAAAAACTTTTTAATTGCAGGGTAATTCCTTATCGAGGATCTTGGCTAGATTTTGAATTTGATATAAAAGATAATTTATACTTTAGAATTGATAGAAAAACCTATAGCAGCTTCTTTAAAAGAATTTTTTGGAACTTCTCAATTATCTCAATTTATGGATCAAACAAATCCTCTTGCTGAAATTACACATAAAAGAAGAGTATCAGCTTTGGGACCAGGCGGGTTAACACGTGAAAGAGCTGGATTTGAAGTTAGAGATGTACACCCAACTCATTATGGTAGGATATGTCCAATTGAAACGCCCGAAGGTCCAAATATTGGTTTAATAAATAGTTTGGCAACATATTCTCGTGTTAATAAATATGGCTTCATAGAAAGCCCTTATAGAAGTGTAAAGAATGGAAAAGTTTTAAAGGATATACATTATTTATCTGCTATGGAGGAAAGCAGATATACTATTGCCCAAGCCAATTCTCCTCTGAATTCAGACGGAACATTTATGGATGAACTTGTATCTTGCAGAAGAAATTTAGGTTTTGAACTTTCAAAACCTGAGAATATTGATTTTATGGATGTCTCTCCGAAACAGGTTGTCTCTGTAGCGGCAGCTTTAATTCCTTTTTTAGAAAACGATGATGCAAACCGAGCTTTAATGGGATCGAATATGATGAGGCAGGCTGTTCCATTAATTAAAAATGAATCACCACTTGTAGGCACTGGAATTGAAAAAGACGTCGCTTTAGACTCTGGGGCTACAATAGTAGCAAGAAGAGATGGAGTGGTCGAAAGAATTGATGGAAAAAGAATTGTTGTTAAAGCTTTATCGGAAAAAGATTTAACTAAATCTGGTGTAGATATTTATAATTTACTCAAGTTTCAAAGGTCAAACCAAAATACATGCACTAATCAAAGGCCATTAGTAAAAGTCGGAGATCAAATTAAAAAAGGTGATGTAATAGCAGATGGACCATCAACACAATTAGGTGAATTAGCATTGGGAAAAAATGTAACCGTAGCATTTATGCCTTGGCTTGGTTACAACTTTGAAGACTCTATCCTTATATCGGAGCGATGCGTTTCGGATGACGTTTTTACATCAATACACATAGAGGAGTACGAAGTAATGGCCAGAGATACCAAGCTCGGCCCAGAAGAGATAACTAGAGACATACCAAATACTAGCGAAGAGGCACTTAGAAATCTAGATGAATCAGGTATAGTATATGTAGGAGCTGAAGTTAAACCAGGAGATATTCTTGTTGGTAAATTAACCCCAAAAGGTGATACCAAAGTTACATCTGAAGAAAAATTACTAAGAGCAATATTTGGAGAGAAAGCAATTGACGTTAGGGATACTTCATTAAAAATGCCATCTGGAACAGGCGGCACAATTGTAGAAGTAAGAGTTTTTAATAGGCATGGTATAGAAAAAGATGAAAGAGCTTTATCAATTGAGAAATCAGAAATAGAGTCTGTAATGCTTGATAAACAAGCAGAGGAGTCAATATTGGAGCTTAATATAAGAAGTAGAGCTCAGCTAATAATAAAAAATGCTACTTTAGAAAATGATTTCAAGGGAATTTCAAAAAATTCAAACATAGATGATAACGCTTTTAAAAACTTGACTATAAACGATATTTTTAAAATTGATTTTAATGAAAAGAAAACAAATGACGACTTAGAAATACTAAAAGATCAATTTAATAAAGCAAAAAAGGATATTCAGTCAAGATTTGAAGATAAAGTTAACAAGATTGAAAGAGGTGATGAATTGCTTCCTGGAGTTATGAAAATGGTAAAAGTTTTTGTAGCTATGAAAAGAAAATTACAGCCTGGTGATAAGATGGCAGGAAGGCATGGCAACAAAGGAGTAATAAGTAAAATCGTTCCTATAGAAGATATGCCATACATGAACAATGGAAAACCAGTAGATATTGTCCTAAATCCTTTAGGTGTTCCAAGTAGAATGAATGTTGGTCAAATTTTAGAAACTCACTTAGGTTGGGCATGTTCTGAGTTAGGTGACAAGATAAAAAATATTTTAACAGAATATCAGATTAATATGAAAAAAATTGATAATGCTAAAGATGCATTGTCTAAAATTTATGAAAAAAAAGATATTGAAAAAGAAATTCAAAAGTTAAATACTGATGAAACAATAGAATTATTACAAAATCTTTCTAATGGTGTTCCTATCGCTACACCAGTTTTTGACGGTGCTAGTGTTGAAGACGTTACAAGAATGCTCGATTTTGCAGAACTACCGAAAAGTGGGCAAACGACTTTATATGATGGAAGGACGGGTGAAAAATTTGATAGAGAAGTTACTGTTGGTATAATTTACATGCTAAAACTGTACCATATGGTCGATGATAAAATTCACGCAAGATCTACTGGTCCATATAGTTTAGTTACACAACAACCTTTAGGAGGCAAGGCTCAATTTGGTGGACAAAGATTTGGGGAAATGGAAGTCTGGGCATTAGAGGCTTATGGAGCCGCTTACACACTGCAAGAAATATTAACAGTTAAATCAGATGATGTTGCTGGTAGAACAAAAGTTTATGAAACAATAGTAAAAGGTGATGATGACTTTGAGTCAGGGGTTCCAGAATCATTTAATGTATTAGTTAAAGAAATAAGATCACTTGGCTTAAACTTGGAGTTAAATTAATGAGCAAAGAATTAACCAATCTTTTTTCAAAAAAAGTTAATAAGCAAGAATTTTCTAAAATTAAAATTACTTTAGCTAGTCCTGAAAAAATAAGATCATGGTCTTTTGGAGAAATTAAAAAACCTGAAACAATTAATTATAGAACTTTTAAGCCTGAAAAAGATGGTTTATTTTGCGCTAGAATATTTGGCCCAGTAAAGGATTACGAGTGTCTATGCGGAAAATATAAAGGAATGAAATTTAGAGGTATTATATGTGAAAAATGTGGAACAGAGATATGCAAATCTAAAGTAAGAAGAGAAAGAATGGGTCATATTGAATTGTCTACACCAGTGTCTCATATTTGGTTTTTGAAATCTTTACCTAGTAGAATAGCATTGTCTCTAGATATAAAACTTAAAGAGCTAGAAAAGGTCCTTTACTATGAAAATTTTATAGTAATTGAACCTGGTTTGACTAAGTTAGAAAAAAATCAAATAATTTCAGAAGAAGACTATATTAAAGCCCAGGAAGAGTATGGCGAAGATCAATTTACAGCAGGCATAGGAGCTTCTGCAATAAGGGAATGCCTATCAAACATTAATGTAGAAGAAGAAAGAGATAAATTAAGAGAAGATTTAAAAACTATTACATCAAAAGTTAATGAAGAAAGAACTATAAAAAGATTGAAATTACTTGAGTCTTTTGCAAGCTCTGGAAACAAACCTGAGTGGATGATACTTACGACTTTGCCAGTAATACCTCCAGAATTAAGACCACTAGTTCCATTAGATGGCGGGAGGTTTGCGACTTCTGATTTAAATGACTTATATAGAAGAGTGATTAATAGAAATAATAGGCTAAGAAGATTAATGGAATTAAGAGCGCCTGACATAATAGTAAGAAATGAAAAAAGAATGCTCCAAGAGTCTGTTGATGCTTTATTTGATAATGGAAGAAGAGGACGTGTAATTACTGGAACAGGCAAAAGACCATTAAAATCTTTAGCAGAGATGTTGAAAGGAAAACAAGGAAGATTCAGACAGAATCTTTTAGGTAAAAGAGTAGACTATTCTGGAAGATCTGTAATTGTTGCTGGACCAGAATTAAAATTACATCAATGCGGGTTACCAAAAAAAATGGCTTTAGAATTATTTAAACCATTTGTATATGCACGACTTGATAAACTTGGGTATGCGACAACAATTAAACAAGCAAAAAAAATTGTTGAGAGAGAAAAGCAAGAAGTATGGGATATATTAGATCATGTTATTAGGGAGCACCCAGTTTTATTAAATAGAGCACCGACATTACATAGACTTGGTGTACAAGCTTTTGAGCCGGTATTAACAGAAGGAAAAGCCATATTATTACACCCGCTTGTTTGTGCCGCGTTTAATGCAGATTTTGATGGAGACCAAATGGCTGTTCATGTGCCTTTAAGTATTGAGTCTCAATTAGAGGCTAGAGTATTAATGATGTCAACTAATAATATATTACATCCTGCTAACGGAAAACCAATAATTGTTCCAAGTCAGGATATGGTTCTTGGAATTTATTATTTATCGCAAGAGTCAGTAAACAAAGATGAAAAACCACAAGGGTATTTTTTAGATACTAATCAGATATCTCAAGCTCTAGAGTCAGGTAACATTCATATTCATACAACAATCGTTTCAAGATTTAAAACATTAGATAAAAATAATAAAATTGTTTTTAAAAAGTATACTAGTACAGCTGGTAGATTTTTATTAGCTAACATACTTCCAAAAAATATAAATATTACTTTCGATTTAATAAATCGTACTTTAGCTAAAAAACAAATTTCTGAAATAATCGATATTGTTTTTAGATTCTGCGGACAAAAAGAGACAGTTATATTTTGTGATAAACTTATGGACTTGGGTTTTAAAAACGCTTTTAAAGCAGGTATTTCTTTTGGAAAAGATGACTTAATTATACCTGAAAATAAAGAAAAAATTGTTTCCGAGGCAAAAAAAATGGTCGAAGAATATGAAAATCAATATTCAGAAGGTTTAATAACAAAAGGCGAAAAATATAATAAAGTTATTGATCAATGGTCAAAATGTACAGATAAAATTGCTTCTGAAATGATGCAGATAATTTCCTCACCACAAAAAGACAAACAAGGCAAAGTTAAAACTAACTCAGTGTTTATGATGGCTGATTCTGGAGCCAGGGGCTCACCAGCTCAAATGAAACAATTAGCTGGAATGAGGGGATTAATGGCGAAACCATCAGGAGAAATAATAGAAACACCGATCATTTCAAATTTTAAGGAGGGTCTAACAATATTAGAATATTTTACATCAACTCACGGAGCAAGAAAAGGTTTAGCCGATACAGCATTAAAAACTGCAAATTCAGGTTATTTAACAAGACGTTTATGCGATGTATCACAAGATGTAATTATTACTAAAAAAGATTGCGACTGTAGTAACAAAGGGAAATCTATTCAGATCTCTGAAATTATTGAAGGAGGTAACGTTATAGTTAGCTTGTCTGAAAGAGCTTTAGGTAGATATGCAGCAGAAGATATAAAAAATGCATTAAATGGGGAAATTATAGTTAAAAAGAATGAAATGATTGACGAGTCGAAATGTGAAAAACTTGAGTCTGCGGGAGTTAAATCATGCAGAGTTTATTCAGTAATAACATGTGACAGTGAAAAAGGAGTTTGTGCTATCTCCTATGGTAGGGACTTAGCTAGAGGTATACCAGTTTCTGTCGGTGAATGTGTTGGTATGATAGCTGCACAATCAATTGGTGAACCAGGTACTCAACTAACTATGAGAACATTTCACGTTGGTGGAACTGCGCAAATAAAAGAAGACTCTTCGATAACTTCTCCAGATGATGGTATTCTAAAAATACTCAACAAAAATTTAGTAGAAGATTCTTCTAATAACCTAATTGTAATGGGTAGAAATATTGAGATAAATATAGAAAAAGATAATATTGTGATAGCTTCATATAAATTACCTTATGGCTCAAAATTATTTGTTAAACCTGACGAAAAAGTTAAAAAGAATCAAAAAATTTGTGAGTGGGATCCTTATACATCACCAGTTATTGCAGAAACTTCTGGAATAGCAAATTTTGTTGACCTTGTAGATAATATATCAATAAAAGATGTTACAGATGAAGCAACAGGTATTTCATCAAAAAAAGTAATAGATTGGAAATTATCTAAAAACCTAGATCTAAAACCTAGAATAACTTTAAGGGACTCAAATGATAAAGTGGTTAAAAAAGCAGATGGAAATGAAGCAAGATATTATCTTTATACGGATACCATTTTATCCGTAAATGATGGCGACAAGGTTAATGCCGGCGATGTATTGGCTAGATTACCTAAAGCTTCTTCTAAAACAAAGGATATTACCGGTGGATTACCCCGTGTTGCAGAATTATTTGAGGCTAGAAAGCCAAAAGAAGGAGCAATAATAGCAGAAAATGATGGAGAAGTAATTTTTGGAAAAGAAATAAGAGGGAAACAGAGAGTTACAATTAAAGGAAAAGATTCATTAGAGTCAAATTATTTGGTATCTAAAGACAGAAGAATAAATTTTAATCCTGGTGAAAAAATCTCTAAAGGAGAATACTTAGTAGACGGCCCTCCTGCCCCTCACGATATTTTAAAGATTTTAGGAATAGAAGCTTTAACGGAATACTTTGTTAATGAAGTTCAAGACGTTTATAGACTTCAAGGTGTTATAATAAACGATAAGCACATAGAAGTTATTTTAAGACAAATGTTAAGAAAACTTGAAGTCAAAAACTCAGGTGATAGTAGTTTATTGACAGGAGAGATTGTTGATAAAATTGACGCAATGAAATTAAATAACAAACTTAAGAGTGAAAATAAAAAACAAGTTACTTTTGAACCAGTTCTTTTAGGTATAACAAAAGCATCTTTACAAACTAAATCTTTTATATCTGCAGCATCATTCCAGGAAACAACACGTGTTCTTACAGATGCATCAATAAAAGGAAAGTCGGATCAATTAAATGGACTTAAAGAGAATGTTATCGTTGGTAGGCTAATACCAGCCGGTAGTGGAAAAAGCAGACTTAGATATAATTCAATAGCAAGAGATAAAGACTTAGAGCTTCAAAAAAAGATTTCTCCTGAAAGTGAAGAAACTCAAGAAACTGAAGTTGCTGATGCAAAATAGCGCTAAAAATAGCGTTATTTCGACTTTTTTTTTTAGTAAAGGTGTTGAATCTCTTTAATAAGTTGGTATTAATAGCCTCTTTTTAAGGTAGCATGTAAAGCTATGTTGGCTTTAAACTACTACCAGCAGCTTACCCAACGCATCCTTAAAAAATATATATTTTATGCCGACTATTAACCAGTTATTAAAAAAAAAAAGAAAAAAAGTAATTTCAAGAAACAAAGTCCCAGCACTTGAAGGCTGTGCTCTTAAGAGAGGAGTATGCACTAGAGTGTATACTACAACACCTAAAAAACCTAATTCAGCATTAAGAAAAGTTGCAAGAGTAAGATTATCTAATGGATTTGAAGTTAGCGCATATATACCAGGAGAAGGACATAATTTACAAGAACACTCTGTTGTAATGATCAGAGGTGGCCGTGTAAAAGACTTGCCAGGTGTTCGATACCATATTGTTCGAGGATTACTTGATACTCAAGGCGTTTCAACAAGAAAACAACAACGATCAAAATACGGGGCAAAGAAACCAAAATAATTATGTCTAGAAGAAGAAGTCAATCAAAAAGACAAGTTTTAGAAGATCCAGTTTACGGAACTAAAACAATTACCAAAATAATTAATTCATTAATGATTGGCGGAAAAAAAACCGTTGCTGAAAAAATAATTTATAGAACATTTGATTTAATTAAAGAAAAATCAAAACAAGATCCAATGAAAGTATTTAATGAGGCATTAAAAAACGTAAAACCAAATCTTGAAGTTAAATCAAGAAGAGTTGGTGGTGCAACTTATCAGGTACCAGTTGAAGTAAAACACGATAGAGGTCAAGCGTTAGCAATTCGTTGGATATTAGAGGCATCAAAAAAACGAGGTGACAAGACCATGCAAGAAAGATTAATGAAAGAATTTTTAGACGCATCAGGTAATAAAGGTGGGGCGATTAAAAAAAGAGAGGATACTCATAAAATGGCAGAGTCAAACAAAGCTTTTGCACATTTTAGATGGTAAATTATGAGCGATAAATATCCAAAGGAAAAATATAGAAATATAGGTATCATGGCACATATAGATGCCGGCAAAACAACTACCACTGAGAGAATTTTATACTATACAGGAAAAGGACACAAAATAGGAGAGGTTCACGATGGTGCTGCAACTATGGATTGGATGGAGCAAGAGCAAGAAAGAGGTATTACTATAACCTCGGCAGCAACAACATGTTTTTGGAAAGATCATAGAATTAATATTATTGATACACCCGGACACGTAGATTTTACAATTGAAGTTGAGAGATCATTAAAAGTATTAGATGGCGCGGTTGCAGTATTCGATGGGGTAGCTGGTGTTGAACCCCAATCAGAAACAGTATGGAGACAGGCTGATAAATACAAAGTTCCAAGAATGTGCTTTGTAAATAAATTAGATAGAACTGGGGCAGACTTTTATAGATGTGTAGACATGATCAAAGACCGATTAGGTTCAAAACCTTTAGTTTTGCAAATCCCAATTGGAATTGAAGGCGATTTAAAAGGTAGCGTTGATTTAGTAAAAATGAAAGGAATTGTTTGGGATGATGAAAGTCTAGGAGCAAAATTTAATGAAGTCGATATACCAGGTGATTTAAAAGATTTAGCTTCTAAATATAGAAAAGAATTAGTTGAAACAGCAGTAGAACAAGACGAAAAATTAATGGAAAGTTATTTAGAAGGTAAAGAGCTATCAGAAAATGATTTAAAAAATTGTATAAGAAAAGGAACGCTCTCTTTTGATTTTGTACCCGTTCTGTGTGGTTCAGCTTTTAAAAATAAAGGTGTACAGCCTTTACTTGATGCAGTAGTAGATTATTTACCTAGTCCAATTGATATCTCAAGTATTGAAGGAACAAAACCTGGTTCCGATGAGAAGATTGTTAGAAAATTTAATGACGATGAACCATTTAGTGCATTAGCGTTTAAAGTTGCTAATGATCCATTTGTCGGTTCATTAACATTTATAAGAGTTTACTCTGGAAAACTTAAAACTGGAACTGGAGTTTTAAACTCCTCTAAAGACAAAGATGAAAGAATTGGAAGAATGCTTTTAATGCACGCGAATAATAGGGAAGATATCAAGGAAGCAGGAACTGGAGATATTGTTGCATTAGCAGGTTTAAAACATACAATAACAGGTCACACTCTTTGCGATCAATCAAATTCAGTAATTTTAGAGCCTATGGAATTCCCAGATCCGGTAATTGAAATTGCAGTTGAGCCTAAAACAAAGGCCGATCAAGAAAAAATGGGAGAAGCATTGCAAAGATTAGCAAAAGAAGATCCATCGTTTAGAGTATCATCTGACAATGAGTCTGGACAAACAATTATTAAAGGAATGGGAGAATTACACTTAGATATTATTGTAGATAGAATGAAGAGAGAATTCAA
>QCET01000014.1 GCA_003280495.1 Pelagibacteraceae bacterium AG-359-E06
ATAATATCCATTTGGATTACGCATCATTTTACAAAAAGAAATGTTTACAATTTTAATATTTTTGAAATTGGTGCTGGTGAAGGTTTGCTGGCGCTTGATATAATAAATACAATTTGTAAATTTAAAAATCTAAATATAAATTTTAAATATTTTATTTACGAAAAGAGTAAATTATATAAAAAAAAACAAAAAACCAAGTTAAAGGGTAAAAATATAGTATGGGTTAATGACTTGTCTAATTTTAAAAAAAAAAATTGTATTATTCTTAGTAATGAATTAATTGATGCCTTCCCTGTTAAACATCTTATGAAAAAAAATAATATTTGGTATGAAAAATGTGTAAGATATAACCAGGAAATAAAAAATTTTTATTTAGAAAATATTAAAATTAACAAAGACCACGAAATATATAAAAAAAGTTATTATCCTATGAATAAATTAAATTTCATTGAATACGAACCTGATTTAGAAAATTTTTTAAAAAAAGTATCTAATTTAGTCAAATATTGTAAAAACAACATTTTTATTACGTTTGATTACGGCTATAATTCAATAGAATTTAAAAACACTCTTCAGGCTATAAATAAACACAAAAAAGTTAAAATTTTTAACGATATAGGCAATTCAGACATTACTCACTTGGTAAACTTTTATTACATAAAAAAAATTTTTAAGCTTAATAAGGTCAGCAATATTACCTACCAATCTCAATCAAATTTTTTAATAAATGGAGGTATAAAATTTAGATTACAAAGAATATTAAAAATTCTTAAAAACAATGAATCAAAACAAAAATTGGAGATGTCGGTAAAAAGATTAATCTCTAAAGATCAAATGGGATTACTATTTAAAGTATTTACAGCTAAAATTTAATAAATGTTCTTTAGATCAAAAAAATTTAAAAGAAAAAATATCTCCCATTGGTTTTTTACTAGAAAAGGTGGAGTTTCAAAAGGTATATATAAGTCACTCAATTTAGGAATAGGGTCGAAAGATAACAAAGCTAATATTATAAAAAATATCAATATAATAAAAAAAAAAACAAATCTGAAAAAAATTTACACTGTAAAACAAATTCATAGTAATAAAATTTTAGAATTAACTAAAAATTATAAAAATCAAAGACTAAGTTGTGCAGATGGTATTTTTACAAATAAAAGCGATATTGGAATTGGTATTCTTACTGCTGATTGTGCGCCAATACTTTTTGTAGATAACAATTCTGAATATATATGTTGTATACATTCAGGTTGGAAAGGGGCTTATAAAAATATTATTATGAAAGCAGTTGCTTGTTATAAAAGAAAAAATATTGCTGCAATAAATATAATGGCGGTGGTTGGTCCATGCATAGGTTTTAATAGTTATGAAGTATCAAAAAATTTTAAAAAAAAAATTTATTCGAAATTTAAAAACTCAAGAACTTGTTTTGGGAAAAAAAACAAAAAAATATATTTTAATTTAAGAAAATTTATTATTCAACGATTAGTCGATTCGGGTCTAAAACTCGAAAATATAAGTCATATCAATAAAGATACATACATGCTTAAACAATTTTTTTTCAGCTTTAGATTATCTACGCATAAAAATGAATTAGACTATGGAAGAAACTTATCCATAATCACTAAAAAATAATTTGAAAGGAGTATTAAATAAACTATAAGAATTGTATGAAGCTTTTATCAGGAAGTTGTAATGAGAAACTCAGTCGAGAAATTTCAAGAAACCTTAAGACTAAACTATCTGACATAAAAATAATTAGATTTGCTGATAGCGAAGTATATTGCGAAATAAAGGAAAATATGAGAGGAAAAGATGTTTTTTTAATACAGGGTACATCTTACCCAGCTAATTATAATATCATGGAGCTATTAATTTGTGTTGATGCAATAAGAAGAGCATCTGCAAAAAGTATTACAGCTGTTCTTCCATATTATGCATATGCAAGACAAGATAGAAAAGTTTCACCAAGATCACCTATTAGTGCCAAGCTTTTAGCAAATCTTTTAACTCAAGCTGGTGTTAATAGGGTGTTAACAATGGATTTACACGCAAATCAAATTCAAGGATTTTTTGATATTCCTGTAGATAATTTATTTGCTGCTCCGATTTTTGTTAGGCACATAAAAAAAAATATTAAAAATAAGAATATTGTTTGTGTATCGCCCGATGTTGGGGGTGTTGAAAGAGCTAGAGCGATTGGTAAAAGACTAAAAGCAGATCTAGCAATAATTGATAAAAGAAGATCTGGTCCAGGTAAATCTGAAGTAATGAATGTAATTGGAAATGTTAAAAACAAAGTATGTATTATATTAGATGATTTAGTAGATAGTGGAGGAACAATTGTAAACGCAGCTAAAGTCTTAAAAAACAAGGGAGCTATAGATGTATATGCTTATGTTGTTCACGGAGTTCTGACTGGCAAAGCTATTGAAAAAATAAATAATTCAAAAATCAAAAAATTTATTATTACTAATTCTATTGAAAATAACGGAAAAATAAAAAAATCAAAAAAATTTGAGACTGTTTCAGTGGCAAATTTATTTGCGAACGCAATTTATAGTATTTCATCATCTAAATCCGTATCCAAACTCTTTAAATAAGATATATTTTAAATTTAATATCTTGTTTTTATTTCAATCCTAATATAAAAACCGTTGTTCATGAATAAAAGCTTACAAACACTAGATGTTAACTTAAGGCAAACTAAAACAAAATCTGATCTAGCAAAACTAAGATCAAGTGGATTTGTTCCAGGAATATTATACGGGGATATCGATAAAAATATTTCGCTGAGTATAAAAAAGACTTCTTTAGAAAAATTTCTAAACTCATCAAACTTTATGAGCACAGTTATAAATCTGTCATTAGAAGGTAAAAGTTATAAAGTTTTGCCTAGAGATATTGAATTTGATAGTCTGTCAAATCAACCATTACACGTAGACTTTCAAACTTTAAGTTCAAATACAAAAGTGCAAGTTTGGATTCCTGTAAAGTTTTTAAATGAAGAAAAATGTCCAGGTCTAAAAAAGGGGGGTGTTCTTAACATAGTGAGGAGGAAGGTAGAGCTTAATTGTCCCGCAGATAACATACCATCAGAATTGAGAGTAGATCTTTTAGAAAAAGATATTGGTGAAAGTATTAAGATTTCAGCGATAAAACTTCCAGAAAATGTAAAACCTACTATTCTAGATAGAGATTTTACAATTGCTTCGGTAGCTGCACCAACAATTGTTGCAGAACCAGAAACACCTGCTGAAGCTTCAACTGATGAAGCTGCAGCTGCAGAAGGAGCAGAAGCTCAACCTGCTGAAGGCGAGGCAACAAAAACTGATGGCAAAACAACAAAAGCTGATCCTAAAAAAGAAGATAAAAAACCAGCTGATAGCGCTAAGAGCACGGATAAAAAGAAATAACTAAATGCTATTGTTTGTAGGTCTTGGTAATCCTGATCCTAAACATAAAAATAATCGACACAATATTGGGTTTATGTTGATCGATGCATTAAATAAAAAATTTAACTTTTCAAAACAAAAGCCGAAATTTAAAGGTTTATTGACAAGCGGAGAAATTAATAATCACAAAATTATATTAGTAAAACCATTAACGTTTATGAATAATTCAGGTGTATGTTTAAGAGAAATTCAAGATTATTATAAAATTGAAAAAAAAAATATATTTGTTTTTCATGATGATTTAGATTTGGAGCTTGGAAAAATTAGATGTAAAAATGGTGGCTCAAGTGGTGGACATAATGGTATTAAATCAATAACAACTATTTTAGGGGATGATTTTAATAGAATAAGAATCGGAATAGATCATCCAGGAAACAAAAATTATGTAGATCAGCATGTACTTAATGACTTTTCTGGAGAAGAGAAAAACATAATCGAAGAGTCTATTTCAAAAATATTAGAAAACGTTTATCTGCTTTTTGAAAATAAACTCGATGATTTTTCAAGTAAGACTAATAATTAATGAGCTTTAAATGTGGAATAGTTGGATTACCAAATGTAGGTAAGTCAACAACTTTTAATGCATTAACTAAATCCAAAAATGCGCAAATTGCAAACTTTCCTTTTTGCACAATTGAACCAAACGTAGGTATTGTTGCTATTCCAGATGATAGGTTAAATAAAATTTCAATTATTTCAAATTCTAAGAAGACTATAAATAGTATAATAACTTTTGTAGATATAGCTGGACTAGTTAAAGGTGCCTCTGGTGGAGAGGGACTCGGTAATAAATTTTTATCTCATATAAGAGAAGTTGATATGATTGTACATTTAGTGAGATGCTTTGAGGATAACAACATTCAAAATGTAAATGCAACAATTGATCCGTTAAGAGATATTGAGATGATTGAGACAGAACTAATGTTATCTGATTTAGAGTCTCTAGAAAAACGTCTAGATAAAAAAAATAAAAATAAAATTAAAAATGAGGAAGAAAAGGATTTTATTAATTATATTTATAATAATTTAGAAAAAGGTATTAACCCATCTAATTTAATAAAAACTTATGGAAAAAGAATGGTAAAAAACTCATCTTTACTATCTCTTAAACCGAAAATTGTAGTATGTAACGTTGGGGAAAATGATATAGGCAAAAATAATGGTCATATAGATAAAATTCTTAACAAATACGATCGTGATAACGTTATAGAGATATCTGCAGATATAGAGAGGCAAATAACTGAACTAAATGATGAAGAAGCTGAAAGCTTTAAATCGGCATTAAATATTAAAGAATCAGGTTTAGATAAACTAATCAAAGCTAGCTTTTCAACATTAAGACTAAACACTTATTTTACTTCAGGGGAAAAAGAGTCAAGATCCTGGACGATTGAACAAAATACCACTGCACCAGATGCTGCGGAAGTTATACATAGTGATTTTAAAAAAGGTTTTATTAAAGCTGAAGTTATGTCTTATGAGGATTTTGTAAAATTCAAAGGAGAAATAGGTTGTAAAGAGAATGGTAAATATAGAATTGAGGGTAAAGACTATGTTGTGAAAGACGGTGATATCCTACACTTTAGGTTCAATACGTAGCCAAATTTTTCTTTTAATTACAAATCCTAAAATAGTTAAAATTAGTAAGTAAACTACTGCTTTAAATCCAGTTTTTTTTCTTTCTTCCAAATGTGGTTCGGCTGCCCAGGTTAAAAATGCAACTACATCCTTTGAAATTTGTTCCTCAGTGGCTTGGGTTCCATCTGTATATTCAACAGATCCATCGTTTATAGGCTTTGGCATTTTAATTTTATTGCCGATCATATATTTATTATAATATACACCTTCTTCTAAAGAAATGCCTTCGGGTACATCTTCCGTGTAGCCCATTAGTACAGAATAAACATAATCTGCTCCACCTTTTCTTGCTTTCACTAGAACAGACATATCAGGAGGATAAGCTCCACCATTTGCAACTCTTGCGGCATTAATATTAGGATAAGGATTGACAAATTTATCAGACGGTCTTGCAGGTCTCATAAACATTTCTCCCTCTTGATTGGGTCCATCTTGGATTTCATATTGACTTGCTATAGCCTTAACCTCTTGTTTAGTAAATTCAGGTCCGCCTTTTTCTCCAAGATTTCTGTAACTTAAATAACTCATAGAATGACAGGATGCACAAACTTCTTTATAAACCTGATATCCTCTTTGTAGAGATGCTCTATCAAACTTTCCAAAAAACCCGTCAAATGTCCAATTTGGTTCTAGTAGTTTAGTTTTGTTCTCAGCAGAATTTAAGGAACTTGTAAAAATTAAAACTATTATTAAGATTTTTAAAATATTTTTCATCCTGTAAAATTGAATGTTTTAATCTTTCCCTTTTTTTTCCAGTCCATGTATTCATTTATACTTTGAGGCATTGGAAGAGGCTTTTCATATATTGAAACTAATGGAGCTAGTATTATAAAAAAAGCAAACCAATATATAGTTCCTATTCTACCTAAAACTAAATAAATACCCTCAGCAGGCATCGCACCTACATACATTAACAAGAAAAAGTCTAATACAAATAAAAACACACATTGTTTCCAAATTGGTCTAAATACGCTTGATCTCACTTTGCTAAAATCCAACCAAGGTAACAGCCCCAATATCGCTATACTACTAACCATTGCAATAACACCCATTAGCTTATCTGGGATTGCTCTTAAAATTGCGTAGAAAGGAAGAAAGTACCACTCAGGAACTATATGTGCAGGTGTTACCATTGGATTTGCAGGAATGTAATTATCAGGGTGGCCAAGATAATTTGGTGCAAACATCATTACAGCAACAAATATTAATATAAAAACCAACATTCCAACCAAGTCCTTGCTTGTTGTAAATGGGGAAAATGAAACAGTATCTCTTGTATCTTTAGGTTCGATACCTGAAGGGTTGTTTGATCCTACAATATGCAGTGCTATAACGTGAAATACTACGATGCCCACAATTAAAAATGCTATTAACCAGTGAAGAACATAAAATCTATTTAAAGCAGCATCTCCTACAGAATAGTCACCCCACAACCAAGTCACTATACCTTCACCTACTAAAGGAATGGCTGAAAATAAATTTGTAATAACTGTTGCTCCCCAATAGCTCATTTGTCCCCATGGCAATGTATAACCAAGAAAAGCAGTAGCAATCATTAAAAAGAATATTGTTATACCTAAAAGCCACATAAGTTGTCTTGGTTCTTTATAAGAGCCATAATAGAGTGATCTAAATATATGGAGGTAAACTGCAATAAAAAAGAAAGATGCAAGATTCATATGTGCGTATCTGATTAACCATCCAAAGTTTACATCTCTCATAATTTTTTCTACTGAATTAAAAGCTTCATCTGCTGATGGTTTGTAATGCATTCCTAAAGCTAAACCTGTGATAATTAAAAATATAAGGCATATCATCAGTATTCCTCCAAAACTCCAAAAGTAATTTAACGTCTTAGGAACTTGGAAATCTAAATATTCATGTTTAAAAATTCTAAATATGGGAAGTCTATTATCTATCCAGCCAATGACTCCTGTATATGGAGAGCCTCCTACTTTGTTAGTATGAACTGGACTAAATTCTTCATTTTTTTTATTTGAATATTCGCTCATTATTTAACCTATAATTATTTTATCATTTCCTACAAACTTATATTTTGGTACTTCCAAATTTGTGGGAGCTGGACCCTTTCTAATTCTTCCCGAAGTATCATAATGCGAACCGTGACAAGGACAAAACCAACCACCGTACTCACCTTTGCCATTTATTGGAACACATCCTAAATGTGTACAAATACCAACTACAACTAACCATTCGTCTTTTAATACCCTTTTTTTGTCTGTCTCAGGATGAGGCAATTCCCCTAAACTGATATTTCTTGCTTTTGTTATTTCATCCTCGGTTCTTCTTTTAATAAATACTGGTTTACCTCTCCACATAACTGTAATTTCTTTACCCTTATCAACCTTACTAATATCAACTTCGACTGTAGACATAGCTTTTACAGATGAGTCAGGATTCATTTGACTTACAATTGGCCAAACAGAAGCTCCTGCACCTAATACGCCTAATGATGCGGTTAAGGTGTAAATAAAGTCTCTTCTAGTAGGTTTAGAATTGTTATTGTTTTTATCCATTGTTATGATTTAACATATATAGTGAAAAATACTTAAATTATTACTAACAGAATGACGCAGAAAAAGATAAATATTGCATTATATCAACCAGATATTCCACAAAATACAGCTGCAATAATCAGAGTGGCAGCATGTTTAAATACTTGCCTTCATATCATTAAGCCCACAGGCTTTGTTTTTAATGAAAAAAAAATTGACCGAATTTATATGGATTACATTAAGCATTGTGAAATTAAATTTTTTGACTCGATTGAAGAATTTCTGTTAAAAAAAGCAAATAGACGAATTATACTTTTTACAACAAAAGCAACCTTATCTTATGCTAAATTTAAATTTAAGAGTGATGATATTTTGCTCTTTGGTAACGAAACTTATGGTGTCTCGAAACATTTGTACAACACTTTAGAAAATCAAGTGAAAATTCCTATGAATAATAAGACCAGATCTTTTAATCTCGTGTCATCGGTTTCGATCGGTGCTTCAGAGGCACTAAGGCAATTAAATGTATAAAAATAAAAAAGAAGTAGAAACATGGTTTAGGTATCTAAGAGACTTAATTTGTAATGAATTTGAAAAATTTGAAAAAAAAACAAAATTTAAAAAAAAGAAATGGAGACGAAAAAAACTATCGAGTGGAGGTGGTGAAATTTCTATTTTACGGGATGGTAAAGTCTTTGAAAAGGTTGGGGTAAACATATCAACTGTATTTGGAAGTTTTGATAAAAAATTTTCGAAACAAATCCCGGGAACTTCAAAGAGTAGAAAATTTTGGGCCTCCGGTATTTCAGTAGTAATACATCCTAAAAACCCAAATATCCCTTCTTTACATTTTAACACTAGGTATATAGAGACTGGAAAAAAATGGTTTGGAGGTGGTATTGACATGACGCCAAATGTTAAAAATTTCAATCAAAAAAAGGACTTTCATATGACATTAAAAAAAATGTGTGATTTTTATGATAAAAAATATTACAAAAATTTTAAAATAAATTGTGATAAATATTTTTACCTGCCGCATAGAAATGAGCCTCGTGGTGACGGAGGCATTTTTTTTGATTATTTAGATAAAGATTTAAATAAAAATTTTAGTTTCATAAAAGATGTTGGATTAACCTTTTTAATAATAGCCAGGCAATTGATAAAAAAAAACTTAAAAAAACAGTGGAATAAAAAATTAAAAAATCTACAATTGATTAAAAGAGCTAAATACGCTGAATTTAATTTGTTATATGATAGAGGAACAAAATTTGGTTTAAATACTGATGGAAATGTTGAGGCAATTTTTATGTCTCTTCCACCTTCGCTTAAATGGTAATATGGATAAAGAACCGATAACAATATCTGGACTAAAACAAATTAAAAATGAGTTAGCTGAAAGAAAAAATGTAATAAGACCAAAAATTATTAATGCTATTTCTGAAGCAAGATCTCACGGCGATTTAAAAGAAAATGCTGAATACCATGCAGCTAAAGAAGAACAAGGACTTAATGAGAAAAGAATCCGCGAAATTGAGGGTACAATAGCAAGAGCAGAAATTATTGATATAACTAAAATTTCATCCGGAAATAAAATTATTTTTGGGTCCACCATTGAAGTAGAAGATCTTGAGAGTAAAAAAAAAAATACTTATAAAATTGTTGGCAAAGATGAAGCTAATATAAACAAAGGTTTAATTTATTACAAATCTCCTTTAGCAAAAGGATTTATTGGGAAAAATAAAAATGATTGTGTAACAATTGAGACGCCGTCCGGAGAAAAAAATTTTGAAATTTTAAATGTAAAATATATTTAGTATTATTTATATATTTCAATTGCGTCTTCTATATCTTTATCGGTTATGGAGTAATTATTTGATATCCAACGATGTTTTAAAAATGAAATCGCTTTTCCCAAATTTGGTCCCTCTTTTACACCCCCACTTATCAAAACTGACGAGTCAAATTTAAAAACCGGAGAGTCAAACTGTCGTAAGTTATTGTATTTTTTTAAATATTCCTCATATGAATAATCATTGTTAACTAAATACTGAAATTGTATATAGTCTTTTAAAGTAGATTTAGGATAACTAATCAGTTTTTTCTCAAGATCATCAAAGCTTTCAATAAATGAACCAATATTATTTTGATAATTTTTTTGTATATTTGTTAATCTATCTTTTACTTTATTGGATAAATTAAAATCTTTTATAAACTTTTTATAATGGTCGCTCGTATCAATTAATAACAAAGAAAGTAATATTACATAATCAAAAGAAATATCTATTATTTTATTTGATTTTCCAAAGTCAAGACGTTCAAAATATTTTATACCTTTATAAACATAAGAAAAAAAGTCTTTACAAAATTTATTATTAAACAAAATATATGCTTTACCGCTTAATAAAATTTTACTTAATTCTTGTATTAATCTTTCTTTAGATAAATTTAATATTCCTTGCTCATGCTTAACAATGCTATTTAAAACATAATCATCGTGATCCTCTTTTGAATAAATTGCAAAAAATCTGAAATATCTGAGTGCTCTTAAATAATCTTCTTTTATTTTTTGTGATGGGTCTGAGATAAATCTAATTTTTCCATTTTTTAAATCGCTTATGCCATTGAATGGATCAATATAATTATTGAAATCATAATAAATTGAATTGATTGTGAAATCTCTTCTTAGTGCATCTTGTTTCCAATCAGTGGTGAATAAAATATCAGATTGTCTCCCCTTTTGATTAATATCTTTTCTTAAAGTTGTAATCTCAAATTTGTATTTGTTAATATAGGCAGTAATTAATCCATAATTTTTATTATCATCATTAATAGGAATATTTTCTTTAGATAATAAATCTTTAACTTGATCTGGCAAAAGCGATGTCGCAAGATCTATATCTTTTATCTCCCTGGATAAAATTTGATCTCTAACGCATCCTCCAATAAATCTACATACGACTTTATCCTGTTTTTTATTTAGAATGTCGTATAACCGAACTGCTTCTGATATTTCTTTTAAATTTTTAGTCATTACTTGGCTGGGGCTCTAGGATTCGAACCTAGGATGACGGTACCAAAAACCGTTGCCTTACCGCTTGGCTAAGCCCCAATAATAAAACTAATTAATTGTTTTGACTGATGCTGTCCAATAATTTCTATACTTTCTTTTAAAGGTTTTTCTTGCATTTAAAAGTGATTTTTTGTCACCAAAAATACCGAAACATGCCGAACCACTACCGGTTATGTTATAATATTTGCATTTATTTATTTTGCTGAATAATTTTAGGATACCTGGTATTTCAGGTGTTAAACTTGAAGAAGCTTCTAATAAATCGTTTTTAAGTAAGTTGTATTTTAATTTTTTTTTACTCAAAATTTTCTCAATTTTTGATGCAGCAGAAAAAGTCTTATTTTTCTTATATACTGATTTAGATAAACTTATTTTGTTTGGATAAATAATTAGTAGTTTTAGTCTTGGACTAAATTTGACCTGTTTAAATTTTTCACCATAATTAAATATTATCTTTGGCTTAGTATCAATGAATAAAGAGCAATCTTTTCCAATTAATGATAAGAGTTTTAAGGTTTTTTGCCTTGAAATTTTTAAATTAAATTTTTTAATTAAATATTTTAATAAAGTCGTGGCATTTGACGATGATCCTCCTAGCCCTGCCCCAATTGGTATATTTTTGTAAATTGTAATTTTGAAATATTTATTATTTAATATTTTTTTTAGCCTTAAAAGTTTTAAAATTTTTATAATGGAGTTATTCTTAGATATTTTTTTAACATTCGGCCCCTTAAATATAATTTTATCTTTTTTTTGGCTGTTTTCTTGAATTTTTATCCTATCTATTAAATTAATTTGAAGAACAAATGAATGAATTAAATGAAGTTTTGTTTTTTTTTTTAATATATTTAGAAAAATATTTATTTTAGAGTAACTCTTTAAAATACTATGTTTTTTATAGACCATTTGTTATTTTGTATTCAATCTTTTTTCTAATTTTATCGTCTATAGTTTCCAATTTTAAAGCATTTTTCCAAACGTATCGTGCTTGAAGTTTTTTATTTAAACGCCATAAAACATCACCATAATGATCGTAAATTTCTGCCTCGTAAGGTGATTTTTCATAAGCAAGTTTTAGTAGCCTCTCCGCCTCAACATAATCATTTGTTAAAAAATATGCCCAACCTAGTGAGTCGATTATGTATCCAAGTTTCCAATTACTAAGTTCGTTTGCTTGTTGCAGCATTTTTTTTGCCCGTGGAATATTTTTTTTTCTTTCCAACCAACTATAAGCCAAATAATTGATAACTCGATATTGTTTTGAAGATATTTTTAGAGATTTTAAAAAGTTTTTTTCCGCTAAATTCCAATTGTCTAATCTTTCATAGCAAATGCCTTTATAATAATAAAAATCCCATGATAAGATTTTATTTTTATCTAAATTCTCTGCCATTAAATAATACTTTATGGCCTTCTTATAGTCTTTTTTGTATCTATAAAAATTTGCGATATCAAAATATTTTGAAAAAAGGAAATTTGTTTTTTTATTTAATACCTTCTCTAATTCTCCAATTTCAATTAAGTCATTGAGAACTAGCTGATAATTAACATACCATTTATATTCTGAGCCAACATTTTGAATTTGATTAAATACTTTAAAATTTATTTTATCTTTATTATTTTTAATATCTTGCTCAAAAGCCAGTAGATAATTGCTAGCAAAATTAGGGTTCAGATAATTTGAAAGTGCAAGCAATAATTGTGACACTTGAGTTTCATTCCTATCAAAATAAAAGCCTGAAAATAAATATAATACCTCGGCTAAATTATCTTCAAATTCCTTACCATTAAAATAATACAAAAATTTATTTTTTTGTTTTAAGTCAAGATTAACAATCAGTTGTTTTAAAAAAATACTATTATTATTGTCTCTAAATGAATTTTGTAGAATTGTTTTGCCTATAGAATATTTTCCTTTTTTTATTTTTTGCATTGCTATAATTGCATGATATCTGTGTAACGATTTATTTTTGAGTATTTCAGATTCGTAAAAACTTTTATCGTTTTGATTACCTAAGTAATTAGAAATTAAAAAATTATTAATTAAATCAATTTGAATGCTATTTGATTTATGACTAAGTTTATTTTGTATATCCGACTTTAATATTGTCCATCTCTTTAATGAGAATATTAATTCATCGTATAACGGATCAATATTATTATACGAACTAATAATTTTTTGTGCTTCTGCGTATTTTTTGCTTTTGATTAATTTTGTAAAAATGATTAAATTGTATGGAAATCTAGATTTTAGTTTTGGGCTTAAATCTAATATATGTTTATAAGCCCTATTTACATCTCCATTAATAGTAAGAGCTATTACATATTGTAAGTTGAATAATTCATGTTTATTTTTTAATTCTTCAATACCTGATAAATATTTTTGCGAATTTAAAAAGTCATTTCTTTTATTTAAAATTGTTCCATATAAATAATTTGTCATGTATTTTGATGACTTTAAACGCTCATTTTTATCATCGAAAATATTTGCATATGATATTTCAGTGGATAAAAATAAAAAAAAAGTAATGAGAAATATTTTTATTTTTAATAATATATTCATATGAATGAAAAATTAATATCTGAGTATTATCATTTTACAGAGTTATATGATAGATTAATATATAGAAAAAAAATTGGAATACAAAAAAATTTTACCATTCAAGAACTGAAAATTAAGATAAACAATTTAAGCAATATTTATAATAAAAAAAAAGGACAAATGGTGTTCGCTGATGGTAATCCAAAATCTAATTTAATGATTATTGGAGAGGCGCCTGGCGCTAATGAAGAAAAATTTCAAAGACCTTTTGTAGGAGAAGCTGGAAAACTTCTAGACAAAATGCTTTCAGCGATAAATCTAAATAGGGATAGTGTTTACATTACCAACGTAATTAATTATCGACCTCCAGATAATAGAAAGCCTACATCTGATGAAATAAACTTGTTTCTTCCTTATTTAAAAGAGCATATACAGTTAATTAATCCTAAATTAATACTATTATTGGGCTCGACTGCTTTAGAGGCTTTTTTTAATAAAGAATATACTATAACCAAAATTAGGGGTACTTGGCTTAAAATTAAAATTAAGAACAAAGTATTTAATTGCTTACCATCTTTTCACCCAGCTTTT
The DNA here is from genome assembly GCA_003280495.1 of Pelagibacteraceae bacterium AG-359-E06. Taxonomy (GTDB): domain Bacteria; phylum Pseudomonadota; class Alphaproteobacteria; order Pelagibacterales; family Pelagibacteraceae. The sequence continues at coordinate 13,813 of QCET01000014.1, forward strand.
TTATTAAGACAACCTGAGCAAAAAAAACAGTCGTGGACTGATCTACAAATTATTAGAGATAGCTTGAAAGAAATTTAAAAAGCATGAAGCTAATGAAAAAAATTGAATATTACGAAAACAGTATCGGTATAGATGAAGTTGGTCGAGGTTGCTTAGCCGGTCCAGTAGTTGCTGCAGCTGTCGTATTACCAAGAAACTTTGAAAAATTTATTTTGAAAGATTCAAAAAAATTAAGTTTTAAACAAAGGCAAGAAGCATTTAAAAAAATTCGAAAAGAATCGGTCTATGCTTTAGGAGTAGTTAGCGAAATTCAAATAGACAAAATTAATATTTTAAATGCAACATTTCAGGCAATGAATAAAGCTTTGAAGCAGATAGAAAATTTTAAAAAATTTAAAGTTTTTGTAGATGGACCTTACTCATTTGATAAGAGTAATAAAAACATAGTACCAATAGTAGGTGGTGATGCAAAAATGCCATCAATTATGGCTGCTTCCATAGTCGCAAAATGCTTTAGAGACAATTATATGATGAAAATATCTAAAAATTATCCAAGTTATAAATGGGAAAAAAACTTTGGCTATGGTACGAAAGAACATTTGAAAAATATCACTAAACATGGCGTTTGTAAGCATCATAGAAAATCATTCTCACCAATACACAACATATTGAGTAATAATAAAATATAAATCTAAATTAATATATTCCCATTTGACTTTAAGAGCTCAATGGAGTCTATTCTAGCCTAGGTTGAATTTAAAAAATATGATTGATCATAAAATTATTTGCGGTGACAGCCTAAAAATTTTAACGAAGATTAAATCTTCATCAGTAGACTTAATTTTTGCGGATCCACCTTATAACCTTCAACTCAAAACAAAATTAAATCGTCCAGATAATTCAAATGTCAATGCAGTAAACGACAACTGGGATAAGTTTAAAAATTTTGAAGACTACGATAAATTCAGCAAAACATGGTTAAAAGAGTGCAAGAGGGTATTAAAAAAAGACGGAGCTATTTGGGTAATTGGAACGTACCATAATATTTTTAGAGTTGGAAAAATAATGCAAGATCTTGGATTCTGGGTTTTAAACGATATTATTTGGAATAAAAAAAATCCTATGCCAAATTTTAAAGGAACTAGATTTACAAATGCACACGAAACACTTATCTGGGCGGCAAAAAATGAAAAATCAAAATATGTATTCAATTATTTGTCTTTAAAAACTTTCAATGATGACAAACAATTAAGATCGGATTGGGAAATAGCTATATGTAATGGTCGTGAGAGATTAATGATAAATAATAAAAAGGCTCATTCAACCCAAAAACCAGAGGCATTGCTCAACAGAATTATTTTAGCTTCATCAAACCAGAAAGATTTAATATTAGACCCATTCATGGGCTCAGGAACAACAGGCGCAATTGCAAAGAAACTCAATAGAAAATTTATTGGGATTGAAAAAGAGAAAAAATATTATCAAATTGCGAAAAAAAGAATTTTTTCAACAGAACAGTTAAATGAAAACTATTTAGAAACAATTCCAAATAAGCGAAAGGAAAAAAGAGTTCCTTTTGGTTATTTGGTTGAGAGTGGGCTGGTTGAACCAGGTTTAAGCCTTTTTGATATAAGAAAAAAACATTTAGCAAAAGTTATGGCTGATGGTAGTATAAAATGTAAACAACTAAAAGGCTCAATACATAAAGTTGGTGCAGAAATTGAGGGTTTGCCAAGTTGTAATGGTTGGTCTTACTGGCACTTTAATGTTGAAGGTAAACTATTGCCTATAGATGTTTTAAGAAAAAAAGTAAGACAAAGCATTTTATAATTTAAAATTAAAAATATCCCTATTAAGCAAACTAGAAAATATTTTTGAATTTGAAAATATTTTTAAAAAAATATTTCTGAAAAATTTTAGTAAGGAATTTTTTAAGTGGTAAATAAATATAGTTTTCTCCGATTTTCTTATTATTCTTTTAATTCGTCTTAATCTTTGATTTGTTAGATTCTTTTGATTTAAATTATTTTTCTCAAATAATTTAAATAAAACATAAGCATCTTCTATGGCCTGAGAGGCACCTTGTGCTCTAGATGGTATAAAACCATGAGAAGAATCACCTAGACAAAAAATATTCTTATAACCAAAAAAAATATTTTTAGTTTTATATATTGGCCATACACTAATGCTCTTTGTTTTACCTATAAAATTAAATTTTTTTGAAAATTTTTCTTTAAACATTTCATGCAAATATTGATTATTCTCATCATAATTTTGCACACTTATTGGAAAGTTTCGAAGATTTTTTGTAATCCACACGTAGTTATATTGTGAAATTTCAAAATTGTTAATTTTATAATTAACCAAGTGTTCGTTTTCTCCTAACCATAAATGTATATTGCTTGAATTATCATTTGTTAAATCATACGAACCTCTTAGTGCATATAAACCTGAAAAACTAATTGATTGGTCTGCAATATTTTTTTTTAGTTTAGAAAAAATGCCATCACATAAAATAATATAATCAAAAAAAAATTTGTTATTTTTAACAATTATTTCATTATTTTGTGAGTCGATATCCTTAATTTCTTCATAAACTATATTTTCGGATAATTTAAAGTACTGGAAAATATTTTTTAAAAATAAAGATCTATTGATAGATATATATTTCTGTTTTTGATTGAATTTGAGTAAAATTTCAGACAATAATTCACCTGAATACAAATCATGTACTTTGAGTTTTTCTATACTCAAGAATTCTTCTTTTTTAAATATTTCCGGAAAGTTTATTAAATCCAATATTTGGGTAGAATTGGGTGTTAATTGTAGCCCATTAATATTATTAAATAATTGATTCCTTTTTTCAAAAATAGAAATATTAACATTAAGATATTTTTTTAATAATGACCCTAAAATAATGCCCGAAACACCCGCTCCCACTATTGCAATATTCAATTTCATTTAATGCATCTTTATTTTGTTGAATTTCTTTTTCTATTTTTAAAAAACTGAGATAAATTAAACCAGCATCTTTCCTTTTTATATCTTCAGAAATTAGTTTATACTTCGATGCTTCTGCCGCTTGTTTTTGCAAATTTTTTAATTGATTCTCAGTTTGTTTCATTATGTCATCAGCTTTATTAAGATTATTTTCTGCTGCTGAAAGCCTCAGCTCAGCCTCATGTCTTCTAGCATGCAGCCCTCCTATACCAGCCGCCTCTTCTAAAATTGCTCTTCGATCTGTAGGTTTAGCTGTAATGAGATTACCTATTCTGCCTTGACTGACCATAGATGGAGAATGTGGTCCAGTAGATAAATCTGCAAACAATATATGAATATCTTTTGCCCTTACCTCTCTGCCATTTAAAAAGTATTTAGATCCTTTATCTTTTTCAAGTTTTCTTTTTACCTCAATTTCCTCTGGATCTTTGGACAATTTGTTTTTATTATCATTCTCAAGTTTTAGTGTAACTTCACAAAAATTTTTTGACGGTCTATCAGAAGTGCCATTGAATATAACATCTTCCATGCCTGTTCCTCTTAAACTTTTAGCTGAAGTTTCTCCCATTACCCACTTTAAAGCTTCGACTACATTTGATTTGCCACACCCATTAGGACCAACGATACCTGTTAAACCGTTATCAATTGGAAAAGATGTGAATTCTGGAAATGATTTAAAACAATTTATATCGATCTGTTTAAATTTCATTACAATAATTTGTTAATAGCAGCCCTTAGATCATCAAATTTAAGTGATCCACTATATTTTTTTTCATTAATTACAACTGATGGAGTGGAGTCTATCTTATATTTTTTTTGTGCATCTATTCTATCTTGCAGAACGTGGTTCTCTATTTTTTTATTTTTGAGACATTCTTCAAATTTTGAGTTATTTGGATTGTATTCTAAAAAAATATTTTTTAAATTTTCATTTATTTTTTCAAGGGTTTTAGCATTGGACCATTTAGATTGATTGCTGTATATATTATTTAGATATTCTTCTTGACGCTCAATGCTAAGACATTTTTGTATTTTTGCTGCATTTAACGCTGCATAGTCTAATGGAAAATCCATGATTTCAATGTACATCATGTTTTTTGCAACGTAACTATCTAATAATTTTGGTAATGTTTTCATATGAAATTCAGCGCAATAAGGACATGTTAAAGATGAATATATTTTTAACTTTACTTTAGCTGAACTATTTCCAAAAGATAAATTAGAAAAATCTTGAGCCTGTGCACCCAAACTAAGAAAAAAAATTAATAGTGTATTGTAAACTATCCTCATCATTTCATTTTTTTTTGTCA
>QCET01000015.1 GCA_003280495.1 Pelagibacteraceae bacterium AG-359-E06
GCTTATTATTCTAGCATTGTAATTTCTTTGTACAATCTTCATAAAGCGGTATTTTTTAAAAATCAAAATCTAATAGAAGAATATATAGAATTTAAAACTTTAAAATCAAACCTTAAAAAAAATATAGATAAAACTATTAAATCTGAAATTGAAAAAGATAAGACTCTTGATCCAGCTACAAAACTTTTAACGTTTGCTCTGGCCTCAAATTTTAGTGAAATTTTAATAAGTAACTACATTAACTCAAAGGATATAACACTATTATTAAATAAAATTAATAATGATAAAGTTCCTAAACCAAATTTAGCAAAAACTTATTTTGTATTTATAAAATTAAATTTCGAGAACTTTAATCAAATATATATAAATTATGAAAAAAATAACGAGAAAATTCCTGTAGTTTTTAAAAGAGATGAGTATCGGTGGAAGCTAGTAAATATTAATTTTAATTCCAATCAAATAAGAAGAATAATTAAATAATTTACGACTTAAGCCACCGATCATTTTTAAGTGTCCAATCAACTACCTGTTTTATACGTTCTTCGATTGAAATTTTAGGAGTCCAGCCAGCCTTCTTTAACAAATCACCATCTAGAGCATATCTTAAATCGTGCCCGGGTCTAGATGAATGAAAATCAACTAGTTCGTAATTTAATTTTTTATTTATACATTTTGCTATATTTGAGGCTAATTCCAGGTTAGACCATTCTACTGGGCCAACTAAATTAAATTTAGGACATTTGGCTCCTCCAAAATCTTTTTCGACTTTTCTTAATTTTTCATAATTTTTTATTAGGAAAAAAGTTCCATCAGCTACATCTTCCGCATGAATGTAATGTCTACTCCCTGGAATTTTCTTTGAACTATCACTATGTATAAAAACTTTCTTATCTTCTTTTATATTTTTTATACAAAGTGGTATGAACTTTTCTGGATGTTGTCTTTCTCCAAACACATTCATGGTATGTGTTATAAAGATTGGCATATTATAACTATTTTGAAACGCTACACTTAATTCCTCACCCCCTGCTTTTGTTGCACTATAAGGATTTGTAGAATTATAACGGTCATTTTCTTTGTACTTTACATTGTTTGGTGCAGGTCCAAATACTTCATCAGTACTAAAGTAAATAAATAGTTCAAGTTTTTTTTGTTTTTTAGAAAAGTTAAGAATATTACATGTGGCGACGACATTATCATAAACAAAAGTCAAGGGATCTTGAATCGATCTATCCACGTGGGAAGAGGCAGCCATATGAAGAATATAATTAAATTCTCCCAAATCTGCTATTAACATTTCATTTATTTCGCTCCTTAAATCATGAAATATAATTTTTAATCTCTTCTTTTGTTTTATCTCCATATCATTCATTAAATCTGAAATTCTATTTAAATTTCCTGAGTAATCCAATCTATCTAGAGAAACAATTTCCCAATCGGTATTTTCAAGATAGTATTTAATTGCATGATGAGCTATAAATCCAGCACCACCAGTAATGAGTATTCTTTTTGACATAAATTTTTTTATTATTTTTTAAAAATATGAACCTAACAATTATGATATTAACTTACAATAGTGATAATGCTTTAGAAGAATGTCTTAATTCTTTAAAAGGGAACTATCCAATATTGGTTATAGAAAATTCAGCTAGAAATGAGTTTAAGCAAAAAATTGAAAAAAAATATCAAAATTTAAAATGCATACTTACAAATAAAAATCTGGGCTTTGGTAGAGCAATGAACCTTGGATTAAGAATGATAGATACTGAATATGTTCTAACTCTAAATCCAGATACCATCTTAAATAAAGACACAATTTCAAATTTATTGACAGCATCAAACCAAATTGAAGATTTCTGCTTATTATCACCAATTATTGTAGGTAAAAATAAAAATTTTGGATATTTCGAAAAATCAAAACTAATAAATAAAGATAATAATTATTGTGAAGTGGATTATATAAATGGATTTGCAATGTTTTTTAATAAAAAAAAATTTAATGACGATTATTTTGATGAAAATTTTTTTTTATATTTAGAAGAGATAGATTTATGTAGGCGAATGAGAAATAATAATGAAAAAATATTTATAGTTAGAGATTCAATAATATCGCATTATGGGGGAAAGTCTGCAGATGAAAGGTTTAGAAAAGAAATGGAATTTGCAAGAAATTGGCATTGGATGTGGTCTATAGTCTATTATAACAAAAAACATTTTGGATTTCTTACAGCTTTAAAGAAAACTTATTTAAATTTTTTATTATCTTTTTTTAAATCAATTTTGTATTTATTGATATTCAATTTTAATAAGAGTAAAATACATTGGCTGAGGTTTAATGGCTTATTCAATGCTTACGTTGGCAAAAAGGCTTTTTATAGATCAAAATTAGACTATGAATAAATTATCTTTAAGATTTTTTAATATTTACCATCATATTTTTGGTGAACATTTCAATAAAAGAATTGATTATAAATTTCCTTCAAATGTAATGAGATGGGATCTGGTAAAGGAAGTTATCAAAAGAAAAAATTATAAAAGATATTTAGAAATTGGATGCGACACTGATTTGTTATTTTCAAAAATCCCCGATTTAAATATTAAAATTGGAGTTGATCCAATATCAGGCGGAAATTATAGGGGAACAAGTGATGAATTTTTTAAACAGAATAAAAATTACTTTGATTGTATATTTATAGATGGTCTACATACATATAAACAAGTAAAGAATGATATTTTAAATTCCATAAAATTTTTGAATGAAGATGGTGTTATACTTGTTCATGATTGCCTTCCAGCGAATTTTTATCAACAGGCAGTTCCAAGATGCAAAATGTTATGGACCGGTGATGTTTGGAAATCTATTGTTGAATTGAGAACCAAAGATAATATCGACGTATGTGTTTGTAGGATTGATATGGGTGTAGGCATTATAAAAAAGCGAAAAAATTCTAAAAAATTAGAATTTAACTGTAGCGACTTCTCAAAACTAAAATATAAAGAATATTACGCTAATTATGCAAATTTTATGAGAATAATATCTTATGAAGATATCTTTAATTTTTTAAACGCCTAAGTCTTTTTAAGTCGTTAATTTTATCTACAGTAAACCATTTAATTGGCGTGCAATTTGAAACATAAAGTTTTTTAGTTTTTATAAGCTGATTCCATAGCATGTTAAAATCCTCGCAAGGTTTTGTAATTTTATTTAGCTTCATTGGATTTAAAATCTGAATTCCAGAACAATATATATCTGATTTTTTTTTTCTACTTAATTTTTGTACTATATTCTTTTTATAAAATATATAATCTCCATCCAAACCTTCAACTGGTGATACCGGGACCAACATGCAAGCAGGACTATTTAGATTAATATAATCGTTTTCAATTTTTTTAAAATTTATATTAGTTATGTTATCACAAGTAAGAACAAACATTGGTCTGTTTAGAAATTTAAACATAGAATTATAAATCCACCAACAGTTACCTTTGCCTTCGGTATTAACAATTGATGACACTTTATTTTCAATAACATGCTTTGCTAAAATTGGACCTTTATATCCCACAGAAACATGCACATTTTTTATTTGTTTTTTTAATTTTTTAATACCATTAGAAATTAATGTATTTTGCTTATATTTAACCATTCCCTTTGGGATTTTAAAAGTCAAAGGTCTTAACCTCACGCCTCTGCCAGCAGCCATGATAAATGCGTCTTTAATAAGAATTTTTTTTTTCATTTCATACCAAAACTCAATATCTTATCTATTTCTGAATTAGATAATTTTTTTGAATTAGATGATGATATTATGTTTTTTATAGGTTTTTTAGAAATTGCATTAAAGTCAATCACAAAATAATTTTTTTTCTTGTCTTTTAATAAATATGAATACTTTAATTCATCTTCTCCTATTAAGAATTCATCTAATCTATCGCCATCTCTCTTTTTTACAATTACGTATTTTCCTCCATAATTTGATATCCAGCGTTTTAAAATATCCATTATTTTGGCTGACTTCATTTCTACAGAGAGAATTTTACCATTTAATTTTCTCCTCATTTTAATTGACTTAGATACTAGATCTACAGCTTCGTCTACACTAAAAAAAAATCTTCTCATATATGGTCCGGTTGTTAAAATTTTCTTATTTTTGTTGTACATTTCTTTCCAAATTGGAAGAACTGAACCAGTAGACCATGCTACATTACCGTATCTGACGCATAAAAAATTTGTTTTAGAATTATTTGCTGATGCAATAAAAGTTTTTTCCATTATAGACTTACTTAATCCATAAATATTTTTTACAGGTGGGGATGCTTTATCGGTTGAAATTCCTATTACAGTTTCAATATTTTTATCTATTGCTACTCTTGCAACGTTACTTGAACCAACAATATTACAATCTATACATTCGAAAGGAAATTTTTCTGATAAATCAACAAACTTTGTGGCTGCAGCGTGTATTATAATTTTTGGTTTAATGAGATTTACCGCATCTCTAACTGAGTCAATATTTGCAACGTCTAAAGGCACTATCTGGCATTTCGTAACTCTTTTTGCAAAAAAATTTTGCTTATTATTCCTCGCTCCTAAAATTACTTTAAATTTACTTTGGAGTTTCTTAGCTAAATTAATGCCTAGAAAACCAGTGCCACCTGTAATTAATATTTTTGTCATAATCTTTTGGACAATTAATTTGATAACAGACTCTATAGGGTATAAAAACAAAAATATAAACACATAATTAACAAATATCTTATGTATTATTAATTGAATGAAAAAAATTCACAAAAAAGTTGCAATTGTAATACCAACTCATAAGACTAAACACGAAAGTGATGAAGAGCTATCCTTAAGATGCCTAGACAATAAATTAGGAGAAATAGATAAATTTATCATTTGCCCAGATAAGGCTGATCCACAAATTTCGTTAAAGAACTTAAAGACTATTAAATTTGAAAATTTTCATTTTGAAACGTGGCTTAATTATAATGCATTATTAAAAACAAAAATATTTTGGAGTAAATTTATAGATTATGAATTTATACTATTATATCAAACTGATTGTTTGTTATTTAAAGCAAATATAGAGGAATGGATAAATTTAGACTATAGTTTTATTGGGCCACCACATATAAATATAAAAAAAGAAAAATTAAGCTTTGTAGGGAATGGAGGATTTTCGTTAAGGAAAGTAAATGACCATTGGGAAGCACTTAATAATAAAAAAATATATTTATTTAACACCAAGAAACAAACTTTAAAATATTTGCTTGGGAGAAAAAGACTTGCATATTTTTTAAAAACAATTTTTAAAGCTTTTTTAATTTATATAAAAAAACGAATAAATGACAAAAATTATTCATTTAAGGAGAGTTTTATAAGCAATTCAATTTATCCCGAAGATATTTTCTGGTGTATGTTTGGACCAAACTTAAATTCTGATTATAAAATTTGCCCAGCAAAAAAAGCTATCAGTTTCGGATTTGAAAGTGCTCCACAATTAGCTTTTAAATTAAATAAAAATAAAAAACCTTTTGGGTGTCACAACTGGACCCATTACGACAAACATTTTTTTCAAAATTTGCTTAATGATAAATAAAAAAATTTGTATTGTATATTCGCACCATAAATTAGGGGATTTAATTTGGCAGTTACCTTATATGAAATCCATAAGTGACCATCATTTATGTAAAATTACTTTAGTTACTAGACCTAAAACCCAGGCAAAAAATATTCTTAAAGATGAAGTTTATATCAAGAAAATTCATTACAACTTATTTAGGAAGAAAATATTTTATATTTTAGATTTATTTTCTCTTTGGATTTTTTTCAAAAAAGAGAAGTTCACACATATCTATCTGTTAGATAAAATTTCAAGACCAGCTATAGCAGCGCGACTAGCTGGAGTTAAAAATATTATTGGAGTAGGAATTGGAAATCAGAGTAAGTGGATTACAAATAAAAAATATTTAAGCAAAGAGGATTTTCGATTTAATTTCTCTCAACAGACACAAAAATTTCTTGATATGCAGGGTATTGAGACAAAAATCAAAATACCAAAAATTAACTTTTCAGAAGAAAGTTTAAAAAGTATTAAGATTGAAGCAAATTTAAAGAATAGAATATTTTCATTTGGGGTCGATGCATTTGACCCCTGGAAGATTTGGCATGAAGAGTATTTTGCACGACTAGCAGATAAGCTTTTTAGTAATAATTTAGTTGATCAAATTTTTTTGATTTGTTCTAATTCTAACAGTTCATACGCAGAGAAAATTATTAAATTATCTTCTAATAAAAATTTTATAAATTGCAGCAGCATGAATCTCCTACAAATAATAAAATGTTTGAAACATTCAATATGCTTTTTAGGTAATGATAGTGGTCCACTTAATCTTAGTGCCGCCCTGGGTGTAAAAAGTTTCGGATTAGTCTCTAACACTAGTTCAAAACAATTAGAATTTAGCAATGTAGAAATAATTAAGTCAAAAAATTATAATTATGAAATAGATATAGGAAAACAAAAGATCGGTGACAACTTTATAAAAGATCGTGAGTTAATGAGAGAGATTTCTGTTGATCAAGTTTTCAATACTATGAAGGAGAAACAAAATTGGAAAATTTAATTATAATTGGAGCTGGTTTCACAGCGGCAGCTTTAACCAGATTTTTAAATGAGAAAGACCCCTTAATAATTGATAAAGGCAGAGGAGCAGGTGGAAGATGTTCATCAAGAAGAGTAGAAGATATCGGAGTTTTTGATCATGGTCTCCAATATGTAAGTAGTGAAAATAATGATTTTATAGAATTTTTAAAAGATGGATTAAAAGAAAATTTATTGTCATGGAATGGTGAATTTTATAATGAAAAAAACGAATTAAATAAAAGTGAAAAATTTATAGGTAAAAATGGAAATAACGAATTTGTTAAAAAAATTTTAAAATCAAAAAATCAAATATATAAAACAAAAGTAGAAAAACTAATTTTTAAAAATAATCATTGGCAAGTCATTTTAAATGGTAACAAGTCGATTGATACCAAAAAGGTTATAGTAACAATACCTGAGGAGCAATGTTGTGATTTGCTCAAGGATGTTTACGATATTCATTATAAAAATCAAACAATATCAAATCTTACATTAATGGTTGCAATCAAAAATAACAAAAACACTTTTTCCGGTAAAAAAATTAAAGATAAAGAAGATGTTATTTCATGGATAGCAAATGAGAATTCAAAAAATAGAGATCTCAACAATAGCTCTTTAAGTTTGTATACTGTGCAATCAACTGAAAAATTTGCAGAAAAAAATTGTTCAAAATACTATACTAATAAAGAAATTATAATGAAAGAGATGCTAAGTAGGTTTTTAAATATTTTACATATAGAAAATCCAGAGGTTAAATATTGTAGTATTCATAGTTGGAGATTAGCTTACAAAAAAAACAATTTTTCAAATAAGGTAATTTGGGATCAGAAAAAGGGATTAGGAATTTGTGGTGACTGGATTTCAGGGCCTAAGTTAGAAAATAGTTGGGAAAATTCAAAAAAATTCTCTGATATTTACAATAATTCATAAAGTTTTTTAATTAAATTAACTCCTCTAGGGTCAGAACCCATTGAAGGATTTATTTTTCTTGAGATAAAAGATACACCCATTCCTTCTTTTGGATCCGCAAAACCTAAAGATCCGCCCCACCCATTATGTCCAAAGGACTCTTTATTTTTTCCAAACATCCAGCCACCTCGAAGAATTAAACCACAATTAGTCCACTTAACTTTCATTTTAAGATTATTATCAATCTCATTATTTGTTATTTGGATTAATTTGTCTAAGGTTTCTTTTTTAATTATGTTGTTTGTATCGTATTTTAAATCGTTTGCTAAAAAATCAAAAAATTTTGCCACAGATAGTGATGAGCCATGTCCTCCGAGTGATGGAATTATTGCCTTTCTAAATTTGCTTGAATTAAAAAAATGCAAGTCATGAGGAGGATTATTAAAAGCAGTTAAGTTATCTTCCTGAATTTGAGTTTTCTGTTGAGAATAAATTAAATCATAACAATTTCGACTGTCATTATTTTTGAAGTGAAAATTTAGTTTTTTATCTCTAATAACTTCTTTATGTAAATAATCCTCAATATCTAATCCTGTGATTAATTTTATTATATTACAAATTATATATCCATGGGTTTTTGCATGATAAAAATTAAATTTACCAGGTTCATGATCGGGTTCTTGACTCTCTATAAGTGTAATAATCTTTTCCCAATCTAAAAGATCTTCACTTTTAAGTTTTGTTTTAAAACGGTGCACCCCAGACTGGTGAGACAATACATGTTTTACAGTAATATTTTTTTTGTTAGATTTTCCAAAATTCTTCCAATAAAAAGATATCTCCTTATCAAGATTTATTTCATTTTGATCTATTAGTTTTAATAAACAACCACAATAAATACCTTTACTAAGCGAGAAAGTATTTACCAAAGTATTATTATCCCAATCTTCTTTAAGGTTCTTAGATTTTCCAAATATATTAATTAGTATCTTATTATTTTTAACGACAGAAAATCCCGCACCCTCATCGACTTCTTCTAAGTATTTTTTAAATAAATCTTTAATTGGAAAAAAATTATCAGTACAACTACCTTGAACATCCATTAAATAGCTAATTTAAACGCAAAATTCCTTCCGAGACTTATTTTTAAATCCTGACAGAATCTTGCCGCTTCAGCACCGTCGATAATTCTGTGATCATATGATAGAGAGATTGGCATCATCATTCTTCTTTGAAATTTTCCGTTCAAAAATATTTGTTTACTCTCAGTTCTGCCAACTCCTAATATACAAACCTCGGGCGGATTAATAATTGGTGTAAAAAAACTTCCTCCAATCCCACCTAAAGATGAAATCGTCATTGATCCACCAAAAAATTCCTTTTTATCAATTTTTAACTCTTTACATGCTTTACTAATTTTTCTTAACTCATTACTAATTGCAGATAGATCTTTGTTATTTACATCTCTAATTTTCGGAACCATTAATCCATGAGGGGTATCAACAGCAATACCTATATGAAAGTATTTTTTAAAAGTTATCTCTTCTTTAATAGGATCAATAGATGAATTAAAATTTGGGTATCTTTTCATAGCATTTACTAATGCTCTGATTATAAATGCTATAGGTGTAATTGGTATTTTCTCCTTGGTGTTTAAATCAGTAAGATTTTTTCTAAATGTTTCCATTTCAGTAACATCAATTTCATCATGTTGAGTCACGTGAGGTATAGTAGACCACGCATTTACTAAATGAGGACCTGATAGTCTTTTTATTCTAGGAATTTTTTCTACTTTAATAGCACCAAACTCGCTGTGGGCATAAGGCATATCTTCGACAATGTTTTTCTTAGATGCTGAAGCAGAGCCTATATTCTTGACGTGCTCTTTAATATCTACTTCTAAGACTCTTCCGCCTCTTCCAGTGCCGTGTACTTGAGAAAGATCTACTCCAAGCTCTCTTGCAAAGCGCATTACATTTGGACTCGCTCCCACAATTCCTGATGAGGCAACTTGCGTAATGATTGGTGTTGCCGTAGTTTTTTTAATTGATTTACTGGTCTTAACTTCTTTTATGGTCTTTTCTTTCTTTTTTTCTACCTGTTTATTTTCGGGGTTTATTGTTAAAATTAAATCTCCCTCAGAAACTTTGTCTCCAATCTTTATTTTTACTTTTTCTATGGATCCATTTATTGTTGATGGAACTTCCACACTAGATTTGTCACTCTCTAGTGTAATGATAGGGTCACCTTTATTAATTTTATCTCCTTCTTTGACTAAAACTTCTATAATTTCTACATTCTTGAAGTCCCCAATATTTGGTACTAATATTTTTTCAGTCATTAAACTTTAGTAGGAATCGGCTTATCAACTTTTATTTTATACTTACTCATTGCTTGCTTGACAACTTTAGATGAAATCTTCTGCTCGCTAGAAAGAGCACTTAAGGTATTTACTACAATAGACTCTTTATTTACCTCAAAAAATTCACGCAATTTTTTTCTTGTATCGCTTCTACCATAACCGTCAGTTCCAAGTGAGTAAAAATTAGATTTTATATATGGTCTAATTTGATCTGCATGAACTCTAACATAGTCGGTTGCTGCAATAATTGGTCCCGACCTACCTTTTAGACATTTTTCTAAATAAGTTAATTTCCTATTTTTATCAGGATTAAGCATATTATTTCTCTCAACTTCAATTCCATCTCGCTGTAATTCGCTAAAGCTAGTTACACTCCAAACATCACAATCAATAGAAAATTCCTTACTTAATATGTCAGCAGCTTTGATAATTTCATTTAAAATTGCGCCTGAACCTAACAACTGAACAGTCGCTTTTCCTTTATTATGAAATTCTTTATATAAGTACATCCCTTTTAAAATATCTTTTTTATCTACGTGTTTCGGTAATGCAGGGTGCTTATAATTTTCATTTAAAGCTGTCACATAGTAAAACATATTTTCTTGTTTTTGATGCATTCTTTTTAAACCATCTTCAATTATTGCTGACATTTCATAAGCAAATGTTGGATCATAAGATTTACAATTTGGAATAGTAGCTGCCATTAAAAGGCCGTGACCATCTTGATGTTGTAGACCTTCACCTGCAAGCGTTGTTTTTCCAGATGTAGCTCCAATTAGAAAACCTCTAGTCCTAGAGTCTCCAGCAGCCCAACACAAATCCATCACTCTTTGAAAACCAAACATTGAATAAAATATATAAAAAGGAATCATTTCAATATCATGATTTGAATAACTAGTTCCCGCAGCTATAAACGAAGACATTGCTCCAGCTTCAGTGATTCCCTCCTCAAGCACCTGGCCTTTTTTATCCTCTCTGTATGAGCTCAATTGTTCAGAGTCGACTGGCTCATACTTTTGCCCTTCATGAGCATAAATTCCAATTTTTTGAAAAAAACCATCCATACCAAAAGTTCTTGCTTCATCAGGAATAATCGGAACTAATCGTGGAGAAATTGTTTTCTCTCTAAAAATTTTTGTTAGAATGTTTACTAAGGCCATGGTTGTTGAAAATTCTCTATCGCCTGAGTCTTTATAAAAAGTTTCAAATATGTCTTCTTTTGGCAATTTAACTGGATGAGCTTTTGATGATCTAGACGGGATGTAACCTCCTAATTTTTCTCTTCTTTCTTTCAAATATTGAATTTCTTCAGATTTTTCATTTGGTTTATAGAATTCTAAATCCTCAACTTGCTTATCTTTTAATGGTAAATCAAACCTGTCTCTAAAGTAGTACATGTCTTTTAAGTCTAATTTTTTGGCTTGGTGTGTAGTATTAATACTCTCACCAGATTGACCCATTCCATATCCTTTTATAGTTTTTGTTAGTATTACGGTTGGTTGCCCTTTATGTTTTGTAGCTGCATCGTAAGCAGCATAAACTTTGTGAGGGTCATGCCCACCTCTATTTAATCTCCAAATATCAGCGTCGGTCATATTTGATACTAATTTTACCAATTCAGGATATTTGCCAAAGAATTTTTCTCTAACATACGCCCCTCCTTTTGCTTTGAAAGCTTGATACTCTCCA
>QCET01000016.1 GCA_003280495.1 Pelagibacteraceae bacterium AG-359-E06
AAAGTTCCATCAAGTTATGGAGAAACTAAGCAAAAAAATAAAACAGTTAACTTAAATGGTAATTTGCAATTAATCCACGGCAGTCAGCAGTTTCTATCAAAATCCTTATGGAACATAAAACCTGAATTAGGCGACTTTTATATGTTTCCAAATTACTTAATGCATAGTGTTTTTCCATTTACAGGCACAGATCAAGAAAGAAGATCAATATCTTTTAATGCTATTGTTGATGATAGTGTTTATTACGAAACTTAATTCATATAAATAGATAATATACAATCCAAGCTAATAAAGAATACTCAAAAAAATTTTTTGCTAAAGTTAACTGTTCTTGTGTAAATTTTGATTTTAAAAGTTTACTTAAAAATAGAAATCCCAAATGAACCAAAATAATTGAAAATACAATTCCAATTAAAGTATATTCAATTGAGAAATTTTTATAACCAAAATAAACTGCTGCTAAAAAAGTTAACCAAGAAACTTTAGAAATAAATAATTTAAAAATAAGACTAGCTTTTTTGCTAAAAATGGATTGTGTTTTTATTAATGAATAAGACCATGCAAGTCCAATCAAAAAACTAATATATTTTAAAACCACTTAGTCTAATAAATTTAATTAATTGGTGTTTTTTGCTCTGAGGCAGTTTTGCTCTGCAACTTATCAACTTCAATCCACTCTATAGGGTTTAGCTCTTTTACTAAAGCAATTTTTAGTACCTCTTCAACATCTTTAACAGGTATAATTTTTAATCCATCTAAGATATTTTTTGGTAACTCTTTTAGATCTTTCTCGTTTTCTGAAGGAATGATTGCGGTTTTAATTCCACCTCTTAAAGCAGCTAATAGTTTTTCCTTCAACCCACCGATTGGAAGAACTCTTCCTCTTAAAGTAACTTCGCCAGTCATTGCTACGTCTTTTTTTACCGGAACACCTGCTAGCGCTGAGACAATTGAAGTTACCATCGCTATTCCAGCAGAAGGGCCATCTTTTGGTGTTGCCCCTTCCGGAACATGAATATGAATATCTTTTTTTTCAAATGTTGGTGGTATAATTCCATAATCAAGACATCTAGATCTTACAAATGATTTTGCAGCCTTTATAGACTCTTTCATGACATCACCTAATTTTCCGGTGTGTTCTAATTTACCTTTTCCAGGCATTACTAATGATTCAATTGATAGCAACTCTCCTCCTACCTCTGTCCAAGCTAAACCTGTGACTACTCCTACTTTGTCCTCATTTTCTATTTCGCCGTATTTGAATTTTTTTACTCCCAGATACTGATCAATATTTTTATCATCTACAGAAATATTTAATTTTATTTTAGAAACAATTTCTTTGACACTTTTTCTGGAAAGTTTCGATAATTCTCTCTCTAAACCTCTAACGCCAGATTCTCTTGTATATTTTCTTATAATCTCTTTTATTGCTTCTTCTTTTATAGTCAATTCATTCTGCTTTAATCCATTCTCTTTAATTTGTTTTGGAATTAAATATTTTTTTGCAATTTCCGTTTTTTCTTGTTCTGTATATCCAGATATTCTGATTACCTCCATCCTATCTAATAAAGGGGATGGGATATTAAGAGTGTTTGCTGTTGTAACAAACATTACATTAGATAGATCATAATCTACTTCCAGGTAATGATCATTGAATGCATTATTTTGTTCTGGATCCAATGCTTCTAATAACGCCGAAGATGGGTCGCCTCTATAATCCATTCCTATTTTATCTATTTCATCTAATAAAATTAATGGATTTTTAGTTCCTGCTTTTTTCATTAATTGAACAATTTTTCCGGGCAAACTACCTATGTATGTTCTTCTATGACCTCTAATTTCTGCCTCGTCTCTAACACCCCCTAATGACATTCTTACAAACTCTCTACCAGTAGATCTTGCGATCGATTTTCCTAAAGAAGTTTTTCCCACACCTGGGGGGCCAACTAAGCATAAAATTGGACCTTTTATCTTTTTAATTCTAGATTGAACTGCTAAAAATTCTAAAATTCTATCTTTTACTTTTTCAAGTCCATAATGATCTTTATTAAGTATATCTTCCGCTCTTCTAATATCAGTGTTAACTTCTGACATCTTTTGCCATGGTAATCCGGTCATCCAATCTAAATAATTTCTTACTACTGTTGACTCAGCTGACATTGGACTCATTGTTTTTAATTTTTTAAGTTCTGATAAACTTTTTTCTTCAGCTTCCTTCGTCATTTTACATTTTTTTATTGCCTCTTCTAATTGCTTAACTTCGTCTTTACCGTCTTCAATGTCTCCTAATTCTTTTTGAATAGCTTTTAGTTGTTCGTTGAGATAATATTCTCTTTGTGTTTTTTCCATTTGATTTTTAACTCTTCCTCTAATTTTTTTCTCAACAGATAAAACATCAATTTCGTTTTCTAAAAAACTTAAAATTGTCTCTAATTTTTTTTGTATATCAAGTATTTCCAATATCTTTTGCTTGTCATTTAAATCTATTTTTAGGTTTGCTGCAATTTTATTAGATATGATTTTTGGATCAGTAAGATTTTTTAAGTTAATATTATTTTCTTCATTAAATTTTTTAGAAATTTTATTTAATTTATCAAATTTATTAACTAACGCTTTAGCTAAAGCGGCATTCTCTGACTTGTTAATAAGATTTTGTGCTTGTATATCGCCTAGTAAAAAACCATTATTAATTTTAATATCTGATATTTTCACAACCTTCTTGCCTTCTACTAAAATTTTAACCGTACCGTCTGGTAATTTTAACATTTGTAAAATTTCCCCCTCAGTCCCAAAAGAATATAAATCGGTTTGATTAGGATCGTCTACGTCTGGGTTTTTTTGTGCAACTAAAATAATTTTTTTATATTTTTCCATTGAAATTTCTAAGGCTTTGATTGATTTATCTCTTCCTACAAACAATGGAACAGTTACATCAGGAAAAACAACAATATCCCTTAATGGTAATACCGGACATGAATAGTTATTATCAGTGCTCATGGGAATAAAGTAATTATTAACTTAAATTAAACAAGTACTTAAATCAAGAATTGTGAATTAATTAGCTATTTTGCTCTCTTTTGTTGATTTTTTTGAATATATCAACAGTGGTTTTGAGTTACCGTTTACCACTTCCTTATTTACAACAATCTCTTCTACACCCTCCATGCTTGGTAATTCAAACATTGTTTCAAGTAGTATTTCTTCAATGATAGATCTTAAACCTCTTGCACCGGTTTTTCTTTTTATCGCTTTTTCTGCTATAGCTTTTAATGCTTCTTTAGCGAAATTTAATTTTACACCCCCAATATCAAATAATTTACAATATTGTTTAGTTAGAGAATTTTTAGGCTCTTCAAGAATTTTAATTAAGGTGTTCTCATCTAGGTCTTCTAAGGTAGAAATTATTGGAAGCCTCCCGATAAATTCTGGTATCAATCCAAACTTTAATAAATCTTCAGGTTCTACATCTTTTAAAACCTCTCCCGTCTTTTTTTCTGATCTATTTTTTATTTTTGCCCCAAAACCAATAGAACTACCTTCGCCTCTAGATGAAATAATTTTATCTATACCTGCAAATGCGCCGCCACATATAAAAAGTATATTAGTAGTATCTACTTGTAAAAATTCTTGTTGTGGATGCTTTCTTCCACCTTGCGGAGGAACACTTGCAACAGTACCTTCCATTATTTTTAATAATGCTTGTTGTACACCCTCTCCAGAAACATCTCTTGTAATAGATGGATTCTCAGTTTTTCTACTTATTTTATCGACTTCATCAATATATACAATTCCTCTTTGTGCTTTTTCAACATTGTAATCTGCAGCCTGTAATAATTTTAAAATTATATTTTCAACATCCTCACCGACATAACCTGCTTCAGTCAATGTTGTTGCGTCAGCCATTGTAAAAGGAACATCTAAAATTTTCGCTAGAGTCTGGGCTAACAAAGTTTTGCCGCAACCGGTTGGACCAATTAATAAAATATTAGATTTTGACAATTCCACATCACTATTATTTTTATTTTCGTGGTTAAGCCTTTTGTAGTGGTTGTGTACTGCGACTGACAAAATCTGTTTTGATTTTTTTTGACCGATAACATAATCATTTAAAATTTTAAATATTTCTTTTGGAGTTGGAACACCTTCATCATTTTTTGCTATATTATTTTTGCTTTCCTCTTTAATGATGTCCATACATAATTCTACACATTCATCACAAATGAAAACTGTTGGACCTGCAATTAATTTTCTGACTTCGTGTTGGCTTTTACCACAAAAAGAGCAATACAATGTATTTTTAGTTTCTTTATTCATAAACGAATCAATAACTATACTTTACAACGCGATTAGTTTCTAAATCAAGTTATAGTTGAAATTAATTTTTTGTATTAGTTATGTTGTTGTGCATCAAATGGCGTAAAATCTATTAGGTACTTCTTTTTTCAACTACTTTATCAATTAAACCAAATGATTTTGCCTCATCTGCACTCATAAATTTGTCTCTCTCCAAAGCATCTTTTATTTTTTCAACAGATTGACCTGTGTGTTTAGAATATATTTCGTTTAGTCTTTTTTTTGTTTTTAATATTTCATTGGCATGAATTTCTATGTCAGTAGCTTGTCCTTGAAATCCAGCTGACGGTTGATGCACCATTATTCTTGCATTTGGTAATGACATCCGTTGACCCTTTGCTCCAGCTGCTAATAAAAATGACCCCATCGATGCAGCTTGACCAATGCACAAAGTAGATACAGCTGGCTTGATATATTGCATAGTATCATAAATAGCTAATCCATCTGCAACAATTCCACCTGGACTATTAATATAGAGGTAAATATCTTTTGTATTATTTTCTGACTCTAAAAAAAGTAATTGAGCGGACACTAGACTTGCAATTGTTGAATTAATTGGTCCTGTTAAAAATATAATTCTCTCTTTCAATAATCTAGAATAGATATCAAAAGCTCTTTCCCCTCTCGGTGTTTGCTCAATAACCATAGGGACTAGATTATTCATAGCTATATCATAAGGATCTTTCATACGAATCAAATATTATTATACACTACTATTAAATTTATTTTTTACTACTTCTTTTCTTGGATGTTTGCGTTTTGGTCTTTTTTTGTTTCGTTTCACTTGTTTCAGGAGATGAAAAAAGTTTCTTGAGTTGCTCTTTTGTAATATTTGCTTCAGTTATTTTGGCATTTTTTTTAATAAAATTTATTACTTTATTTTCAAACAATGGACCTTTTAATTTTAGGTATTCGTTTGGATTTTTTTTATAATATTCTCTAATATTATTTTCCTGACCTGGATAGTTTCTTAATTGTGAGTTTAATTCATTCTCAAGTTCAAAATTTTCTACTTTAATGTTATTTTCATCTCCGATTTTGTTTAAAGCTAAAGCTAATTTAACTCTTCTTTTAGCTAAAGATAGAGCTTGTTTTTTTTCGTCTTCGTCTAGATTAATCTTATTAATATCTTTTTCTTTTTTATTTTTTTGTAATTTTTCAAATTTAAAGCTTTGAGTAATGTTATTTATTTCATCATTGAGTAAACTTTTAGGTAACTCGACAGACACTTGTTTATTCAATTCATCTAATATTTCTTTTTTCTCAATTTGAGATGTTATATTTTGATATTCATTAGAAATTTGACTTTCTATATTCTTATTAAGTTCATTTAAATCTTTAACGCCGAAATTTTTAGCAAACTCATCGTTAATGGGTTGGTCCACAGAATATTTTATATTGTTAATGTCGCATTTAAATAAGGCTTTTTTTCCTACTAATTCTTTGTTGGGAAAATTTTCTGGTAAATTAACTGTTATATTAACCTTATCGTTTTTTTTAGAACCTACTAACTGTTTATCAAACCCAGGAATAAACAAATCTTTACCTAATATAATTTGAATATTCTTTCCTTTATTATTTTCAAATTCATTTCCATCAATTGACGCTTCATAATCAAAAATTACCAGATCACCATTTTTAGCAGGGGATGCCTTTTCTTTATCAAGGTACTTTTTTGAATTTTCAGCTAACATCTTTAATCGTTCTTCAACATCTTTTTTCTCAGACTTAACTGTATATTTTTTGATCTTAAGTTTCTTTGCATCGAGATTTTTAATATCTGGAAATTTTTCAACTATAATATCAAATTCTAAATTTTTATTTTCTCCAAAAGACTTAATATTAATTTTTGGCTGGCTTGCTGGCTTTATTTTTTTATTTTTTAACACTTCAACAGTAGTATCTTGTAAAACTTTTTCTAAAACCTCTCCTTGAAGAGCCTGTCCGAATTGTTTTTTTAACAATTCTTTTGGTGCTTTACCCGGTCTAAACCCCTTTAAATTAATATCTTTTTTTACTTCATCTAAACGTTGATCTATTTTTTTTTCTAAATCTTTCTTATCAATAACAACATTTAAATTCGTCTCTAGTCCTTTTGAAGAAATAACATTTACTTTCATAATATAATGGTGCGGGAGAAAGGATTTGAACCTTCACATCCGAGGATACTAGTTCCTAAGACTAGCGTGTCTACCGTTCCACCACTCCCGCTGTTAAATTTTCGCTATTTATAATACTTTTCATTTGATTTACAATTATTCTTTAAAAAAATGGACATTAATATTCTAAAGGAAGACTTGCAAAATCCAAAAAATCCAAGGTTTCTTCAAAGCGCTGTAAACCTTTGCCTTCACTATAACAATCTTGGTAAATTTCTTGAAACTATTGATGTAACAAATAAAGCTCTTAAAAATAGAGTTTATCATAATGCAATTATAGGAAACCGTGGGTATGCCTACTTAAAACTAAAGAAATATAATTTAGCAATCAAATATTTTAAAAAAATATTAACTAAAAATAAAAATGATAACTTTACAAAGTTTAATTATGCAGTTTGCTTAAAATTAACAAACAACAATACTGGTTATTTAAAATTAATTAATGAAACAATAGCAAATGACCAAACATTTCTTAACTCTTTTTTGGATCTGTATGAGTATTATAGAAATTTGAACAAAGTTACAGAGTGTTTAAAATTACTTAATTTATACGACAAGAAAATTAATCGCACTTTAAAAAACTTATTACAAATTAATTTATTTCCAATTGTTTACAAATCAAAAGAGGAAACCGAAAAAATTATCGATAACATAGATGTTGAAATAAAGAATAGTATTTCTGAATTAAAATTAAGAGATTGTAAGGATTTAAAAGTATTATTAAATCATTATTTGCCCCCCACTAATTTCTATTTAAGTTATGCTAATTACAAAACTCTGGAAATACAAAAAAACTATTCTATTTTATTAGAAAACATAAGTAATAATTTTGATATTAAAAAAGAGCATGCGATTGTCAAAAATCGAAGAAAAAAAGTTGCTTTTGTTTCTTCAATATTAAACAGGCATACAGTTACCAATCTTTTTATAAATTGGTACAAACTTATTAATAAAGACAAATTTGAACCTTGGTTAATTGACACTGGCTCAATACAAGATGACCACTATGCAAAGTTAGTAAAAAACAATGATAAATATTACAGGACTATTGGTAATTTAGAAATTGATATAAATTTTTTAAGAAAACAAAACTTTGATTTTGTAATATTTTTTGATTATCATATGTCAAGATATAATCAGTTTTTATCAAGATTTAAGTTTGGTCATAAAACTTGTGTTACTTGGGGCCATCCTTTGACAACCTATAATAAAGGAATTGACTTTTTTCTTAGTGGTGAAGAGCTGGAAAATAGTCTGACTGAAAAAAACTATTCGGAAAAACTAATCAAACTAAATAATTTATCAGTCTGCTACAGCGATATTCCTCAAGACGATATCGAAAAAAATAATTACGTGGAAAAAAAAGAAGATGAAATTAATATAGGAATACTTCAAAGTATGTTTAAAATTTTACCTGATGAGGATGAGGTCTTTGTTAATATTTTAAATAATTTTAAAAAAACAAATCTTTATTTTTTGAGTTCAGGTTTAAATTCTATTGATAAATTATTCAAAAATAGAATTGCAGAAAAGTTATCTAAAAAAAATAACATAGAGAAATTATATTTTCTGCCAAAAACTAAAAGAAAATTTTATTTAGACTATATTAAAAATATGGATTTTCTTATTGACTCTCTATCGTGGTCTGGGGGTAACACGCATTTTGAGGCTTTGTCACTCAACAAACCAATTCTAACTGTGCATGGCTCCACTTTAAAGCAAAATGTAACATCGGGATTGCTTAAAAGAATTAATTGTAAAAGTTTGATACAAGAAAATAAAAATGATTTTTTTAAAAAAATTGAGTATTTTATTAATAATAAAAGTTTCATTAGTAAAAACTCTTTAATTATTGAAAAAAATAAAATGTTATTATTTAATGATATGTCTACAATAAATTCGTTAGAGGACTTTTTAAGTAAAAATTAAATGATTGATGCTAAGATAATAAAAATAGCTTTAAATGCAAAGTACAATAAACTTTTATCAGATTATGATTTTGAAATTATAAAAAAAAATAAAACATGTGGAGATTTAATAACCATCAGATTGAATTATAAAAAAAAAACGACCCTTACATATGATGCAAAAAGTTGTTTTTTCACAAAAGCAGCTGCTGAGATTTTGTCTAAAAATATAAGTAAGTATAATTTGGCACAGTTAAAAGATCTTAAAGATGAGATAAGAAATTATTTTAAAAGTGGAAACAAAAAAATTAGTAAAAATTTAAAACCTTTTGAAATTATTTTAAATAAAAAATATAAAACAAGAAAAGATTGTATATTGTTACCAATATCAGCTGTAATTGAGGCATTAGATGTTAAAAGATAAAATTAAAATAACAGGTGAAGAGATATCAATTTTAGATAATGAAAATAAATTACAATATTTGATCGATTTAGCTAAAGAAGTGGATGTTTTGGATCAAAAATTTAAAACTGATGATAATAAAATTTTTGGATGTGCGTCCAATTTATGGGTCGTTGCAGAAAAATCAGACGGAAAAATTTTTTACAAACATGATGCGGATGCATTTATTACTAAAGGTACAGCAAAGCTTGTAATAGATATTCTGAATGGAGAAAAAATTACTGAAGTATCAAATTTAAATAAAGATGATTTTAAGTCTTTAGGAATAATGGAATTATTAACTGCACAAAGACAAAACGGTTTAGGAAATTTGCTTGAGAGATTAATAAAATTAGCAAATTAATTTCTTGGAGATGTTAATTGGTATATTCTACTTAAAGTTCTTTTAAATACATTTGCAAGATTATTTGAAGACTCTAATTTATCAATATGCACATTGCAGCTCATCATTAATTTAATTTTATGCTCATATAAAATATCTATTAAGGTTATAAATCTTTGTTGTTGATTTATATTTTGATCTGAGAAATTCGGTAAATTGTCAATAACAATAAACTTACATATTTTGGCAAGCTCAATATAATCTTCTGCTCCAATATTTTTATCACATAATTCATTAAAATCGAAACGTGCGATTCCATCATAAAAATTTTTTAATTCAAGTTTTCTACCTTTTACAATTAAATTCTTATTAATTTTTTTTCTATTTTTTGTGATGGTGTGAAATATTTGATTGATTTTAAATTGATTAGCTGAATTATTTGGTGAGAAAAAACGGTCAATCTGTGTTATGTCTTTTTTTCTAAAATCTAAATTACCTCTAAGTTCAGATATATAGAGATTATTTTGTATAATTTTAATAAAAGGTAAAAATTGATCTCTTTGTAACCCATCTTTATACAAATTTTCTGGACTTGTGTTAGATGTTATCAATACACTGATATTATTTTTAATTATATTATCAAACAAGTTTCCAAGTATCATTGCATCAACTATATTTGTAACTTGAAACTCATCTAAAAAAATTAATTCATATTGAGATTTTAATTTATCGGCATACTTTTTTAAAAGGTTCTGATTATCATGATTTTTTTTTTGATTTTCGTGAATAAATTTATGAACATCAATCATAAATTGATTAAAGTGATATTTTTTTTTATTAACATTAATAAATTCATAATATAAATTTATAATCATCGTTTTGCCAACTCCTACGCTACCAAAAACATAATATCCGCGCTTTTCTTTACTTTTAAAAAATCTTTTAAGCCACGATGATTTATTATTAAAATGACTAGTAAATTTTGATAGTCTGATAACTAGATCTTTTTGAAAAGAATTTTTTTCAAAATTATTGTTTAAACAATGGTTTTTAAATATATTTATAAAGCTTTTTGTATTCATGGAATTTAAAATTATGTTATATCACTTTTGATAATTTTAATGAAAAAATTAAAAATTCATATAGTTGCTGATAATACACCAAAAGCTATCCTAACAAAAAAAAAGCTTATAAAATTTTGTCCTGTATACCCCGCTAAAAAATGCGATGTAATAATCGTTATAGGGGGTGATGGTTTTATGCTGCATAGCCTAAAAAAATATCAGTTTTATAACAAACCTTTTTACGGTTTAAATTCTGGAAATAAAGGATTTTTAATGAATAAAATCACAAATAAGAATTTACTAAATAACATATTAAAATCCAACGAGATAAAATTATACCCATTAGAAATGAGCGTTAAAACATCTCGTAAAAAAATTAAAAAATTTGTTGCCATTAATGAGGTATCTGTTTTCCGTCAAAGCAGGCAAACAACAAAGCTAAAAATATCGATAAATAATACTGTAAAATTAAAGGCTTTAATTGCCGACGGTATTCTGGTTGCAACTCCTGCAGGTAGTACAGCTTACAATTTATCTGCCAAAGGTCCTGTTTTAAAATTAAATAGTAATAATCTTGCTATAACTCCTATAAGTCCATTTGTTCCTAGAGGATGGAATGGCAGTAAAATTAATAATAAATCATTAATTAAAATTGAAAACCTTGATTTAAAAAAAAGACCAGTGAGTGCCGTAGCAGATAATACTG
>QCET01000017.1 GCA_003280495.1 Pelagibacteraceae bacterium AG-359-E06
CTTCTCATATATTATTAAACAATTCTACTAAATTCGTGTTTTCCCATGTGAAGGATCCTTTTGAGTCTGACATTCTACCAAAATGGCCGTAGCTTGCTGTTTGTTTAAAAATCGGATTATTAAGTTTTAGAAGTTTTCTTATTCCTTTGGGGCTAAGATCTATATTTTTTCGAATTATAGATATTAATTCTTTTTCTAAGTTATCATCTTTTTTAAATAAATTTAAATATATTGACAATGGTTGAGATACACCGATTGCATAAGATAATTGTATTAAACATTTATTAGTAAGACCTGATGCTACAATATTTTTCGCTAAGTATCTTGATACGTAAGCTGCAGATCTATCAACTTTTGTAGGGTCTTTTCCAGAGAATGCACCTCCACCATGTGGTGCTGCACCACCATATGTATCAACAATAATTTTTCTACCTGTAAGTCCGGTATCACCGTCTGGGCCACCTATAACAAATCTTCCGGTCGGATTTACATAGAAATTTTTTGGTAATTCCCATTCCTTTGGTAAAGATTCCTTAATAATAGGATTTACTATTTTTTTCACATCGTCTTGCTCTAATTTTTCATCATGTTGAGTGGAAACAACTATTGAACTAACACCAACGGGTTTATTATTTTCATATTTTACTGACACTTGACTTTTTGAATCGGGTCCAAGGCCACTAGTTTTTTTTGATTTTCTATATTCTGATAATTTAGCTAAAATTTTATGTGAAAAAATTATTGGTGCTGGCATAAGTTCGGGTGTTTCATCACACGCATATCCAAACATAATACCTTGATCACCAGCTCCTTCTTCTTTATCTACCCCCTTAGAGTCAACCCCAAGAGCTATGTCATCGGATTGTTTATGTAAATAATTAAAAAATTGGAGTTTGTTGTAATGAAAACCATCTTGGTCATATCCAATATTTTTAATCTGTTCTCTAACTATAGCCTCAATTTCAGAAGATTGAATATCTGGTCCTCTAACTTCACCTGATAATATTAATCTATTAGTAGTGGCCAGCGTTTCGCATGCAACTCTACTTTCATTAAATTTACTCAAATATAAATCTAGAACTGTATCAGAAATTATATCACAAAGTTTATCTGGATGCCCTTCTGAAACCGATTCACTAGTAAAAATATAATTTTTATTCACGTTTTATTCTCTCAAAAATATTTTGAAGTACTAAAAGTATGATGATTAGTAAAGATAATATTATATTACCATACTTGCTGAACAAAGTTTTTTTTTTTAAAGTAAAGCCTTCGGAAACTATCTTACCTTTTTGGTTAAATTGTCTACTATTTACAACAATTCCATTAGGGAGAATACTGGCTGTAATACCTTGATTGGTGGCACGTATTACCTGTTTTCCTTCCTCTATAGCTCGAAATTTGGAATGATAAAAATGCTGATAAGTACCAATAGATTTATTAAACCATCCATCTTCCGATAAATTTACTATTAAATCAAATTTTTTGCTTTCCATATTTAGGTTACCAGAATAGATTATTTCATAACAAATAATAGGTAACATTTTTATATTATTGTAATTAATTGTTTGTCTTTTTTTTCCTCTTGAAAAAGAATCATATCCAAATGTGATTTTTTTAAAACCGAGTCGTTTCACTAAATTTTCAAACGGCATAAATTCACCAAATGGAACTAATTTTATTTTATCATATTTACTAATTAAAGAAGCATCAGAATTAATAAAAAAAATCGAATTATAAACTTTATTGTTTTTTAAATTTGTTGCACCAAATATAATTTTTTGGCCTGGTTTAAATTTTTTATCAAATTCTTCGCTTAAATTATCTAAACCGAGTTTTATATCTTCAAAATATATTGAGCCCTCTGGCCAAACAAAAACGGTATTTTCGGAATATTTTGTTGGATTACTTAAACTAATTAGGTTTTTAATATGCGTTCTCGGGTTGTTATAAATATTTTTAATATTCTCGTTTGGCTGTAAAATAACAAATTTAATATCTAACTTGGATAGTTTTTTCTCTAACGAATAATCACCATAAAAATAAGTCGTTACTAAAAAGAAAATAAAACTAGTGATTAATATTAGATTTTTTTTTGCATTATCAAAACTTATTAAGAGAGGTATACAACAAAATATAATAAACAATAAATGTAAACCATAAGTACCAAACAAAGATAGTAACTGTAAGTATTTAGTATGATCACTCAAAGAATATATAACTAAATTCCAAGGAAAACCGGTAAAAATATTTCCTCTAACGAACTCAGTAATTGTAAAAATAATTGAGAAATATAAGATTGATTTTATACTCTTGCCTACAAATTTTTTATAAATAAAAAAAACTATTCCATAAAAAAAAGATAAAAATAGAGGTATAAATATTATAGCAAAAGGTTTTAATATTTCTAAATTTTTATCAAAGTTTAAAGAATAAGATATCCAATATAAAGACGATAAAAAATATCCAAAACCGAAAGAAAGCCCAAATAGGAAAAAATTTGAATATTTTTCCTTAATTAACCAATCCAAAAAAAATAATAACATTGGAAAAACAATGAAACATATAATTGTCAAATTATACGGTGGTAATGAAAAGGATAATAAAATTCCGATTATAGTAAATATTATATATCTTAGTTTTATTGAAACAATCTTGATTGTGTTGTTCATATTAAACTTTTGTAATTTGAATCTTTTTTATTTTTCGAGGATCAGAGTCTAATATTTGAAATTTAATATTTTGATATTCTATTACTTCTCCATTAGATGGTACGCGATTTATTAAAGAAAATAAAAAACCTCCAAGGGTATTAATATCCTTTTTAACTAGATTTATATTCGTTTCTTTAGAAAAATCCTCTAGAGAAACTTTAGCATTTACTAAAAACTTTGA
This sequence comes from Pelagibacteraceae bacterium AG-359-E06, assembly GCA_003280495.1. GTDB lineage: Bacteria > Pseudomonadota > Alphaproteobacteria > Pelagibacterales > Pelagibacteraceae. Next base: position 2,896 of record QCET01000017.1, read on the forward strand.
GTCATCTATTTTTTTTATTTCTACTATTTCATCGTTATCGTGTTCATCTTGAATTTCACCAACTATTTCTTCAACCAAATCTTCAATTGTAACTAAACCATCAGTTCCGCCATGTTCATCTATAACTAAAGCCATATGCAATTTGGTTGCTTGCATTTTTAACAGCAAATTAAGAACTGGCATTGATGGGGGAACAAAAAGAACATCTCTTAAAATATTTTTTATTTCATACTTTAAATTTTTATTTGAGTAAAATTTTATAACATCTTTAATATGGACCATACCTAAAACATCATCTAAATCTTTTCTATAAACAGGTATTCTAGAGTGAGTTTCTTTTTCTATAACAGAAACTATTTCTTCTAGTTTACAATTATGCGATATTGAAACAATTGATGCTCTTGGAATCATCACATCTGAGACTTTGAGTTTGTTAATACTCAATATATTTTCTAAAATATTCTTCTCTTTATTTGATAAATTGGTATCACTACTTAAATACTCAGATTTATTTTTAATTACATCTTGAATACTTTCTCTAACGTCTAAATTATACTTGAATGGTATAATTTTTTTTAAAAATTTTTTTATATTATTTTTAGAACTCATAAAGTTAAAAGATCTAATTGTTTTTTTATCATTATTGAATGATTTTTTTTATTATTATGATCATATCCAATTAAATGCAAAAATCCATGTGCCATCATTTCCCTTGTATAAAGATTAAAATTTACAGATTTTTTCTTAATATAATCATAAGACAAAGCTATGTCTCCTAAATACAGTTCTTTTAGTTTTATTCTGGATTTATAGAAATCTTTACTCATAGATGGGAAAGATAAAACATCCGTATCGGTATTTTTGTTTCTAAATTTTTTGTTCAATTCTTTAACTCTTTTACCGCTAGTAAATAATATTGTTAATTCAAGTTTTACAGAACTTAAGAATTTAATTTCTGAAAAAAATTTTTTCATTTGTAATCTAGTAAAGTTTTCTAGGCATGGAAATTCTTTTATCCAATATCTCTTATTATCAATTAAAACATTTATTTTATGCATTATTGATTTTTTTTATAAGCATTAATAATCTTTGTTACTAGTGGGTGTCTTTGTACATCGGTAGCCTCAAATCTGATTATTTTTATATCTTTAATATCATCTAAAATATTCACTGATTTAATTAATCCTGAGGATTTACTTGAAGGTAGATCAACCTGACTAGGATCTCCATTTACAACCATGGTGGTATTTTTACCAAGTCTTGTTAAAAACATTTTTAATTGAGTTTCTGTTGCATTTTGTGCCTCATCAAGTATCACAAAAGAATCTTTTAAAGTTCTCCCTCTCATAAAAGCAAGAGGTGCAATTTCGATTGACCCATCATCAATTTTTTTTTGCATTTTTTCAAACCCAATAAGTTCACATAAAGAATCGTAAAGCGGAATTAGATATGGATCTATTTTTTCTTTTAAATCACCAGGTAAAAATCCCAAATTTTCACCCGCTTCCACAGCTGGTCTTGAAAGAATTATTTTTTTGGTTTCCCCGCTTATAAGTTTGCTCACAGCTACAGCAACTGATAGATATGTTTTACCGGTCCCAGCTGGTCCTAAAGAAAAAACTATATTATTTTGATTAAGGTAATTTACATAATTCTTTTGTTTTTCTGTTCTTGGAAATACTGACTTCTTTGGTGTTTTAATAGATATATCATTATTAAAACTACTTTCTTTTTGTTCAAAACTATAAAAAGATTTAATATCCTCTTCTTCGAGATTATTTTTTGCCTCCGTTTTACGAAGTAACATATCAATAGTTTTTACCACAATTTTTACTTTTTCAGATTTACCTTTCAGAGTAATTAAATTACCCCTTAAATTTATTCTAACATCTGAAATTTTTTCTAAAATTTTTAAATTAACATCTTGATAACCTGCAAATTTTCTTAGTGTAGTATTATCATTAACATAAAGGCTAGTTCCTTCATTGTCATTTTCTAGTATTTGAAAAAAATTTGTTACCAATTAATTAATCCTTTATTGTACCGAATAATGTATTTTTATTATAATCTGTAATTTTTACAAATTTTAAGTCACCGTCATTTATGCCCTGATTTTTAACAAAAACTGGCTGTGCATATATATTCTTCCCATAAAACTGCTTTTTATCTTTAGTTTTATTTTCAAACAAAACTAAATTATCTTTGTCAATGCTCCTAGAGCTAGCTTTAGATTGAATATTATTTAACAAGTCTTGCAAAGACTTCAATCTATCTTTAGCTACTGACAAAGGAATTTTCTCAAAATTAACTGCAGGAGTTCCGGGCCTTTCACTATAAATAAAAGAGTAAGAATTTGTAAAATTCACATTCTTAACTAAGTCTAATGTTTCTTTAAAGTCCTCATTTGTCTCCTCTGGAAAACCAACAATAAAATCACTTGAAAATTGAATATCTGGTTTAGCTTTTAATAATTTATCAATTAAATTTATATATTTTTTTTTAGTATAATTTCTATTCATTAATTTTAGAATTTTGTCAGAGCCAGACTGCACTGGTAAATGTAATTGAGGCATTAATTTTGGTTCATCTTTAAATATATTAATTATATCATCATTAAAATCATTTGGATGAGATGTTGTAAATCTTATTCTTTCAATTCGATTAAGTTTTGATATCTCTTTAATAAGACCGCTTAAATTATTATTTTCATGTTTATAAGCGCTAACGTTTTGACCCAATAAAATAATCTCTTTAGTGCCTAATGACTCGAGCCTTCTTGCCTCTTCTACTATTTCGTAAACAGACCTAGAGTACTCAGGTCCACGAGTGTAAGGAACCACACAAAATTTACAAAACTTATCGCACCCTTCTTGTATAGTTATGTAATTAGACACTTTATTACTATTTCGCTTAATTTGATTTAGTTTGTCAAATTTTTCAATAACATTGAATTCATTATTAATTGACTTTTTTTTTTGACTTTGAAAGTTGTTAAGTAAATCTGGTAATGTGTGATAAGATTGAGGTCCAACAACAATATCAACATAATCACTTTTTTCAAAAACTAAATTAGACTCTGCCTGAGCAACACAGCCTGCAAGCACAATTATTGGTTTCACTTTTCTGTCTCTAAACTTTTTTCTTATTTTACCAACATCCGAATATACTTTTTGATTTGCCTTTTCCCTTATATTGCAGGTGTTAAATATGAAGCATTGAGCGTCATCTGGTTCGCTTACTTTAGAGTAATTGGCAAATGACAATAGATCAGTAATTCTATTTGAGTCATACTCATTCATTTGGCAACCAAAAGTTTTTATATAAAAATTTTTAATCAACTTTTTTCTTTTTGCAGTAAAGTTCTAATCTGTGATCTATTAAATCGTAACCCAATTTTGAAGCAAGCTTTTTTTTAAGTTTCTCAATTTCATCATCTACAAATTCTGTTATTTCACCTGTGTTTACATCTATTAAATGATCATGATGTGTCTCAGTAACTGCTTCATACCTAGATTTTCCAGCTTTAAAATCGTGTTTATCAATTATGTTATATTCTTCCAAAAGTTTTACTGTACGGTAAACAGTTGCAATACTAATTTTCTTATCAATTTTTATAGCCATTTGATGTATTTGATCAACATCAGGATGAAATTTAGTATCAGAAACCGTTTCTTCTAATAATTTAACTATAATCCTTCTTTGGTCAGTTAATCGAAGACCATTTTTTAAACACTTAGTTTCTAAGTTAACTGCAAAGGGTGATGGCGATTTTTTAATCATCTTTAAAATGTATATTCATTAATTAAAAATTAAAATAGGTTTTTTACTCTTTGAAGAATTTTTAAGCAAGTTTTGCATCTTATTAAATGGGAAAATCAAAGGTTTTATCTTTATTTTTCTATTTTTTAAATTTACGTTTGAATAAACGTATCCATTTAATCTTAAGGCACCAATTGCCTCATATTTTAATAATTTAATTTTACCGTTATTTTTTTGATATAGAAATTCTTTCCCTGTATTAATCAGACAATGACAATCGATACTTTGGTTTCTCAATAATTGAAAAATATCAAAATAATTGAATTGAAGTATTTTCACATGACTTATTAATTGTAAAGTTTTGAAGAATGTAATGGAATTTCGATACAAAATAGTATTTTTTATTCCGCAATTAAAAAAAATTGTTAGGTTTTTAGAAAAAAGAATCTTATTTTCAATTAAAAATTTATAAAATAAATTTGGTAGATTTTCTGACTTTTTCATCTTATTTGAATTTATAATTTTCTTTAATGAAGATAAAAAATAAAATTTTAAATAACTATCTTTTGCATCTATAATCAAAAATTCCTGGGATTTTTTCATCCTAAGCTTGGTTATGCTTATTAGTAGGTAATAGTATGGATTTATCGAAGTCCGTTAGTGAATTGTGATCAATTATTTGTTTTAGGTATAAAACATATTTTTCTCCAATTTCTGAATATGTAGTTAGGTGGTTCGAAAGTTTAATACCGTTAATTTCTTTTTTTGAATTTCTCATTTCTGCTCTTAACTCTCTAAATTTTTTGTAAGATTTGTGTGTATTTAAATTTTTTTTATATGCTTTTACCGAGGCTCTTATAATTTGAAATTTTGTGACTTCAAATGTAGCTTCGCTAGATCTCTCTTTTGGAACAAATCCTGATCCAGATCTCCAAGTTCTTTGTCCAAAAAGTGAGTTTCCTTCCAATGCAAATCTTGATGTTCCCCAGCCACTCTCATATGCAGCTTGAGCTATTGCTATTGATGGCGGAATAATATCAACTTTTTCAAGTAATTCATTTATATTATTATTTTTAACTCTGTATTGCTTAAATTTTGCTTCTAACCATTTTTTTTCTTTTTGAGAAATTGAATTTGTATTTGCTAAAAATTTTATTTTTTTTCTAATTAAAAGTATCTTTTGATTTTCAGATAAAACTAATGGTAAAACAACTTGTATAAATACCTGCTTTCTCTGACTAATACTATCTAGTTCGTTTATGCCTCTAGGTAACTGAGTAAAGAATACTGGCTTGACTGGTTCTCCATTTCTAATTTCTTTTAAATCATATTTTAATTCTTCAAATAATGCTAATAAGCTCCTCGCAGGTGGAGTGTTATACCCTCTCGTGTCTTTTTGAGAAAAAAATCTATTATCCATATCTTCGATTTCATTAGAGTTGTTACTATCTATACTTTTAGTAATTGTATAAGTAGATTTTACTAATGAAGTGTTTGTCTGGATAAAACCTGGTAGTAATACAAAAGCAAAAACCACAGAAACTAATGCGCCCGCTTGTAATAAATTTGTAGCATATATTTTTTTTAATTCACTTTTTGACAGTTTTGGTGTTAGATCTTTCGGTAGTTCTATCCCACTTTTGAGTAGTATTAATTCTAATTGCTTTATTGTTAACTTTCGGCCTCTGTCTCTATAAAATTGATACTCTTCTACTTCATGCTTTTCAGCGGTTTCAATTAAGCTTTCGATATAACTATAATTAACTTTCATCAAAATTTAATGCTTCTACTGAATTAACCTCTGGAACATAATGTTTAATCATTCTTTCAACGCCATGCTTCAAAGTTATAGTAGAACTTGGACAACCAGCACATGCTCCTTTTAATAAGACTTCGGCAACACCATCTTTATAATTTTTTAATTGAATATCTCCTCCGTCCATAGCAACTGCGGGTCTGATTTTTTCATTCAAAACTTGCTCAATTCTGATCGAAATCTCATCTTGAAAATTATTTTCATTTTTAAAAACAAATTTTTCCATGCCTTTTTGAATGTTGCCACCTATAATGCTCAAAATTTCCGGTAAAATATTTGTCCACTCTGAAGATTTTTTCTTTTTTATTGATATAAAATTTTTATCAATAAAAATTAATTCTATAAAATCAATTTTAAATAAATCATTTACAAGTTTTATTTTTGAATTCTTATCTTTTTGAAGAAATTCACGAGATCCTTCTGAAATTTCAAATTCAAATACAAACTTTTTAGTTTCAGGATTTGGAGTATCTACCACATTTATCATAATTACGTTTTTTAACAATTCTTAGTTAGATTGCAACCCTTATGCGATTAAATCGATATCTTTTTCTTGTAAACTTCCCGGTACAATTACAATTGGTATGGATAACTCCTTGATTTTTTTACCAGTCAAGGCTTTTATGATTGGTCCTGGATCATCACTATTAGGAGCAGAGGCTAATACTAAAAATCTTATATCTTGATCCTGATTTAATAGCTTAACTACTTCCTCTGGTCTATTTCCGATTTTAATAATAATTTCTGAGTCAATTTTGAACCTCTCTTTAATTTTTTGAGACCAATTTCTACAAATTTTTTTAGCCTCACTCGTAGCCTCCTGTTCAATTAAATTTTCTATTTTCGCCCATTGAGCATTAATTGCTGGATCAACTACATATAATAGAGAAAGTTTACCATCGGTATGCAATGCTCTGTTAGCTGCAAAATATACTGCAT
>QCET01000018.1 GCA_003280495.1 Pelagibacteraceae bacterium AG-359-E06
ATCATATGATGGAATATAATGAGGAATTAATTGAAACTTTAAAAAATTTTTTATCTAGTTTAAGCAATCTTTAATCCGTTTTTAACTTTTTGGGATGGGTGAAATAGTACAACTTTACCATCTTCTTCAATTGCTCCTAAAACAAGAACCTCCGAAACAATTCCTGCTATATTTTTATTGCCAAAGTTACAAACCGCCATAATTTGTTTACCAATAAGATCAGTTACTTTATAATAATCAGTAATCTGTGCTGATGAAATTTTATTGCCCTTTTTATCTCCAAAATCAATTTTTAAAACATATGCAGGCTTCTTAGCTTTTGGATTTGGATAAGCATCGATGATTGTACCCACACAAATTTCAACTTTATCATAATCCAAATATTCAATTTGTTTTTTCATATTATCTAAGTAGCGCTTCAACGAATTTTTCAGCATCAAAAAAATGCAAATCTTCGGGTTGTTCCCCGATTCCTATTGCATAAATTGGTAGTTTAAACTTTTGACTGATTGAAATAAGTACACCTCCTTTGGCTGTACCATCAAGCTTAGTCATAATAATACCTGACAAGTTACATATTTTATTAAACTCTGTTACCTGGTTCATTGCATTTTGTCCTGTGGTTGCGTCAAGCACAATAATGATTTCATGAGGAGCATTTTCATCAACTTTTTTTATAACTCTAATAATTTTTGAAAACTCATCCATCAAATTTTTCTTATTATGTAATCTTCCAGCAGTATCAATAATGCAAGTATTAAATTTATTACTTAAAGCATATTCCATTGTTTTGTATGCGACAGAAGCAGGATCAGCGCCTTCATTTGATTTAAAAACTTCAACATTATTTTTATTACAAACTTTTTCTAATTGATCAATTGCGGCAGCACGAAAAGTATCGCATGCTCCTACTATTATTTTTTTATTCATATTTTTTAAAATTTTTGATAACTTACCAACCGTTGTAGTCTTACCAGTACCATTTACTCCGCAAACTATTATACTTTGAAGTTTAGTGTTTTTATCTAAGTTGTTACTTTCGCACGGTTTTAGAATACTTATCATTTCATCTCTAAGAATTTTCAAAAAAGATTCTTTGTTAAATAATTGCTTATCAAATTTTTTTTCTTTAACTTTATTCAATATTTTTTCCGTAGAAATTAAACCAATATCTGAAGAAATCATAAAATCCTCTAAATCCGATAGTATTTCTTCTGGTGGCTTACTTTTATTAAAAATGTTATTAATATTACCTTTAAAATCATCTGAAGTTTTTTTTAAACCATCTGTAAATTTTTGTAGTAAACTCATATTTTTACAGTTATTTTTTCTATATCTGAAACTGGTCCAGTCATCACAATTTCCTCAAGGTTTTTTTTAATTTCAATAAAGCCTAAAGGAAAATTTATTTTTACTGGATTATTAGATAATTTTTTTTGTATTAATAGGTGCCCAGTAGCACATGCCGCGGTACCACAGCATAAAGTGTTTCCAGCACCTCTTTCCCATGTTTTAATTCTTATATTATTTTTACTCAAGTTTACAAATGTAACATTTATACCTTTAGGAAAGAAATCGTGCTTCTCTATTTTAGGACCAATTTTCTTTAAATCTTGATCTGATATATCTGTTAAAAAAATAATATGAGGGTTACCTATACTAATAAGGTATCCCTCATCATTAAATTCGTCTACTTTTATTTTTATAGGATTTTTATTTACTCCATTAGAAACTGGAATTTTACTTAGATCATATGTTACATTTCCCATGTTGATTGATATAATTTTTTCACTAATAAGTTTTGCATCATGCAGTTTGTCTCCAACGTAAAAACTGACATTATCGCTTTTTATTTCATCCATCAGAATTTTAGCAACACATCTGTTACCGTTACCGCATGCGTCTGCAAATTTTCCATTTGAGTTAAAGTATTTTATCCTTAAGTCGGCACCCTCTTTTTCAATATAAATTAATTGATCGAAACCAATTCCGTTTTCTCTATTAGACAGCTTTTGTATCTGTTTTTCATTTAAATATACTTTTTGTTTTCTATTATCGATAATCAAAAAATCATTACCCAAACCATCCATTTTGAACGCATTAAAATTCATGATTTATAAGTATTATCTCCTTTTCTTGACTTTATAAATATATCTATATAATTTCTAGCAACTTCCAGGAAATATCAATTTTTCTGGTGTCCTTTTAAAGAGGAGATCAACACTAGTCAGCGAGGATTCGCCCACTAGTGCGATAGTTGCTGGGGTATTTAATTATGTTTGATAATTTAACAAATAAAATAGAGTCAGCTTTTGCTTACTTTAATAAAATTACTCGTTTAGACGAGAAGCAAGCTGATGAAGGATTAAGAAAAATTAGACAAGCTCTTCTCGAGTCTGATGTAGCTTTGTCTGTAACTAAAAAGTTTATTGAAAATGTAAAACCTAAAATTATAGGTAAAGAAGTTCTTAAATCAGTTACTCCCGGTCAAATGATTGTTAAAATTGTTTATGATGAATTAACTAAAACTCTTGGAGATAAAGCAAAAGATTTAAATTTAAATCATGTCCCACCAGTAAAAATATTAGTAGTAGGACTACAAGGTTCAGGTAAAACTACAACAAGCGCTAAGTTAGGTCATTTTATTGAAAAAAAACTTTCTAAAAAAGTTTTATTAGTTAGTTTAGATATTTATAGACCAGCAGCGCAGAAGCAGTTAGAGGTTCTTGCGACAAACAACAAAATGAAATCATTACCAATTGTAGAGGGGCAACTACCTATAGAAATTGCAAAGAGAGCAAAAAATGCAACATCGATATCTGGCGAAGAAGTAATTATTTTTGATACTGCAGGCAGAACCCAAATAGATCAACAAATGATGATGGAATTAAAGATGTTATATAACGAAATCAATCCTCAGGAAATAATGCTTGTTGCAGACTCTCTTACTGGTCAGGACGCCGTTAATATTGCTTCAGAGTTTAACAAATTAATTAATTTAACTTCTATTACGTTAACTAGACTGGATGCAGATGGTAAAGGAGGAGCTGCTTTGAGCATGAAGTCTGTAACTGGCTGTCCAATTAAATTTTTAGCTACTGGCGAAAAAATAGATCAGTTAGAAGTTTTTCATCCTGATAGAATAGCAAATAGAATTTTGGGTATGGGTGATGTAGTTTCACTAGTTGAAAAAGTTTCTGAGGATTTAGAGCAGAAGAAGATAAAAGATTTAGAGGATGATTTAAAAAAAGGTACATTTACATTAAATGCTTATCTTCAGCAAATACAACAAATGAAAAAAGCTGGAGGCATGACGGGCGTATTAAGTATGTTACCAGGAGTATCTAAAATGAAAAAACAAATTGACGAATCTGGAATAGATAATGAAATTTTAAAATCACAGGAGTCTATAATACTATCTATGACAGAAGATGAAAGAGATGATCCGAAGCTAATTAATGGCTCAAGAAAAAAGAGAATTGCTTCAGGGTCAGGTACAGATATTTCTTTAGTAAATAAATTACTTAAGCAACATAAGATGATGAGTAATATGATGAAGAAGATGTCTAAAGGCGGTAATACGGAACTCAGTAATTTAAAAGGTATACCACCTGAATTATTAAATAACTTAAAATAGAAAGGAAAAAAAATGTTAAAAATAAGAATGTCAAGAGGCGGCGCCAAGCGAAGACCTTTTTACAAAATCGTCATAGCTGACTCTAGGCGACCACGCGATGGAAAATTTATCGAGAAGGTAGGATATTTTAATCCTTTACTTCCAAAAGATAAAAAAGAAAGATTAAGTTTCGATGTGGAGAGAATTAAATATTGGTTAGATAAAGGAGCAAAACCATCATTTAGAATTGCAAGATTTTTAGGTGAAGCAAAGATTATTCCTATGCCAGAAAAAAGAAATAATCCATTAAAAGCAAAACCTAAAAAGAAAGCGCAAGAGAGATTAAAAGCTGCTGAGGAAGCAAAAAAAGCACCAGAAGCACCAAAAACAGAAGCTAAGAAAGAAGAGCCTAAAAAAGCTGATGCACCAAAAACAGAAGCTAAGAAAGAAGAGCCAAAAAAAGAAGTAAAGAAAGATGAAGATAAGAAAAAATAAAAATTATGTTTCAAGTTAACATTTTCACTTTATATCCAGAATTTTTCCCAGGACTACTCGATGCAGGGAATTATAGAAGAGCAAGAGTAAATAAAATTTGGGATTTTAATATTGTTAATTTGAGAGAGTTTACTGGATCTAATCAAAGGGCAGATGATAAACCTTTTGGAGGTGGAAGTGGTATGGTTATTAAAGCTGAAGTTATCAGTAAAGCATTAAATAAATATAAAAATGGATTTGAAAAAGTTTTATTATCACCAAGAGGTTTAAAATTAGATCAAAATCTAGTAGAGAATTATAAAAATAAAACAGGCTTAAATTTGATCTGTGGACATTTTGAAGGTGTCGATCAAAGAGTAATAGATAAAGAGAATATTAAAGAAATTTCTATAGGTGATTATGTTTTGTCAGGAGGCGAAAGCGCATCTTTTGTTTTTCTAGATGCGATAGTGAGAACACTACCTGGAGTATTAGGCGACCCAAAGTCTTTAAATGAAGAAAGCTTTAGTGGTGATTTACTTGAATATCCTCAATACACACAACCTCGAGATTGGAACGGTATAGAGGTTCCTGAAGTCTTATTATCCGGGAATCATGCGGAAATAAAAAACTGGCGTTTAGAACAATCAAGGAGTATAACACAGCGTCAAAGACCAGACTTGTGGCAAAAATATACTAAAAAGAGTTAATAATGGATAGAATTGAAGATATAGAAAAAGCACACTTAAAATCACTTCAAGGTAAAAAAAAATTACCAGAATTTGACGCCGGTGATACTATAAAAGTTAATGTGAGGATTCTTGAGGGAAAACGAGTTAGAACACAAGCGTTCGAAGGAGTATGTATTTCAAAAAAAAGCAGAGGTATAAGCTCGTCTTTTACAGTTAGAAAAATATCATTTGGAGAAGGTGTAGAAAGAGTATTTCAATTATTTAGCCCGAATTTAGATTCAATTGAAATAATACGATCTGGTAAGGTTAGAAAGGCAAAACTTTATTATCTAAGAGATAGAAAAGGTAAATCTGCGAGAATAAATGAAAAAATTAAAAAGAAAATTGGAGTTGAGTTATTAGATGACACAAGTGAACAAAAAAAAGATACATCAATAAATTCACCTATAGAAGAAAAGGTTTCATCTAAACAGAAAGATCCAAAAAATTAGAAGAAAAAAAATAATATTCTAATGACAAAGACTCTTTATGACAAAATTTGGGAAAGTCATTTAATTGATGATCAGAAAAATGGTAATAGTCTAATATATATTGATAGACATCTTGTTCATGAAGTAACTAGTCCTCAAGCATTTGAAGGATTAAGACTCAATAACAGAAAAGTTAAATTCCCAGAATTCACGCTTGCAGTAGCGGATCATAATGTTCCCACAACTGATAGATCAAAAGGAATTGAAAACAAAGAATCTGCGCTTCAGGTAGAGACTTTAGAAAAAAATTGCAAAGATAACAATATTGAATTTTATGGTCTTACTGATGTTAGACAAGGGATTGTACATGTTATAGGACCAGAACAAGGTTTTACACAGCCTGGAATGACAATAGTATGTGGCGATAGCCATACAGCTACTCATGGGGCATTCGGAGCATTAGCATTTGGTATTGGGACTTCAGAGGTAGAACATGTTCTTGCGACTCAGACATTAATACAATCAAAATCTAAAAATATGAAAATAGAGGTTAATGGAAATTTACCAAACGGAGTAACTGCTAAAGATATAATTTTAAATATTATTGGAAAAATAGGTACTGCTGGTGGTACAGGTTACGTCATAGAGTATGCTGGGCAAACAATTAAAAATCTCTCTATGGAAGAAAGAATGACAATCTGTAATATGTCTATAGAAGCCGGCGCAAGAGCAGGCTTGGTGGCACCAGACGAAAAAACTATAAATTTTATTAAAGGTAAACCGATGGCGCCTAAAGGTGATAATTGGGATAAAGCAAAAGAATTCTGGTTATCTTTAAAATCTGATGATAACGCAAAGTTTGATAGAATTGAAAAATTACAAGCAGAAGAAATTATTCCATCAGTTACATGGGGCACTAGTCCGCAAGACGTATTACCAATAAACTCAAGAGTTCCCACACCCGATAATTTTAAAGATGAAGATAAAAAAAAATCTGTAAAAAGAGCTTTAGATTATATGGGCTTTTTGGGAAATGAAAAACTCGATGAGGTAAAAATTGATAAGGTTTTTATTGGCTCTTGCACTAATGGCAGAATTCAAGATTTAAGAATTGCCGCTTCAATACTTAAAGGAAAAAAAATTAATAATAATGTGAGTGGTTATGTTGTACCTGGATCTGGTTTAGTTAAAGAACAAGCTGAACAAGAAGGCTTGCACAAAATATTCATAGAATCAGGTCTTGAATGGAGAGAACCAGGATGTTCAATGTGTCTAGGCATGAACCCTGACCAATTAAAACCAAAAGAAAGATGCGCCTCGACATCAAATAGAAATTTTGAAGGAAGGCAAGGAAGAGGAGGTAGAACTCATCTTATGAGTCCAGGTATGGCTGCAGCTGCAGCATTAGAAGGAAAACTAACAGATGTTAGGAAATATATTTAATGCAAAAGTTTAAGAAAGTTAAAAGTATCCCTGCTTATCTACCAATAGTAAATATTGATACAGATATGATTATACCAAAGCAGTTTCTTAAAACAATCAAAAGAACGGGTTTAGGTAAAAGTCTTTTTTTTGAATTAAGATACGACGAAAACAACAAGCCAATCAAAAATTTTATTTTAAATCAAGACCCATATGATAAGTCTGAGATTTTATTAGCTGACAAAAATTTTGGTTGTGGTTCATCAAGGGAACATGCTGCATGGTCATTGCTTGATTTTGGAATTAAAGTTGTAATAAGTCCAAGTTTTGCAGATATTTTTTATAATAATTGTTTTAAAAACGGTATACTTCCAATAGAACTAAGCGCTGATAAGATTAAAAAATTATCTGAATTTTCAAATTCTAAGGAAAAGATAGAAGTTGATTTAGCTAACCAAGTAATAAAATATAATAACGACAAACTGTACAACTTTGAAATTGAAGATTTTAGAAAGCATTGTTTAATCGAAGGCTTGGATGATATCGCATTAACTTTGGAGAAATCAAAAAAAATAAACGACTTTTTAATTAATCAAAAGTCTAAGATGCCCTGGTTATTTTAATGGCAAATAACATACTCTTATTAGCAGGAGACGGAGTAGGACCAGAAGTAATGGCAGAAGTTAAAAAGATTATTGATTGGTTAAATAAAAATAAAAAAACAGATATTGAAATTTCAGAAGAATTGGTTGGTGGTGCATCGTATGATGAAAATAAGACACCATTAACTGACGAAGTGTTATATAAAGCTATGGATAGTGATGCTGTGCTGTTAGGAGCAGTAGGTGGCCCTAAATACGACAAGCTTGATTTTGCAAAAAGGCCTGAGAGAGCTCTTCTAAGATTAAGAAAAGAAATGAGACTTTTCGCAAATCTTAGGCCTGCAATTTGTTTTTCTGAGCTTGTAAGTACATCAACATTAAAACCTGAAATAATCTCTGATTTAGATATTATGATTGTAAGAGAATTAACAGGCGGTGTTTATTTCGGAGAACCTAGAGGAATAAAACCATTAGAAAATGATGAAAGAGAAGGTGTTAATACACACAGATATACATCTAAGGAAATTATAAGGGTTGCTAAAGTTGCATTTGATCTTGCAAAAAAAAGAAAAAAGTTAGTTACATCAGTTGAAAAATCAAATGTAATGGAGGCAGGATTATTGTGGAGAGAAGAGGTAGAAAAACTTCATTCAGATAAAACTTATAAAGATATTAAGCTAAACCACATGTTAGCAGATAATTGCGCAATGCAACTTGTTAGAAATCCAAAACAATTTGATGTTATCCTTACTGATAACTTATTTGGCGATATGTTATCTGATGAAGCAGCTATGACAACCGGATCCTTAGGGATGTTGCCGTCAGCTTCATTGAGTGAGAAAGACAAAAAAGGAAGAATTCGATCAATGTATGAGCCATGCCACGGATCAGCTCCTGATATAGCTGGCAAAAGCACGGCTAATCCCATTGCGATGATACTTAGTTTCTCAATGGCTTTGAAATATTCCTTAAATCAAGATGATTTGTCATTAGATGTCGACAATGCTATAAAAAAAGTATTAAGCGATGGTCTCAGAACACCAGACATTATGGAAGAGGGAAAAAGAAAAGTATCGACTGCTGAAATGGGTTCAGCAATTTTAGAAAAACTTAAATAATAAATATAAAAATGTCTTTTGGATTGGCAATTGTAGGCGCAACAGGTAATGTTGGAAGAAAAATTATCGAAGTTCTGGAAAAAAGAAATTTTCCGGTTAAAGAATTATATTTAATTGCTTCAGAAAATAGTGTTGGCAGCAAAATA
>QCET01000019.1 GCA_003280495.1 Pelagibacteraceae bacterium AG-359-E06
ATGGACGGAATGACATCTATTAATGGATTGTGGGCGTGTGGTGAAACAAGTTCAACTGGAGCACACGGGGCGAATCGATTAGCTAGCAATTCTCTTTTGGAAGCTTTCGTTTATGCCATTCGAATAGCAAAAAAGATTAATTCATTACCTATTAAAAACTATGCTATCAGATCAATAAACATTAAAAATTACTTACCAAAAGAAAAAACTATAAGTAAAGTAAGAGCTAAAAAATATATTTGGCAATTAAGATCCGCAATGAATAAATTTGTAGGTGTTGAAAGATCAGATCAGACTTTAAATAATGCTTTTGTTGAATTTGATAAAATTGAAAGAGAAGCTAAAAACTTATCTGCAAAGTTAAAAGATATGCTATTAGTTTCAAGATTAATAACATTTGCTGCTAAACTGAGAAGAGAAAGTAGAGGGACGCATTATAGAACTGACTTTCCAAAAATGAATAAAAACTATAATCAAAGAAAAGTCATTAATATAAATGACCTGAATAGTTTTTTAAGTGAAAAAGAATACGACAAGAAAGTTGTAAATGAATAGAATTGTTTATTTGAATGGTCATTTTAGTGATGAAAAAGATGCTAAGATTTCAATTTTTGATAGGTCGTTTCTTTTCAGTGACTCCGTATATGAGGTCACAACAGTACTTGATGGAAAAATGATAGATTTTGATAATCACATGAAAAGACTGGATAGATCAATGTCTGAATTAAAATTTCCAAAAATGTTAAATCATGACTCTATAAAAAAATTTCATAAAGATTTAATTGTAAAAAATGAATTAAAAGAGGGTATTATATACCTGCATGTCAGCAGAGGTGTCGCAGATAGAAGCTTTAATTTTCCTCCAAAAAATATTGATTTAACCGTAGTTGCTTTTACACAAGAAAAAAAACTTTTGAAAAACGATGAAGTTGCTAATGGTATTCGAGTTATGACAGTAGAAGATAAAAGATGGAAAAGATGCGATATTAAAACAACTCAATTGTTATATCCATCTTTTGCTAAAGCACAGGCATCCGAAAAAGGATTCGATGATGCCTGGATGTTGCGTGATGGATATATATCTGAGGGAACCTCAAATAATGCATGGATTATAAAATCAGGAAATATATTAACAAGAGAAGCGGATGAATTAATTTTAAATGGTATTACAAGGCAATCAGTTATCAATTGTGCAAAATTACTTGGTTATAAAATTAGTTATAAGGGTTTTACATTAGATGATGCTATAACAGCTGATGAAGCCTTTATTACGAGCGCTACAACCTTTGTTACACCTGTAGTAAACATTAACGGAAAGCAAATTAAAGATGGAAAACCTGGTAAATTTACAGGTCAATTAAGAGAAGAATATATCAAAAACTCTTTAAAAACTGCAATTTAAGGTAATAAATAATTGTTAATAATTTTTTTTTATCTGGTCTTCAATAGCGAATATTTATAGGAGTTGAAATGTGTGCTTTAATTTGCTCATTTCTGTCCCCTGTTAGTTAAATTAAAGCACACCAAAATTATCTGTTTAATAAAATTATTATAACGCCACTTACAAACACCAAGATTCCAAATAATTCTATTTTATTTGTTTTTTCTTTAAAAAAATATTTCGAAGAAAAATAACTAAATAATAGCTCAATCTGACCAATAGCTCTTACCATAGATCCCTGAATCAAAGTAAATGCATAAAACCAAGATAAAGTAGCAAAAAAACCACATAAACCTGCTGATAAACACTGAAATTTATTTTGTGATAATTTTTTGAATTGTTTCTTTTCAAAAATTACCAAATAGACTGTTAAGATAAGAGATTGAATACAAAGTCCAAAAAACAATGTGATTAACGCTTTATCAAAATTTGATTGTATATTATCTAAACTTAGTGCAGCGCCCCTAAAAAGAACTACACTTAAACCTAGTAAGAAACCACTTAAAAGACCAACCAATGTGGTTTTTGAGGTTAGTCCTTTAAAAAACAATTTCACATCCTTTACACTAAAAATAATTATTCCAATTGTAGAGATTAAAATACCCATAACAACAATAGGACTCAATTTATCTCCTAATATTAAAAACTCTAACAAAACAATTTGAATTACTTCAGTTTTGCTTAAAGATGTACCAATTACAAAATTTGAAAATTGAAATAAATAAAGTAAAAAAAATGTAAATATGATTTGCGTTACAGAAGCCAAAATAGCAAAAACCATAAATTTATCATTCTCTAAAAATGATTTTATTAAGTCAAAATCGCTAAAAAAATAAAAAAATAATATTGCAGCAAATGGCAAAGCAAATATAAATCTTACATATGTTGATGCTACTGTAGATATGCTCTTATTTAAATTTTTTTGTAATGAAAACCTTAAGTTTTGAAAAAAGGCTGCTATGATGGTTGCTGCTATCCAGTTCATTTATTTTATATTTTAGTAAACTAATGTAATATATAAATTTACTAAATTTTACTATGATTAAAAATATTAATAAAAATTCTGATATTCCAAAAAAAATATCAATTTGTGAAAAATGTGGAAATACTTGCGAAGAGGTTGAAAGTAACTTTATATTATATGGATTCAAACTATGTAGATCTTGTAAACTAACCGAGACCATTTTTCCTGTTTTTTAAATTTTTCCTCTTCTGATATGAAAAAAAGATAATACTAAAAATAACATAATAGAAATCGGATATACTATTTCTTTTTTAGGGCGATTTAAATTTTCGATTTTAATTTCATTAATAATATCTCCAGTCTCAATACCCATTTTCTTTGCTTCACCATTCCATTTCAAAGTGTCAATAATCAATTGACTATTTTTGCTCGCTAAATTTATTCCAACATCTTCAAGCGAATAATTTTTATCGTATTCATTTTTTTTAAACTCAAAAAGTTTATATCTTGGTCCATAGGCTGTCTCTCTTGTTATTTTAATTTGTAAATCTTTTTCTTTTTGAATATTTAAGCTGTTTAAATTTTCTATAGATAATCTTTGATAGTTGTACTTAGGATAAAATTTATCCATAATATAATCGGGTCGGAATAAACTCATTGAAATCACTAAAAATAATATAACTTCATACCATTTAAGTTTTTTTATAAACCATCCTTGGCTTGCTGCAGTAAAAATTAATATTGCTATTAAAGATGTTATCATTACGATTAACGCATGAAACCAACTTTCAATACCTATTAAGAGAAGCTCGTTATTAAATATAAAAACAATAGGTAAAATTCCAGTTCTTAAACTATACCAAAAGGCTTGTATTCCTGTTTTGATCGGATCAGCTTTCGAAATCGCAGACGCTGCATACGACGCTAAGCCAACAGGTGGAGTAACATCGGCCATCAACCCGTAATAAAAAACAAATAAATGAATTGCTATCAAAGGAAATATATAGCCAGATGCATTACCGACTTCCACGACGACGTTTGCCATTAGAGCAGCTACAACAAGGTAATTTGCTGTTGTTGGAAGCCCCATGCCCAAAATAATACAAAGAAAGGCTGTTAGACCTAATAAATAAATAATATTTCCACCTGAAATCGCTTCGACTATAATAATCAAATTATTACTTAAGCCAGTTGAGGAAACAGCACCAACAATTATTCCAGCAGTTGCAATTGCAACAGCAAGACTTATCATATTTATTGCTCCTTTTTCAAAGCCTGCCAGTATTTGGTTTAGACCTGATTTAATAGAGTTAAATAAATTTAAATTATTTTTATCTCTATCAAGAATTTGCTTGAAAATAATAATAAGCAGTAAAGAAATTATTGAATAAAAGACCGAGGATGCAGCAGTCCAACGTTGAAATAATAATAAATAAATTAAAATAAATATGGGTATCAAAAAATGTATCCCACCAAAAAAAGTTTTTTTCAAATTTGGAACTTCCTTTTCAGGAAGTCCTTTAATATTTAATTTTAAAGACTCCAGATGTGATATGTAAAATAAAGCAATGTAAGATATTACCGCTGGTAAAAAGGCGTGCGTGACGACAGTAAAATATGGAATTCCCAAAAGTTCAGCCATCACAAAAGCAGCAGCACCCATTATCGGAGGCATGATCTGACCGTTTACTGAAGCTGCAACTTCTACTGCACCAGCTTTAATTGCTGGCAAACCTGTTTTCTTCATAATCGGTATTGTAAAAGTTCCAGTTGTAACTGTATTTGCAACTGAGGACCCAGAAATCATGCCTGTTAACCCTGATGCTAATATAGCAGCTTTAGCAGGCCCTCCTCTCATTCGTCCCACTAACGCGAAAGCTAAGTTTAAAAAATATTTACCCCCTCCTGCAGTATCTAATATGGCTCCAAAAAGAACAAATAAAAATATAAAACTAACAGAAACACTTATTGGTATCCCAAATATAGCCTCACCGCCTAACCAGTGATAACCAACAAGTCTTTTTAAAGATAGACCAGCATGAGAAATTAATTCTGGCATTTGTCTACCAAAATACGAAAATAGTAAAAAAATTATCGCAATGATTACTAATGGCAATCCAATCGCTCTTCTTGTGGCTTCTAATAATAAGAGAATACCAATCCCTCCAATAATTAATTCATATTGAATGTTGAAGCCAAAAATTTTTAATTCTGCTAAAATACCTTGTCTATTTACCAATCCTTCATAATCAAAAACTAAATACAATGTCACTACTATTGATAGAAAAACAAAAATGAAATCTTTTATACTGATACTACTATTTACCAATTTCTTTTTCGATGGATATATTAAGAAACACAATGTCAAACCAAAGCATAAATGAATAGCCCTTGCAGGTACATCTATAAACTGACCAAAATTAAATATAAAAGGGAACGGACTAGCATACCATAATTGAAACAACGTCCATGATATGGCAACAATACCTACTAACTTTAAGTTCCAGCCTGATAAATATCTTTTGGAACTGCTTTCTTCTTCAAAGTTTTTTAAATCTTGATTTTCTGTTGATGAATTATCACTCATAGAAACAAAAAAAAAGGCCCAGATTTACTGGGCCTTTTTTATGAATGACTTACATTAAGCCTTTTTCTTTATAATATTTTACTGCTCCAGGATGTAATGGCGCAGACAAACCATCTTTGATCATTTTTTTTGGATCAAGATTTGCAAAAGCAGGATGTTGTTTTTTGAAATCGTCTAAGTTTTCAAAAACTGCTCTTACTACGTTGTAAACCATTTCATCTGAAACTTTTGCACTAGTTACGACTGATGCCATAACTCCAAAAGTAGTTACATTTTTTTTAGAAGTTTTGTAAGTACCTTTTGGAATAGTTGCAAATGCGTAGAATGGATTATTAGCTACTAATTTTTTAACTTCAGGAGTCTGAAGATCAATTATGTAAGCTCCACATCCATCTGTAGCTTGAGCTACGCCAGCATTTGGCACACCTACAGTATATCCATAAGCATCAATTTTTTTATCGCAAAGTGCTCCAGATTGTTCAGAAGAGGTAAGTTCAGATGTAGCACCAAAGTAACTTTTGTTTACTCCATGTGACTCCATTAAAACTTCAAATGTTCCTCTTTGACCCGATCCAGGGTTTCCGATATTAACTTTTTTTCCTTTTAATGATTTCCAGTCTTTTACTTTTGACCCTTTTCTAGCAATAATTTG
The DNA here is from genome assembly GCA_003280495.1 of Pelagibacteraceae bacterium AG-359-E06. Lineage (GTDB taxonomy): Bacteria > Pseudomonadota > Alphaproteobacteria > Pelagibacterales > Pelagibacteraceae. Next base: position 5,645 of record QCET01000019.1, read on the forward strand.
AAAAGGTTCTGGATGAGCAGAAAAAACTGCTCTTAAATCTTTAAAAGGTTTAACTTTTTCTGGCTTACTCGCGTTATACGCATGATATTGCCAGTCTGATTGAGCAACTCCAAATTGGAATTCTCCTTGTTGTATCTGACCAATATTGTAAGTAGATCCTCCTGTTGATGGAGCGGAACAACGATAAGCTTTATCGCCACCTTTTTTTCTACCGTGATCAGAAGATTGAAGCTTTGCAACCATTTTGCAAATTGCGTTACCAACTTGGAAATAAACGCCAGTTGGTCCACCAGTACCTATAGTAAAAAATTCAGCTGACTTAGCAGCAAAATTTAGAGGTAAACTGAATGCAAAAAGTATTAAAGCACTAGATAATGAAGATATTATTTTTTTCATTAATCCCCCTTTGTTTTTTGAATGGGAAAAGTACTATATTATACAATTCTTGACTAATACTATTTTAACTTAAATTTATAGTTATTTTGACATTTTATTTGACCAATTAATAATTTTATCAATACCTTCTATAATCTTTGGTGCAAATTTCCTCAAATGCTCATCATTAATGTTTACATCTTTGCTTACTGAATTTAAAAATTTTTTTCCATCAAAATCTACGTAACTAAGCCTAAACACTAATTTATCTTTTGGAAATCCAAAGTCACATCCTGGAAGCACTGCAACACCTGTATCTTTTAATAATTGATTACACATATCTACCGAGCTTTTAAATCTGTTTTTTAATAATTCTGAAAAATCTGGCATTATATAAAATCCTCCATCTGGCATGATAACTTTAATTTTATTGGTATTAAATTTTTTATAAGCTTCTAATGCAATTTTTTTCAAAATATTTTTTGATTTAGAGAGATAATCATCTTGATTACTATTGTAAGCTTTAATTGCAGCATATTGTATCGGTGCCGATACAGCACTAAATGTTTCAGTAGCTAAATTTGAAATTGTTGTATTTAATTTTTTAAATTGATTAGGTATTGCAAAAAAGCCTAGTCTCCAACCTCCTGCACCACACCATTTACTTAATCCATTACTTACAATTGTTCCTTCAGGATAAAAGTGGGAAATAGATGAATAATTATCTTGAAAATTTAAATCACTGTAAATTTCGTCAGCCAAAACTATAAAATTATTTTTTTTTAGCCAATTCGATAGCTCTTCTATTTTTTTTGGATTTGTGCCAGATGGATTATTAGGATAATTCATAATAATCAATTTTTTTTTATTACCTATTTTGTCTGAAATTTCTTTTAGTTTATTTTCTGTTAAGTGCCATTTATCTTCAAAATTTGTTTTAAGGAAATGAACTTTATTTTTATTTATTATTGCCTGTGGGAAATATGAAACCCAACTTGGAATAGGTAAAATGATTTCTCCATCAAAAGCTATTTGAAGTAAAAACATTAATTCTTTTGTTCCGGGTCCAATAATAATGTCATTTTGGTCAAACGAATATTTTTTACCTTTAAGATTTTTTGCAATAGCTATTCGCAATTCTAATAAACCCTTTGATGGTAAATACTCTTTCTTACTAGCATTATAAGCAAGCTCCTCGACTATGTCTGATGGTATAGGAAATGGTGACTGTCCGAAACCAAACTTATAAACCTTAGAACCTTTGCTTTCCAGTTCTTTTGTTTTCTCATTAATGGCTAACGTTGATGAAGGCTGTAAATTTAAGAGGTGGTTTTTTATATCCATCAATATATTTATAATATTTATTTAAATTACACTAAAAACTAAATTAAATAACTAAAAATTAATTACCTTAAATATAGACAATTGGCAGATATTTATTAATTGTGATATTTAATTGAACTATGCGCCCGTAGATCAACTGGATAGATCGTTTGGCTACGGACCAAAAGGTTGGGAGTTCGAATCTTCCCGGGCGCGCCAAAAAATATCTTTAACAAACTTTGTTATAAGATAAGATATTCATATGAGCTTAAAAAGATCATCTAGTTTAATATTTTTTACGTTTATAATTTTAATTTTATCTAATTCAAATTCTATCTCTTTAGAGAAAAAAATATTTAATTTTAACGATGGAAATCTAAAAAAATTTAAAAAACACAGCATTAAAGGCGAAACAAACTATGAAATTATTAAAGAA
>QCET01000020.1 GCA_003280495.1 Pelagibacteraceae bacterium AG-359-E06
AGAGTTTTATTGGTTTTAAAAAATAAGAAAATACATGGGTATCTACAAGAGGGTGATATAAAACGTGCACTAGTACAAAAAAAATTTACTCTCAAAACTAAAATTTTTAAAATTTTAAATAAAAAACCGTTTGTTGTGAAAAATAACCTTTCTTTAAAAGATAAGATAAAAAAACTAAAAGATAATGCAAGGCTTCGAGCTCCAATTACTGATATTGATAATAATATAACTGGTTTAATATATTTTTCTAATTTTGATAATTTATATAAGGGGCAAAATTTATATTTTAAAAATTCTAAAAAAAAGCGAGTTCTTTTAGTAGGCGGCGCCGGTTATATCGGTAGCGTTTTAGCTAAAATGCTCTTAAAATTAAATTATTATGTAATTATTTATGATTTATTTAAATTTGGATATAAATCAATTTCTAATATTAAAAAAAATAAAAATTTAAAAGTAATCAAAGGTGATAGCGGTGATACAAAAAAAATACTAAAAATCGCTTTTGGAATAGATGCCATAGTAGATTTCTCGGGTATAGTAGGCGATCCAGCCTGTGAACTTGATCCTACAAAAACTATAGCCGAAAACTATTTTAAATCAAAAAATTTGGCAGAGGTAGCAAAACTACTTCAAATACAAAGATATGTTTTTATAAGTTCGTGCAGTGTTTACGGTTTATCAAGCGGCAGAAGACAAATTAATGAAAAAACGAAAGAAAATCCAATTTCTTTATATGCTGAATGTAAACTTAATTGTGAAAAGGAAATTTTAAAATTAAAGGAAAAAAATTTCTGTCCAACTATTTTAAGATTAGCTACTGTGTTTGGTTATTCTCCAAGACAAAGATTTGATTTAGTAGCAAATATTTTTACATTACTGGTTGCACAAAACAAGAGCATCAGAGTTTTTGGGGGAAAACAATTTAGACCTAATGTACATGTTTATGATGCGGCAAAAGCAATTAATTTAGTATTAGAAGCACCTATTAAAAAAGTTAAAAACCAAATTTTTAATGTAGGATGCAATAAACTTAATCTTAGAATTTTAGATTTGGCTAAGATAATCTTAAAACATAGCAAATCTAGTAATCTGAAAGTAGAAAAAGATATTACTGATAATAGAGATTATCATGTAAACTTTGATAAAATTCGAAGAATTCTAAAATTCAAAACTAAATTTAATATCTCCACTGGAACAAAAGAGTTATATAAGGCTATAAAAAGTAAAAAATGCAAAGTAGAAAGCAAAGAAAGTTATAGTAACTACAACAGAGAATTAAAAGAATTATATAATTAATGAAGTTTTTTTTGAGTCAACCTAACCTAGATCATGACGAATTCAAAGAAATAAAAAAAATTTATAACAGACAATGGCTGATTAATGGACCGGTTGTTAAAAAATTTGAAAATAATTTTAAAAATAAATTTCATTATAAAAACGCAACCACAGTTTCATCTTGTACGGCAGGTTTGGAATTAGTATTAAAGAGTTTAGATTTAAAACCAAAAAGTGAAATAATAATAAGTTCTTTCAATTTTATTTCTTCTGGATTAGTGACCTTGCAACAAAATTTAAAACCAGTTTTTATAGACCTAAAAAAAAATTCCTTTGATATTTGTTTAGATTCATTAAAAAAAAAAATTAATAAAAATACTGGCGCTATAATTGTCACGCACTTCAATGGTTATCTTCAGCCAATTAATTCAATAAAAAAAATACTTAAAAAATATCCTAAAATAAAATTAATAGAAGATGCTGCACATGTACTCGGAGCGACTGACGAAAATAAAACTTATGTTGGTCAAAAATCCTATGCTGCAGTATTTAGTTTTGGACCAACTAAAATGATAACAAGCGCTGGTATGGGAGGTATGGTGGTCAGTAGAGAAAAAAAATTAATTTCAAATATAAACGAGTTAAAAAGCTACGGAATGAGTAAATCGTCATATGATAGAAAAAAAAATGCAAAATCTTGGGTTTATGAAATAAAAAAACTTGGAAATAACTACAGAATGACCGAGATACAGGCCGCAGTCGGCATAACTCAATTAAAAAAATTAAATTATTTTATAAATAAAAGGAACATATTGATAAAAGAATACGAGAAGTTTCTTAAAAATATTAAAAAAATTAATTTTCAGTATAGTAACTTTACAACAAATAGATCGGTTATTTACTTTGTTATAATATTAAAAAATCAGTTAGTAAGAGACAGTTTAGCAGAGTATTTGAGAGAAAAAAATGTTGGTATAAGTGTGCATTGGGATCCACCTCTATCAAATCATTATTTATTTAAAAAATTTTCAAAAAAATCAGATATAACAAATTCCATACTTCTTGCTAAAAAATTAATAACCTTACCATTACATACAAAGATGACGACAAAAGATGTTAAAAAAATTTGCAAATTTATAAAAAATTTTTTTCATGAACAAAATTAAAGTTATAGCGGAAATAGGAAATAATCATAATGGTAGCTTTGCCAAAGCTAAAAAGGCTATTTATGAAGCAAAAGAAGCAGGAGCTGATTACGTTAAGTTTCAGCACATAAATCCAGAAAAATTTGTTCATAGCAAATTAAAATCTCTAGTTAAAGGTAATGACAAATACCAAATTCAAAGATTAAAAAAAATTTGTTTAAATTTAAATCAAATAAAAGACTTGTATAAACTTTCAAGAAAATTAAAAATTGGATTCGGTGTTTCTGTATTTGATATAGAGTCAGTTAAAGAGCTAAAAAAATGTACAGATTTTTATAAAGTAGCATCAAGCGATATAAACTTTTATCCCATGCTTAATGAGTTAAAAAAATCTAAAAAAAAAGTTATTATTTCTGCAGGAATGTCAAATATGGAAGAAATTCTATATTTAAAAAAAATTTTTAAAGAAAAAAAAATTATATTGATGCATTGCGTTTCATCATACCCGACACCTGACAAATATTTAAATTTACTTTCTGTAAAGTATTTGAAAGATAAAACCAATTGGGAAATTGGATACTCAGATCATTCAGCAGGTTCATTAAGCTGTGAATTATCATCTGTACTTGGAGCGACTTATATTGAAAAACATTTTTTAATCAGTAAATCTGATAAAAATGTTGGAGATTTTTCTGTTTCAATTTCTGCAACTGAATTTAAAAAAATGATTAAAAGAATTAATATAATCCAAAGTATGTTAGGAAAGTACGAAAAAAATTGTTTAGAAATAGAAAAAAAATTAAAAGGTACGGTCAGAAGATCAATTTATACGACTGTAAATATAAAAAAAAATGAAAAAATTGATACATCTAACTCAATTTGTTTGAGACCGTTTAACAAAAAAGGGTTGAGTATATTAAATTTCAATAATTTCAAAAAACTATATGCAAAAAAGAATATTCCAAAAAATGCACTAATAAAGCATTCTGATGTTAAAAAAATTTAGAAGAAAATTAAAAAAAACAGCGATTATTATAGAGGCAAGAACACAATCAAGTCGATATCCTAACAAAATATTTAAAAAAATTGGTGATTTAACAGTTATTGACTTTTTACTAAATCGACTTTCATCAATCAAAATACAAAAAATTGTTGCAACAACAAAAAATCCCAAAGACAAAAAAATTATTAATTTGTGTAAAAAAAAAGGAATAAATTTTTTTGCTGGTAGCGAAGATGATTTAATAAAACGAGTTTTAGATTGTGCTAAAAAATATAATATCGAATATATAGTAAGCCTTACTAGTGATAATCCTTTAGTCGAAAGAGACTATATTTTAAAGTACCTTAATTTATTTTTCAAAAAAAATTTAGATTATTTAGACAATATTCAAAGTAAAACTTTCCCCAGAGGATTTGCGATACGAATTGTAAAGGCATCAAAACTAAAAGAAACATCTAAATATGTAAGAAACTCTAAAAAGTATAATTTTAGACAGCATACATGCAAATTCTTTATGGATGAAAAAAATCATAATCGTTTTAAAGGTTTTTTTGTTAATTCTCGTAAATATATTAAATATCGAGAATTAAGGATAACAATAGACTATAAAGAAGACTTAAAATTAGTTAATACTATTTTAATGAAAAATAATTTTGATATTAACATTTCACTTAATCAAATTACTAAAACATGGGATAGGATGAAATAAGCAATGAAAATAATTATTACTGGTTGCGACGGATATATTGGATGGCCAACTTTTCTGAAATTATGTTTCTCAAAAAGACAACTTACAATTTTAGGTATAGATAATTTATCGAGAAGAAAATGGGTTAATGAAGTTGGATCAAACTCAGAAACTAAAATTTTTTCCATGAAGGCTAGGATAGGTAAATTAAAAAAAATCAAATTAAATACCAAATTTAATTTTATTAAATTAGATTTACTAGAAAAAAATAAAGTAAAAAAATTAATTCAGAAATTCAAACCGGATGCTATACTTCATTTAGCAGCTCAACCATCTGCTCCATATGCAAATAAAAGTTTAGAAAAAAGTGTTTTTACGTCTAAAAATAATAATATTTCAACTTTAAATCTATTATGGTCTCTCAAAGAGTTAAATATGGAAAAAAAGGTGAAATTTATTTCAACCACAACAACGGGAGTTTACGGAGCTCCTAACTTTGAGATTCCAGAAGGTTTTATAAATATTAAAAATTTTTCATTACCTTTCTCATCATTGGGTGGCTCATGGTATCATATTACAAAATCCAATGATTGTAATTATTTTTGGTTAGCAAATAGACTATGGGGTATGACAATTTATGATTTTAGAACTGCTATAACTCTTGGCACATCAACTAAAGAAACAAAAAAAAATAAGTTTTTCAAAAATAGATTTGATCATGATTATTATTTTGGAGTGGTAGTAAACCGTTTTATATTTAACTCGATAAATAAAAAACCAATTTTAATTTATGGAAAAGGTTTACAAAAAAAACCTTTTATACATTTGTCAGATGTTGTTGACTCTTTATGCAACTCTTTATCTTTAAAAATTAACAATAAATATAACGTCTATAATCAATTTTCAGAAACAGTATCAATAAAAAATTTATCTGAAATGATAAAAAAATATAGTAAATTGAATAATAAGCATATCGTAATTAAACATATTAAAAATCCAAGAGTAGAAAATGAAACTCACCAAATGAAAATGAAAAATAATGGTTTTTTGAAGGTTTTAAAACGAAGACCATATAAGATATATGATGCAATCAAAGATACAATGGGTGATTTAAAATCTCAGTATTCATGAATGAAAAAAAAAATCATTTATAGAGTAGATGGAGGTAGTAAATTAGGTTACGGTCACCTTTACAGAGCTATCGAACTAAAAAAAATTTTAAAAAAAAATTTAAATACTGATTTAGATTTTCTAATTAAAAAAGAATATGACGGATATCTATTCTTAAAAAAAAGAGCAAAAAATGCAATCTTTTTTAAAAAAAATCAATTTCTAAATATTCTAAAAAAAAAAAATTATTATGCAATAATTTTTGACACTGCATTAATTTCAATAAGTGAATTAAAACAAGCCTATAGATATAAAAAAACAAAAATAAAAGTTTTTGAAGATTTTAAGAATATCTCAAAAAATTATGCAAACTTAATAATTAATGCCATAGTTTCAGGGAGCCAAAATAAAAAAAAAAAAATTAAATATGGTATTAAATACGTAGGTTCTAAATACAAAATATTTAAAAATAATATTACTAGATATCAACCTCAACCAATTCATAAAAGAAATAATTTTACGATAACCCTGGGTGGTGGCGAGGTTAATTCAAATGAAATACTTAATACTATCAAACGTTTATATCCGTTTTTAAAAAAATATAATTTTAAAATAAATTTAATTGTTGGTCATGGTGTAGATAAAAAAGTAATAAAAAAAATTAAAAATTTACTATTAGATATAAAAATTTACACAAATCTAAATAATATTTTCTCCATTTTATCAAGGTCTTTATTTGTTGTAACTGGTGGCGGTGGAACAGTATATGAATGCGCATATTTTAATTGTATTCCTTTATATATCGTTAGAGCCAAACATCAGAGAAGCAATATTAGATATTTTTTAAAAAATCGATATGGAAAGTTACTACCTCCATTAAATAACGATGTTCAACTAGACAAATTTTTTAATGAAATTTTATTAAACAAAAAATTTATAAGACTTCAAAATAATATCTCAAAAAAAATTATTAAATTAAATGGAATTAATATGGTTCAAAAATTAATTTCAAATACTTTGAGGAATAAAACTTAATATGATTAATAAAAAAATTGTAAACGAAATAGATAACTTTAATAAATTTAATTTTAATAACAATAAGAAAAGCGATAAACTATGTAATGCATATTATGAACATCTGCTAAATATTATTTATCCAAGACTTAATAAACTTCATGGCTTAAATTGGAAAAAAAGGTCATGGAGAATATTAATAGGACCTTGGTTAGCAAGGTTTGTTTATATAATTTTTAATAGATATCAAATAATTAAGAAAGTAAAGTTAAAAAATAAAAATTTAATTAATAAAATTTCTCTATTTAAAAATAAGATTAATAAACCAGAATAAATCAAATTTTTATGATCAAAGCAAAGTAATATTCCACTTAATAATCCAGCAAGGGAATAAATCACTGAAACAAAATTTGGTGTAATTTTCGTAAATTGCAAAATATAAACTATCAAACTAGAAATTTCGATATAGTACCTAGCCTTTAAACACGAGTAAGGTGATTTTATCCAATCATCAATATTAACAAAAAATTCTTCATTTTCATCTTTTCGATGTTTGTAATTAATTGATCTTATATATTTTAATGTTTTCATCAAAAAATATTTTTATTAATTTTTTTTATATCAAAAAGATCGATCGGTACAGGATTATTCTTTAAACGCGAAATATTAATAGATTTTTTTAGTTTCTCGAAATTTATTTTTTTACTTTTGAAAGAAGTTTTGAATTCAGCATTTTTAATAATTTTATTTATACCATCTAAAATTCCAATTTCACTCTTCACATGAAATACTTTTTTTAGTAAACCAACTCTATATTCAAATTTTTTTTTCTTATCTAAAGTTAATTTTTCTTTATTTTCTAAATTAAATTTTAGAATTATTGGTAGGTAGGTCATTACAGCTAAACCATGGGGAATATTAAAGTGTGATGATAAATAATATGATAAGGCATGCGGTGCACCAGTGGAGGTAATTGATATTGCTTTTCCTGAAAAATTTCCTGCAATTTGCATTTTCTTTATATTTTTAATATCGTCTTTTTTTAAAAAAGTTTTATAATTTTTTAAAACTATCTTAAGTGCATTCAAAGAATATTTTTGGCTTATTTTGTTTGATTTAAACGATATTAAAGACTCTATAGATTGACTCACTACATCAAAAAGAGAGGATTTTTTAATTTGTATATTTGAACCGACAATAAGACTTGGAATTAAATAAAAGTTATTTGGCAAAAGTGTTGGGCTTTTTAGACTAAATTTAATTTTATTTTTATACATGACCGCTCCTTGTGTCACTTCTGAACCTGAACCAATTGTTGTTGGTATAGCTAAAAGTCTAGTGTATTTTTTTAAATTCACTTTCTGGTCTAAAAAGCTAGAAACATTTTTTATATGACACACTACATTAGCAATTTTACAATAATCAATAATACTTCCGCCACCAAG
>QCET01000021.1 GCA_003280495.1 Pelagibacteraceae bacterium AG-359-E06
GTATTACAAATGTTGCAAACATTGGAGTGAGTATTAAAAACCAAAACGGTGGATGCTTTAATTCAAAATTTTCTTTAAAATAGATTGAATTGTCCCAAAATTTTATAAAATCAATGCCGATTAGCAATTCTTTAAAAGCAAAACCGGACGAGACTGCTCCTATTGATAGTAAAAGCAAAGGTAATATAATTATTAAGCCCGAGTCCTTAACATCTTTTAAATCTAAGTCGATATTGTTAAAATTTCCATGAAATGTTCTAATTATTAATCTCCAAGAATACATTGCAGTTAAAAGTGCTGTAAAAATACACACAACCATTGCGTATCCTGCAAATTTACTTTGAGAATAATAGGTTGCTTCTATAATTGCATCTTTAGAAAAGAAACCGGATAAGAAAGGGAACCCAGTTATTGCTAAGGTTCCGATAATCATGAAAACATAAGTAATTGGAATTTTATTCCATAATCCACCCATTCTTCTCATGTCTTGTTCGTTCTTCATCGAGTGAATTACAGAACCTGCTCCTAAAAAAAGCAAAGCTTTAAAAAAGGCGTGTGTAAATAAGTGAAACATGGCAATGTGATATGCACCTAGTCCAGTGGCAACAAACATATAGCCAAGTTGACTACAAGTAGAATAAGCAATAACTTTTTTTATATCATTTTGAACTAAGGCTATAGTTGCTGCAAATAGACCAGTACTAGCGCCAATTATTAGTATTAAATTTAATACAAATATTGAATTTTCAAAAATCGGTGAACATTTAACCACTAAAAAAACGCCTGCGGTTACCATAGTAGCAGCATGTATTAAAGCAGATACTGGTGTTGGTCCCTCCATAGCATCTGGTAACCATGTATGTAAAAAAATCTGTGCTGATTTACCCATTGCACCAATAAATAAGAAGAATGCAATAAATGATATAATGCTTCCTTCTATGCCTAAGATAGATATAGTTTTATCATTTAATGTAATTAACCTGTCAAAAACTTCCTCATAATTTAAAGTCCCCAAATATTTATAAATTATAAAAATACCAATTGCTAAACCAAAGTCTCCGATCCTGTTTACAATAAATGCTTTTATCGCAGCTTTGTTAGCAGAATTTTTATGATACCAAAAACCAATTAATAAATAAGAAGCTAATCCAACACCTTCCCATCCAAAAAATAATTGTACAAAATTATCTGCTGTAACTAGCATAATCATAGCAAATGTAAAAAAGGACAAATAAGCCATAAATCTAGGTTTTGATTTATCGTGAGACATATACTCTATAGAATAAATATGAACTAAAAATGATATTGATGTAATAACTACAAGCATTAAAGATGTTAATGGATCAATATAAATTGACCAATCAAAATTTAATTTTCCTGAAGAAAGCCAGTTTATAATTCGATCATTTATTATAGCTGTATCGTTTGAAATAAATTTAAAAAAATAAAAAAATGATATTAATGTTGATACCAAAACTAATGATGACGTTAAGGTTTGAGAAATTCTATCTCCAAGTAATTTACCAAAACAAATTGTTAAAAGAAAACCAATTAATGGTGCAAAAACTAATACATAGGACATTTCAATATCATCCTTTTAAGTTATTAATATCATCAACATGTATCGATCCTTTATTTCTAAAGAATACGACTAAAATCGCCAAACCAATTGCTGCTTCAGCTGCAGCAACAGTAAGAACAAACATTGTAAATACCTGACCAACAATATCTTGTTGATAAACAGAAAACGAAACAAGATTAATATTTACTGCAATCAGTATGAGCTCAATAGACATTAAAAGAACTATCACATTTTTTCTATTAAGAAATATTCCAACTACTCCTATTGTAAAAATAACAGCACCTAACCCTAAATAATGACCTAATCCGACATCAATCATCTATTTTAATTCCTTTATATGTTTCTACTTTAACAACACTCACTGAGTCAGATCTCTCTCTTGATACCTGTTGAATAATATTTTGTCTTTTTAAAAAATCTCTTTTTTGGAAAGTAAGTAGTATCGCTCCAATCATCGCAACTAATAAAATAATACCTGAAATTTGAAAATAGTGTATGTAATCGGTATAAATAACGTTTCCAATACTCTGTGTATTTGTAATTTCTTTATTAATAACAATTTCACCCGTTGTTAAAAAGTTATCTTTGTATTTCCAAGCCCCGACCATAATAAAAAGCTCTAATAAAATTACTAATCCTATTAATGATCCAAAAGGTAAATAATTTAAAAAACCTGATTTAAGTTCAGAAAAATTAATATTTATCATCATTACAACAAACAAAAATAAAACTGCAACGGCACCGACATACACAATAAGTGTAATCATTCCCAAGAATTCAGCACCTAACATTATAAATAGACATGAAATGCTAACAAAATCTAATATTAAGAAAAATACTGCATGAATGGTATTTTTTGATGAAATAACCATTATTGATGAAAATATTGTTATTAATGAAAAAAAATAAAATACTATTGAATGTGCTAACATTTTATCTGTATTGCTTATCTAATTTAATATTATTAGCAATCTCATTCTCCCATTTATCACCGTTTTCTAAGAGTTTATCTTTATTATAGTAAAGCTCTTCTCTGGTTTCTGTAGAAAATTCAAAATTTGGACCTTGAACGATAGCATCAACTGGACATGCTTCTTGGCATAATCCACAATAAATACATTTAACCATATCAATATCGTATCGTGATGCTCGTCTCGATCCATCCTCTTTAGATTCAGACTCGATAGTAATTGCTTGAGCGGGGCACACTGCTTCACATAACTTACATGCTATGCATCGTTCTTCACCATTAGGATATCTCCTCAATGCATGCTCCCCTCGAAATCTTGGACTTATAGATCCTTTTTCAAATGGATAATTTATAGTTGCTTTAGGTTTAAAGATAAATTTTATCGCAATAAATAAACCTTTTATGAATTCACTAAGGAAAATAATTTTTAATAATCTATTAAATTTCATGTCGGTAATAAGTCAAAATATAGTAAAAACCCAGATGTTAATATTACCCATACGAGTGAGACAGGTAAAAAAACTTTCCAGCCTAACCGCATTAATTGGTCATATCTGTATCTGGGAACAATAGCTTTAATTAAGGCAAAAATTAAAAATAAAAATAATATTTTTATTATTAACCAGATAGGTTCTGGAATTAGATTAAAAGGCGCGATATTAATAGGCGATAACCAGCCACCTAAAAATAAAATAGAGCCCATTGCACACATTAGTAAAATGTTTGCGTATTCTCCAAGCCAAAATAAAGCATACATCATTCCAGAGTATTCTGTTTGGTATCCAGCTACCAATTCAGCTTCTGCCTCTGGCAAATCAAATGGTGGTCTATTAGTTTCCGCCAGTGAAGAAATAAAAAATATTACAAACATAGGAAATAAGGGTATCGCGAACCAAACGTTTTTCTGCGCTAAAACAATATCAACTAAATTTAACGAGCCGACACAAAGAAGCACTGTAACGATTATAAAACCTATAGAAACTTCATATGATACCATCTGCGCGGCCGATCGAAGAGCGCCAAGAAAGGGGTATTTTGAATTAGATGCCCAACCAGCCATAATTATCCCGTAAACTCCAAGTGAAGAAACTGCGAATAAATATAAAATTCCAACATTAATATTGCTTACAAATAAAGTTTCACTAAACGGTATAACTGCCCAGGCTAGTAAAGCTAAAGACATTGTAACTATTGGAGCCAAAATAAAGATTATTTTATTTGCACCGGCAGGTATGATTACTTCTTTAAATATGAATTTCAAAGCATCTGCCAAACTTTGAAATAATCCAAAAGGGCCAACAACATTTGGTCCTCTTCTTAACTGAACTAAACCCCAAACTCTCCTATCTAACCAAACAATTAATGCTACAGTAATAAGCACTGGTGTTATTAGTGCAAAGATTTTTAATGTATCGTAAAAAATTATATTTATAATATCCATTAATTTTTACTAGGTTGATTAATTTTAAATATTTTATTTTCACATTCATGCATTGTAATTGACTGTCTTGCTATAATATTAGATTTATAATATTTAAAATCTTGAAGTTTAATATTTTGTTCTATTTTATCAACTTCTTCAATTTTTATGTCCTTATAATTTATTGTTGGTAAACAGTCTAAGTCTTTAAGAATTGGATATTTATCAAACATCTGTTCACGTAACTCTTCCAAAGAATTAAAGTTTAATGGTTTATTAAATACATCAGACAAAGCCTTAATGATTTTCCAATCTTCTTTGGCATTACCCGGTGGATAACTTGCTTTGTTAGCTAGCTGTGGTCTACCCTCTAGATTTACAAATATACCTTCTTTTTCAGTAAAGGCAGCGCCTGGTAAAACTACATCAGCTAAGCTTGCATTTTCACCGCCATGTGTTCCTTGATAAATAATGAACTGATTTGATTGTTTATCTATTTTTATCTCATCAGCGTTTAGTAAAAATATCACGTCTGATAGTAATAAATTTTTAAAATTGTTATTATAGCTTTCTAGAATTATTGATCCAACCGAAGAGGCGTTTTGATGTAAAATATTAAATCCAGATAAATTATTTGCTTTTGACAATATAGATTTAGATTTTTCAATTACAAAATTTCCAATTTTGAAATTAAGAACGCTCTCACCAATAATAATTATTGGTTTTTTCGCTGCATAAAACACTTTACTAAAATCGATATTATTTGAGTCAATATCATTAAGTATTTCAATATTATCTCCTAAATGATGAACTTTATATGTTTGATCGGGTATATTTCCGATACTGAAAACTTTTGCTTGATTTGATTTAATTGCTTTCCTAATTTTTAAATTTAAAATACTTGCTTCGTGTCTTGGGTTTGCTCCAATTAAAAGTATTAAATCGCTATTATGAATATCATTTAGTGGAGTATTAAAAATATTATGAAATAGACTAGAATTTTTTAAAAAAAGATTTTTTTGCCTAAAATCAATTAAATTAGAGTTAAATACTTTTTTAAAAAATTCTTTAAACGCAAAAGTAGTCTCAACATCTACCAGCTGACCTATTAATCCACTAAAACTTTTTTTATTAACTACATTGGATTTTATAAATTCAAAAGCATTACCCCAAGAAGTTGCAGTTAATTTACCATTAATTTTTATATAAGGGCTATCTATCCTGTTGTTTAATAATCCGTCACATGAAAATCTGGTTTTATCAGAAATCCACTCTTCATTTATATCTTCGTTGATTTTAGGTAAAATTCTTTTTACTTCCCATCCTTTGCTATCAATTCGAATATTTGAGCCAATAGCATCCATTACATCTACAGATTCTGTTTTTTTAAGTTCCCATGGCCTTGCTTCAAAAGCATAAGGCTTAGAAGTGAGGGCTCCAACTGGGCATAAATCAATTAAATTAGCCGAAAATTCAGATGTAACAGCTTTTTCTAAATAAGTAGAAATTTCCATGTCTTCACCTCTGTTAATAGCACCTAATTCCTCTACTCCTGCTACCTCTTCTGCGAAACGAATGCATCTTGTGCAATGTATACATCTATTCATATGAGTTTTTATCAACGGCCCCATATTTTTTTCTTTAACTGATCTTTTGTTTAATTCGTATCGTGATTTGCCTCCACCATAATTAAATGCTTGATCTTGCAAATCGCATTCTCCACCCTGATCACAAATTGGACAATCCAATGGATGATTTACTAATAAAAATTCCATAACTCCTTCTCGAGCTTTTTTAACCATTTCAGAGTTAGTTTTTATTTCTTGCCCATCGACTGCAGGCATAGCGCATGAAGCTACAGGTTTCTTTGAACCTGACACTTCAACTAAGCACATTCTGCAATTACCTGCTATCGATAATTTTTCATGATAACAAAATCTTGGAATTTCTTTGCCAGCTATTTCACACGCTTGTAAAATTGTAGTTCCAGGTTCAACCTCTATGTTCTTGTTATCAATTTTTAATTTAATCATTAAGCTATTTTTCTATTTCCTAAATTTTCACACTTATCAATTAATTCTGCTCTAAAGTGTCTTAATAACCCCTGAACTGGCCAAGCAGATCCCTCGCCAAAGGCACAAATTGTATGCCCTTCTATTTGCTTTGTTACATCCATTAACATATCTATTTCTTCTATATTAGACTCTCCACGGTTTATTCGCTCTAGCATTCTCCACATCCAGCCACAACCTTCTCTACAAGGAGTACATTGTCCGCAACTTTCATGCTTATAAAAACGAGCAATTCTAGAAATACATTTAACTATGTCTTGGTCTTTATTAATTACTACTACCCCAGCTGTACCTAGTCCACTTTCTACCTCTATTAATGAGTCAAAATCCATTAAAACTTTATCACAGATTTGTTTTGGTAATAATGGCATTGAAGAACCACCAGGTATTACAGCTTGTAGATTTTCCCAGCCACCTACAACACCACCAGCATGCTCTTCTATTAATTCCTTCAATGGAACACTCATTGACTCTTCCACATTACACGGATTGTTTACGTTACCTGAGATACAAAATATTTTTGTTCCTCTATTCTTTGGCCTTCCAAATGAAGAAAACCATTTTGCTCCTCTTTTTAAAATTTCTGGTACAACAGCAACTGTTTCAACGTTATTTACAATAGTAGGGCACCCATACAAACCAATTAATGCTGGAAATGGAGGTTTTAGTCTTGGTAAACCCCTTTTTCCCTCCAAACTTTCTAGTAATGCAGTTTCTTCACCACAAATATAAGCTCCTGCTCCATAATGTATATATACATCTAAACTCCACCCAGACTTAGCAGCGTTCTCTCCTAACAATCCGTTCTCGTAAGCTTCGTCTATAGCTTTCTGAAGTATCTCACCCTCTCTTACGTACTCACCTCTTATGTAAATATAGCATTTTTTTGCTCCTACAGCGAAAGATGAAATCAAACAACCCTCTAACAATTTGTGGGGTTCATTTCTCAAAATCTCTCTATCTTTACAAGTGCCCGGCTCAGATTCATCTGCGTTTATAATTAAATAGTGAGGTTTATTTGGTTGTACAGTCTTTGGAGCGAAAGACCA
>QCET01000022.1 GCA_003280495.1 Pelagibacteraceae bacterium AG-359-E06
TTAAGGCAAAATGAGGATCAATTTAAAAAACAATATATGAATACTTTGCTTAAAAGCAAAGTAAATCCTTTAGAATTATGTGAAGCGGCTCAATTTTTTTTTAATACATCATCGGTGACAGGTGAAGTAATTTCTCTAGATAGCGGTCAAAGAATAACATGGAGAAATAGAAATATTAAAGTAAATGAATAAAAAAAATAACATAATTCAATTGAATAAGGGTAATCTGAAAGAAGTTAGGAAAATTATAATTAAAGACTTAATTGTAAATACAAAATTTGGATACTATGAAAAAGAAAAGAAGAAAAATCAAAGGCTGAGGTTTAATATTGAAATAGAAGTCTTCATGTTGCCCATAGATGATAAATCAATAAAAAATATAATTGATTACGACAAAATTATCAAAATCATAGAAACAATTTTAAGTAAACATATAAATTTTTTGGAAACCTTGTCAGAAGAAATATGTAGTGAAGTTCTTAAAGACCAAAGAGTAAAAAATATAAATTTACAAATCGACAAATTAGACATAATTGAAAAAACAAGTTCTGTAGGAGTAAAAACTTTTAAAGAAAGAATTAAATGAATAATTTAGAAAGCGGAAAGAAGTTATTTAGAAATAAATCTAGAATAGCATCAAATTCGCCTGGTGTTTATCAAATTTTAGACGATAAAAATAAAGTTATTTATGTTGGTAAAGCTAAAAATCTGCCAAAAAGACTTCAAAATTATTCTACAAAATCATTATTACCTATCAGGACGGAGCGCATGATATCTGCTTCAAAAAACATTGAATTAATCACCACAAGAAACGAGTCAGAAGCGTTATTATTAGAAGCAAATTTAATAAAAAAATTTAAACCACGCTATAATGTTTTGCTAAAAGATGACAAATCCTTTCCATATATTCAAATCACTAATCATAATTTTCCACAATTAACTAAATTTAGAGGTAAGCATAATGAAAAGGATATATTTTTCGGTCCGTTTGCATCCATAGCATCTGCAAATTGGACAATAAAAATGTTGCAGAAAGTTTTTCAAATAAGAGTGTGTGATGATCACACTTTTAAAAATAGGAAAAGACCCTGTATTCTATACCAAATAAAAAGATGTGCGGGCCCATGTACGGCAGAAATTAGTGGAAAAGAATATTCCAATCTAGTCAATCAATGTTTAGATTTTTTAAGAGGTAAATCGAGACAAATACAAAAAAAACTTTCATTCGACATGGATATAGCGAGTAAAAATCAAAGTTATGAAAAAGCTGCAATTTTAAGGGACAGGATTAAATCCTTAACATTTATTCAATCTTCACAGCATATAAGTAAGAAAAATTTTAATAATGCTGATCTTATTGTCTCCTACAGGAAAGAAGGTAATACTTGTATTAGTGTTTCTTTTTTTAGATCCAAACAAAATTGGGGTAGTCAATTTTTTTATCCGTCTCACGAAAAAGAAGATAACGAAACTAAGGTTATAAGTTCTTTCATAACACAGTTTTATGAAAATAAGGAACCACCTTCAGAAATAATTACTAATATTGAACCAGAAAACAAACAATTAATTATAAAAGCTTTCAATACGAAATTTCAAAAAAAAATAAATCTTAAGACTGGAAAAAACAATTCAATGATTTCAAATGCTTTAAAAAATGCAAGCGAGAATCTAAACAATAAGTTATTTCATAGCAAAAAAAATATTGAATTTTTAGAGTCTTTGTCTGAAACATTTAAATTACAATTCGTACCAAATTTTATTGAAGTTTATGATAATAGCCACATACAAGGTTCAGATAGCACGGGAGCTTTAATAACTTTTGGAGAAGAAGGTTTTATAAAAAATAGATATAGAAAATTTAATATTAAAGATAAAAATATAAAGGGGAATGATGATTACGGCATGATGAAAGAAGTTATAAAAAGAAGATTTTCAAAAATAGCTAAGGGGGATGATAACTTTATACCCGATTTATTATTAATTGACGGAGGAAAGGGGCAATTTTCTGTAGTAAAAGATACTTTAAATGAATTAGGTTTTTATGAAATAAAAGTAATAGCAATGTCAAAAGGAAAAGACAGAAATAAGGGTAACGAAAAATTTATTTTAGATGGTAAAATTGTTTCATTAAAAAATAATGATCCTATTTTGTTTTTTTTACAAAGACTTAGAGATGAAGCACATAGATTTGCTATAACAACCCATAGAAAAAAAAGAAGCAAAAATATATCTAAATCGCAATTAGATTTAATTGAAGGCATTGGTAGATCAAGAAAAAAATCATTATTAAATCATTTCGGGTCTGCAAAAGCAGTAGAGGGTGCGAGCTTAGAAGAAATCGAAAAAGTTGAAGGTGTAAATAAAAGTTCAGCTCTTAAAATTTATAATTTTTTTCACAAATCAAAAAATTTAATATGATTTTTAAAATACCAAATATATTAACTATTGGGCGATTAATTATGGTACCTGTTTTGGTTTTTTTCTTTTATTTACCTGGACAATTTGGTGACTGGCTTACGTGTGGTGTTTTTGTTTTAGCTAGTTTTACAGATTTTGTTGATGGTTTCTTAGCAAGACTTTTAAAACAACAAACAAAATTAGGTGAATTATTAGATCCTATCGCTGACAAAATTCTTGTTGTAACAGCATTAGTTTTATTGGTGATGAATAATGTAATACAAGACCTTTCGGTAATTGCTGCAATTATAATAATTTGTAGAGAGATATTAGTTTCTGGATTAAGAGAATACCTTGCCAAGTTTAAACTTAGAATGCCAGTCTCACAACTTGCGAAAATTAAAACTTTTTTACAAATGTTCTCAATTTCAATTCTTTTAGCTGGAAACTCAGGAAATGAGCTTTTGTTTGATTACGGTTTGCAAATTGGAATTATTCTACTATGGGGGTCAGCAATTCTAACTTTATATACAGGTTACGACTATTTAAAAAAAGGAATTGATCACGCTATTGATTGATTTAATACTTTTTTTGTTCTCACTAAACTACTGTAATCATCCCATAATTGATTAATTACTTTTGGTATCTTAAAATTAACATTATCAATTTTAGAGACTGGGGTGACTTCAGCGGCTGTACCAGTTAAAAAACATCCACTAAAGTTTTTTAATTCATCTAATTTTATCTTTCTTTCTATAACTTTAATATTTAGTTTTTTTGCCAAATCAATAATTGTTCTACGAGTAATCCCATCTAAAAAATTATCAGGTAATGGCGTATGAAGTTCGCTCTCAGATTTATCTACAAAAAAAATGTTGGCCCCGGTTGCTTCTGCTATATCTCCTTTATAATCCAGCATTAAAGAGTCATTAAAACCTTTTTTTTCAGCTTCATGTTTGGAAAGCGTACAAATCATGTATAATCCTGAAGCTTTTGTATCCCAAGGTATTGTTTTAGGATCTGGTCTTCTCCATTTTGATATATCTAATGATATTCCTTGTTCCTTGACTTTTGGATCAAAGTACGATCCCCACTCCCACGCAGCAACAGCAAAATGAATTTTATTTTTTTGTGCTGAAATTGCCATCATCTCACTCCCTCTCCATGCTATTGGTCTTACATAACCATTTTCAATTTTTTGAATTTTTATAATTTCTTTACACGCGTTATCAATTTCATCTGCGGAATAAGGGATTTTAAATCCCATTCTATCTGCAGAGTGAATCAATCTCTCAGTATGCTCTCTTAATTTAAATATCGAACCATTATAAATTCTCTCACCTTCAAAAACACAACTGGCGTAATGTAAACCGTGACTTAAAATGTGTAGATTAGCGTCTTTCCAATCAACAGTATTTCCGTTATACCAAATTTTTCCTTGTCTTTTGTCGTAAGGTACATTTTCCATAAGAATAAATTATATATTAAATTATATATGAATATTATATAAGTCAATAATACTGACCAATTTAATAAATGATACAAGATTACTTATATTTAAAAGAAAAAAATATTAAAGAAGTTCTAGAATTAATACTGGAAAGCTACGTGATGACTTCGTTTGATGCGGATTTAGTGCTAAAAAGAAATAATTTCGGCAGAGCTCATCAAAGATTAATTATTTTAATAGATAACAATCCTGGAATAACCGTGTCAGAGATACTCGAAAAATTAAAAATAACAAAACAAAGTTTGAGTAGAACTTTACAAGATTTAGTAAAAAAAAATATTGTTGATCAAAAAAAAGGAGAGGAAGATGGAAGAGAAAAACTATTATTTTTAGGATCAAAAGGTAATGAATTAAGTAAAGAACTTTTTGAGACGCAAAAAAAAAGAATACTGCACGCTTTTAAAAATTCTTCACCTGAGGATGTATTAAGTTTCAAAAATGTTTTAATTAAAATTATAAAATAATGGCAAAAAAATTAGATAAAAAACATATATTGGTTGTGGATGATGACCAAAAAATTAAAGAATTAATAAGTCAATATTTAATTGAACAAGACTTCATAGTAACAACTGCGGAAAGTTCAGCCGAAGCTAAAGATAGGATGGAATTATTCTCATTTGATTTAATTGTTTTAGATATAATGATGCCTGGGCAAGACGGTCTTGATCTAACAAGAGAAATAAGATTAAAAAGCGATCAACCTATAATTTTATTAACAGCTAAAGGCGATCCGTCTGATCGAATTAAGGGATTGGAATTTGGGGCTGATGATTATGTTCCTAAACCCTTTGAACCTAAAGAACTACTTTTAAGAATAAAAAATATTTTAAACAAAATAAAAAAAACTCAAAGAAGTTAATGATGTAATTAATTTCGGAGACACAAAGTTATATATTAAAAAAATGATAATTAAAAATAAAAAAAAAATTTATAAAATAAATACATCTGAAAAAAAATTATTAGAACAAATGATATTATCTGCTGGTAAGGTATTTGATAGGAATGATATATCTAAACTAATAAATTTAAAAAAAGAACGCGCGGTAGACGTAATGATTACAAGATTAAGACAAAAAATTGAGCCTGATCCCAAAAATCCTGTTTATCTACAAACAGTCAGGGGTAATGGTTACGTGTTGTGGTCTGATTAATGTTAAAAAAATTTTTACCTAAAACTTTATTTTTAAGATACTTTTTAATAATTTTAACGCCTATTATAATATTACAGATTTTGTTATCAGTAGTTTTTTTCGATAGTTTATGGATTAAAACAAATAAAGGTCTTGTTAATTCATTAACTGACGAAATAAACACTGTTATAAGCTTTTATAATAGAAAAAAAAGTGATGTTGAGTTTGAGAATGTTAGAAGTTTAATTTCAACAAATTCATCATTTCAAATAATTTTAAAAAAGAACTCAACACTTCCAAAAGATAATAATTATCAAAAATTTAGTTTTTATGACCGTCTAATTAATGAACAGCTAAAAGAAAAAGTAAAAATGCAATATTGGTTTAATACTAGATCAGATAAAGACAATGTAGAAATTCAAGTAAAAGTAAAAAATGATATTTTATCATTCATTGTTCCAAAATCTAGAATAAGAAACTCATCTGGTAGAATATTTATTTTGTGGATAACGGTTCCAGGTATTATACTTTTATTAATTTCGGTTCTTTTTTTAAGGAATCAAATCAGACCTATTACTAACCTAGCTTTGTCAGCAGAAAAGTTTGGTAAAGGACAATACGTTGCTCCTAATAAACCTTCTGGACCTATTGAAATTAGAAAAGCAACTATTGAATTTGAAAAAATGAAGGCGCGAATTTTGAGACATATTAGTCAACGAACTACAATGTTGTCTGGCATCAGTCATGACCTAAAAACACCGTTAACAAGACTTAAATTACAAATTGAAATTCTTAATAAAGATAGAAAGCTTGATGGCATTAAAGAGGATATTAACGAAATGGAAAAAATGATTTCTGAATATTTGGATTATTCGAATTCAGAGTCTAACACTGAAAATACAAAATTTAATTTAAATAAATTATTGGTAGAAGTCGTTAAAAAATTTAATAACGATAAGATTAATCTTAAAAGTGAGGATAATTTACAAATGGTTGGAAAAAAACATCTTTTAAGACGATGTTTTAGCAATTTGATTGATAATGGAACAAAGTATGCTGAAAACATTAGTATTACCGCATATAAAAACAATCGCCAACTTGAAATTTTATTTGATGACGATGGTCCTGGCATACCTGAGAGTGAACACGAGAGAGTTATGAGACCATTTTACAAATTGGACAAGAGTAGAAATCTTAAAGACGGAAGCGTAGGTCTAGGATTGTCTATAGTCCAAGATATTATAAATTCCCACGGAGGTAAGGTGATGCTAGAGAACAAGAAAAAAGGACTGCGTGTAAAATTACAATTTCCTAATTAATGTTTATTAATAATTTAAATCCAGTATTTATCGATATAGGTTTTTTAGAAATACGCTGGTATTCTCTTGCTTATATTTTTGGATTAATTTTCGCAATCATATATAGCAAATTCTTAATAAGAAAATTAAAGCTAAACTTTAATATAAATATAATTGATAATTTCATACCATACTCAATAATAGGAATTATTTTGGGTGGGCGCTTAGGATACGTCTTATTTTATAATCCAATTTATTATTTAGAAAATTACAGTGAAATTTTTAAAATTTGGCAAGGAGGTATGTCATTTCATGGGGGTTTAATTGGCATAATTATTGTATCAATTATGTTTTGTAATAAAAACAAAATTAATTTTTTAAATTTTTCAGACATACTATCCGTTCTAACTCCATGCGGCCTTTTTTTAGGAAGAGTTGCTAACTTTATAAATTCAGAATTAATTGGAAGACCTGCAGAATTGCCTTGGTCAGTAGTGTTTATAAAAATCGATAATGTTCCAAGACATCCTTCACAAATCTATGAAGCAATTCTTGAGGGTATTGTATTATTTATAATTTTAAATATTGTTTTTAAAAATAAATATTTAAATAAAGGAATAACTTCAGCCTTTTTTTTAATTTTATATGGCTTATTCAGGTTAATAGCTGAACAATTTAGGGAGCCTGACAATCATTTAGGATTTATAGTTTTTAATTTAAGTCTAGGTTCAATTTTAAGTATG
>QCET01000023.1 GCA_003280495.1 Pelagibacteraceae bacterium AG-359-E06
TTTTTTAGTCCATTCATTAATCAAACCAATAATAGGTGTGCAATTTTTATTTAATTCAGTAGAACCAGCTTTTTTCAACTTTAATACATTTCTTGCAAATTCAACCATGGCTAACTGCATACCAAAACATATGCCAAAAAAAGGTATTTTATTTAATCTTGCGTATTTTATAGCTAATAACTTGCCTTCAGTGCCTCTTAAACCAAATCCTCCTGGAATAAGAATTCCATTCATGTTTTTTAGATAATTTTTAATATTTTTTTTGTTTAATTTTTGAGATTCTATCCTGACAATATTTACATTTGTATCATTTTCTAATCCCCCATGAATTAGAGCTTCATCTACAGATTTATAAGCATCTTTATAGTCAACATATTTACCAACTAGTCCGATATTAATATTACGTTTTTTATTTAAAATTGACGTTGTGATATGTTTCCAAGGTTTGAGATTAATCTGTTTCTTTGGCTTCAATTTAAAATAATTTAAAACCTGCTTATCTAATTTTTGTTTATGAAAACTTAATGGTGCTTCATAAATTGTTTTTACATCAATAGTTTCAATTACATTTTTAATATCTACATTGCAGAATAAAGCGATTTTTTTTCTTTGATTTACTGGGATGCTATGTTCGCTTCTACATATTATAATATCTGGTTGGATTCCTATGCTTCTTAATTCTTTAACTGAATGTTGCGTTGGCTTTGTTTTTATTTCACTTGAGGACTTAATGTAAGGAACCAAGGTAAGATGTATAAATAAAGTATTTTTTTTTTCTATATCATTAGAAAATTGTCTTATAGCCTCCAAAAATGGTAAACTTTCAATATCACCAACAGTTCCCCCGATTTCACAAATTACAAAATCTTCTTTTTTTGTATCATGTTTTATAAATTGTTTAATTCTGTCTGTAACATGCGGTATTACTTGCACAGTTTTACCCAAGTAACCTCCCTCTCGTTCTCTTTTGAGTATATCTGAATAAATTTTTCCAGTCGTTATGTTGTCAGATTGTCGAGATGAAGTATTTGTAAATCTTTCATAATGACCTAAATCAAGGTCTGTCTCTGCGCCATCATCGGTTACAAAAACTTCTCCATGTTGGAAAGGACTCATTGTTCCAGGATCAATATTTAAATAAGGATCCAATTTTCTTACTCTAACTTTGTAACCTTGTGAGATTAATAAACTAGCTAAAGATGCAGAAGATAATCCTTTGCCTATGGATGAAACCACGCCGCCAGTTACGAATATAAAACGCGCCATGGAAGTATGTTATAAGATAATTTTTCTTAAATAACAAAGTAAATTTTAATTTGATTTAGGAATTTTAGGCAAATTTTTATCTTTATTTTCTTGTTTTTCAATTTCGTCCAAGACTGAAGATGGGTTTTCCTCTTTTTTATTAATTATTGTGAGGCTTATACTGGTTATAATAAATAAAATAGCTATTAATGTAGTAAATTTTGTTAAAAAATTCCCTGCTGTCCTAGAAGACATTAAGGTATCAGCTCCTGATCCTATACCAAGCGCACCACCGTCTGATCTTTGTAACAAAACTGATACAATCAATAGCAAAGCTAATATCACGTGAATAATTAATATAATATTCTCCATGTTTTACTTATAATAGTTTTTTATTAAATTTGTAAAGCTTTTATATTTTAATGAGGCGCCGCCAATTAAAAAACCACTGCAATTATAAATATTTTTTAAAACATTAATATTATTTTCGTTAACTGATCCACCGTATAAGATTTTTGGCTTTAACGAATATTTTTTTTTACAATACTGAGTCAAATAATCAAATGTTTTATTTAAGTATTGCTCTGAGGGAATTTTGCCAGTCCCAATTGACCAAATTGGCTCGTAGGCAATAATAGTATTCTTAATTGTTTTTTTTGTTAATACCTGAAGTTGTGATTTAATAAATTTAATTGATTTTTTTGTTTTATAAGTTGAGTAACTTTCACCAACACATAGAATAATATTTAAATTACTTTTCACCGAATTACCAATTTTTTTTTTAATAGAATTATTATTTTCTCCTTTCTCTCGCAACTCAGAGTGACCTAAAATTATGTATTTTATACCAGCGTCTTTAAGCATTCTCGGACTAATTGAGCCTGTATAAGCTCCGTAGTCTTCAGGTACATTTGAAACATTTTGTGCACCCAATTTAATACTAGAATTTTTTAAAATATTCTTAAATAATGAAATAAATAAGTATGGTACACATAAAATAATTTTAGATTTACCTAATTTTGCATTTTTATTGCTGAAGTTACGTATTTTTTTAACTAAATGTGACGAATTTATTGAACCGTGCATTTTCCAATTAGCTACAAAATATATATTTTTTAAAGACATTTCTTAATATTTAAATTAATAAACTACATTTATCATTTTATGAAAATAATAAATACAAATTTTGGTAAGAATTTACTAACAAAATTGCTACTAATAATAATAATTATAGCATTTGCTTTGTGGGGGATTGGTGACTTTTTTACATCAACAAAAAAAAACGTTATCGCAGAAGTTAATGGGGAACCCATCTATACGAAAGAATATTTAAATAGATTAAATAAAAATAAGAATTTCATAAATTCTTTTTTATTAAAAGGTAAAACTGAAGAAGAAATTTCTTATATTACCTTAAATATTTTAATATCTGAAAAAATTATCGACATAATAGCAGAAGAAGAGAATATTTATATTAATGATAAGACTTTATCCAATTTTATAAAAAAAGATGAGAAGTTTAAATTGAAAGGTAAGTTTTCGAGAACAGAATACGAAAAATATTTGCTAAAAAATCAAATATCTCACTCTGAATTTGAAAATAAATTTAAGAAAAATTTACTTAAAAAAATTATTATTGACTCAAGTACCTCGGGTTTTAATCTTTCTGATTACCACAAAAAATCTATAAAAGAAGATATTTTTAAAGAAGTTTCAATTAATTTTTTTCAAATAAAAAATGATTTCAATATTTCAAATAAAGAAATTGAAACTTATTTTAAAAAAAATAAATTAGAATTTTCACTCGGGGAACTAAGAGATGGATTAAAAATCAAATTAAGCAAAAAAAATCTAAATATTGAAAAAAATGATGATACTAGTTTTTTCGAAATAATATCAAATATTGAGAATGATATTTTAGATAATATATCGATAGATAGATTATCAAAAAAATATAATCTTACTATAGAAAAAATTGAAAAAATTAATCGTAAAGGAATTAATATTGACTACAATAAATCAAGAGACGCTTTTTTAGTTGAAGCATTATTTTTATTAAACGACGATATCAAAATACAAATGTATGAAAAAGACAATGATTTTTATATAGTAGAACTTAGTCAGGTTTATAAAAACGAAAAAATTACATTAAATGAAAATATTATAAAAGATATAAAGAAAAAAATTTTAGTAAAAAAAAAAAGAGAAATATCTAATGTAATATTAAATAAAATAAATGATGATAATAACTATTTTGACATTTACGCGTCTCAGAATAATATTAAGATTAAAAAGACTTCATTATCAAAGTTAAAAAGAAGTGAATTATTTAAAAAAAATGTACAATTTAATATAATAGATAAAGAAAAAAAATATTACTTTTTAGAACAAGATGGAAATTTTTATATAATTAAATATTTATCTAGTAGGATATTGGAAGATAAAGCAAATGAGTACGAGAAAACGATTGAAACAGAGGTAAAGAAGAGATTTAAAAATCTAGTACTTAATGAGTTCGATTTAATATTTAATAAAAAATATAAAATTAATATTAATAGGGAAATTTACGATAGAATAAATAAAAATACTTTTCAATAAATGCTAAAAATAAAAAAAATTAATAATAAAAAATTTACTTTATATTACTGCGAAAAAAAATTTACGAATAGCAAAACATTACTCTCATATATTGATAAGATACTTGTGAAAAAAAATTCATTTATTTATGAATCTGTTGAAAAAGGAAAAATAAGAGGAAGATACACAATATTCGGATACGATCCAGATTTGATTTATGAAATATATAATGGGAAATTTTTTAAAAATAAAAAAAAAATTAAAATAAAAAATCCAATTTTATATATAAGGAACCAACTCAAATTTTTTAAATTTACTTTGCCTAAGCACATGCCACCAATGTCAATGATGTTAAATGGTTATTTTGGTTATGACTCTATTAGATATATTGAAAAAATACCTGATAATTGCAATGATGATTTAAAAATACCTGATATCAAATTAATAAGGCCTAGTAAAATTGTTATTTTTGATAATTTAAAAAATAAATTTTTTTACATATTTATAAATTTTAATAAAAATAAAAATTGTGATTATAAAAAAATTTTATCTGATATAGTTAGTATAAATATTAATTATAAGGAATTTAAAAAAATAAATAAAAATAAATTAGTTATAAAAAGTAATACTAGCAAAAAGAAATTTAAAAAAAACGTACTGATAGCTAAAAAACACATAGCAAAAGGTGATATTTTTCAAGTTGTATTAAGTCAAAGATTTTCATTTAAAATTTCAAAATCGCCATTAGAAATTTACAAAAAATTAAGAATAACAAATCCTTCTCCTTTTTTATATTTTATAAATTTTAATAATTTTCAAATTATTGGTAGTAGTCCAGAAATTTTAGTAAGGGTTAGAAATAAAAAAATAACTATAAGACCAATAGCTGGCACAAGGAAAAGAGGAAAAAATAAAATAGAGGATTCTAAATTGCAAAAAGAGTTGCTTGCTGACAAAAAAGAACTTTCCGAACATTTAATGTTATTAGACTTAGGGCGGAATGATACAAGTAAAGGATCAATTGGTGGTTCAGTAAAAGTTACTGAACAATTTAAAATTGAAAAATATTCACACGTAATGCATATTGTTTCTAATGTTGAGGGAAAATATAATACAAACTTATCATTAATTGATGCAATGTTTGCTGGTTTCCCTGCAGGTACTGTATCTGGTGCACCTAAAATTCGAGCAATGGAGATTATAGATAAATTAGAGAGAAATAAAAGAAAACTATATGCGGGGGCTATAGGATATTTTTCCCCAAATAACAGCATGGATACTTGTATTGCTTTAAGAACCGCATTAATAAAAAATAATAAACTTTATATTCAAGCTGGTGCCGGTATTGTTGCGGATAGTAATCCAGAAAAAGAGTATCAAGAAACTGTGAATAAAGCTAAAGCAATAATTGAGGCTGCAAAGTGAAATTATTATTAATCGATAATTATGATAGCTTTACACATAATATTAGTGAATATTTGTATTCTTTAAAACAAAATGTGAAGATTGTAAGAAACGATAAATTTAACCTTAACGATATTAAAAAATTTAATAAAATAATTATTTCACCAGGTCCAGGAAACCCTGACGAATCTGGCAAGTGTCTAGAGCTAGTAGATCGTTACTATAAATCCAAAGCAATACTTGGTATTTGTTTAGGGCATCAAATTATTGGACAGTGCCTAGGTGGTAAAATCATTGCCGCAAAAAAAATTATGCACGGTAAAATGAGTAAAATTATTCATAATAAAAAAGATCTTTTCAAAAATATGCCAAGCAAAATATATGGTACTAGATACCACAGTCTAATTATAGAAAAAAAAAGTTTACCTAAGTGTTTTGAAATTACTGCAAAAACAGATGATGGAATAATCATGGGTATTAAGCATAAATATTATAAAATATATGGTATTCAATTTCACCCAGAAAGTATTAAAACTACAAATGGAAAAAAAATTATTAAAAATTTTGTAAACATATGAATTTAGACGATATTTTAAAAAAACTGGACAAAAGTATTTCTCTAAGTTTTGAAGAGAGTAAATTCATGTTTGACGAATTAACATCGGGGCAAGTTAGTGATGATATTATTGAAAAGATATTAATTAAATTATCTTCTAAAGGAGAAAGCATTGAAGAGATTTCTGGTGGAGTAATTTCACTTAGAAAAAAATCTAGATCGGTAAATTATGATGGAGATTTATTAGATACTTGCGGTACTGGTGGTGATGGAAAAAATACAATAAATATATCGTCGGCCGTAGCATTAATTTTATCTGCTTATGGGATTAAAATAGCAAAACACGGTAATAAAAATATCAGTTCAAATTGTGGATCTGCGAACTTATTTGAGGAAATGGGAATTAATATTAATTTAAATCCACATCAAATAACAAAATCATTAAATAATAATAACTTTGCTTTTATGTTTGCACCTAATTACCACCCAGCAATGAAATATGTAGCAAATGCAAGAAAAAAAATTAAACAAAGAACTATTTTTAATTTACTTGGTCCGTTATTAAATCCATGCCAAGTAAATAGACAGATTATAGGGGTGTTTTCGAGTGATGTTTTAGAAAAATATGTACACGTT
>QCET01000024.1 GCA_003280495.1 Pelagibacteraceae bacterium AG-359-E06
TCGTTTTGTTTTTAATAATTTTAATATCTAACCCTTTTTTCTCAGCCATTTTATTTGGTACCTTTTGTAAACTTTCTAAAATCTCATTAACATTTACTTTTGAATTAGGCTGAACATGTTCTTGCATCTCTATACGACTTAGAGACATCAAATCGGAAATTAATATTTCCATTTTATTTGCTTGCTCTTGCATAATTTTAATAAATTTCTGTTGAGCTATTGGATCATCTTTAGCTGATGAATAAATTGTCTCTAAAAATCCTTTAATAGAAACTAATGGTGTTTTAAGTTCATGGCTAACGTTTGCAACAAAGTCAGATCTTAACCTTTCAGCTTTTTTAACATCGGTATAATCTTTTACGACTAATAAAACATTTTTCTGACTAAGCGGCACAATAGTCAGTCTAAAAAAACTATATGTTGGCAAATTAATGTCAAACTCAAGATATTGATTAATTCTTTTGTTTCTTGAAATTTCAATTTTATCCAAAAGATCAGGAACTCTGATAAAACCAGATAAATCTTTACCAATAACATCACCATAGTAATTTTTTGCAGCCTGATTTGCTGCAGAAATCGCATTAAAGGAGTTTATAAATAAAATATAATCCTCAATTTCATTGATTAATTGATTTTCTAAATCCTCAGAAGTGAATGCTTTAGAAGAATTTGTGACATTAAAATCTGCTGTATTTTTCTTTATTTTTGTTTTTTGATCTTCAATCTTGGAGGCGAAATACATTAATGTGCCATTTGATATGCACAAAATTACTAATGAAATTAGTTCTAACTTTTCAAAAAAAAACAACAGAACTAGTAAAATGAAATTAAAAATTGGAATCATTAGCATATCAACTAACTTTTAACATTATTTCGCAAAAAGTCATAATACTGAAACATTACTTTCATTTTACTGAAACCAAATCACTTTAACAACGTCCCATGTCTGCTGAACAACTAACTAAATTACCTTTTGCAAAAAAAGTTAATATTATAACCTCTGCCTTTTTTGCTCCTAAATTAAGTTATTATTTTGCTGAAAACCAAAAAGATATTAAGGCTGCACAACGACTGCGATATAAAGTTTTTTTTTCAGAACGAGATAAAAAGATTGTAAGTTTAAAATATTTTAAAAGAGATTCTGATAAATATGACCAATTCGCAGATCATTTAATAGTTACGCATCAAAACGGTAAGTTTTCTAAAACGAAAGTCGTTGGAACATATCGATTGTTAAATAGTAAATCTGCTCAACGATGTGGATTTTATTCAAAGGAAGAATTTGACATTGATCGAATGTTAAATAATCATGAGAACCAAAATCTTTTAGAATTAAGTCGTTCGTGCATTCATAAAAATTTTAGAAAAAAAAATGTATTACAATTTATGTGGAAAAAAATTCATCATTATATTTTAAATCATAATATTGATGTCTTATTTGGCATGGCAAGTTTTTTAAATGATAAACCTCAAGAAATAAAAACAGAGTTAACTTATCTTTATCAAAAATTCCTAATGGAAGAGTCAATTAGAGTTTCTGCATTAAATAAACACAAAACAGATATGAATATCGCAAATTTAGATAATGTTTCTGAACTATCAATTGTAAAAAATCTACCAACTTTAGTGAAGGCATATTTAAGATTGGGAGCTAAAATTGGTGATGGAGCTGTGATTGATTATGTAGTCAAAACAACAGATATTTTTATTTATTTACCTTACAAAAATATTAGCAAGACTTATCTTAAAAAATTTATATAAACTTTAAGAGTGAAATCATTAATAGCTTGGTTATTTGGTTTTTTGTATTTAAAAAAATTATACCAAAAACATTATAACAACTCTGAACTTAAAAATAATTTTTGGAATAAAACATTAGAACTTTTCAACATAAAATACTCGATATTAAATACTGAAAAAATTCCTAAGACTGGTCCTGTAATTATTGTATGTAACCACCCATTTGGACTAGTAGATGGATTAATTATTGCTGATACTGTTTCTAAGAAAAGGGGAGATTACCGAATACTTATTAACGACGAAATATCACAAGTTGATCTCATAAGACCTTATTTGTTTCCTCTTAAACTTGATGAAAAAAGAGAATCTATAAAGTTTAACTTAAAATCAAAAAATGATGCTATCCAATATGTTCAAAATGGCGGTGCTTTAATCATTTTTCCATCTGGTGAAGTGGCAACTAGACAAAAAATATTTGAAAAAGCAATTGAAAAGAGGTGGCAATCTATTTTAGGTGCAATAATTAGAAAAACCGAAGCAGCAATATGTCCTGTTTATTTTCATGGTGAAAATAGTTTTTTATTTCACCTATTAGGAATGATGCATTACCCGTTAAGAAGAATTCTTTTTGCGAGGGAGCTAATTAATAAAAAAAATAAATTTTTTAAAGCAATATGCTTACCAACCTATCATACTTCTCAATTTATAGGTAAGGGTAACTCTGAAATTTCAAATGAGTTGAGAGAATATACCTTAAGAGGC
Organism: Pelagibacteraceae bacterium AG-359-E06; assembly: GCA_003280495.1. Classification (GTDB taxonomy): domain Bacteria; phylum Pseudomonadota; class Alphaproteobacteria; order Pelagibacterales; family Pelagibacteraceae. The sequence continues at coordinate 2,503 of QCET01000024.1, forward strand.
AAAGAGTCTTTTAATAATTAGGTGCACAAGCTGACTCAAATATTTTAGCACATTCTTCCCAAGTATATTGTTTTGCTAATTTCCTACATTTTTGTTTATCAATTTTTAATGCTTTTAAAGCTGAAGTTTTTAAATCATCATCTAAAGTATCAATTTCTGTGCCTCCAGTAATATCAATTGGGCCAGGAACTTTATACGCAGCTATTGGTAAACCTGCTGCGAGTGCTTCTATCAATACTATACCAAACGTGTCGGTTTTGCTTGGAAAAACAAATACATCACTAGAAGCCAAGTAGTTAGAAATATCCTTATCATTTAACATTCCAGTAAAAATAACATCTGGATATTTTTTTTTAACCTCACTCATTTGTGGTCCGTCTCCAACTACTATTTTAGTTCCATCAATATCTAAATTTAAAAATGCTTTAATATTTTTTTCAATAGCGACACGTCCTACATAAATCCATACAGGACCTTTAAAATCCTTTATTTTTTCACCATTGCCGAAAACTTCATGCTTTACTCCTCTAGTCCAGACTTTAAGCTTATCAATATTAAATCCATTTGATACCAATTCATTTTTCATTGTATTAGTTGTAACAAGAATACTTTGAGAATATTTATGGAAATATCTCATAAAACGATAAGAAAAACTCACTGGAATTTTAACTCTTGCATTAACGTATTCTGGAAACTTTGTATGATATGAAGTTGTAAATTTAATATTGTGTTTAAGACAATATTTTCTTCCAAAAAAACCAAGGGGTCCTTCAGTTGAAATATGAATGACCTGGGGATTATAATCTTTAATCATTTTATTAATTTTTGGCCATGCATTTAAAGCTAATCGAATTTCGGGATAGGTTGGCATCGGGACAGTAAAAAATTCTTTAGGAGTAATATATTTTACTTCATGGCCTCTTTTTCGAAGTTGTTGTCCAAGGTTATCCATAGTGCGAACTACTCCATTCGTTTGTGGATACCAAGCGTCAGTAATAATTAAAATTTTAAGAAGACTCACTTAAATTACGACACAACCCTAATTTTATCTTGTCTAATCTCTTCGAATTGTTCCTCGACATAAGTGTCAGTCAAAATTTCTTTTCTTTTATCTAACCAGTAAATAAGTTCAAATGTCCCATCAAAATGTTCAACTAACGCTGTACAACTTTCAACCCAGTCACCACAATTTTTATATTCAATTGCTTTCATATTTTCCATTGCTGGATGATGAATATGACCACAGATCACTCCATCTGCTTTTTGTTTTTTTGCAGACTTAACAACTAATTCTTCAAATTCACTGATAAATTTTACAGCATTTTTAACTTTAAATTTTAAATATTTTGATAAGGACCAGTATTCCTTACCAAGGCGTCTTCTAAAATAATTTAAATATCTATTAAAAGCGATTAACCCCTCATAAGCAGTAGATCCTAATCTTGATAACCATTTTGCATATCTTATAATTCCATCAAATTGATCACCGTGTACCACCCAATACTTTTTTCCATTAATTCCTTCATGAATTAATTGGTTTAGAATTTCGACATTTCCAAGATTAATAGGAATAAATTTTCTTAATATCTCGTCATGATTTCCAGCAATATAAAAAACTCTTGTGCCATGTCTTGCTTTTCTTAATATTTTTTGAACAACATCATTATGTTGCTGGGGCCAATACCATTTATTTTTAATTGCCCATCCATCGACAATATCGCCGACTAAATATAAATTTTCTGAGCGAGTATATTTAATAAATTCTAAAACCATATCTGCCTGACAACCTTTTGTTCCTAAATGAATGTCTGAAATCCAGATGGATTTGTATTGTAGTAACTTTCCGTCAACTGCTTTTAATGCTGTTTTTTTTTTTATCATAAACGAATCTCTACTTTGAGTTGAATCATAATTATGTTACAGAAGTGTTAAAATTTTTTTAAAAAAAAAATAATATATGAACAAAATAGCAATTATTTACAATCCGAATGCGGGTAGCGCAAAAATAAAAAAGCTTTTAAAAATTAAAGAGAGGCTTAGTCTTAAAAGCTCCGTTACTATTTATGATACTCAAAAACCTGGTGATGCAACTAGTATTGCTAAAAGAGAATGTAAAAACTTTGACATTATTGTAGCTGCTGGCGGCGATGGAACTATAAATGAAGTTATTAATGGAATTGATATAAATACAAAGCTTGGAATAATTCCTCTCGGGACTGCGAATATTCTTGCCATAGAAGCTGGTATCAAAAATGACATAAAATCAATTTGTAAGTCTATTGAAAAGGGCGTCACTAAAAAAATTTATATTTCAAATATTAATAATAAGAAATTTTTTTTAATGGCGGGAATTGGTTACGATGGTGATATTGTGCACAAAATGAAACCTTCACTAAAAAAAATATTTGGAAAAGCAATGTTTGGTTTTTTAGGATTGCTCGAATTTTTTAAACTAAAAAAATATAACATTAAAGTTGAGACAGAAAGTGAGACTGCATTTGGAAACTGGGTTTTAGTAACGAATTCAAAATATTACGCAGGGCCTTATAAAATAACAAAATCTACAAGTATTTTTAATGATAGCATTGTTTGTTATGTTTTTAACGATCTAAGTCGCCTTGGTTTTTTATATTATATTTTTCTTATTTTGTTTTACGGAGATTTAGGCAGATCTACAAAAATAACTAAAATTATCTCAAAAAATATCAAAATCTCATCTAAGGAAAAAATAAACGTACATTGTGATGGTGAAAAATATGGGAATTTACCTATTGAGATAAATTTTTCTTCGGAGAGTGTTAATCTTTTAACCGCTTAAACAATTAAAGTAATTGCCAATAAAACTATACCAACAATTATGAGCAATACAGGAACTGCTTTAATTAAGGGTAAATTTGAAAGGCTCATTAAAATTCTTTTGGTAATTGAGAATCTAATGAAAACGCTCCGCCTCCTCTAAACGTAATTGCGATCATAATGAGCATCCACAGTAAAGGATATTCATATCCACCTTTGATCCATAAAAAGCCGTTGGGAAGATGTATATAAAATGTAGCTACAGCAAGTATTATGACTAACTGAATAGAAAAAACTCGAGTTAAAAGCCCTATTACTACACATATTCCTCCAACAAATTCAGCTAGACCCACGTACCAGGCAAAATATAATGCAGGTTCAATGCCCACGCTCTTAAAAAAACCAGCAGTCCCATCAATACCACCAAATACTTTACCGTAACCATGAGGTATCATCATGGCCCCTGCAGAAACTCTAATTAGTGGATAGGAAAAAGGTTTTAGAAGTTCATAAATTTCCTCAAATCTTCTACTAAAATATCTTGATGTCCTTGAGACTTTTATCATGGCAATAAATTTATTTCATTTTAAAGAAATTTCAAGCATATTTATTACGATTAATAAAATCTATTAATTCTTTTTGTGAAGTAGTCAAATTCCTTTTTTCGCGTAAATTATCATAAGCTCTTCTAAGTGAATAAATTGTATCTACATTTACCACTTTGTCTTCAGACAAACCATAGTTGTATAGCTGCTTAATAAAATTGTCTTTTGTAGTGGAAATATTAAATATAATTTTGCTTAAAACTGGAGCTAGTGTTTTTAATTTTGTCGAAAAACAACAAATACTTCCATTATCGGACTCTATTAAATAAGTATCAAATTTATTTAGGTTTTTTATGCAATCCTGAATATTTAAATGACTAATTTCAGGTGAGTCCGAAATGCATATTGTTATTTTTTTTCCAAAAATTTTACAAAGATCGTAAGCATTGCTTAAAAGTTTATTAATACTTTCTCCGTGGTAATTAATTATACTATTATC
>QCET01000025.1 GCA_003280495.1 Pelagibacteraceae bacterium AG-359-E06
AATTTAACAAACTGAGATAATTAAAAACCTCTTCACCAATTCCGCTACTATATCCAGTTAAAACAAAAGTTTTATCTTTAAGATCCTTAAAAAATATATCCCTTGAAATTTTTGGTTGAAACATTATTTGTAAACATGTTCAACATCTGGTGCGGTTACGGCAAATCTAATACCTGGTTCATTTCCTATGCAGGTAATTTGATGAAAAGTATTTTTTGGTACATTTACAATTGAACCCTCGCTAACTTCCATATCTCCTTGACCCTCAATAAACCATTTCCACTTTCCTTTTAAAATTACCCAACATTCGGCTACATTTGGATGTTTGTGCAACCGATTTCCTTCCCCTGGCAATTGTTGAATTGCTACACCACCGAAAACTTCATTATAAGTTAGTCTAACTGCCCAAGATTCTTTATATCCATATTTTTTTTTGAGATCCTCTATTAAAATACTGTTAAGATTTTGATAATTACTTATGTCAACAGATGATACACCGTCGTCTTTTAAAACTTCATTTACATTTGATGAGCTTTTCATCGTGAAAATATTATAGTTTAAAAGTTAAAAAAATGCAAAAAAAAATAAAAAAAATAATTACATTAAGACATTATAAATCTTAAATATAAAATATATTTTAAAATTTATTTTTTTAAAATTTTAGATTAGGATATGTTTTTTCCAATTATTTAATAAAAATTTTTTCAGTGCATAAATCAAGCCAATTGGGTTATTAGTACTGGTTAGCTGCACGCGTTACCGCGCTTCCACACCCAGCCTATCAACGTTGTAGTCTACAACGACCCTAAAGGAAGAACTAGTTTTGAGGTGAGTTTCCCGCTTAGATGCTTTCAGCGGTTATCTCTTCCATACTTAGCTACCCGACACTGCAGCTGGCGCTACAATCGGTCCACCAGAGGTATGTTCACCCCGGTCCTCTCGTACTAGGGGCAACTCCTCTCAATTCTTCTACACCCATGGCAGATAGGGACCGAACTGTCTCACGACGTTCTGAACCCAGCTCACGTACCACTTTAATTGGCGAACAGCCAAACCCTTGGGACCTGCTCCAGCCCCAGGATGTGATGAGCCGACATCGAGGTGCCAAACACCCTCGTCGATATGAACTCTTGGAGGGTATCAGCCTGTTATCCCCGGCGTACCTTTTATCCGTTGAGCGATGGCCCTTCCACTCAGAACCACCGGATCACTATGACCGTCTTTCGACTCTGCTCGACTTGTCAGTCTCGCAGTCAGGCAGGCTTATGCCATTGCACTCAACGATCGATTTCTGACCGATCTGAGCCTACCTTCGCACGCCTCCGTTACTCTTTGGGAGGCGACCGCCCCAGTCAAACTACCCACCATACAGTGTCTTACAGCCGGATAACGGCTTGTAGTTAGATATCAAAAATAACAAGAGAGGTATTTCACTGATGACTCTGTCTAAGCTAGCGCCCAGACTTCAAAGTCTCCCTCCTATGCTACACATGTCATTTCTAATACCAATGTAAAGTTGTAGTAAAGGTGCACGGGGTCTTTCCGTCTAACCACGGGAACTCCGCATCTTCACGGAGAATTCAATTTCGCTGAGTTGATGTTGGAGACAGCGGAGAAATCGTTACGCCATTCATGCAGGTCGGAACTTACCCGACAAGGAATTTCGCTACCTTAGGACCGTTATAGTTACGGCCGCCGTTCACTGGGGCTTCGGTTCAATGCTTGCACATCTTGCCTTAACCTTCCAGCACCGGGCAGGCGTCAGACCCTATACATCCACTTACGTGTTAGCAGAGTCCTGTGTTTTTGATAAACAGTCGCTTCTCCCTGGCTTGTGCCACCTACAAATGGTTGCCCAAAAATAGGTCTTCCTTATTCCGAAGTTACGGAAGCAATTTGCCGAGTTCCTTCAACATCATTCTCTCAAGCGCCTAGGTATACTCTACCGGTACACGTGTGTCCGTTTCGGGTACGGTCTATATGATGGAGCTATTTCCTGGGACCAATTCACAGCAACTTCAATCCATTAAGAAGTCACAATTTACTTGATCCGTCACTACCATCAGGTTCAGGAATATTCACCTGATTCCCATCGACTACGGCTTTCGCCCTCGTCTTAGGGGCCGACTAACCCTGCGAAGATTAACTTTACGCAGGAACCCTTGTACTCTCGGCGACAGAGTCTTTCACTCTGTTTATCGCTACTTATGTCAGCATTCGCACTTCTGATACCTCCAAAAGCCCTCACGGGTCTTTCTTCAACGGCTTACAGAACGTTCCGCTACCAGATAAAAAGTTCTAAAACTTTTTAAATTCACAACTTCGGTACACAATTTGAGCCCCGTTACATCTTCGGCGCAAAGTCTCTTAATTAGACCGGTGAGCTGTTACGCTATCTTTAAAGGATGGCTGCTTCTAAGCCAACCTCCCGGCTGTTTTGGAGTCTTCACATCCTTTCACACTTAATTGCGATTTAGGGACCTTAGTTGGTGATCTGGGTTGTTTCCCTCTCGACTATGGACGTTAGCATTCACAGTCTGTCTGCTGAGCAATAATTATGAGTATTCGGAGTTTTATTAGGTTTGGTAAGAATTTCTTCCCCCTAGCCTATTTAGTGCTCTACCCCTCACAATCTAAACTCAACGCACTACCTAAATAGTTTTCGCGGAAAACCAGCTATCTCCGATTTTGATTGGCCTTTCACCCCTAGCAACAAGTCATCCAAAGACTTTTCAACGTCAACTGGTTCGGTCCTCCAGTAAGTGTTACCTTACCTTCAACCTGCTCATAGCTAGATCAATCGGTTTCGGGTTGTAATTCATGCAACTAACGCCCTTATCAGACTCGCTTTCGCTTGGCCTACACCTAACGGCTTAAGCTTGCTACATAAATTAAGTCACTGACCCATTATACAAAAGGTACGTCGTCACTCACAAGGAGCTCCGACTGTTTGTAAGCATTCAATTTCAGATTCTATTTCACTCCCCTAATAGGGGTTCTTTTCACCTTTCCCTCACGGTACTTGTTCACTATCGGTCACTGAAGAGTATTTAGGCTTAGAGGGTGGTCCCCCTATCTTCAAACAAAATTTCGCGTGTTTCGTTTTACTCGTGAACTAAAAATAATTTTACCTTTACGGGACTATCACCCTCTTTGGTTAAACTTTCCAATTTATTCTAGTTGTTTATTTTTAGCTACTGGCCTAGTCCGCTTTCGCTCGCCACTACTAACGGAATCTCAATTGATTTCTTTTCCTCTAGGTACTTAGATGTTTCAGTTCCCTAGGTTCTCTCTTTAAACCTATGTATTCAGTTTAAAGTAACTCCGAAGAGTTGGGTTTTCCCATTCGGAAATTCTCGGATCAAAGCTTGCATACAACTCCCCAAGACTTATCGCAGTATACCACGTCCTTCGTCGACTTTCAGTGCCAAGGCATCCATTAAATGCTCTTAAACGCTTGATATATGCACAGAAAAAATTTCTGTGTTATTGAATTTTTAAAATTGTAAAAAATTAAATTTTTTACAAGGATATAAAATTTTTCTAATTAACTATATTTTAGAATTTCTCTTGGTTTGGTGGAGGATAGCGGGATCGAACCGCTGACCTCCTGAATGCAAATCAGGCGCTCTCCCAGCTGAGCTAATCCCCCAAAAAAATGGTGGGCCGAGGTAGACTCGAACTACCGACCTCACCCTTATCAGGGGTGCGCTCTAACCACCTGAGCTACCGGCCCCTACATTAAGCTCTATTCAAATACCAGAGTTTAGAAGAGAAACGAGGACGGTCAACTTGTTATTGTTAAGTGAAACTTAATATAAATTAAGTTATCCTTAGAAAGGAGGTAATCCAGCCGCAGGTTCCCCTACGGCTACCTTGTTACGACTTCACCCCAGTCGCTAATTTTACCGTGGTCAAGCATTTCCCGAGGGTTAATAACTTGCCTTAAGGTAAAACCAACTTCCATGGTGTGACGGGCGGTGTGTACAAGACCCGGGAACGTATTCACCGCGGCGCGCTGATCCGCGATTACTAGCGATTCCAGCTTCATGCACCCGAGTTACAGAGTGCAATCCGAACTGAGGTAATTTTTTGAGTTTGGCTTAACGTTACCGTCTCGCATCTCATTGTAATTACCATTGTAGCACGTGTGTAGCCCAACACGTAAGGGCCATGAGGACTTGACGTCATCCCCACCTTCCTCCTGCTTATCACAGGCAGTCCTATTAGAGTGCCCAGCTTAACCTGCTGGCAACTAAAAGTAAGGGTTGCGCTCGTTGCGGGACTTAACCCAACATCTCACGACACGAGCTGACGACAGCCATGCAGCACCTGTGTTTCGTCCGGCCGAACCGAAAAGAATAATTTCTTATTCTCGCGACGAACATGTCAAGTGTTGGTAAGGTTCTGCGCGTTGCTTCGAATTAAACCACATGCTCCACCGCTTGTGCGGGTCCCCGTCAATTCATTTGAGTTTTAACCTTGCGGTCGTACTCCCCAGGCGGATTGTTTAACGCGTTAGCTGTGATACAAAAAATAAATTTCTTACATCTAACAATCATTGTTTACAGTATGGACTACGAGGGTATCTAATCCTCTTCGCTACCCATACTTTCGCACCTCAGCGTCAGTAATGATCCAGAAAGCCGCCTTCGCAACTGGTGTTCTACATAATATCTACGAATTTCACCTCTACACTATGTATTCCGCTTTCCTCTATCAAACTCTAGCTAAATAGTTTTAATTGCAGTTCCAAAGTTGAGCTTTGGGCTTTCACAATTAACTTACATAACCGCCTACGCGCGCTTTACGCCCAGTAATTCCGAACTACGCTAGGTCCCTTCGTATTACCGCGGCTGCTGGCACGAAGTTAGCCGGACCTTATTCTTCGGGTACAGTCATTATCTTTCCCGACAAAAGAGCTTTACAACCCAAAGGCCTTCTTCACTCACGCGGCATCGCTGCATCAGAGTTTCCTCCATTGTGCAAGATTCCCCACTGCTGCCTCCCGTAGGAGTCTGGGCCGTGTCTCAGTCCCAGTGTGGCTGATCATCCTCTCAAATCAGCTATTGATCATTGCCTTGGTGAGCTTTTACCTCACCAACAAGCTAATCAAATGCGGGCTCATCTTTCGGCGTTAAAACTTTCTCCGTTAGGACTTATCCGGTATTAGCACAGGTTTCCCCATGTTGTTCCGAACCAAAAGGCAGATTCCCACATGTTACGCACCCGTCTGCCACTTGGTATTGCTACCTCGTTCGACTTGCATGTGTTAGGCGTGCCGCCAGCGTACGTTCTGAGCCATGATCAAACTCTCAAGTTTAATAACGGCGTACACAAGCTTTGATGTATTTAAATACACCACTTGTACAAATTACTATTTGTATAAGTTTATAAGCGTGTACGACAAATTTTATTTACAAATATAACCGTCCACGCTTCTCTTCTAAATTTACGTTTTCTAGAGCTCAACAAAAACTGCAAAAAACCTTTTTAAAGGGTTTTTTTCAG
>QCET01000026.1 GCA_003280495.1 Pelagibacteraceae bacterium AG-359-E06
AGAGAACGGGAAACAATCGTCTCCTCAAAAGGAAACAAAGAAAATAGAATATACAAATATACCTTCAACTTATGGCCAGTCGAAACTTAAAGCTACAAATTATTTATTAAAACTTTTTAAACAAAATAAATTTCCTGCAATAATTTTAAGACTTTACTTAGCATACGGTCCGAGGCAAGATAATAATAGGTTTATTCCAATTATTATTAATAGTTGTTTAAAAAATAAAAAATTTGATTGTTCTGAAGGCAAACAGTACAGAGATTTTATTTATATTGATGATGTTGTAAGCGTGATCATGAAATCCTTAAAGTCAAATATAGTTGGAGAAATTTTTAATATTGGAACAGGTAAACCAAAACAAATTAAGTTTATAATTAAAAAAATAAAGAAATTAATTAATAAAGGCGAACCAAACTATGGAAAAATAAAAATGAGGAAAGACGAAATCATGAAACTTTACCCTAATATTAACAAAGCTAAAACTAAGCTAAACTGGAAACCTAAAATTAGTTTTGAAAATGGTTTAAAAAAAACAATAAATTATTACCATAAATTATCACATGGAAAAAAAAGTTAGTATCATCATAAATTGCTTTAACGGAGAAAAATATCTTAAGCAGACCTTAGATAGTATTTTAGGACAAGAATATAAAAATTGGGAATTAATCTTTTGGGATAATAAATCAACTGATAGTAGTCCCGTGATATTAAAAACATACAATGACGAGAGGATTAAATATTTTTTAGCAACTGAGCATACTAGTTTATACATGGCAAGAAATTTGGCTGCAGAAAAGGCAACAGGAGATTTTTTAGCATTTTTAGATTGTGATGATTGGTGGAACACGAATTTTTTAAGCTCGAGAAGCGTTTTTTTTAATAGTCCTGAATATCATTTTTCGTATTCAAATTGTAATCATTATTTTCAAAAGAAGGATAGATTTGAAAAATTTACAAACAAACATTTAGATAGTGGATTTATATTTGATTTTTTAGCTAAAGAATACCTTGTAAAAATAAGCTGTTTTATAATAAGAAGGGATATTTTTCAAAAAGAAAGTAAATTCAATAAAAACTATAATATAATTGGAGACTACGAGTATGTAATGAGAATTGCGGAAAAATATAAGGCATTCGCAATTCAGGAGCCACTGGCAAATATAAGATTTCACCAAAGTAATTTTTTAGATTTAAATAGAAAAATGTTTTTTGAAGAATATTTAAATTGGTTTTTATCTACTGACTTTCGCAATGAAAATTATAAAAAAAATAAAAAATACTTTTCTAGACAATTATTAAAACTAAGATTAATTAGATATATGCCCTCATTTTTAGTAAATATTTTAAAAAAAAATCGATGAGAAAAGAGTTGCACGTCCTTACTAATGATAGAATTTACATGAAAAGAGGGTTTTATACTTCCAATAACGATTTAGCCAATATCCTATCATCTTGTGGAAAATCTCATAAAATAAATCTGATTTGTAGAAAAAGTTATAACTCATTAAATTATAAAATAAATGTACCAAACTTAAAAATTATAAAAGACTCATTATTGAGTGAAAACCTTTACAGTAACAAAACAAAACTTTTAATGATCTCAATCACTCCGTTTAATGTTTTAAAGATGATACATATAAATTTTATATTAAAAACTAAAATACGAGGATATGTATATTTGAGAAGTGATGGATTTAAAGAATATCAGAGTAAACTAGGTATAATTGGATATTACCTATATTATTTTATGTTTAAAATTGTCACTAATAACCTAAAAATTATCGCATGCTCTAACAAATTGTCTAAAGTTAAGAACGCAAGGTTAGTAAGTCCATCAGAAATAGATAAAACTTGGTTGAGTAATATAAAAAATCCGAATCTAAAAAAACCAAAACTTTTGTACATTGGACGTATAAGAAAAGAAAAGGGAATATTTTCATTAATTAGTTTATTAAAAAAAGTAAAATTTCAATTTAATTTTATTGCAATTGGAGGTAATCAGAACAAGAAAATTACAGATAAAATATTTATTTTGAAAGAAATTATTAATTTTAAAAGTTTAAAAAAAAAAATAGACCGAAGTAACATTTTTATATTACCATCTTATACAGAAGGTTCGCCTAAAGTAATTTTAGAGTCTTTAGCTCGATTGAGACCGGTTATCATTTTCGATGAAATAAAGCATGTTAAAAAAAATTATTATGGTGTATTCGTATGCAAAAGAAATGCTACTCATTTATATACAACTATAAGATATATATTGAAAAACTATTCCAAAATTAAAAAAAATATGAAAAAAAATAAACTAATTTTAAAGTCAGATTTTCAGTTACAATTTGCGAGAATTATAAATGGATAAATACTTAGAAAAATTTACGCTCAACTTAATACTATTTTTTCCATTTTTAATGATATTCGGAATATTTACATCGCAGGTCATATCTTTATCAATTATATTGATCTCAGTATATTTGATAATAAAGACTAATAAGTTTCATATACTCAACAACAAAATATTAATATTTCTATTTTTATTCTCATTTTATATTTCATTAAATGCTTTATTAAATGGCAAAACCATTTTTCAGCTATCCACGTTATTCTATTTTAGATTTGTAGTTTTCACGGCGTGCATATTTTTTATCTTACAATTAAAACCATTAAAAATACATGTGAGAGAACATTCCTTATATTTATTTACATTTTCTTTCATTTTATTAGATGCGATTTATCAATATATATTCGGATATAACTTTTTTGGTTTTGAAGTTGATCAGAAACAAAATTATGGAAGAGTAGCAGGTCTATTTGAAGAAAATTTGATCTTAGGAAGTTTTCTTCTGAGGTTTTTCCCAATAATTTTGATTATAATTACTCTTAATAAATTTGACTTAAAAAAGTATTCAATTTTATCTACAATTTTTTTTTCAATATACTTCCTTACTATATTTCTTTCAGGTGAAAGAACAGCTTTTTTTCTTCTAATTATTTTTTTAGGTCTATCAATTATTTTTATTAGATACTTTAGAAAAATTTTTATTAATTCCTTAATTATTTTTTCAATAATTGTAACTTTACTATCTTACTTCAAAATCGGAGAGTACAACCCAACTGATAGAATGTTTTTCAAAACTTTTAATGAAATTACAGATCAAAAAATTAAAGATGATTACAAGATAAAAAAATTAGAGGATAAATTTAATTATTCTCGCGATATAAAATTTTTTAGTAAAGATCATGAAGGACATTTTAAGTTAGCCTTACATTTATTTTCAGAAAATAAAGTATTCGGTACCGGCCCTGAAGGTTTTAGAGTTCATTGTGGTAATATTAATCATAATTCGAATATCGGTGTATGCTCGGTGCATCCACACAATTTGTTTTTGCAAGTACTATCAGAATTAGGCCTGATTGGTGTAATATTCTATTTTATTGCCGCGACATATGTAATTTATAATTTTTTTAAAATTGTAAAAATAGGTTCATTAAAAATGAATGTTGAACAAATTTCATTTTTAATATCAAGTTTAGCTATTATGATTAATTTTTTTCCGTTTGTTCCGAGTGGAAATTTTTTTAATACTTGGATATCGATTATAATCTATTATACACTAGGGTTTTATTTGTACTTAAATAGTAAAATTTTTAAAAAATGACTTATATATCAATTACAATTTTAACAAATATCTTTCTACTTCTATCATTTAATAAGATAAAAAAATTGATACCTTTAAATGATAAACCTGATAAAAAACTCAAAATTCACAAGCAAAATGTTCCTTTGTTGGGGGGAATATTTATATTTTTTAATTATTTCGTTTTGTCTGTTTTATCTTTAATCATTGAAACTCCTTTTATTAATTTTTCTACTACGAGGGAATACGCAAGTATTTTTCTATTCGTTTCTCTGTTTTTCTTAGTAGGACTTTTTGATGATAAATATAATTCTAAACCTTTTAGCAAAATTTTAATATTAACTTCTATCTCCAACAAAAGCATTTCTTCCACTCAATATTCTGGTTAATGAAAGTCTAAGCAAATCAAAGCCAGGCAACATTAATAAAACAAAAATATCATCAGCTTTAAGAAAATTTTTGTTAACGTTGTACTCATAAATTAAACTAAAACTTAACACAGCTCCAAGTAAATAAATT
>QCET01000027.1 GCA_003280495.1 Pelagibacteraceae bacterium AG-359-E06
CACATGTGCCTTGGCTTTCCTCTTTTGTTTCCGGAGCAAATAATCCTTTCGTTGCACTTTTAACAAAATCTAAGGCTTCATAAATAATATTAAAATAATTAATAGTGATTTTATATTTATTTGAAAGCTCTTTGGCTTCTTTGTTTGGTCTTATATTAAAACCGATTAATTTGGCATCTGATGCTTTAGCTAAATTTACATCAGTTTCTGTCACTGGTCCAACTGCTGACAATATAATTTTTGGTGAGACTCCATTAATATCTATTTTTGTAATTGAACTTATTAGCGCTTCTAGTGAACCATGAACATCAGCTTTTAAGATTATATTTATTTTTTCCTCTTTCGCTTGATTGTCAAAAATATTATCTTTATTAGCGCTTTGACTATTTTGAATATTTTTTTGCTGATTTTCTCTGTATGCTATTATTTCTTTTATTTGGTTTTCATTATTAAGAACTATAAAATCATCTCCAGCTTTATTAACGGAGTTTAAACCAATTATCTCTACGGGAGTTGATGGCTTAGCTTCATTTATATTATCTCCCTTATAGTTGTACATAGCTCTGATTTTTCCATTAGATGTTCCAGTTACAAATAGATCTCCCTTTTTCAATGTTCCTGATGTAACTAATATTGTTGATACTGGTCCTTTACCTTTATCTAACCTTGACTCTATCACAATACCTTTTCCTGATTTCTTTGAGTTAGTTTTTAAGTCTAATAATTCTGATTGAAGTAATATTAATTCCTTAAGTTTCTCTAGATTTTGTTTTTTTAAAGCTGATATTTCAACACATAAAACATCCCCTCCCATGTCCTCTACAACTAACTCATGTTCTAAAAGCTGATTTTTAACTTTGACTTTATCGATACCTTGTAAATCACATTTATTTATTGCCACAATAATAGGGACTTTTGCAGCTTTAGAGTGTTTTATTGCTTCTACGGTTTGTGGTTTAATACCATCATTTGCTGCAACAACTAACACCACGATATCGGTTATCTTAGAACCACGAGCTCTCATCTCAGTAAAAGCAGCATGTCCAGGTGTATCAATAAATGTGATTAAACCTTTGTCCTTAACATTTACTTGATAGGCACCTATATGTTGAGTAATTCCACCACTCTCTGTAGACACGACATCAGTTTCACGTAGGGCATCAAGTAAAGAAGTTTTACCATGATCTACGTGTCCCATAACTGTAACAACTGGTGCCCTTGGCTCATTATGATCTGTTATGTCCTCTTTTAATGCATCTTTTAAACTATCTTCAGGGATTTTATCTCTTACCGGTTTATGCCCAAATTCATTCACAATATATTCAGCTGTGTCAGCGTCTATACTATGGTTTATGGTTACTTTAATTTTTTTTTCAAATAGATATTTTATGACTGACGACGCTCTTTCAGCCATCCTGTTTGCTAATTCCTGGATAGTTATCAAATCAGGAATTGAGACTTCTCGCTTAACTTTTATATTTTGATTAATACCTGATGTTGATTTTTTTAATATTTTATCTCTTGCTCTTTTTACTGATGCATAACTTCTTTGTCTAATTTCTCCTTCAGAGTCAGACAGTGCACGTCCAATTGTTAGTTTCCTCTTACTATCAAATGTCTTTTTTGTTGAAGTCTTTTTTTTTCCTTTAAATAGCTCTTCTTGAATCTTTTTCTTTGCCCATTCCTTTACTTTATTTTGCTTTTCATCTTGAATAATTGGTGTCTTTTTTACTAATCCACCTCTAAGTAGATTTGTTCTTAAATTGCTTTTAAATTGACCGCTCTTTTTTTCAAATCCTCTTTTAGGTATAGATACTTTTGATGCAGTTGGTTTAAAGGTTGATGATCCTTTGAAATTTTTTAAAGTGAGTTTTTTTTTCTTTTCTTTTGAGTTCATAATTTAAATACCCGCGCCTCATATATTAAAAACTTTTTTTCTTGCTCTCATAATTAAATCCTCTGCATCTTTTCTAGACAAATTAAATTCTTCTAATATTCCATCGAATTTTTCTCTCTTACCTTTTATTTCATCGTATCCGCCAATAATTTCATCACTAGATAATTCCGCGAAATCTTTCAACGTTTTGATATTTTCTTCACCTAAAGTTAATAACATTCCAAGAGTTAGCCCTTTATGATTAGCAAGTTCTTCTTGTATACCTAACTCTTGAACCTTGTTAGCAATTTCTTTTGCCTCTTCCTCAAGGTATTCTTTAGCCCTATTTTTTAATTCCTTAGCTGTTTCTTCGTCAAAACCCTCAATTTTTAAGATCTCGTCTACATTTGAATTCTCGATATCCTGTATTGAATTAAAACCCTCCGAAACTAATAACTGAGCCATCGTTGTGTCTATTTCTAAATTCTTCACAAATTTTGAGGTGTTGTCTTTAAATTCAGTTTGTCTTTTTTCTGACTCCTCTTTATCAGTTAAAATATCTATTTCGTAATTTAATAACTTTGAGGCTAATCTAACATTTTGGCCTCTTCTACCTATCGCTTTGCTTAAATTATTTTCATCAATAACAACTTCAATTCTTGAATTATCATCATCAATTATTACTTTCATTACTTCTGCAGGTGATAATGCGCTTACGACTAATTTTGATGTATCTTCTGTCCAATTAATAATATCAATTTTCTCACCCTGTAATTCATTCACAATAGTTTGAACCCTACTTCCTCTCATACCAACACATGCTCCTACTGGATCTATTGAGCTATCTTTAGATTGCACGCAAATTTTTGCTCTACTACCAGGATCACGTGCCACTGATTTTATAACTATTGTTCCCTCATATATTTCTGGAACTTCTTGCTGAAATAAACTAGCAAGAAACTGCGGGTGAGCTCTTGATAAAAAGATTTGTGGACCTTTATTTTCTCTTTTGACCTCGTAACAGTAAGCTTTTATTCTATCACCATTTTTTATATTTTCCCTCGGTATTAGCTCCTCTCTTCTAATAACCGCTTCTGATTTCTGAAGATCTACTATAATATTACCATACTCTGATCTTTTAACTATACCGCTTAATATTTCTCCCACCTTGTCTTTAAACTCATTATATTGTCTATCTCTCTCCGCATCTCTTATTTGAACAGAAATTACTTGCTTTGCTGTTTGTGCAGCAATTCTTCCAAAATCTATTGGTGGCAACTCTTCTTCTATAACATCTCCAATTTTATATTCTGAATTAATTTTTTTTGCTTCATTAAGATCAATCTCGCTATGTGAACTAATTACTTTCTCTACGACCTTAAGTTTTCTACCTAATTCAATTTTTCCAGTCTCTCTATCTATTTTAACATAGATTTCATTTTCGGAACCATATCTGGTTCTAGCTGCTTTTTCGATCGCGGTCTCCATAGAATTTAAGACTAAATTTTTATCTATAGATTTTTCATCTGCTACGGCATCAGCAATTTTAATTATTTCAGTACTATCTATTCTATTATTAAGCATTTTATGTTTTATAAAAAAAAATGGGCATAAGCCCATTTCAGTTTTTAAGTTTTGTCAAAAATACTATAAAAACTATTCTTTATCAATGGTTAAATAATAAAGCTTATTTCTCAACCTTTTTGCTCTAAGAAGGTACTTGGTATTGGCTGTCTTAAATTTTTTCGATGATAAAACAATTTTTACTTTTTTTAACTTTAATGCAGACGATTTTACATTAAGGTAATAGTCGTAATTATCACTTAAAAAATAGACTGTTTTTGTTCTTATCACTAATTTTTGTAGAAATTCGGGATTGATTAATCTTCTTTTATTATGTTTTTTTTTATGCCACGGATCTGGAAAAAGAATGTAACAGCAATTAAACTTTAATTTTGGATATTTTTTAAAAAAAATTTGAAC
>QCET01000028.1 GCA_003280495.1 Pelagibacteraceae bacterium AG-359-E06
AAACCTGCCAGTGCTTTTTCTTTATTTACTTTCCTCTTAATATGAGAGTGACCAGTTTTCCAATAAATTGTTTTGCAATTATATTTTTCCAATATTTTATCTTTTGAAAACAAACCTGTCGATTTAACATCAATTACAAATTTTGAATTTGGAAATTGGGGCGCTAAGTTTCTCGCAATAAGAAGGCCAATCTTATCTGAAAATATCTCATTCCCATTATTATCGATTACTCCAACCCTATCTCCATCTCCATCAAATCCAAATCCTATATCTGCATTGGTGTCTTTTACTTTCATTGAAATTTCATGTAGCATTTTTAAATCTTCAGGATTTGGGTTGTATTTTGGAAAAGAAAAGTCTAGATCACAGTCCATTTCAATAACTTCACAACCAATACCTCTAATTATTTCTGGTGCGAATATACCCGCCGTGCCATTTCCGCATGCCACCACGGCTTTAATTTTTTTATTTATTTTATTATTTTTAATTAAATTATTTTTATATATTTGACTAAAGTTTTCTATTTTTTTATATTTACCTTTTTTTTTAATAAACTTTCGATTGATCACGATATCTTTTAGTTCTTTCATTTCTTCTGGTGCATGAGTAAGGCCCTTTTCGATACCCATTTTGACTCCAGTCCACCCATTTTCATTATGACTGGCAGTAACCATCGCAACACCATCTGCGTTTAATTCAAATTGCGCATAATATGCCATTGGAGATAATGACAAACCTACATCCTCAACATTACATCCTGAATTTAAAAGACCTTGAACTAAAGAATTTTTTACTTCTTCACTGTAAGATCTATAATCATAACCCACTACAACTCGAGGCGATTCTTTACCTGTTTTATTTAAGATTTGAGTACCTAATCCAAGGCCCAAATGTTCTAATCCAGCAAGATTTATCTCATCAGGATAAAGCCATCTTGCATCATATTCTCTAAAGCCATTGTGATTTATGTGGATATCAATTTTGTTCACAAAAATTTAATAGTAAAATTAATAACTTAATAAAAGATAATAATTAACAGCTTGTTTTTTTTAAATGTTCATGTTATGTTCTATTGTATTACTTATACTTATAGTATATTAAGAATATTAATACACAACATCTAGTTGTTTTACTTAAAAAGCACTAAAAAAGGGAATAAAATGCAAGAAAACATAGCTCTGGCAATAAAAAATGCTGTCGAAAAAAACCAATCAGACATAATTAAAGATTCTACCAAGAATTTGAAAGAGATAAAAAAACCTGATTTATTTTCACTTACTAATTCAACAGAACTTTTTCAAAATGAAAAAGGAATAACAATTAAGATTGATAGAGAAAAGGACTCAAAACTTACTGACTTTGGAAAAGCTACTTTAACTGATAGATACTTAAGCGAGGGAGAATCCTATCAAGATTTATTTGCTAGAGTTGCCGCAACTTATGCAGATGACAACTTGCATGCTCAAAGATTGTATCACTACATTTCCAATTTATGGTTTATGCCAGCAACACCAGTTTTATCAAACGCAGGAACAGAAAGAGGATTGCCAATATCTTGTTTTTTAAATGAAGCTTCAGACTCACTTGAAGGAATAGTAGATTTATGGAGTGAAAATGTTTGGCTTGCCGCAAAAGGAGGAGGAATAGGTAGTTATTGGGGTAATCTTAGATCAATTGGTGAAAAAGTTGGAAGGGTTGGCAAAACTTCTGGAATTGTACCGTTTATAAAAGTCATGGACTCCTTAACCTTAGCTATTAGTCAGGGATCTCTAAGAAGAGGTTCCGCAGCCTGCTATTTGCAGATCGACCATCCCGAGATTGAAGAATTTATTGAGATGAGAAGACCAACAGGAGGAGACCCAAATAGAAAAGCATTAAATTTACATCATGGAGTTTTGGTAACTGATGAATTTATGAGGGCTGTAGAAACGGATGGCGACTGGGCATTAAAGAGTCCGTACGATGGAACTGTTCAAAACAAAATAAAAGCTAGAAATCTTTGGATAAGATTATTAACAGCGAGGGTAGAAACAGGCGAACCATACATTGTTTATATCGATACAGTTAATAGGATGATACCTCAACATCATAAAATGGCAGGACTGACTGTTAAAACTTCTAATTTATGTAGTGAAATTACACTACCGACTGGAATCGATAAATTTGGAAAAGAAAGAACAGCGGTTTGTTGTTTATCATCTCTTAATATCGAAACATATGATGAATGGAAAGATCAAAACGGTTTTATTGAAGATGTGATGAGATTTTTAGATAATGTTTTAACGGATTTCATAACACGTGCACCTAATTCTTTTAAGGACGCAACATACGCAGCAATGAGAGAAAGAAGTGTAGGATTAGGAGTCATGGGTTTTCATTCTTTTTTACAAAAAAACGACATTCCATTTGAGTCAGTTATGGCAAAAGCGTGGAATAATAAAATATTTAAACAAATTGACAAACAAACAACTGAAGCTTCAAAAAAACTCGCTGAGGAGAGAGGTCCATGCCCTGATGCAAAAGATTACGGAGTAATGGAAAGGTTTTCAAATAAAACCGCAATAGCGCCAACGGCTTCAATTTCAATTATTTGCGGAGGAGCCTCACCAGGTATCGAACCTATCGCAGCCAATAGTTATACGCATAAAACTTTGTCAGGTTCGTTTAACGTTAAAAATAAGTATTTAAAAAGATTATTGCAAAAACATAACAAAGATAATAATGAAACTTGGTCTTCAATTACCACTAATCAAGGCTCAATAATGCATCTAGATTTTTTAACTGATAATGAAAAAGATGTATTTAAAACAGCTTTCGAATTAGATCAGAGATGGTTAATTGATCATTCAGCTGATAGAACGCCACACATTACTCAGGCTCAATCACTTAATATATTTTTACCAGCTGACGTTCATAAAAGAGATTTACATCAGATCCATTATCAAGCGTGGAAAAAGGGTCTCAAAAGTCTGTACTACTGTAGGTCGAAATCAATACAGCGTGCAGAGGTAGTAAATACAACTGTTGCTAAGGCGACAAAAACAAAAGGAAATAATAATAATGAAGATAATAATAACTATGAGGAGTGTTTATCATGTCAGTAGCCCCAAAAATTAACGAAAGTCAAAAGCCAATTATAGATCAAAATTATTGTGTTGATCACGGTTTGCTTAAGGAGAAAATTGTTTATAAACCA
>QCET01000029.1 GCA_003280495.1 Pelagibacteraceae bacterium AG-359-E06
GATATACTTGCTAACTCAGTAAAAGTTACACTAGGACCTAAAGGAAGAAATGTTGTTATAGATAAATCTTTTGGAGCCCCAAGAATTACTAAAGATGGTGTAACTGTTGCTAAAGAAATTGAGTTAGAAGATAAATTTGAGAATATGGGAGCTCAAATGGTTAAAGAAGTTGCAAGTAAAACTAATGACGAAGCTGGAGACGGAACAACAACAGCAACAGTTTTAGCACAAGCTATTGCAAAAGAAGGTTGTAAATATGTTGCAGCTGGAATGAACCCTATGGACGTTAAAAGAGGAATAGACACCGCTATAGAGACGGTAATAGCCGATATTAAAAAAAGTTCAAAAAAGGTTAAAACCAGTGAAGAGATAGCTCAAGTTGGAACTATTTCAGCAAATGGTGAAAAAGAAATCGGCGATATGATAGCAAAAGCTATGCAAAAAGTTGGTAACGAAGGTGTTATTACTGTTGAGGAAGCTAAAGGCTTACAAACTGAACTTGATGTTGTAGAAGGAATGCAATTTGATAGAGGATTTTTGTCACCATACTTCATAACAAATGCAGATAAAATGACTGCTGAGTTAGATAATCCCTTAGTATTACTTTGTGATAAAAAGCTTTCAAATTTACAATCTATTGTTCCTCTATTAGAATCTGTGGTTCAATCCTCAAGACCTTTATTAATAATTGCTGAAGAAGTTGAAGGAGAGGCATTAGCGACACTGGTTGTAAACAAACTAAGGGGTGGTTTAAAAGTTGTTGCAGTTAAAGCTCCAGGTTTTGGAGATCGAAGAAAGGCAATGCTAGAAGATATTGCAATATTGACTGGCGGCCAAGTGATCTCTGAAGATCTTGGTATCAAACTAGAAAATGTAAAAATAAATGATCTAGGTTCTTGTAAAAAAATTAAAGTTGATAAAGATAACACAACTGTAGTAGATGGTGCGGGTAAAAAAAGCGATATTGAAGCTAGATGTGCATCAATTAGAAAACAAATTGATGAGTCTACATCAGATTACGATAAAGAAAAACTACAGGAGAGATTAGCAAAATTAGCTGGTGGTGTAGCTGTAATTAAAGTTGGTGGTGCCACTGAAGTTGAAGTTAAAGAGAGAAAGGATCGTGTCGATGATGCACTTAACTCCACGAGAGCAGCAGTTGAAGAAGGAGTTGTAACTGGTGGTGGATGTGCTCTACTTTACGCATCGGAAGTTTTAAAATCTGTCAAAGTTAAAGGTGATGATCAAAAAGCTGGCGTAGAAATAATCAGAAAAGCTCTACAGGCACCTATTAGACAAATAACTGCTAACGCTGGAGTCGACAGTTCTGTTGTAGTTGGAAAACTTCTAGAAGGCAAAAAAGGTTCTCACGGTTATGATGCTCAAGGAGCTGAGTTTTGTGACATGATTGCAAAAGGAATTATAGATCCTACAAAAGTTGTAAGAACAGCTTTGCAAGACGCTGCTTCAATATCTAGTTTACTGATTACTACTGAAGCTATGATCGGTGATAAACCTGAGGATAAAGACTCAGGCGGTGCCGGTGGTGGAATGCCTCCAATGGGAGGTGGAATGCCTGGCATGGGCGGCATGGGCGGAATGGGAATGTAACATTTCCAAATTTGAATTAAAAAAACCCCGCAAAGTCGGGGTTTTTTTTTACAACAATTGCAAATTAGACTTTTTGGAAAATCATATTGCCATTCCAAAAGGATGGGTGATTTAAATTTTTTGTTTTATTTTGTTTTAATATCTTAAATTGATTTGGATATTTTGAAATAAAATCCATGGTCGCTTGCTCTACTTGTTCACCATTAAAATCATCGATTAAAATGATTGTATCTTTTGAAAAAAAGTTATGCGCAATCTCTAAATTCTCGAGTTGATCTTTATAATAATGCGCACCGTCATAGAAATAAAAATTTATAGGTATCTTTCTACTTTCAAATTCCTTAAGGTAAATTTTATAATCCATCTCGTAAAATTTATGTTTGGAGGTATTTTTATACTTATTAAAATTTGTTAAAAATTCCTCCTTGGGATTAGTTTCTTTAAACTCAGAAAAATTATCTACACCATCTACATGACAATTAGTGTTAACCATCCCGGCTATTAAAGAAAAGCCTTTCCAAACTCCTATGTTTACATAAATTTGATCATCTTTTAAATTTTTACATATTCTATTAATTATATAACCATTGGCGTATGAAGCCATTGCCTTAATATTTAATAAAGCATTCTTTAATTTGTGATCTAATTTGTCATTCGGTATTATAAGATTCTTAAAGATAAAATTTTTTTCTAATCCAGCTAGTTTATAAAATCTTTTAATAATACGATATAAATACTCTTTTCTAATATTTTTTTCTGGTCCAATCTTAAAGCTAATATCGTCAAAAATTTCGTCAATTATTTTCATTTTAAATCTTTTAAATTTATATTTTTAATCTTATTAGTTGTAAATAAACACGCAGAACTTTCCAATATTTGTCCGTCAGAGATAACCCTTAAGTTATTTTCTCTTAATGTTGTTCCACTTGAAGTTATGTCTGTAATTAATTCCGAGGAGCCTGTAAATGGATATGATTCTGTGGCTCCCAAACTAGAAACGAGTTGATACTCTGAAACTCCTCTAGATAGAAAAAATTTTTCAGTTAAGTTTGGATATTTTGTTGCAACCCTTAATCTTCTATTATTTTTCTCTCTAAATTCAAAACTTATCTCCTCTAAATCTGCCATATTTTGTACATCAAGCCAATCATTTGGAACAGCTACAACTAATGTTGCAAAACCAAAATCGAGTTTTTTATTAAGACTGATTCTTTTTTTGTAATCATCAGAATTCTCATTTAACAAATCCAAACCGGAAATTCCCATATCAATAGTACCATCATTTAATCTCTCGATTATTTCTCGGGCATGCAAATAAATACCTTCTATGATTGCATTATT
>QCET01000030.1 GCA_003280495.1 Pelagibacteraceae bacterium AG-359-E06
ATGATATGATTAAAAAATTTATCAAATTTAAGGATGACAATATCAAAATTGATGGAGAAGAAATAAAAGAAATATTGACTGTCAATGGTATTAGATTTTCACTTGGTGATGGCTCGTGGGGTTTGATTAGAGCATCATCAAATAAGCCATCATTAGTCGTTGTAACCGAAAGTCCAACATCCGATGATAGAAAAAAAGCAATTTTTGATTTTATTGATGAGCAATTACAAAAAACTAATAAAGTAGGAACGTACGATCAAAAAATATAACAAACGAATTTATATTATCACTTTATTTTTTTTAAATTTATCTATATCCGTTATGCTAAAGCCAAATTCTTCTAAAATTTGATTAGTGTGCTCCCCAAGTGTTGGTGACCCAATAAACTTTTCATTATTGGTATTAGAAAATTTAATTGGCATTCCAATTGCCTTGCTTTTACCAGCTTTTTTATTTTCAACGTCAATTATCATTTTTCTATGAATTGTTTGACTATCAACATGCATATCTAAAATTGAATTTATAGGCCCGCATGGTAAACCTTTTTTGTCAAAAATTGCTAACCATTCTTGTGAGGTTTTTTTTGTAAGTTCAGTATTTAATATTTCTACAAGAGCATTTAGATTCTTCATTCTATTTTTGTTATCGCAAAATCTTTCATCTTTGTTTAAATCTTCTCTTTTCAATGCTTTGATTAAATTCATCCAACTATTTTGATTTGATGCTCCAATTGTTATCCATTTATCTTTTGTTTTAAATGCTTGATAAGGTGCTGTTAGGGGGTGCGCAGATCCTAAAGGACCAGGAGAACTACCAGTCGCTCCAGCTATAGCTGACTGCCAATAAGTATGGATGATTCCAGCTTCAAACAATGAAGTATCTACTTTTTGACCTAAGCCAGTTTTTTCTCTATTTATCAATGCCGCTAAAACGCCTGTTGCACCAAGGATTCCTGCGGTTATATCAGTTAATGGTGCACCAACTTTCATTGGTGGTTTTTCTTTGCTTTCACCAGTTATGCTCATTAAACCACTAGCGCCTTGTGCAACTAAATCAAATCCTCCCTTATTTGCATACGGTCCAGTTCTGCCATATCCAGAAATTTCACAAAGAATTATTTTTGGATTAATTTTCTTTAATTCTTCGTAACCTATGCCAAGCCTCTCTAAAGTCCCTTTTCTAAAATTTTCTACTACAACATCTGATTTGGCTACCATTTTTTTAAAAATATCAATTCCCATTTTATCTTTTAGATTTAAACCCAGTCCTCTTTTTCCACGATTCATAATCATAAAAGCAGCTGACTCGCCTTTGACATCTGGTGGTAAAAATTTTCTTGAGTCATCCCCTTCAGGAATTTTTTCTATCTTGATAACGTCTGCACCTAAATCTGCCAGCATTAAACCACAAGCTGGTCCTGCCATAATTTGTGCTAGCTCCAAAACTTTTGTTCCTTTCAAAGGACCTGGCATGTCATTTATTTTTAAACTTTGGTTTAATTTTATTTAAAAAAGATTTGTATCCTATTTTGAAATCTTCTGTGTCATAACATTTATAACCAACATTATTTAATTTTTCCGAAACTTTTCCCGTCTTAATTATTTCTTTTGCGAACAGTTTATGCCACCTTGCCACTTTTGGTGCACCCTCACAAATTAATTCTGCTGTTTTTAATGTTTCATTTTCAACTTCATTATCGTCAACGACTTTATTAACAAGTAATTTTTCATAAGCTTCATCAGCATTATAAATTTTACCTTCTAATAAAATTTCCATAGCAATTGAATAATTTGTAATCTTCAGTAGAGCTTGAAGTTCATTTGCAGCCATAGTTAATCCCAATCTCTTTATTGGCACTCCAAATCTTGAATTTTTTCCACAAATCCTAATGTCACAGCATGCTGCTATTTCAAGACCACCTCCGACACAAATTCCCTCTATCAGAGCAATAGTCGGGATTGGACAATCTTGAATGCTCCTAAGCGTTCCATGTAAAAATTTGCCATAAGCTTTGGCAAGCTTACTAGTCGATCTTTGTTTTTCAAATTCTCCAATATCGTTTCCAGGTGAAAAAGACTTTCCTCCCTCTCCTCTGATAATGATACATCTTAAGTTTTTATTTTTGCTAAGTTTTTGAAATACACTTCCTAACTCTTTCCACATTGGTTTTGTCAATGCATTTAACTTTTCAGGTCTATTCAAAGAAACCTGCACGCAAAAATTATTTATGTCTTTTAATTTTATTAAAGAGCTCATGATCTATAAAAAAATTCAACCAAAGTCATTGGTACTGCAGGAACATAGGTTACGAGCATTAATAAAAATAATAATACGCAAATAAACATTATGTTTGCCCTTGTCACATCCCAAATATCTGCTTTTGCAACAGAGCATGCGGTTACTAACACGCTTGCGACTGGAGGTGTTTGCTGCCCTATTGCAAGATTTAAAGTTACAATAATTCCAAAATGAACTGGGTCAATGCCGACTGCATTTACAAGCGGCATTACAATTGGAACTGTTAAAATTATTGCAGCAACTGAATGTAAGAAAAAGCCAATAACAAGTAAAAATACATTTAATATCGCAAGAACCGCATACTTGTTTTGTGTCATATCAATAATTGACTCAGCTACTTTTTGAGGGATTTGTTCTACAGTTAAAAATTCGCCAAGCAATACTGATGCCGCAACTAATAACATTACTGCAGCTGTTTGAATCGCTCCTTCTGTTGCAGCTTGATATAATCTTTTAAAATCAAATTCTCGATAGATAAGACCTATAATCAAAGCTGCTACAACTGCTAAACCAGCGCCCTCTGTAGCTGTTACGACTCCTCCAAAAATACCGCCTAAAATAATAATAGGTAGCAAAAATGCTAATGCCGCTTCTTTCGCTGTCTTTCTTAAATTTACTAA
>QCET01000031.1 GCA_003280495.1 Pelagibacteraceae bacterium AG-359-E06
TCTTATAAATTTAGAAGTTTAAAAAGCATAGGTATTTATGTGCCAGGTGGAACCGCTAGTTATCCTAGTACTTTGCTTATGAATGCTATACCTGCCATTGTAGCTAATGTTAAAAACATATATGCAGTAATTCCGTGTCCAAATGGAAAAATTAATGCTGGTGTTTTGTATGCTGCAAAAAAATGTAAAATTAAATCTATATTTAGAGTTGGTGGAGCGCAGGCCGTTGCAGCGTTAGCATATGGAACAGAAAGTTTACCTCGTGTAGATAAAATTGTAGGACCAGGAAATATATATGTAGCTACAGCAAAAAAAGAACTTTTTGGTTCAGTTGGAATTGATATGGTTGCGGGACCATCGGAAATCACAGTAATAGCAGATAATAGTTGCAATCCTGAATGGACAGCAATTGATCTTCTATCACAAGCTGAGCACGATGTTTTGTCACAAAGTATTTTAATTACAAAAGATAAAAATTTTGGACGAAAAGTCAAAAGCAAAGTCAATTTACTTTTGAAAAGTTTACCAAGAAATAAAATTGCATCAAAAAGTATCAAAAATTACGGAGCTATAATTGTTGTGAGGAATAATAAAGAGATTATAGATATTGTAGACCGTATTGCTCCAGAGCATTTAGAGATCAAAGTAAATAATCCCGAGGCCATTGAAAAAAGAATTTCAAACGCAGGTTCTGTATTTTTAGGAAAATATAGCCCGGAGGCTATCGGTGATTATATTGCTGGACCTAATCACGTACTTCCAACATCGGGATCAGCAAGATTTTCATCGGGCTTATCTGTAGCAGATTTTTATAAAAAGACTTCTGTAATTAAGTGCAGCAAATCAGGTATTGAAAAGATTGGCCAATTAGCTATAAACCTTGCTGAGTATGAAGGACTACATGCACACGCATTATCAGTTCGAAAAAGATTAGGAGATTAATGCCAAAGGAAGAAATGTTAGAATTTAAAGGTAAAGTAACTGAACTTTTACCTAACGCAACATTCCGTGTAAAATTAGAAAACGATCATGAAATTTTGGCTCACACATCTGGAAAACTTAGAAAAAATCGCATACGTGTTTTAGCAGGAGACATGGTCATGGTTGAAGTAACGCCTTATGATTTAACTAAAGGCAGGATTACTTTTAGATTAAAATAATCAAAGAATTTCAATTGATTATTTTTTCATTTTATGAAAAAAAGCTTCATCTGGTCATGTAGCTCAGTTGGTAGAGCAGAGCCCTGAAAAGGCTTGTGTCGCTGGTTCAATTCCAGCCATGACCACCACTTAATTGACTTGCAAAAATAAAATAAATAAGTACATAGTAATTAAATGAAAAAAATAGTTTTTAAACATTCTCACCATTTAATGCATGCTAAGCACATGCTTGGCTAAACTATTTATTTAACTAAAATTAAAATAATTATATAACAGAAGGATATGCAGCCGTAGCTCAGTTGGTTAGAGCGCTAGTTTGTGGAACTAGATGTCGGTGGTTCGAATCCACCCGGCTGTACCAAAATAATGAAAAAAAAGATTTCAAGACCCCCGGTAGAATTACCAGCTGGTTTTGTAGATAGAAAAGAAAAAGACTTAGTCATTAGAGATTTTCTCATTAAGCAAATACGTGAGACAATGACAAAATATGGTTTTGAGTATCTTGAGACACCGAGCTTTGAGTACTCTGAATCATTGGGAAAATTTTTACCAGATAAGGATCGTCCTTCAGAGGGAGTATTCTCATTTGAAGATGGTAAGAATTGGCTATCATTAAGGTATGATCTCACAGCTCCATTAGCGCGCTATTCTGCGAAAAACTTTGAAGAAATACCAAAGCCATTCAAGAGGTATCAAATCGGAACAGTATGGCGAAATGAAAAACCGGGTCCAGGACGCTTTAGAGAGTTTTTACAATTTGATGCCGATTTTATCGGAACTAACAATTTATTAGCTGACTCTGAATTATGTGTTTTAGCGTCTGAAATATTAAACAAATGTGGATTAGAAAAAGAAGATTATAAAATAAAAATATCAAATAGAAAATTATCTATTAAACTGTTGTAAATTCCGATGTCGCCGAGGTAAACTTTTTTCTTTTTATATTTTTTTAATGATTTTAAGAATGTTTGGATCACTTTGTCTTCTTGTCCTTGTTTGGAGTTAATTAACTCGCAACCAATTTGATTAAAAACTTTGAGCTTGCCATTTAATGATAATTTAAAGGCTGATCCGAAATAAGAGTATTTTTTAGTTTTGGTGTTTTTATCTTGAATATATTTTATTGCAGTAGAGATTGTTAGATCTGGTCTTAGACTAATCTCTTTTCCAGAGAGATCTTTGTAAGTAATTGTACTTTTCTTAAATTCCTCCCCTGATCTTTTAGTAAGCAAATCCGTATCGATTATTAGATCTAAATCAACAAACTCAAAACCTTCACGCTTAAAATACTTTAAAAAAAATTTAGAAATATCTTCAATTTTACGCTTTTTATCTATTGGATTTAACATGTTAATTCCTAAAAAAATTAATTAATTCAGAAAACTCAATTGTTTTCTGATTTTTATTTTCTTTCCATTCTTCA
>QCET01000032.1 GCA_003280495.1 Pelagibacteraceae bacterium AG-359-E06
TAAAGATTTATATAAAGACATATTATACCAAAACGAAGATTATATAGTATTGTCAAAACCTTCAGGTATCGCTGTGCAATCCGGAACCAAAACCGGAAAAAATGTTATAGATATTTTAAACTACAAAAATAATAAGTTCTTTATTGTACATAGACTTGACAAGGATACCTCGGGACTTTTATTAATTGCAAAAAATAGATATACTGCAAGATATCTGTCAAAGCAATTTTCATTAAGACAAATTAAAAAAAAATATTTGGCGATTTTAAAAGGAGAATTTAAAGAAAAATCTGGTAAAATAGTATCAAAATTTAAAAACAAATATAAAAATAAAAATTTGATTTCAGTTTCTGATTTTAAAATATTAAGCAGAAATAAATTTTATACTCTTATAGATATAAACCTTATTACAGGTAGAAAACATCAAATTAGAAAACAATTTAAAGACCTGAATTATCCTATATTAGGAGATAAAATTTATGGAAAAAAAGAAAACCTAAGATTAATGTTACATAGTTACATAATTGAATTTAACTTTAGAAATAAAAAAATGATATATAAATCCGATATTCCAGAATATTTTATAAATTTTCTCAAAAAAACTAATCTTGAAATACCTTTGAGAAATTTTTAATTATAATATTATCTAATATTTTTTCATCAATATTTTTTTTAAAATCACTGATATTAGCAATACCTTTCTTTTTTATGCCACATGGAACAATACCTTCATAATTTGATTTATTAACATTGATGTTTATTGAAAAACCATGGTACGCAATCCATTTTTTTACTTTTATTCCAATAGCTGCAATTTTTTGTTCAAGATTATTTTGTTTAACCCAAATCCCTATATTATTTTTATCTTTAAAAGACTCAATATCTAGCTCATTTAAGGTTGAGATGATAGTATCTTCTATTTTATTCACGAAGCCTCTTATAGCTTTATCTCTTTTATTTAAGTTCATAACAAAATAAACTACTTTTTGACCATCTCCGTGAAACGTCCATTTACCCCCACGATTTGTTTTGAAAACTGGAAATTTGTTCTTATCTATCAATTCATTTTCAGGAGCTGATATACCTCCAGTATAAAGATTAGGATGTTTTAGTAACCATAAGAGCTCCTGGTTTTTATTCATATAAACCTCGTCAACTCTTTTATCCAGAGAAAGCATTGCTTTTTTGTAATCAATTGGTTTTTTGCTGATTTTTATTTCCATATTTATTATAAGTACCAGAACATATGAATATTAAAACTGAAAATAAAGATAAAAAATTAGAATTTAATTTTTCTCAAGAGTATCTTAATAAAATAGTAGATAATATAAAAAATCAAAATATTGACTACATAAATAAAGAATTAAATAAACTTCACCCGTCAGATAGTGCAGAGGTTATATCAAATTTATCTGAGCAAATAAGAGAAGTATTATTTAATTTTGAATACTTCGATATTAATCCAAAGATTATTGTTGAATTTACAGATGAATTACAAAAAGAAGTATTAGCTTTACTAAATCCAATAAAAATAAAGAAGATAATACAAAATTTAGAATCTGATAATGCTGTACATTTAGTTGAAAATTTAGAAACAGCAAAATGTGATGAAGTATTGAAGCTTTTAGATGAAAAGTATAAGAAATTTTTCATAGAAACACTAAATCTTTATCATGAAAATTCCGCTGGTAGAATAATGCAAACTGAATTTGCATCAGTTCCCCAGCAATGGTCTGTAGGAGAAACAATTGACTATCTCAGAGAAACAAAAAATTTACCCAATGAATTTGTATTAATTTTTATTGTAAACGAAAATAATAATCCAGTCGGCTCCGTAAGTTCCTCAAGGGTTTTAACAGCGTCAAGGGAAGTAAAGATGAAAGATATTATGATTGATAATAAATTTTTAATACCTGCAGATATGGATCAAGAGGATGTGGCATATAACTTTGAAACCTACAATCTTGTATCAGCTGGCGTAGTAGATAATGAAAATAAATTAATTGGCATGATAACAGCCGATGATATTGTGACGATATTAAAGGAAGAAACTGAGGAAGATACATTTCGCTTGGCCGGAGTTAGTGAGGAGGATATTTCAGATTCAGCAATTGATATTACAAAAAAGAGATTTATTTGGTTAACATTAAATTTAATTACAGCTGTTATAGCTTCTTTAGTAATTGGTTTATTTGATGAAAATATAGAAAAAGTAGTTGCATTGGCAATCTTAATGCCAATTGTTGCCTCTATGGGCGGCAATGCTGCAACACAAACTTTGACAGTTACGGTAAGACTTTTGGCAACTAAGGAATTGATATCTTCAAATATTAGAAAAATAATATCAAAAGAGTTTTTAGTTGGTTTTTTTAATGGAATAATATTTGCTTTTATAACTGCAATTTTAATTTTATTTTGGTTTAATGATAAAAATTTATCAATTCTTATAGGCTTAGCTATGATAATTAATATGAGTATAGCAGGCCTCTTTGGAATATTAACACCATTGGCACTAGAC
>QCET01000033.1 GCA_003280495.1 Pelagibacteraceae bacterium AG-359-E06
CCGGGTAAGATACCCAAAAAGGTGAAGGGATTATTATTTCGTCCCCACTATTTATTGTAGCCAAAAAAGCATTATAGATAACTTGTTTTCCACCAGCTCCTACTGAAATTTGGTTTTTTTCGTATGTTAAATTATTTTCTTTTTTAAACTTAGATACAATGGCATTTTTTAAATCCACTGTTCCATCCACAGCTGTATACTTGGTTTGTCCATTTTTAATTGCTTCTATTGCGGCACTTTTGACATTGTCTGGTGTATCAAAATCAGGTTCGCCTGATCCTAATGATATAATATCCGCTCCTTTTGCCTTAAGTTCTCTTGCTTTTTGTGTTACAGAAATTGTTGGGGAAGGTTTTATTCTTTCTAATGATTTTGATAAAATACTCATAAATTTATGACAATATTACAATCTTTTAATACAGCAGAAAAGAAAACTTCTAAAGGGTTTTTTAATGAAAAACTCGAAGGTGGTAAAAAATTTAAAATTACTAATAATTTTAAGCCTGCAGGTGATCAACCTTCAGCTATTGATCAATTAAAAAAGGGATTAAATAATCTTGATAGAAGTCAAGTTTTATTGGGAGTTACAGGATCCGGAAAAACATTTACGATGGCTAAAATTATCGAAGATTTGAATAGACCTGCATTGATACTAGCTCCTAATAAAACTTTAGCAGCACAATTGTACGGGGAAATGAAAAGTTTTTTTTCAGGGAATTCCGTAGAGTACTTTGTATCATATTATGATTATTATACGCCTGAAGCCTATGTCCCACGTTCAGATACTTATATTGAAAAAGAGTCTTCAATTAATGAACAAATCGATAGGATGAGGCATTCTGCAACAAGATCTTTATTAGAAAAAGACGACGTTATTATTGTATCGAGTGTATCATGTATCTATGGGCTTGGCTCAGCCGAGTCGTATAGTAAAATGACATTCACTTTTACGCGTAATGAGAAATATAAAAGGGAAGATGTTATAAAAGGGTTAATAGAACTTCAATATAAAAGAAATGATCAAAACTTTCAAAGAGGTACTTTCAGAGTCAGAGGAGAAAACATTGAAATTTTTCCGTCACATTTAGAAGACAGGGCTTGGAAACTTTTGATTGAGGATGAAAAACTAGTAGAAATAAAAGAATTTGATCCGTTAACTGGAGAAAAAACTGAAAACTTATCAATTGTTAAACTTTACGCAAATAGTCATTACATAACTCCGAGACCCACAGTTAAACAAGCAATTAAAGAAATTAAAGATGAGCTAAGTATTAGAATTAAAACTTTTACAGAGGAAAAAAAATTATTAGAGGCGCAAAGGATTGAGGAAAGGACACGATTTGATTTAGAAATGATCGAAGCTACTGGGACATGTTCTGGAATTGAAAATTATTCTAGATTTCTTTCTGGAAGAAAAAGAGGCGAACCACCTCCTACACTATTTGAATACTTGCCAGATAATTGCATTGTTTTTGTAGATGAAAGTCACGTTACTGTGCCTCAATTAAATGGTATGTACAAAGGAGACTTTACAAGAAAAAAAACTCTTTCAGATTATGGATTTAGATTACCATCTTGTATGGATAACCGTCCATTAAAATTTGAAGAATGGAATTTGATGAGACCACAAACAGTGTTTGTTTCGGCTACACCGGGTGAATGGGAACTGAATGAAACAAAGGGAGTTTTCGCAGAACAGATTATTAGACCTACAGGTTTAATAGATCCCATAGTGGAAATTAGAAAAGCAAAAAATCAAGTTGATGATTTATTAAATGAGTGTCTGAATATTTCAAAAAAAAATCAAAGAGTATTAGCAACGACACTCACAAAAAAAATGGCGGAAGATTTAACTGAATATCTTGATGAAAATGGTGTGAAAGTCAGATATATGCACTCAGATATTGACACACTTGAAAGAATAGAAATCATAAGAGATTTAAGGCTAGGTGTATTTGATGTTTTAGTCGGAATAAATTTATTAAGAGAAGGTTTAGATATACCTGAGTGTGCTCTTGTCGCAATATTAGATGCAGATAAAGAGGGTTTTCTAAGATCAGAAACCTCTTTAATTCAAACAATTGGAAGAGCGGCTAGAAATATTGA
>QCET01000034.1 GCA_003280495.1 Pelagibacteraceae bacterium AG-359-E06
TTTCCTAAGGCTACTTTATTTCTTCCCCTAACAAATTCTTTCAAAGTAAGTGTTTTTTTTATAATTTTGTCACCTTTAATAACTCCAATAATAACTTTAGCATTAAGTGATAATAAAGCGGGAGTACTATCTGCTGCTGGCGACGCATTAACAATATTTCCTCCTAATGTTGCTTGCTCTCTAATTTGATCATCAGCAAACCATACTGAGATTTGTGGCAAAATTTTAAGGTTTTTTCTTATTTTCTTATCTAAAAAAATATCTTGGAAAGAAGTTGCTGCACCTAAGCCTATATTTTTTTTTGCAAACTTCATATAATTAAGTTCTTTAATTTTAGATACATCAATTATATTTTTGAAATAAACATCACCAGCTCTTCCTTCTCTAGCCCAAGGCATTGTATCTGTGCAACCCGCTACAATACGATAATTCCCAATACCATTACACATCTTTGCGTACTCTTTTAATGTTTTGGGTATGTAATAATTATCGTATTTTAACATTAATTTAAATTAACCTTTCGTCATTTCGAACTACTACTTTTATTGCGTCTTCAATTCTCTCTCTTGTATACTTAAGTCCAGTCTGAAGATCCTTCATTGGAAATGTATGAGTATGAATTAATTTTGCATCAAATCTTTTTTGCGCCATTAAAGCCATTGCTCTGTGGCATGCAGATTTACCCTCTCCTCTTGTCGCATAAATATAAGCATTGTTTCTAACAAGATTTGCAATATCAACCTCAACAGGTTTTGAAGGGAACGCTGCCAAACCGATTTTACCTCCACGTCTAATCATTGCAGAAGCATCATTAATGGCATTAGCAGCACCAGAACATTCTAATACGTAGTGTGCTCCAATCCCACAGGTTAGATCTCTAACAAACTCAACAGGATTCTGTTTTTTTACATTAACAACATGATTAGCACCTAATTTTTTTCCTATCTCAAGTCTATTATCTCTAGTTCCTGTTAATACGACTTCTGCTCCCAAAGCACTAGCTACTCCAACCGCACACAGACCAATTGGGCCAGGTCCAGTAACAACCATAGTTTGCCCTGCAAACAATCCTCCCATAACATCTAGAGTATACATACTAGTTCCAGCTGTAACTGCTAAAGTTGCTTCTTCATCTGACATGTCATCAGGAACATGTACAAGAGTTTGCGTTCTATTTGTCATATATTCTGCAAAAGCGCCGTCAGTTGTAAAACCGTTGGCTTTATGACCTTTAGATGCAAAACCATAGTTTAAACATGAAGTATACCAACCTTTTCTGCACATTTCGCATCTTCCACATCCAGCGTGGATTTCTACTGCAACCCTATCTCCCAACTTAAATTCAGTAACTCCCTCACCCAATTTTACAACTCTTCCCATTGCCTCGTGACCTGGGGAATAATTTTTATTGAAAGGTAATTCACCTTCAATTCTGGCAGGGTTACCGTGACTAATAATTTCTAAGTCAGTTGCACAAATTGCAACTGCATCAATTTTAAGTAAAACTTCGCCTTCTTTTGGTTGTGGAACAGGTTTTTTGACAATATTAATATTGTCTGGATCGTTTAAAACCCAGGCTCCCATTTCTTTTGGAATATCAAAATTCTTATTGTGTCCCATCATATTATTATTACGCGGCATGCTTTTCTCCTTTTTTTTTGATTTGTTTAAAATATTTACTTATTTCGTTTGCAGATGTGGCAACAGAAACTCTAATTTTTTCAATATAATTTTTATTATCTCTAATTTTAAATTTTGGTGATGAACAACTAACTGATGCATAAGGATTACCATTATTATCAAAAATAGGAAAACCTATACAAAATACGCCTTCTTGAAATTCTTCGTCATCATATGCAAATCCATTTTTTTTTATTCTATGAAGTTCTTGCTCTAATGAGTTGAAGCTAACATGTGTTTTATCAGTAAATTTATATAACCCGTTCTTCAAAATTTTTTTTCTTTTTTCTTTGTCTAAAAATGCCAAAATGGCTTTTCCTGATGCTGTCGC